>CAZKCG010000031.1:0-56353 GCA_964551445.1 uncultured bacterium | reverse complement strand
TTGCCGGCAATACCGATACTCAGGTTAATACGCCGGGCGGCATATCGTTCACCGGAAACTATTTCTACGTGGCTGATAAGTCGAATAACAGAGTAATAATGCTCGATCAGGAGCTTAATATGTGGAAAACGTCGGCGGTCGGCTTATATAACGCCCCGCTCGACCTTTACTTCAATGAGCAGGGTATCTACGTTATAGATGCCGCCGGAGTGAGCCTTTCAACGAATGAAGTGAAAACCAAGGCTTTGAACAGGGCAATGGCCGGCCTTAAAGGAATAGCAGGTTACGGAAGTATTTCCAGCGGTTTCTTAAGTATACTTGTTTCACAGGGCAATTCTATAGTTCAACTTAACGGCGCGAATCTTAATACCGTTAAAACGTTCTCAACCATCAAAAATTCCTTCGGGGTAACGGCGACCGACATAGCTCCTACGACGTTCCTGAATCCCGCAGGCCTTGCGAGCGATGGCAACGTCTTATACGTATGCGACTCCGGCAATAACAGGATCCTCAAGTTAAAGATCGACTATTCAAGCCCCGGAAATCATAACTTGATATACGATCCAAATTACTATTCGAGCGATTGCGGCGTTTACAATACTGACATACTCAATCCTTCCTATGTTTCATTCGATGCCGATTTCGTGTATGTTTCAAATACGGGTAAAAACAACGTGGTCAAGCTTGATAAAAATCTCAACTTCGTCGCTAAATATCCGGAGACCGGAACAATAGCAAGTCCAAGCGGTGTCGCGGCTTTCGGCAAGTATTGCATAATTTCCGAGCCCGGATCGCAGAAGATAATAAAAACCGGCGTATCGAAGTTTGCGGGCGAAGTGGCAATAGACACGACCGGCCTGGATACTACGCTCGGACATCAGAACTATTCGCTCGCGATATTTGAAAATCCTGATGCCACGAATATACCGGCTGTTTTCTACCAGAAGAACGGAACCGTATATCACAGTATCGCTAAAGACGAGGACGGAGTGGCTTTCAATCCGGAAGTTACCGATTTTAATGGCGGCACGCTCGCCGTATACTGTAAAAACTCAATAGTTTATACCGCATTCGTCGAAAGCGGCAAGGTTAAATTCGCTATAGTTACTCAAACAGGAAATTCAAGCGTTCTGACCGTCGCGGATGGACCCGGGCTGGACCAGCCGTCCATAACGGTCGATAAATCTAACTATGTGTTCGTCGCATGGACCGATGGAACCAAGATCTACTATAACCGCTCGGCCAATCCGATAACCGGCATTTCTACGGCTGACGCGGCTCAGTTCGTCGCGAGCGGAATAAAAGCGCTTCAGGTCACTTCCGGCGGAGTCTGCGACCAGATATGCCTTTCCGCGGCACGCGATATTCCAGTTGTTCACGCTGTGTGGCGCGTAACGAACGCCGGATTGAGCGGCGTTAAATACGGCCGCTGCACAAGTTCTAACTCGACGGCCGGGACGCCGGACATTAAGGAAACCAAGACCATAGCTGCCGAAGCCGTGGGCGTTGGCGATCCTCAGGTCGCGACCGGTACGGCTTCCCAGCTTTATGTAGTGTGGACCGGAACTGGCATGCAGACCGACGTCAAGTTCGTTTCATCGATAAATTCGGGTGAAGATTTCAGTGAACCCGTCAGCGTCAATTACTCGGCTTTACAGAAACCCGGCGATCTCGAGGCCGGATACCAGAAGAAACCCGGTCTCGCCATAGGAACGGACGAATCAGGAAATGACGTTATATTGGTGGTATGGGAATCCACTATGAATCCGGCTTTCAAAGATGAGGACGTTTATTTCTCGAAGAGGATCTCTTCGGGAAACTTTGAACCCGCGGTCAAGATCAATAACATTATTTCGGCAAGGGCTCAGACGAACGCGACTATCTACTCGACCCCGAACGGCATGATCACTTTCGCCGCCTGGCAGGATTCTTCGAAGGGCGATGCCGATCATGATATTTATTGCGCGAGATATACCGACGTTTCAATATATTCGCTTAAAGGCGTTTATACTTCGCCTGTAATAAATATCGGAACGCACGTAAGCTCTCTTGACGCCATAGAATGGTTTGATAACGTCAGGGCGGATGGCGCTCTTACCGTTTCTCTCGATACGAGACAGTGCCCGGATGACGGATACGGCAACGCCGATACCGACGCGGGGTCGAAATGGTCGCCGGCTTATTCAGCTTCGGGTAAGACGATATATAAGTATGACGACTATACAGGGATGTCGCCTAACCTTTTTGAGAACCAATACATACAGTACAGGGCTACGCTGACAACTAAAAACAAGACGGTCACGCCTAACCTTTACAAAGTTACGCTCAATTTTACCCGTTCAGGCGACAGCCCTTCGAATTTCGCGGCGGTCGGCGGCGGCCTCGTTTATCCTGTCGCGCCTGATACTTCAAAGGTAGATTATATGGGGCCGATAAACGGATGGTATATCACTCCGCCAAGATTTACGATGTCACCCGATAAGGAAGCTATAACATATTACAAGTGGGGCAGCCATCTTCCAGCTTCGGACATAATAATCCAAAGCGGCGCGCAGTACGCCTACGTGCCTTTCGTTATGCCCCAGATCGACCCGACCTCGCAGTCGACGCCTACAAGGCCTAAGACGGCGGAAGGCAAGCAGACCCTTTTCGAGTATAGTATCGACTACTACAACAATGCTGAACCGGAAAGAACCAAGGAAATATGGGTTGATACGATCCCTCCGACCATACCTCTATTCAGCGTTGCCACGAAGGGCTACATTATAAACTCTAAAAAAGCGTCGATAATCATAGATCTTTCGGGTGACGCGAGCTTCGGTCTCGACGATTCCGGCGGTTACGACGTTTTTGATATCGACTCTTCAAAGGACAGCTCGGTATTCGGTTTTAACGGCACCAACGAAGCATTCTTCCTGGATACGAACAGCATCGGCGTCGTCGGCGGAACGATCGAGATCGGAACCGGAACCAAAGCCGGAATGACGAGATTGAGAGTTCCTTTGACAACGGCCGGAATTGATAGGATAACTATGGCTAAACGCCTCGATCCGCCTATCACTACATCTTATTACAAAAAGATGTTCGTGAGAGTAAAAGGCGATAACAGCGTTATAGCCAACCCGCTTTCGCCTTCAATAGCTGATTACCGTGTGCTCGTGAGATCTGAAAGCGGCAAGTGGTATAGGACCATACCCTTCAGAAATCTCGTTCAGATGAAGCCTATAAACACCACTGAAGAAGTTTTAATGATGAACCTGCCGGCGAATGAAATGCTGGATATGGTTTCAATAGAAATGCAGGAAACTACTGATTCCGTTGCGCTTGCCAATTTAAATCTCGGCTTGTGGCTCGACTGGATAGCCTTCACTACGTCGGCTCTTAATTCGCCTTCTCCGACGAGAGATCTCACGGGAGCGAACAAGACATTCTCGCTGTCTAATATATCCGATAATACTACGCACGAGATAATTCTTGTCAGATATGACATGGTCGGTAACTACGGTATAAACTCTAAAACTATCGTAACTCCTGACAGGACGGAACCGCCCGCGCCCGGCACCGTAGAAATTTTCCTCAGCGACGCCGGCATAAATTCAGGCGACAGCATCGAGGTCGTATGTCATTGGAACGCGGCCACCGACCAGCATTCCAAGATGTACGGGTATAACGTCGACGTCTCCATATCCGATTCGCCGACCAAGGATAACTGGTACAGGTTAAGTTCCATGCCTTATGAATTTACTAATTGCGCCATTAACGAGAGCGCCATTATTAAACCGCCAAACTTCGGAGCCGGAACCTATTTAACGGATTACTACGGGTTGAAGGAAAAATACATATTCTACCCGGAAACAGGCGCAGACGCCTTGAAATGGGCGGACAAGTGGAGATACGTAAGCAAGGGCACCTACCTTGGCGAATTCTTCAAATCGCACGGATTTACGCCTGTGAACACTTACGCGGATATAGCTACCAGGATGAGCGACGTCACGACGGCGGGAAACGCCAAAGACAGTATCTTCGTACTGCCGTTCGGCGTAATGCCCTGGAATATATTCGATCACACCATCGTCGGTTACAATAACACGATAGCTAAAAAATACCTCAACCAGGGCGGTTCGATACTCTGGATAGGCGACTTCCCTCTTGAATGGTCATTTGATAACAACACGCAGTATAAAAATAACGGCAGCATCATCGACAATCTTCTCGGCGTCCGTGCTCAGAGGGTTCTCACCGGACCGAACCTCGCCGCCTACATATCAAGGCTCGGAGTAACGCTTCAGCCTGAAATCACCGACCACGGCGTAAGACTTACCGATATAAGAGCTGCTTATTCCATGGATGCATTGCGTGGTTACTCGTGGCTCGCTACGATGAACGATCTGTTCCCGACCAAGGGTTTCATAAGGTATCTTACCAAGGTAATGGTTGATGGAACCGACAAGGAAGCGTTAAAGGACCTTTACAACATATCGTCGTTTGGCAATGTTCTGGCTTCATATGCCGGACTTGTGCAAAAATATAATTACTATACGACCGTTACCCGCGGTCCTTCAGGATACTACTATAGATTCAGAGTAACCTCGATAGACTCTCAGGGTAACATCTCTCCAGCCGGCGGTTATTCAACGGTGCAAAAAGCCAAGGATACCAAGTCGCCGGTCGTCGAGTTCGGATACGGAGTTTCTTCGGATTATCAGGTTCAGATATCCAAGTCGATGCTTGCTACCGATATATGGTCGCAATTCACCGTAACGGATTCTCCGCCTTCATCAGGTATAGAGAAGCTTGAATGGTTCTTTGAAATAAAAGATTCCAAACAGACCTGGGATTATCCTAACAATATCGATTTCCATACGGTTAATTACTTCGACAGTTCCACCAGCGTGTTCCTTAACGTGCCGTGTAACCGTGAAATAGTTTCAAAAGCGCCGTGGTATCCGACGCGTAACAGATTTACAAGGGCCGGAACCTACAGGATATTCGTAAGGGCTTATGACAAGGACGGCAACTATAACAAAAATTACGCATGGCAGACCTACAAGATCATAGCCTCGGAACCTTACCGCCTTGTATTTGCCGATCCTACATCGCTTCAATTTGACGCCCAGGGAAGGGTTACGGATTACGCTCCGTTTACTAAGAATACTAACTACAAGGCGCCTTATTTCAGGGCCGGCGCGAAGTCCAGGTACTACATAGTATCGGCCGATAAGGATTTTGACGTCGTCACGATCCCGGAAAGCACCGATTTCGTTAAATTCACGACCGACAATATAACGACCAACTCTCAGGCCCCGATGGCAAGCGCCCGTATCTTCCATGGTTTAGAAAGTTCCGGTATATCAAGCGCAGCCATGCCGATGGACCACGCCAATACTTCGGTAACTATCGAGCCCGCTATGCTCGGCGTGGCCGCCGTATGGTCGAAGGGCCTCGTCACCGTGGAATATTACGAAACCCGTGACGTTAACGCGGACGATAACGTTATAGACTCGCAGATAATATTGAGTTCGCCGTCTTTCTCGGTTCAGGCAATAGCCGACGTTGAAATAAGGCCTGATATTTTCCATCATCTTAAATTCGATCAGACGCTTTATGAAATGAAGGCGGACGATGGCGTTAAGATAGGTTTCGACAGGCGCGACAGATACGACAATCTTGTTTATTCGCCTAATGACACGGAGGCGGTCGCCGTCAATTTCATAAACGAGTACGGCAAAAATGACGACAAGAATTACTCTCTGGGCGGTTCAAGCTGGATAGTGAACAGGCTCAACTATGAAGTTCCGACCGGCGCTAATTCATTCTACTGGAATTCCTGCTCCGGAAATAACGCCGCTCTGAAGGGCGCCAACGATAAGGGCTGGTATCCGTGGGAATTGGCTTCGGGTGAAACCGAGTCGGTTGGTATAGCTTTTGGAAATTCAGGCAATTTTACCGACGGCCATTCCTTCAGGATCGAGCTGGCTAACTACGATGCTCTTAATACGGCTCCAAAGACCTATTTCTATGACGCCGGTAAGAAGATAAGGCTTATATGTAACGATTCCGGAAGAGCGGACCGTTACACCAAGCATCAGTTCATAGTCAATCAGAAGTCATCCTCGGTTTACTACAACGATACGCTTACATCGCTTGGCGGACCGACCCAGCTGACGGCTTATATATTCGCTTATGATACGACGGAAGCTAAATTCAAGGACGAAAAACCTTCTCAGATCGTAGAAATAAGCGTCAAGAACTCCTCGGCTCCGGGAAGCCTCAGAATAACCAAGAATTCCACATATAAGTCTATCTCGGGCGTGGTCGCGTTCCCGGATGAGGCGCAGGCAGGCCTTTTCACTAAATTCACTATAGAAGCGACCGATAGCTGGGGCAACAGCATGGCTGATATCAAAGACTTTACGGCCGTTCTTAACGCCCGTCCGAAAGATGGAAGCAAAGCCAACCGTCTGTCAAGCTATTACGGCGACAGAACACAGTCGGGCTTTAACTTCTTTGACGAAACCGGCGTTCCTATCAGTTCCATTAAGATAACTAACGGTTCCGCTTCATTCTACTATCAGGACATGGTTTCCTCGCATAACCTGACATCTAACAGGAAATACGGTTATAATACGAATACCGCTCTGGACAGGTCCACGGAAATGGTCATCGAGGTAATGGATACCCGAATCGTTTCCGGATTCACAAGCGATTCACAGGAAGTCGCCGTCGCCAACAACAAGACCGATTACAGCGGTTACAGGCTTGAAGTCATAGACGATCCGTCTAATTCACTTAACCGCATGGCCGGCTGGATCGGCGAGACCATGACGGTGAACCTGCTCGATAACTACGGAAACCTTTGCGACCACGTCGGAACTACCGGAGCGCCGGCCGGCTTCGTATCGCTTGCGTCTCCGATCCTTGAATGCAAGAATGCCGCGACCGGCCTGTTTGAGCCGATCTCCGGTTCGTCTATCAATCTTTTAAGGACCAATCCGACCCCTGACGGTTTCCAGATAGGTACTTCACTGCATCAACTCGAGCTGGAGACGACAGGCGTCGTGCTAAGGCTTAAATATAACGCGAGCGTCACCGACCTTTCCGGAACGCCCCATACTCCGACGGGCAGCATAGAGGTTTGCGTAGGGCTCATCGAACCTCAGCTTTGGGGCGGCGTTCCCAACACATATTTCTATCAGGAACTGAAAAAGGAGATGTTCGAGGATTATATCAACAAGGTTGGCTTAAATAACGATAATCTTGCCGACCTTCAAAAGAAACATCCAGGTTTCGTGCTTTCAGGCTGGATGAAAGTGGCTTCCGACAAAACATTCGAGGTATATTGCAACAAGCCGCACCCCGGCGTTCACGCAAGTTATATTTCATGTTCATCGGAAGTATGCGCCAACAGGGCTGAAATAGCATTTGAACAGTTCGACCTGGACGGGACCAAGATCGGTTCTGAAGCTAAATTCGCTGTGGGCGTTGATCTTCTGGGTAACGTATATTCGTATCAGAGCAGTCCTACAAAAGTTTACGAATATAAAAAGTCGCCTGGTAACGATCCGACCAAGGAATTTAACATAGATGAAACATCCCTTTATGAAATGTCAGGGCCGGTCCGTTATCATACGAAGTATAAGAACTTCAGGATCAAACCGGGCGAAACGGTTTCATCCGCGGTGACGCGCGGCAGAAATCTCGACCGCTGGAAGAGGGTCTTTATTCACTTCTATCCGCCTACGGGAGGAAACGACGCATTCGGCCAGCCTAAGGGTTTACAAAAAGGCAAACGATACGTTATCTATATGTATCCGAAACTCGGAACGAATAGGGGAGTTGAAATTTACTTTGACGGCCTGCAGCTGCAGAAATCGAAGTACGCCACCAAATACACACCTGATAAGACGCTTATACTCGGGCCTCTTATCGACGAAACCAACGGCGTTCTGCTCGATATAATCAAGCCGCTGAATGAAACCGTTCCTTATCAGATGAGATAAATTTATCGGCCGTTATCGCGGCCGGAGAGAGTTAACGACTTTTTCCGGTCCGCGTATAACGGTCGCGGATCTTTCGTTTGAGTTTTCAATTTACATATCCATAAAAATATGATATAATAAACTCCGTTCAAGATGTGTCCGGCGGCTTTAATGGCCGTTTGTAAAGGCGTGTGAAATATGGCTCTGCGATTAATAAAATTTAAGAATAACCGCCGCGGCGTTCTGCTGTTTGGAATAATAGTGCTTATCGCCATACTCGGAATAATGTATTTTAAAGGGTTCACTCTTTTCAGCACCGATAACAGGCGCTATCGCGAGGAGGACCTCAACGTCAAGCTCGAACAGATAAGAAAGGCACTTGACGACGCCAAGAAAAATCCGAATTTTGTAAAGGATACTACTTTCGACACGCTCGATGAAAATACCGATTCTAAAACCGTGAGGGAAAAAGTAATAAGAGCGCTCGCGAATAAAAATTTTGCGAGGACCTATCTTGAGACGAACTCGGTTTATCTCAGACAGGAATTCGAAGCTCCCATGCTCGACGTGGATACGGCGGGTCAATGGAACGTGGGCTGGCGCATAGCGGTTAACAGGGTAAATTCATCCAGTTTTGAAGGAGATAATTTCAGGCGCATATATAAGATAATAGACCAATCCAACGTGGCCGAGGTCAATCAGTGGTGGTTTGCCACGACCACTGAAAACAGCATAATATCAATAGTTCCGGACGCCGACAAACCTCTCGATAATGACTATCCGGGCCAGCGCGATACTCTCGGAAACAAAGGGAAATACGGTAAAAACGTTTTGAAAATGACGGTTAAATAGCGGATAACATAAGAAAATTTAAAAACATCAGTAAAAAATAGAAATGGTAAAAATCAGTGGGGGGTGGTTTTATCCATCCCCTGTCTGTTTTAAAGAGAGTTGATTTTTAATGGTATTCAATGCTAAAAAACATGAAAGTGTTTGCGAAGTTGAACTTTTAAGAATAGAATATGATATCGACTCGCCTTCCGACGAAGGAGCGCTTTATGTGAAGGTGCTTGCGACCGGCGATGAAATTCTTTGCTGCGACGTTGATTGCGGTGCCCACCTTGAATTTCTGGTGCCGGGAAATACCTATGAAGTGTTTTTCACGATATTCGGCGCCGCCGTTAAACTGGAAGGAGAACAAAAAAAAACTGAAATAAATAAGAACCGGCATGGCGGAATTGAAAAGATACATGGAAGAGTTATTTCGGTAAAAGGCGACTGGATATTATGCGACGCCGGGTTTCCTGTTTACGCCATGTCCATAAGCCCGCACCATGATTTTCGCGCCGGCGATCATATAGTCGTAGCCGGCGGCCTGCGCATCGAAGTGATCCTCAAATAAAATCACCATTGCTAAATTCACCTTGTTTTTGCTATAACTATATAGGAGCCTTCAAAAGCGGTCGCGTATTCCAAACACGCGCTTTTGCGGACCGGTTCGCGATATTTATGCGCGGCGGGCGTTTTAAGGCAATGGCGGCAAGGCTATTTTTAAACAGAAAAAGCAAGGGATTTTTATGAAATACTCCGTTTCAAAGTCAATTGTAAGACCGTACTTTGTTTTGACATTTATTTTTGTTTTGACATTTATTTTTATAAATATTGATAACAGGTGCTCTCTGGCGCAGCAACCGCCGATGGGAACTATCGAGGTAGTTCTTGAAACGGTCGAAACCGCCATTTCCAATAAGAGCGTTTCGCAGTCCGGAAGCGCGGAAGTTTTTCTCGATACCGCCGAGGCGGAGATGATAGAAAAGACTGTCCCGCCTATGGAAAGCCTTGAAAATATAGTTGAGGAAAGTAAGTATGAAAGCGAGCTCGTCACGAACATAAGCGGCGAGATAAGGCTTTTAAGGCCTGCCGCGCTCATGGTCGAGAATGAACCGCCAGCCAGGCCGCAGAGCGGAATTTTTGCCGCTAAAATATTATACGAGATACAGGCCGAGGAAGTTACGCGCTTTATGGCCATATATTATGACCTCGCGCCGAACATAGAGGTCGGTCCTATCAGAAGCGCAAGGCATTATTTCGCGGACCTGTCGACGATGTTCGACGCCGTTTACGTTCATGTGGGCGGATCGCCCATGGGGCTTGAAGAAATATCTGACAGGCATATTAGCGATATTAACGCCATTAAAGGCGACCGTGGTTTTTACAGGACCTCCGAGAGAAGGATACCGCATAATCTGTATATAAAGCTCCCTAATTTAAAGAAGGAGATCATTCGAAAAAAATTCGCGACGGAAACGCAGAAACCGATCCCGTTTAATTTCTACGGGAAAAAGATGACATCTGAAGAGCTTAAGGCAGCCGGTGTTTTGGGGCAAACGGTAAAAAAACTTCACATCCCGTATATGAAGGGCTACCGCGTTTCCTATGAATTCGAAGGCGAGAGATTCACAAGGCTTTATAACGACAGGCCGTTCTGCGACTACAGGACCAATCAGAAGATACACGCCGATAACGTGGTCGTTATGAGATGCCACATGCATATAATAGATCAAAGCATGCGCCATGATATGGATCTGTATGAAGGCGGCACATGCGAGATCGCTATAGGCAGCCACTTTTTCGTTGGAAGCTGGGACAGGGACAGAAAAAGCGGTATAATTAAATATTACGACTCGAGCATGAACGAAGTCAAATTCAATCCCGGAAACATAATCATCCATGTGATACCGCCGAAACAAATCTTTATCGCGGATGAACAAACGCATGTTTATGGAGTAGATAAAGCGAAACAAAAGAAGAGCGTGAAAAGAACTAAAAAAGGCGGTTCTGCCGAAGAGATCGAAGAAGTAGAAGTAGAGGAACGGCCCCCGTTTTAAAGAGTAAGTGAGAATATAAACTAGATAATGCCATTTAGTGATCTGAGTAATAATTTTATCAATATATGTTTTTAAGGGAGGACTTAAAATGCCTGACACCAATTTTTTAGACGTTACGCCTATAGGCGGTGAGCTTGGAACGTCGATGAGCAAATTCTGCGAGGACGGAAGGATAATAGCTTTTTCATCCGTAGTTGGCGACAGCCTTTCGGAAAATCTTGAATTGAACTGGCAGAAAATGAACCGCTCGACGGATCACCGCTGGATCAGAAATCTCGCTATTTTCGATGAATCGAAAGGCGCCTGGCGTTATGTCGGGGCCATGACGAGAAATTCGAATCAGATCAACTGGTTCACGCATAAAGGCGTCATCCAGAATTACGCCGACGCTTTTGTGGGAATCCAGGCCGGACTTTTCTGTCTGTCTCAGGAGCGCGAGGACAACGATCTGACGCCGCTGAAAAAGACGGGTATCGGATTCGGCATACCGTTCAAAGCCGGAGAATCCATGGCGGAAGCGTTCTTTAACTATATAAAGGGCCGACTGAAAGAAGAGAACGGCGATAAGTTTCTTTATATAAAAGCCAAGAACGTGGCCACCGGCGAAATAAAAGAATTGAAGATACAGCTGTCGTTCCTTCTGATACAGTTCCAGGCGTATGGCGCATACATGGCGTTTCTGATGAAAAAGTTCGGAATGAGGCTTTACAACACATATGTTGTGGACGTCGGCCATGGAACATGGATAAAGCTGCCGGTCGTGGAGAACGAGGCGGACATAAACCTTTCGGACTCCGTTCCCGAAGGCATACATACGGTTACGACAAATATCGCGCAGGCGATATTCGAGTCCTCGGGCCAGCATTATAAAATACCCGAACAGCGCATAATGGAAAAACTTCCGAAACAGGAATTCAAGATCGAGATACCCGGAAGCGGCGTTTTCGATTTTAAAAAGATCCTCGACAGGGAATGCGAAACCATTTGCGATCATATAGTCCAGGCGGTCAAGAACGACCTGGCATCATTAAGCCGCAAGGGAAAATCCATCGACTATTTCGCGATGGTCGGCGGCGGAGCATCGCTCATGCTGGATATGTTCCGCGAAAAAATGCGGGCTTATTACGGATGGAGTGAAGAGATCGCAAGGGATAGAATACTTGGCGCGCCCGATATAAACATTGACCACCGCTTCGTTAACTGCGCCGGATTTATGCTTTTAGCGAGGGATCAGATAGCGCTTGAACTGGGGCAGGACGTGGATCAGAATTTGGAAATTGTTTCAACTTCGACCGACGCGCTTGAAAATTTTAGAATATGACGAAAAAAAATGCTGGCAAAGAAATTCATGAAACCGAACCCGCTCGCGGAGAAAATTTTTTGAACCAGCCGGCGGGCGCGGAGCTCTTCATCGACAAGAAGACGATGGAGATCATCGACGCGCAGTGCGAGGATAAGAACATAGGCCGGGATAAGTTTCTGGCGGCCGCCGTGAGGCTTTATCTGGATTTCAACTACATGGCGCATATGGTCGGCAAGGATATATTCGCATTTCGCGACGATATGATAAAGGCCATAATTAAGTCCAAGGGCGATGACGCCGGCGGAAAACCGGGCGGGGCATCCGCGGCCGGCGAAGAACAGCAAAGTTTGGAAACGATTCAGGACGCGGCCGGAAACGGCATGATCTTCAAAGAGATAGCGGAACTGAAAAAAATGGTCCTGGAATTAAAGGAGATCGTTGTTTCAAGGGAGGCCCAGGCCAACCGTTTGGACGCATCTGACGCCGGACGGCACGGAACTGAAAAACATCAACATTCTCAACACGATGACAGCCGGCCCGCGAAAAAACAACACTCAGCTCCGATAAGCGTTGAAAAAATAGCGATGGAATTTAAGGATTCGAACCCGCCTACATATAAGGAAAAACGAAAAAAGCTCGATAAACTTAAGTTTTGATCCGGCATTAAATATAAAAAAAGCGTCCCCGAAAGTAAATTAACTTTCCCGGGACGCTTTTTAATTTCAGATGTTTTTATAAAGTGTCTGAATTATTCGTTTTTGATCCTTTCGATAGCTTCTTTGGCCTGAGGCGTGTTCAATATATCGAGAATGCCTTCGCCGACTTTTTCAGGATTTATAACGGTCGTGCTGGAGCCGCTTATCTCGTTGTTCTCGAAATTTGCGCAAGCCGTGAAAAATTTGGTGAAAGCGTTGAATTTCTGGTCTTTGAATTCCGATCCTACGTCTTCGTTGAATTTTTTGGCGAGGACCTGGAATTTATCGTAATTCATGTAAAAATTTAAGAATGAGGAAGGATCCCACGCGGCGAGATCTTTCACTTCAGGGCTTGACGCGAGCGCCGTCTCTTTTTTCGTCGCGGCGGCTTTTTCAAACGCGGCCTTTGAGGACGCGATCAACATGTAGTCGCCGAGTGTTCCGACCGTTATGACGATATCCTTCAAAAACGGGGGAGTGTTTGATAATGCGGCGGATCTGACCTTTATGCCGCCTGCCGTGTCGTCTTTGAATTCGAAAGCGGCCTGTGCTTTTTTGAGGATGTCCTGGAATTTTACGAAGAATTTCGCGGCGTTCTCCGCGTTTTTAGAGCCGATGCCGACGTAGAATTCGGAGGTGTATTCGCCGAAAGCAAAGAATATGTCGCCGTTCATCCATGAAAGAAGGTCTTCTTCAAGGGATAAGCCTGACATCATGAATATAACGGGTTTGGCGGCCGCGATCTGAGGGGACGCGATGAATTCCTTTCCGAGGTTGAGCTTGAAGGAGAGAAGCGTTGAAACGCTTGCGGGAAGGATGTTTGCGGGATGTCTTTCATTTTTCTCCGCCGATAACAGGGTTTTGATGAAAGATATATTGGCCGCGGCGTCCTTGTCTTTCATTTCGCCCAGCGCGACGGCCCATTTTGTATTGATCTTTGATATAGCGCCGTCTATAGTTCCGGCTGCGGCTATCGAAGATACGAGGTCCGACATTTCCTGACGGCCGTTTTCAACAGCGCCCTGTTTGTAGAGGGACCCGTCCATATAGAAGAAGAAAGTGGCGTCCTTGGCGAGTTTGTCGAAGGCGGCTTTCGCGGATTTGTTGGAAAGTATTCCTTCGGCAGGGTTTTTAAGGACCGCAGCCACCGATTTCAAAGCGGCGAGCGATTTCGCGGCGTCTTTTTTCTTGAAGATAAATAAGCCGGCCGAGCTGCCGGACTGGATAAGGCGCGGTTCGGACGTTTTGAAGGGATCCATATCCTTTGATTTAAGAGACGGCGTGGAAACTTTCAGGCCGTTCTCGTCGGATTCGGTGAAGAGCATTTCCTTTGACTGTTTTTTGGCGCCGGATATCATGGTGTTTTTAAAGTTTTTAACGAATTCGGCCGCGGCTTTTTCGTCGTCGAAAGTAGCCAGAAGAAGCGCGCACGGATCCTCGCGCAGATCGGCCGTATTGAGGAAAGCGGCGAGAGTGAAGCTTGTTATGTTTTTAGCGTTCGAGACCATTTCTTTGGGGAAATCGATACCGTTCTTCTGTTTGAAGGCCTCCGCCATTTTTTCGAATTGCGGGCTTTTTACAGCCGCAGCGGTTATTTTTTCGATCGCGGCCTGATGGTCTTTAGTGAAGGAGATCGTAAAGAGGAAAGGAACGCTTTTCGAAACGCCGGGGATCTTTTCGATACCCGCGAAGGATGGTGAGATAAGCGTTAAAACCAGAAGGATGGATATGGACAATAATAAGGTTCTTTTAAGCATTAAATGAAACTCCTTTCAAATTTCAGAATTTTTATTATCCCTGAGATAATAAAATTATAGCATAATAAATTAAGGCCGGCCTTGTTTTAGCCGGGCGGCCACATTAAGAGCCTTCCGGCCAGGACATGGAAATGTATGTGGAATACCGTCTGGCCCGCGGCCTGATTGGTGTTTAAAACGGTGCGGAAACCGTCGGTCGAATACCCCTTTTCTTTCATTACCTTCGATATCACCTCGAACACCTTGAAAAGATAGTCGCTATTCTCGCTTTTTAATTCGAGAACGGTCGGGACGTGGATCTTGGGCACGACGAGCGCATGGAAAGGCGCCTGAGGATTAATGTCCTCGAACATTATCACGCGGTCGTCCTCATAGATCGTTTTTGACGGTATCTCTTTTTTGATTATTTTGCAGAATATGCAGTCCAAAAATCTTTCCTCCTTTCGTGTTTATATATAATTAAATTATCATGTTCAAAGATAACAAATTTTAAGGGCAATGTCAATAAATTTCGGCACGGCGGGGTATTTGGCCGCCGCATATCAAAAGGTCTAATAATATTCATTTTTTTTCCGATAAAAGCCATTATGATAAAAGATAAAATTTACACGCTGTTAAAAAACAAGACCTTTCTCGCTGTATATTTCACCTTCAAGGTGATATTTCTGGCCAGTCTTTTAGGCTGTAATCAGTCGGCCATAGATCCCGACAGAGATACCATAGGCAATCCTTATGTCGGGCTTTTGATCGCGCCTCAGGACTCGCGGGTGATGACCGGAGAATATAAACAGTTCGCGGTGAACGCGGTGGATCTTAACGGGAAATATACGAAGGTCGACGCGCAGTGGTCGGCCAGCTGGGGCCATATTACGGACAAGGGCGAATTCGTCGCGCCGGAAACTCCGGGATACGCTCTTGTTACGGCAAAATTCGGCACTATCGTTTCTACGACGCAGATATTCGTCGAAAGCAGCAATGAGATAAAAAAATTCTATCTCGTTCCGGAATCGGGCGAGATCGAGGTGGGACGCTCGGTCCAGTTCTCATGTAAAGCCCAGAACGCCGGCGGGGACTTTCTGTTCGTCAATCCTTCCTGGAGCTGCGATAACGGTAATATAACCAATACCGGATTTTACAGCGCGCCCGGGTCGCCGATGAACGCCATCGTGAAGGCGCGGTACGGAAGGCTCGAGGCCGTGGCAAATTTAAGCGTGGCCGCCGGCGTGCCGTACGCGGTAACTGTTTCGCCGCAGACCGCCGAGGTCCAGGCCGACATGACACAGCAGTTCAGGGCGCAGGCGTATGATAAATTCGGAAACTTATTGAATTATAAAGACTTTAAATGGTCTACGACCTACGGATACATTTCAAGGGACGGAATTTATCAGAGTCCGTCAAGTCCCGGAGTGGCTCAGGTTTTTGCCATCGCCGGAACGGCGACCGGAGTGGGTTACGTAAATTCCGCTCCGGGTTCGACCGCGGTCGCTATAGATATCAGCCCGCCTAACGCTGTCATGTCGATAGGCCAGTCCGTCCAGTTCACCGCCCTCGCTTATGATTCCAACGGTCTGCAGGTGGCCCTGCCGGCCAACGTTATGTGGACGGTCGATAACGGCACCGTCACCAACTACGGTCTTTACACCGCTTATCCGGCGGCGCAGGGCATAGCTAACCTTTCGGCGACGGCCGGTTCGTTCAGTAAAAAGATCGTAATATTGATACAGTAGGCGGAGTTCATGTTTATTTATAAGAATATACTCTTATCCGAAGAAATAATCGTCGCGCGTTTCGCGTGCGATATCGGCGTATGCCGCGGCGAATGCTGCAGGAACGGCGACGCCGGAGCGCCTCTCACTAAAGAAGAGGCGGAATTTTTCATTTCTAATGAAAAAAAACTTTCAAAGCTTCCGGAATTTATAACGGCGCGGATAAAAGAGAACGGGGCCGTCTGCGAGATATTCAATAAGCGCCTTAATATTCCGGGCTATTGCACCAGTCTCGACAAAAAAGGAGACTGCGTATTTCTCGAAAGCGTGGACGGAGTTTCTTTATGCTATCTTCAAACGCATGAGACAGGGTTTAAAAAACCCGCGTCCTGCTATCTTTTTCCGATCCGTGAAAAACGCAACGAGGAAATGATCATTTTAAATCTTCACGTCCACAGGGAATGTGAAAAATGTTACGGGCCTGAAAAGCCTCTTCTGGTGGAATTTTTAAAGCCGGTCCTCACGGACCTGTATGGCGCCGATTTTTACGAGGCGCTGATAGCGGAAGCTATGAGCAGATGAAAACTTCTGACGGATCATTTTTCACGGGTATAACGCACGCGCTGCTGGGCGTTCTGTGTTTCGCCCCCGGCGCCGTGTTCGTGCGCATGGCCGGAGGTATAAACCCTCTTGAAATAACTCTTTACAGGATGGCGTGGGCCGCCATAGCCATATTCATATATTCAATATACATAAAACATGATTTTCTGATAAGTTCCCGCCGCGAGGCGCTGGATTTCGCCGGCTTCGGCCTTGTCGCGGCTCTGCATTTCGGGTGTTTCGTGGCGTCTCTTTCTTTCACTAAAGTTTCACACGCTCTCGCGCTTTGCTATACCGCGCCGATATTCGCCGCTCTGTTCTCATCCGCCATATTGAAGGAACGCTGCGGCGCCGTTAAGATAGCCGGAATAATAATTTCTTTTACCGGAATAAGCATTCTGGTGGGATTTGAGCCGGACATCGGCCGCGAAATATTGAAAGGCGACGCCCTTGCGCTCGTTTCGGGCATAACTCTCGGCCTTTACCACACTCTCGGCAGAATGTACCGCGAGAAATACAGCATGCCTAAATATAACGGCAACGTATATCTTTTCGCCGCAGTATATCTTTTCGCGGCTCTTATGTCTTTAAGGATATTTTTTCCGGCCGGTTTCACATCCGTTTATACGGCATATTCGCTCGCGGGCGTTCTGGGGTCGACGCTTTTCGGGACACTGCTGGGGCATCTGTTCGTGAACTCGGCGCTGCGCCGGGTAAGCACGGTCGTCGTTTCGCTTATAACGACCCAGGAAGTGACCACCGGCGTCATATTCGCCTATTTCGCCCTCGGCGAAGCGGCGAGCATGAATTCGATGATCGGGATAATGATATCGTTAGCCGGCATAGCTCTTGTCATAACGGAAAAAAACGGCGGCTGATAGAAAGCCGCCGTTTTTTTTATGGTTTCGCGATATTAAGATCGCGCTTATTTCTTGTTTTTATCGTCCACGGGCTTTTCGCCTTTATTTAAAGCCGGGTTTTCCGAGTCTTCCAGCAGTTTGAAACTTCCCGTTTCGTCCGTGTTCAGGTACAGGCCGGTATATTCTTCGCCCCAGTCCTCTATGCGCGAATCGTCTGAAAGCTTCATGCTGCGCCTGCCGCCTTCGCCGAAGGTGGTCTTTCCGGTCTCGATCTTAACGCCGTGTATGAAAAGCCTTCCGTTATGAAAGCCGGCGATGCCCTTTTTAATATAGACCTTGATTTCAACTCTGTGGTTCTCGCCGGGGCTTACCGGCACTTTTCCGAAATCGAATGTCCTGACCTTGCCCTCGGCGGTTTTTTGGGCTATCTCTTTTCCGTCGATTATGAGCGTCACGTTAGACGGCGCCGGCTTGTTTTTTCTGGCTTCGACCTTGAATATCATGTGCAGGAATCCGCACGTAGCGGCATCGGCCGCGGGATATGAAAACACTTCTTTTTTTCCGCCGCAGCTTTTGCAGATGCGTTTTCCGGTGCGGTTGCATTTCGGGCAGTGTTTTTCCTGTTCCCGGAAGAGCTCGGTGTTGCTTCCGGCGTCGCCGGTGCCTTTGCAATATCCGCAGCTTACCGTACCGGTTCCCTTGCATTCGCCGCATTTTACTGGTTTTCCGGTTTCTACGGCCGAAGCGGCCTTCGCGAATGCGCAAATGCCGAGAGTGAGGATGAATAATACCGCCATGGAGAATACGAACGATCTTTTCATTGGAGTTTCCCTTCTTCTATTTTTATTTAATGCCATCCGCCTTTTTTCGGTATGCGGAAGGCTTTAGTTTTTTGCTTAATACTTTACGAGCGAAAGCGCTTTATCGAGATCGGCTATTATATCGCGCGGATCCTCGATCCCCAGTGAAAGCCTTATTCCGCCTGGATCTATGCCGAATTTGACCTGTTCCTTGACGGGGATCGCCGCGTGCGTCATCGATGACGGGTGCTCGATGAGAGTTTTGATCATTCCGAGGCTTACGGCGAGAGTTATGACCAGAGATTTGTCGGCGAGATAATCTATTATTATGGAACCCGCTTTTGAAGCTTTTTCAAGGCTTCCCTTCAACACGAAATAAAGCATTGAACCGGGCGCGAAGTTGCCGTCGTAATCAACCATCTGTTCGCGGGCGATCTTGTGCTGAGGATGTGATTTAAGGCCCGGATATGAAACTCTGGCGACCTTCGGGTGGTTTTCGAGGAACTCGGCGACGCGCATCGCGTTATCCTGCTGTTTCGCCATTCTTACGGGAAGCGTCGGAAGTCCGTAAACGAGCGTCGGCCAGGCGGATTTTGGCGCGAGAACCCCGCCGAAATCCTTGCGGTACATCATCAGCTGGTGTTTCAGGCTGTCGGGGCCGATAACGGCTCCGCCCATGTCCGTACCGAATCCGCCGATACCCTTGGTGAGACTTTCAACGCAGACGTCCGCGCCGAGAGTGAGAGGCCTCTGGCAGAAAGGGGTGGCGAATGTGTTATCGACGATTATGGTTATTTTCTCTTCTTTTTTGCGTTTTTTGTTAACTCCGTCAACGATCTTTCGCAGCGCCTTCAGATCGGTTATTTCAAGTATAGGGTTTGAAGGCGTTTCAAGGTATATGACGCGCGTCTCTTTTTTGATCTCGGTCATGAGTTTTTTGTGGTCGAGAAGATTCGTGAAAGTGACCTCTTTGTTGTCGCGCGGATACCAGTTCGCTAAAAGGCTGTAGGTGCAGCCGTAAAGCGTATGGTGGGCGATGATGTGGTCCCCCGGGCGGGTCAGGATGCCGAGAATGGCCGAAATAGCGGCCATGCCCGTCGTGAAAGTGATGCACATTTCGCCGCATTCGGCCGCCGCGAGGCGTTCTTCGAGCATTCCGCGGTCGGGTTCATCAAGCCGGTCATAGATCAATATAGGCGCTTTGTGGAAATTGTCGATGTTGGCGAATTCTATGAAGCCGAGCGCGCCGCGCTGGGATGAACTGACCGCGTAGGTTACCGACGATGATTGCGGCGGTATGACGTGGTGCGAAAAATCCCACTTGTCGCTCACAAGTTCGGGTCCGTGTATCAATTGTGAAGAAATGCCGTAGACCTTTTTTGGTGTTTTTTTCATTTGCCTGCCCCCCTAATTATTAACCAGTGAAAAGATAAAAGCTAAATCTTTTCTCTTTTTTAAAATTTTTATTTATTTACCTGAATGTTCGCCTGGCCCGATCCTGTAAGTATAACGCTCACGGTTCCTATGTATCCGTCGGAACTGTAAGCAGTCATGTTATAATCAGCGGCCGGCAGGTAGAACATATAGTTGCCTGACTGATTAGTATATGTGTACGCGTTCGATTTGTCAATTGAAACTTTGGCGTTCGGCTGCGGGTTGAATTGAGTATCGTAGACCAGTCCGAAAACCTGATAGAAACCGCCTCCGGCTTTCGCTAAAAGCCCTATGTTGACCTCAGAGGTGACCGCGCCGGCGCCCGGGTCGACGCTTATTGTGACATTGGATTCGCCGTAGCCGTAGCACGCGGCCGAAAGAGTGTAAGAGCCTTTCGCGAGCGATATCGAATATTTTCCGGACGGATCGCTGGCCGCCGCTGCCGCGCTCGGGCGCGTGTAGATCCTGGCGTTCGCGACGGCCTGGCCCGAGACCGTATCGTACACCCTGCCGGTTATCGTATAGTATGAAGAATCGACCGTCGAGCCCGAAAGCGCCGCGTTGGCGTAAAACGCGCTTTCAGCGCCCGTCGTAAGCGTTTGCGTATAAGTGTAATAATTTTCTTTTGAGAATTCCAGCGTGTATTTTTTAGAATTTTCGACGAAAAAAGAATAAGAACCGTTAATATCCGTATAAACAGCCCTGTCCGGGAGCCTCGTTCCAGAGGCGGCGTCATAGGCCCGCACGAAAACTCCTTCGATCACGGCTCCCGTTTTCGCGTCCGTCGCGGTTCCGCTCATAAGGGCTCCGGCTGCCGCGTCCGATTCCATTAAAATGTCCTCGGCGGGAAAGTATTTCTGGCCCGCGAGTATGTTGAATGGACCGTAACGCCTTGTTTTGTAGCCGTTTTTGGACAGTTTTATATATATCGTCTGGGCGGAAGGAACTTCGTCAAGCAGAAAATATCCGCCCTGCCCTGACCGCGTATAAACGGGGAGGTCTTCGATCGTTATGATAAATGATGAAGCGTCTGCGTTATCGCTGGTTCTTATCCTGCCTTCGATAGCCCCGGATTTTTTTAATGAGAGCGATGAAGTGATCTCGGTTTTTTTGTCCGCGACAATGCTCGCGCTGAAGGTGTTTATGAATTTTATTCCGGTAGGGTCGTTCCTCTTCGCGATAAGAGTGTACGAACCGGGCCTGATGTTATTGAATTCGAAATAGCCTGACTGGTTGGTGAAAGCGAAACTTCCGTTCTCCAGAAGCGATACCCGCACGCCAGGAGTGGACGCGAGCGCGGGACGCGGCGAGTTAAGGTTGTTATAACTTTCGGAAACTATATATCCGGAAAGAGAGCCCAGGCCGGTTTGAAAAAGGCCGTTATTCGAGCCGCCGGCCGATTGCGCTGTTAACAGGTTGTCGTCCTGATTTCCGAAGCATCCGGATAATAATGAGTGCGCAAAAAAAAGAAGAAAAAGCGCTAATATTTTTGTCGTTGATCTCATTTTTTCTCTCTCTGGGTCATTATCGAATTAATGATCTTAAGCTCCTGTTTCATTTTGATCTGGTTGGTGACAAGCTCGATCTTTTTTTTGATGCATTCGACGTATTTCTGGTCGGTCGCGGGCTGCGCCGCCGCGAGTTCGAGAATGTAGGTGTCTTTTATACCGGGGAGTATCAGCGGATAAGTAGAGCGTTTTATGCCAGGCGACGTATTTGTAAGTTCGTCGTTGACCTCGGATTCTCTCTTTTTCTGGGCCTCGACGTCGAATTCAAGGTCGGAATGGCGTTTTTTCAGGTCCATTATGGTGTAATTGGCGTACTGAGTGAAAAGATCCAGTTCGACCGTCTGGACCTCGTCCGTGGCCGAAAATCCGGATGACGCGTCAAGCTCCACGCCTTCTTCGGTGAGTATCTTAACGTCTTCCGGCACCTGTTCGAGCGCGCGCGCGAAGGTCTTATCGGAAAAAGTGATCGGGTTCTGGTAACCTTCAGGCAGGAAAGCGGCCGAAACTTCTATTTCCATTTCGCCGCTGTTGAAGTCCTCGTTTATTTTAAGGCCGTTTATTATCTCGCTTAAGAGAACTTCCTTGCCCTTGACCTTTCGCCAGAGTTTGGGCCGGTCATAGCTGTAGGCCAGGGCCATCAAAGTGTTGCTGTCGAGAAGCTGAAATACGATCTTGACGCTGCCGCTCTTGGCCAGGGGCGTGACCTCCATCGAGCCGCGCTTGGATTTGGCGATATCCTGCGCCAATATTTCAAGGACCTTTTTCGTGTCGAGTTTCACGCGGTCCTTGATGCCGGCGACGAAAGACTCGTTGCTGGACTGTTTGATATAGATAGCGCTCAAGATAGCTATGAGGCCTGATATTATGAATATGAGGATAATCTCGTTGCTGGTATATCCTTTATTTTTTTGCGGTGATGTTTTATTTATTTTCATGTTAATCAAGAGGGTATTTTAGCATATTTTAATTTATTTTTCAAATGCCGCGGCCTATTATTATTTTTTATTTTCCATATTGGTTATGAAACCCGCTATAGCGTTGAACGCTTCCGGGACCAGCTTGACGTTGGGGTTGGTATAGGCGGCCATATCTTTTTTGTCCGCCGATGGCTTGAAAATATGATTCGCGCCCTTGACGATCTTTTTCGAGAATTTGACCTGGTTTTTAGTAAAAGCCGCCTCGAATCCGTTGAGTTCTTCGGGCGCGACCTGCGCGTCAAGTTCGGCGTATAAAAGAAGAGCGTTGTTCTTAAAATTTTCCGCGAGCTTCAGAGGCGATATGTTGAGGTATCCTTTCATGAATTTCGGCTGATTGGCGATGCTCGCGAGAACGACGTCATAGCTTGGCAGCGCCGAAGGGACGTTTAATTTGACGGCGCTGCCGTTTTTAACGCTTTCGATAACGGAAGCGAGTTCCTTGAGGAAATCCTCGCGGTCTTTTTGGGATATGGATTTAATTTCCAGAAGACGCTCTTTCGTCTGGGATATCAAAAGCTTGTCGAACGGCGTGAAAGGAGAGGCCATAAGAATGAGGCCGCCGATCTGCGCCCGGAGTTCAGGTTCGATCGAAAGAGCTATCAGCGCGCCTTCCGAATGACCCAGGACATAAACGCCGGAATGTTCGAATTCTTTCATGCCCATGGCGTGTTTCAGCGCGAAGGCGGCGTCGGCCGAGTAGTCCTGGAAAGGCGAATCGCCGGTCCGGGCGGATTTTCCGATGTTTCGCTTGTCGTATCTGAAGGTCGCGATATCGAGCATCGCCAGGTATTCGGCGATATCTTTGAGCGTATTGAGCGGGCCGTTCACGAGGGGGGAATTTCCGTTATGGTCGGTCGGGCCGGACCCGGCGATGAGAAGCACGAGCGGGAGTTTGCGGGTTTTATCTTCCGTGACCGGCATCAGAAGTTTTCCGTAAAGGCTGGTTTTATCCTTGGATTCGAAGAATGTTTCGACCTCTTTTATTTTTTTTCCGTTAAGCACTGAAACGGCTTCAGAGTCCGTTCGTGCTTCTTTTATTTTTTCGAGTTCGAATCCCGGAACGGCCATTTCAAATCTTTGGGCAGTAATTATAACGGCCGCGAGAGAACCGTCTAAAGCCATGTATGCGCTGATCTCAAGGCCGCTCGTCATCTCGGTGATCTTATATTTGAAAAATTCAGCTGCTTTTGACGAGAGCTTTCCTTTGACCGGCGCTTCTTTTTCAACTATGACCTCGGCCGTAGCGGCACGCTGGGGAATGAAGCAGTTAAAGGACTGTTTTCCGCCTTTTTTGGACGAGTAGGCGCTCGCGAGAAGCAGGAAATTGTTGGCGTTCATGTTATCTAAAAGGTACAGCGGGCCGGTTTTGGGTAATATCCTGGTCTCGGTCGTGCCTCTTTGCGTGAGTGAAAAATTGATGCCGGCGTCGGAAACGGCGCATTTAAGATTCTGTTTTTCGCCGGATACGGCTGAATCGAGCTCATATTTCCGCAATTCGTAAGTCTTTGCGTCGAGCGAGTATCTTTGAGCGAGCTTGATTTCAGTGATCGTGCGGATGATTATCTCCGCGCTTCCTTCAAAAGTGCCGTCGTCCATAAGCCGCGTCTGCAGCAACTCAGAGCCTATCTCGGTTCCGGCCTGTCTGAAAATGTATTGATGAGACTTGAATTCTTTTTTTATTCCGGCCTGTTTACCGGTTTTTGGGGTTGTTTCTTTTTTTTCGGCCTTTTCAGTTTTTAAGGCTTTTTCTTTTGCTGCGGCCTCATTTTCGGCAGCGGTCTTTTTTTTCGCGGCCTTATTTTTGACGGTTTTGTCTTTGGGCGCCGATTCCAGGGTCTGCGGGTAAAATGCGAACGCTATAACGAGTATGAAAAAAAGAAAAAAACTTTTTTTGATCTTGTTCATTTTTCAGGATACCGTCCTTATCATAAAATTAAAATACATAGCTAAAGCCGGCGACTTTACAGGGGCCGGGATTTTTGGGGCTTTTCGCCGGCGCGGTTCTTACCATGTGGAATAGGCCGAGCCGTCAAGGCTTGTGTAGATGGATATCTGATTTCTGAAATAGGTCGTGTCCGCCGACGGGAATTGGATATCGTAGATCTGGCGGTCGCCAAGCGCTACCGAAGAAGTGGTATTGAATTCTTCAAGCGTCATGTGCTCGAGCCCGCCTCCGGGGCAGTTTGTGAGAATGAGCAGCCATGCCTGGTTTGAGCTCGCGAATGGATTTATGGGCGGGCTTTTTCTGAGATATGGTTTTCCGAAGGGGTAATATGTTCTAAATGATGGATTTTCGCCGTAGAACCAGGCCAGTTCCTGAAACCCGCGCGGATATCTGCTGTTGTCGGCGTTGAAGTTGTCGATCGCGCGGCGCGTATCGGATAAGACCTCGCGGAGCTCGACCTCTTTATCGCGGATGAAAACTACCTCGCCGAGAGGGATGGCCGCAGTGGTTAATACGCCCATTATGACGATGGTGGTCATAAGTTCGATCAGCGAAAGCCCTTTTTTGCCGAATGTTTTTTTCATGGTTTCTCCGTTCCTACCAGTCTTTATAAAGAGTTTCATTTATGGCGATACGGTCCTCGCGCGGATATTTTACATCCCATAATCCCCAGTAATAAATGTTTCCGCGGTCGCCGGCCGGACCCGGAATGAAAAATTTAAATGACGCCTTTAATTCGTCGATGGCCTGCTGTTCGGCGACTATCCTTTCAGGGCGGGCGTTGCCGTTCCCGTCTCTTCCGAGCGCCGTGTTGAGGGCGTCGAGATTGGCTTCAAGATTGGCCTGTTCCGGAGTTTTTCCCTCGGCTATTTTCTGAGCGGCTATGGGCGGGACCTCTGATTGGACCTTGGTTTGAAGTATGGCGATCATGCGCTGTTCGAATTGAAAGACCTCGACGTTGTGGGCGGTAAAATATGCGATGTCCGTTTCGTAGCAGCCGCCCTCCGGGTTATATTCGGTCGTTCCGGAAGTTACGATGACCCAGTCATAGTTGTCGCCCGTGAAAGGGTTCATCGGGGGGGCGTTGCGCATGTATGAAACGGTGAAATTCGAATTTTCGGCGGCGCCGCGAAGCTCGACGAAGGAGGCGGGATAGGTCCTGAAGTCGGCGTGAAAGCGGTCAATGGCTTTGCGGGTCTCGGAGAGAGCCAGCTTAAGATTGGATTCCTGCTGTCTGATTATCATCAGCTGGCCGATAGGAACGGCGGCGGTGGCTAAAACGCCTATTATGACCACGGTCGTCAATATTTCGATGAGCGTGAATCCTGTTTTTCCGGAAAATTTTGCGCGTGAATAGTTTTTAGATGACTGCATTGATTGCATCCTCCACTCATTAAAAATTATATCACAGTTCAGTTCAAAGTGCAACTTTATAATAGGGCTAACTTTATTAACATATAAGTTTTCTCCGGACACTTGAAAAAAGTAAGTTTTAATGATAGAATTTAATAAGCTACATTACAGGCGGTGAACATTTTGCATAATACCGAAAATAACATAAGAGTGCTCGTCATTGCTTCCGGTTCATCCGGAAATTGCGTGTTCATAGAGACGGGAGACGCCAGAATACTCGTAGATATAGGAATATCCTGCAAGCGCGTCGAGGCCGGACTCGCGTCCATCGGCGTGAGTCCTCACGATATAGACGCCGTGTTCGTGACCCATGAACACAGCGATCATATTTCGGGGTTGCCTGTTTTTCAGAAAAGATACCATAAAAAAATGTTCGCGACGGCCGGTACGTTGTCCGGCATAGGCCAGATAAGCCTTTTGTCGACGCTCTGCGATATCACGGCGATTAAACAGTTCTCGGAGACGGCCATAAACGGTTCGGCGGTATCCACATTCATGACCGATCATGACGCGGCGGAGCCTTTCGGACTGAGCGTTTCGTCGGGACGCGTCAAAGTGTCGCTCGCGACCGATCTCGGATACGTCAATAAGGCGGTCTTCGAACATCTGAAACGGTCCAATATCATGATATTCGAATCCAATTACGACGAAAAAATGCTTGTCGACGGCGGTTATCCGTGGCATTTGAAAAAACGCATAATGAGCAGACGCGGACATCTTTCCAACACGGATTCTTCTGCGGCGCTGCTCGAACTTAACTGGGAAGGGCTCGCGCGGGTTTATCTGGCGCACATAAGCCGCGAGAACAACACGCACGATAAAGCTTTCGCGAACATGCGCAACGCCTTCAGAAATGAATCCTCGGTTCCGGCTCTTATAACCGCCAGGCATGATATGGCCAGCGAATGTTTTCAGAATTTTTGATTTTCGTCTGAACGACGCGGAGGTATTATTTATGGTTTCAGTCAACGACAGGGAGATAATCGACGATATAAGAAAAGACCTTAAAAGCCGCAACAGGTCGGTAAGGGCCCTTGCGTGCAAATCTCTTTCGAAATTTAAAAATCAGGCCGCCGCTTTCCTTCTCGTAAATATGCTGTCGGACCGCGACCCCGACGTCCGGTTCCACGCTTCGGAAAGCCTTTTGAAGATCGGCGAAAATTCGGTTTCGAGCGTCATAGCGGCTCTCGGACATGACGAATGGATAGTCCGCCGCCAGGCTTTCGAACTGATGAGGAAGATGGCGCAATCTTCGGGCCCGGCCCTTCTGACGCTTAAGAAATCGCTGAATTCAGAAGACGGCAACATCAGATTCTGGACCGTCAAGCTTTTGTGCGAACTGGGCGACCGCGATATAGTGCCGTACGTGAAAAAGGTCTTCAAAAGCGGAAAGGCCGAGGAAAAGGTGTCCATCATCAACGCCGTCGCGGGTGAAAAACTTGACAACGAGATAAAAGAACTTATCATAAACGGTCTTTCGGACTCCGCCTGGCGTGTTAGAAAAGCCGCCGCGGACGCCCTTACGAAATCAGGTCTTGCCATTGCCGGCGAGGTCGTCGAAAAACTTTCGTCGAAAAACATCGACGTTTATTACTGGGCCACGAAGATACTCGGCTCGCTGAAAGCCGAGTGCGCGGTCGAGCCGCTTATCAGGGTGCTTAAAGAGGGCGATGAGGAAAGGTCTGAATTCGCAGTGGCGGCGCTCGGCGAGATCGCCAGCGAGCGCTCCAGCACTTCGCTTATAAGCCTTCTCGATTCCGACTCCTGGACCATCAGAAAAACCGCTTCCGAGGCGCTCGTAAATATCGGCGAGCCGGTCCTCGGCCAGATATGTTCGGCTTATTCGAACGGAGACGCTTCAGACGATATGCGCTATTGGTGCGTCAGGATCGCAGGGGACCTCGGCTCTAAGGATGGCGCCCCGCTCATTTTAAAGGCGCTCGATGACCCGAAATGGTTCGTCAGGTCCTGCGCCTGCCATTCGCTTTCACGGTTCTACGATCTTACCGACGGCCATATCGAAAAACTTTTTATGCTCAGATTCGATAAAAATTCAGAGGTCGGTAAATCAGCCGAGCATGCCCTTGACGCTATCGGCGGCGAAAGACTTCTGGAAGCGTCCCGGGCCATAGTTGAAGGGCGCGGAGAAGATGAACGCATAGTCGCCTCGGTAACCGAATTCTGGGCCGCCCGCGGCGAAAAGATAGACTTCAAAAAAAGCCCCGTCCGTCGTGAAAATTCTTCGAAACCCTCTAAAAAGACCGGCTTCAAAAAAGAAGAACAACCCAATGTCGACTAACTTCAGGCGCGCTTTTTTTTTATTGGCCGCCGCCGTGACGCTCCATTTTTTTTGCCGTATTTCCTTTTCGGCCGGCGGCGAGGTTGAATATCACGAGAAATTCGCCGGTTCGAAGGCCTGCGCGGCCTGTCATCCGGGCGTCTATGAAGCGTGGTCGGGCTCCCTTCACGCTAAAGCGCTTATCTTATCGACCGAAGCCGTCACGCTGTCCGAAATTACGCAACTTTTAAAAAAATGCGATGACGCGGGCGTTGAAACCTTCGAAATAAGGTACGCCGTCGGAAATCACTGGACCAGAAGATACGTTGCCGATTCCGGCGTCGTGCTTCCTTTTTTGTATTCGCTTCCTGAAAAGCGCTTCGCTGAATATTTCGATAAAAACTATAAAAGCACCGATTTCGACGCCGAGTGCATAGGCTGCCACGTCACCGGTATAGTTAGCGTTTCGCCGCGGGAGAAGGGCGGACCCGCCGAAGCGCGATACTCTGAAGCCGGCGTCGGCTGCGAGGCTTGCCACGGCCCGGGCGGCGGCCATTGCAAAAGCGGAGATACAAAAAAAATAATAAATCCCCGCAGGCTCGATCAAAAAGAAGCCGCGATGATATGCATGTCCTGTCATACGAATGGTTATGACGCGTCCGGGAAATACAAATACCCGCTTGGTTATATCGCGGGGGCGGACCTTATGAAATATTACACGAATATGGCCCCGAAGCCCGGCCAGATGACGAGCGGCGTCCCTAAAAAATTTGATTTCTCCGGCGATAATTCTTTCGACGACCGGGCCCGCCAGTTCGAATACTGGAAATACGCGTTCCTGTCTAAAAACGGCCTGAGCTGCTCGGATTGTCTCGATTTCAGAAACCTGAAAAATGAGGCTTCGGGAATGCGCCAGGCCGGCCGTAAAAGATCCGCCATGGAATTTTTCACTAAAAACCAATTCTGCCTCACATGCCACGCTAACGCCAGGCCGTTCGACCGCAACAACAATTTAGAAGAGACGGCCGTTATACATTCCGGCTGCTCTTTTGCTATTGCGAGAACATCTTCCGGCGCCCCTGATTTTAATTTCAAGTCTTTGAACGCCTCCGAAAGTTCTGAAGTTTCGTGTTTGTCATGTCATCAGGCCGGTTCCGTCCATGATCATAAATTCATTCCCGGGATCTCTAATTGATCTCCGTTTTGTTGACAGTTTTCGATCATAAGTGTTATAATTAAATTACAATGAAAAACAATATGAAAAAACGAAGAAAAAATTATTTCGCGATGTTATTCGCGATGTTTTTCGTCGCGTTCTCCGCTATGGGTTCGTTTTATGCCCATGCGCAGGGCTCTTTGACCTCGCGCGAGCTTAATACTCAGAATATGGCTTTGAACCGCTGCGAGCAGTTTTTAAAGGCCGGCCGTATGGAAGACGCCATAAAAAGCTTTAACGAAGCGGCCGAATTAAAGCGCGCGATCGATCTGAATCCTAATTTCAAAAGGGTCGGCGAGATATTTGAAAAGCAGAGAAAAGAATATATAAAAAAGATCATGGACGAGGGCAACAATCTTTTCATGGCCAGAAAATACACTGACGCCAAAAAGCTTTTCGCTAAAATAAAGAGCGTGGATCCTGAGAACGCCCAGGCCGAGGATAAAATACAAATATGCGAAGAACAGATCAAACTGCTTGAAAGGGTCAGGGAAACGCACCATGACACTAAAATTGACATGGCCGAGCTTGAAAAGATCGATTCGGAGGAACTGAAAAAGACGTCGCTTCGGGCTATTGAACTTTTAAAACTGAAAAAACTCAATGAAGCCCTGGCGCTCTTTAAGGAATGCCATAAAAAGGATTCGAATAATCCCTATTTTGCCGATAAGATCAAACTTATCGAGGGGCTTATATACGTTCTGAAACTGTCCGCTTCATTTAACGAGGCGGTCGCGAAGAATTTCCGCGATCCCACATGCGAAGTGATGCTCGCGGAACTTGATAAACTGGACCCTGTTTTTAAACTCAGGCTCGCCGCGCTTGACGAACGGTCGCTTTCCCGGAACCTCAACTCCATAGGCGAATATTTTTTTCTTAAACAAAAATACGACAAGGCTGAAACCGTCTTAAAAAAATGCGTTGAATTTGTCGGAGACCGTAACGATATAAGGTATCTGCTCGGTAAGATCTATTATCATAACAAAGAGTTGTGGAAAAGCTATCAGAAATTCAAAATGCTCCAGTCCTCTTCCGAACTTGACCCGGCGATCTCGGCCAGCGTGAAAATGTTTTATTATGAGCTTATGTTCAGAATATACAAAGCTCTTTTTTTAACGATGCTCCTGCAGTCGGCCATGACGGCTTTTATGGCCTGGCGCGGATTTTATATCGTTGATTACGCTTATGACGGAATGATCACGAGATTTTTCACGATGAGTATGAGGGAAGCGTCGCATTATTATGAAAAAGGCATGGTCGCCATCAATAAAGGCGATTACAAAGGCGCCGTGGTCAATCTGAGAAAATGCGTTTCGCTGGATAAGTCAAATATCAAGGCCTTTTATAATATAGGTTATTCGCTCTATAAACTCAAGGAATTTGAAAAGTCCAGAATCGAGCTCGAGGCGGTGCTTAAGGCGATGCCGAACCATCAGAGGGCGGCTTATTTTCTGGCTCTGCTGTACGATTCGGTGAAACTTCAGAAAGAGGCCATACGCATGCTCGAGATAGCGCGCGGCATAACCGTTACCCACAGGTCTTTTTCAAATATTGAAATAGACAAGAACAGAAGGCTTTACCTTGATACTTTTCAGGAATACAAGCTTTCGGCCGACAAGATACTCGGGCTGAACGAGGAAATAATGACGCCTGCGGATAAAAGTTGACGGAATTTAACTCCGGGAGGAGATGAGAACCATGTTTTCGCGAATTGTTATATCTTCCAGACGAACGGCCGCCATGTCTCTGGTAGAAGTGCTTATAGCGCTTACCGTAGGCGTCGTAGCGTTCTTTCCGATCCTGTCGCTTTTTCAGAGCGGCGTCAGGGATTCGTTATACGCCACTGCCTGGACGCAGGCGCGCGAGTTCGCGAAAGGTTACATGGACCGGGTGTGCGCGCTGAATTTCGACGAACTTGTCGATACGGGCACCGGGACTTTGACGATCGACGGGATACCGAATTATTTTCCGAAACAGGATAACGTGAAAACCGTTATTTATTATACCGACTGCAAGATCGAAAGTGTCACTCCGACCTTTGAGTACAGGACCGTGAACCGCGCCCGTCAGGTAATTCCCGCTCCGCCGGCGCTGCCGTATTCGAAACAGGTACTCAATAAACTGAAAAAAATAACCGTCACAGTTAAATGGAAGGGCATGGGAAACATCAACGGCGCTGCCATTATGCTCGAATATAAGTTGTCTACGCTTAAGGCCGACCTTTTTAAGGGCACGGTGGATAATTAATATATCAAAACGCGAATATTCGCGGGGAGTTTTCATATGAGGGAATTAGTGAAAAAAATTACCCCGGGGTTTTATCCGGCTTCAGGCCGGCGCGGGTTCGCGCTTGCTCTCGTGATAGTTTTTCTCGGGGTCTTTTTTACGATGGCCACTTTTTTTTATATGTATAACCAGAACCAGCGGCCGCTTTTAGATAAGCTCGACCGGGGGGCCGTCGTCGAATATATGGCGGCCGGCCTTTGCGAAGCCATAAAACTTAAAATAAAGGAATTTCCCGAAGAATTCAGGGAAGCCATGATCCAGCTTGAAAATTATCAGAAGAATAACCCGGGGGCCTCGGTCTGGAATAATCTCCAGCCGATCCCGCTCGCTGCGGCTTTTTTTAGTGAATTCAGGGACCCCGGAAAACTGAAGAACATGTTCAAGATAGACCTGGTCCAGGACGAGTTCGACGTGATCTTCGCGGACATAAAAAGAATATACATAGGTCTTCCCGAAAAACAAGGCAATGTGTCTAACGTTGAATTCATAAACGACATCATTCAGATAACCGTCAACCTGACATATAAAGACAAAGCCAACGTCAAGCTGACGCGGCGTTTTGAGACATCGTTCGACTTTAAAAGAAAATTTATCGGAAATTAAAGGGCGCTCATGTCTTTTATTTCTATGGGCACCTTTATGGACTGCGTGAAATCTTTCTGACTCTGGCTCATCTGGTTCTGATGGTCTTTTACGTGAACTAAAATATAGAACATCGAATGCGAGACCGAATTATCCATCTGAGACCTTTGGACCTTATGGTGCATGAAAATATAGTCTATTTCGCTCATTATGACTTTTTTGCCCAGGATGTGGCCGTCATCCGCCGCTTCAGTCGCTGAACCGCTCGTTATCTTTTTTTCATATATTATTTTCGGGTCGGGCCGTCCGTTGCGTTTCGGGTCGTCTAAATAAAGATCGACCTTGAGCTGGTACCCGGTTTGATTGTTGGCGTTATTGCCGCCTACGACATCGGTTCTATTTATCTGGAACGATATTATTTTGCGGTTGCTCGATCCGGCCCCGTTGAGCACGTTGTATCCTTTGGCTGTATTCGTGTTGCCGGATCCGTTGACGGCGCTTTCGAATGGATTCACGAATGTGGCGCTGCTGTCCGGTTTTAAATAAAGAACGTACTTCGGGGTCCTGGATATTTCATTTAATACCTGGCCATAATTAACGTGCGTTTCATTGGCCGCCATGCGCAGGTCGTCGCCGACCCGTTTGAAAAAATCCTGCGATTCTCTGAGGCGGTCTGAATACCAAACTGATTTCGCCACGTTCTGAGTGCCGCTGCCTATCATTTGAGAAACGAAAGTAGCGACAATGCCTATTATCGCGACCACTACCAATATCTCAGGCATAGTGAAGGCTCTGGCGTTATTTTTGGCGCGGATGGCGGATGTTGTAAATACAATCATTTTTTTCCTCGATGATTATTAAATTACTCACTTATAATTATAACAGTTTAAAACGCGTATGTCAAAACCGCTGCTTTAAAAGAAGCTTGCGTTTCATGCATAGATGTCTAATATATTATAATGTTTGACACAAAAAGCCTGTTGTGGTAAAATTAGCGTGTTAAAAAATCTTTAGATCAGACGGGGCGTTCAATGGAGTTTCTCAACGACGAATTTGTATTGTTTTCACTTGTCCTTTTCATGATCTCCCTTGTCATGCTGGTGGTTTTCCTCATATCATACAACAAGATCCGCATGATGATAGATAAACTCGAGGCGAAGAAAAAGGAAGAGAGCGAAAAGGCTAAAAAAAATATCGATACCGGAAAAGAGAGTTTCGTTCAGGAAATAGAAAAGGAATATATGACCAGGCTTGAAAAGCTGCAGGGCGAGTACGGCGATAAAATGCTTAAATCGTCAACGCTTGTGCTCAAGATCAAAAACATCACTTCGACTCTCAACTCTCAATCGATAATCAAGGAAATACAGGATATTTTAAAGAGCAACCTGCCGATAGTCAGAGCCTCCATATTTTTAAAGAAAAAAGATTCGGATTCCCTGCTTTTGGCCGGCGGCGTCGGCGTCAATACCGGCGATAATCTCGTTGAATGCCCGATCGAGGATTTTCCGGTCGTCGCCCATTCTTTCGTCAGAAAAAATCTTACGCATATCGATGATACCCACGGCGACAAAAAATTCTCCCGTTATCTTGAAGGCGTGACCCAGAGCGTCATTTATTCGGTCCCTTTCATAGCCTTCGCGGAGGGCGAACTCATGCCGGTCGGCGCCATAGCCATAGAAAAACTTGCGAACGCCGCCACGGTTCTATCGGGCGAGGATATTTCCCTTCTGTCGACCTTGTCTTCCATCATAGGAACTGCCATTTATAACGCGTCGGATCTTGAAAGCTCCAAAAAGTTTTCCGAGGAGCAGCTTTTAGAAAAGAAAAAACTCACGAAAATGTTCTCGAAATACGTTTCGCCGCAGGTCGTGGAAGAACTCATGAAAAACCCCGATTCGACCAATCTCGGCGGCAAGAAACAGAAGACGACCATACTTTTCAGCGATATACGCGGCTTTACACCGATGAGCGAAAAACTTCAGCCGGAAGAGGTCGTCGCGCTTCTGAACGAGTACTTTTCAGAAATGAGCGGTATAATATTCAACTGGAACGGCACGCTCGATAAATATATCGGCGACGCCATGATGGTCCTATTCGGCGCTCCGATCTCCGGCGGCGACGATGAAATAAGGGCGGTTACCGCCGCGATCGAGATGCAGATCAAGCTCAACCAGCTCAACGATAAATTGAGCATGGAAGGCAAAAAACCGATCGGCATGGGCATCGGCATAAATACCGGCGGCGTCGTCGTCGGAAATATCGGCTCGGAGAACCGGCTTGAATATACCGCGATCGGCGACTCGGTGAATCTGGCTTCCCGCCTGTGTTCGGTCGCCAAGGCGGGCCAGGTAATAATCTCTGATTTCACCTATGAGTTCGTCAAAGACAAGGTCGAGGTGACCAAACTCGAGAAGGTTCAGGTAAAGGGCAAGGAAGAAAAAATACAGATATATGAGGTTCTAAGGGTAAAATAATTTTTTCGATAAATATCAGCGGGACCGCTCGGCGGAAGCGTATTAATTTTATCAGCGAAATAAGGAGATGGGCGTCAATGCCGAAAACCATATCACCAAAGATCAAAGCCTATCTGGACGGCGCGGCCGATCCGGAAGTCATAAAAAAAATATACGCAGGGGCGTGCGCCGCGTTTAAAAACGAGGGCATGATGCTCATATGCCGCATACAGAAAAAGCGCAGCGTAAGCATATCCGTCGTCAACGGCGAACTCAACGACCTGACGAACAATTCGAAGAGCGGCATCGGGGTGCACGGTTTTGAAAAAGGCGGCGCGTCGGCAATGGTGACGTCCAATACTTATCCCGACATAGATTTTGACGAAATGACGGCGTCGCTTAAAAAACTTATGAACGCCTCGCTTGGTAATAAGATAAAAAAGAACTCCGATATATTCTCGCTCGAACCTCAGGTGAATATATTGAAAAACGAATATTTACATCCTTTCAGCGCTTATCCGCTTCAAAAGATCATCGACCGCGTTATCGCGGCCAACAAAGAGATCGTTAAGATCGATAAAACGAAACTTTCCGTGACCACCAGCTGCGGCATAGTCGTCGAGGAATTTATAATAATCAGAGGCGACGGAACTTTTTCCGCGTTTGAGACCCCCAGGTGCGCGCTTTCAAGTTCCATTACGGCGAAGGACGCGTCCGGCACGGCCACGGTCGCCGCGAGGCTCGGTTCATCCGACCTGAGCGTGCTTTTCGATGAAAAATTGTTCGCCGATTTTATGGGCCAGGCGTCGTTTTACGCCAAAGAGGCCTTGCGCATACCGTCATCTCCGCAGGTCGAAGCCGGGAAATACAGAATAGTGATAGACTACGCTCTCGCTAAAGGCCTGGCTCATGAGGCTTTCGGGCATGCCGTCGAATCGGATCTGGGAAGAAGCTCGATCTTGTGGGAAGACGGCAAGTTCATAAAAGGCCGCAAGGTCGCCAGCGAAAAGGTTAATATTACCGACGGCCCGATATTTAACGACTACGCCTGGCAGCCGGTCGGCGCCAACGGCAATCTCAGAAAAAGCGTTGAGATCGTAAAGAACGGCGTCGTTAAAGACAGTCTCGCCGATATTTTTTCATCCGGCGAGATGGGCGTTTCAAACCAGAACGCGGAAAGGATCGAAAGTTACGACTGCCCGTCCATTCCAAGAATGACCAATATCAGGCTTGAATATAGCGGCGCGATCCCGACGGAAAAAGCGTTTCACGATATAAGGCCGCGCGAGGTCAACGAGATCCTTTTAAAGAACGGTTTTCTGTCCGAAGAGGGCGAAACGCTTCTTCTTCTCGGATATAAGGGCGGCCAGGTCAGCACCGTGAACGGAGATTTCGTTTTCAACTGCTCGATGATCTACAAGATGAACGCGGCCTGCTCGCCGGAACTTTATAAACCGGCCATATTCGCCGGAAAGACGCTCTCGACGCTCAAGTCCATAACCGGCGCTATAGGCCCCGTTAAATGGGACGCCCTCGGCACCTGCGGCAAGAACGGCCAGGGGGTTCCTTCGTCGGGCGGCTCCAACTACTTTTTGATAATCGATAAAAATGACGACGTAACGATAGGTTAACGATTGCCAACATTTTAAAACAGGCGGTAAAAATATGAAAAGCGGCGCTTCCGAATTCGTAAAAGGATTCGTAAAAAAACTTAGTTCACACCCGGATTTTGAAGCCGGAGATTTCAGGGTTGTCGCGGATTATTCGGAATCAGTTTCCATCGGCCAGAAGGAAAACGAGCTTCTGGGCCCCTACGATATGCCGGCTCTGTCGAAAAGTCTTACGGCGAGCCTTTATATCATCTGGAAAGACGGCAAGGTTTCGAACGCGAATTTGAATTACGAGAATATGCAAAATTTCGAATGTGAAATAGCGGGCTGGCGTAAAAACGCTTTCCGTGATGAATTCGCCCCCGCGATATGGCGCGAGGAAGGATTTTCGGGTGATGACCTTAAAAAATATAAAAATTACGACGCCGAGGTCGAGGCCATGACGAAAGGCGAAGCAGATCCGCTTTTTTCGGGTATCGACTTCATCAACCGCGAGCTCGGATCCATAGCGAAGCTCATCACCGTCAACGCGGCGGCCTCTCTTACCCGCAGATTCATATATCTTGGCGGCGCGTCCGAAGAGCCGGCTTATGATTTTTCGTTCACAACCTGCGGCATTTCATTCGACCTCGACAACGTTTTCGGCGATAGCTTCGTCAAGCGCCGGGCTTTTAAAGAAAAAGATCTTAAGGCCATAACCGATAACGCTAAATTTTTCTACCCGGCGTTCTCAAAAAAGATCGACAAATCCGAAGTTTTTTCTAAAAGCTCACAGATGCCGGTGGTTTTAACGCCGCCGGTCGCCGACTCCTTTATAAAAAAATATCTGATGTCGAACCTGTACGGAAAACTGGTCGTCGAAAAACAATCCCGTTTCGACATATCCGATTTCAGATCAGGTGAAAAGGTCACGAGAGACGATATTTCAGTCATATTTACGCAGTCGGACGAAGATTTCGAGATAAATAACATCCCTCTTACTTTCGAGGGCGTTCCTGCCGCTCCGGCTCATTTTATAAAGAACGGGCGGCTTGTTTCGCCGATGCTCGATCTCAAGTACGCTAAAAAAGCCGAGATGGCTCCGAACGCTTATCTTACGCCGGAAATGTTCCAGTCGTCATATTATTCAGTGAAGGTCGAAACGGGCGAATACGAGGCCGCCCGCGCGGTCATTTCAGATCTTTCCGACGGGTTCATAATATTCGGTGTTCTCGGAATGCACACGCAGGACCAAACTTCGGGCGATTTTTCCATAAGTTCGCCATACGCCGTGCGGGTCGTCGACGGAAAACCGGAAGGGCTCGCTAAAATATCCCTGGCGGGAAACTTTTTCGAACAGCTTAATCATCACAACACTAAATTTTTAAACTGGTATCAGGAAGGGGACTGTTTCCTGATGAGATGCCAGTGCTCTTAATGGAGGGGCATAAATTGAGCGTACGTTTTTTCAGGCGCGTTTTATTGTTTTTGTTATTGGCGGCCGTGGTTTCCGTTTCAGCCTCTTCCGCATGGGCTATTTCCGAGGAAGACAAGGCTTCGCGGGCCTTCAAGTTCGCCAAGGGGCTTTTCGATATGGAAAAATATGGCGAAGCCGCTTCGGAACTTCAGAAATTCCTCTCTTTTTACGAGAAAAATAAATATTGCGAATACGCGCTTTATCTTCTCGGCGAGTCGCTCTATAAATCGGGCGAATACGCCAGGGCGCTGGATAAATATTCGCAATTTCTCACGAAATATAAGGAGTCGAAGCTTCTCGACGACGTGTATTATTCCGCGGGATATGCCGCGGAGTCCCTCGATTCGAACGAGCTCGCGCTTTCTTATTTTCAAAAGATATATGAAAGCCCCAAGAATGAATTACGAAGGGACGCCGTTTTCAAATGCGCGCGGCTGCTTCTGGCTAAAAAGGATCATGCCGGAGCCCGAAAAGCGGTTGAAGATTACTTCGCAGCGGCCGCCGTTTTGCCGGAAAAGATAGAGGAGGACGAGAAACCGCGATATAAAGAAGCTTTATACATGGCGGGAAATATTCATCTGCGCGCCAAAGAGATAGCGAAAGCCCGTGAATATTATGAAGCTATATTGAAGTATTTCGGAGAAGATCCGCTTGCCGTGCCGGCCAATTATAATATCGGTGAAATGCAATATTCAAAAAGCGATCAGAGATCAGCCGCCGCGTATTATAAAAAAGCGCTTTCGATCCTCGACGGGTTGAAGGGCGATGACGATGAGCGCGTAAAGGCTTTTCAAATTTATTATCCGAAGATCTATTATTCTCTCGGATGGTGTTATTACTCCGCCGGCGATCACAGGCAGGCCGCGGAAAATTTTTCTTTATACGCCGAAAAATATAAAAAAAGCGACAACCGTCCCGACGCGCTTCTGCGCCTCGGCGTTTGCTATTTCAACCTGAAGAGATTCAAGGACGCCGAGAATGCGTTCAATGAGCTTAAAAAGATCGGGAATTTAAGCCAGAAAACATCCAGGGAAGCCGATTATTATCTCGCGATGACGCTTCAGAAATCAGGCCTTGCGTCTAACGCTCTCGAGCATTTCGAAAAACTTTCGGCCGGGACCTCCGAGATCGCTTCGGAATCGGCTTATATGGCGGCGGTAATACTCTTCGATCAGAAAAAATACGACGACGCGATATCGAGGTTCAATAACTTCGTGAAGAATTTTTCCGGTTCGCCGCGCGCACAGTTCGCATCTTTCAACGTAGGGCTCGCTTTTTTTAACGTGGCCAGGTATAAAGAGGCGGAAGATGCTTTTTACGCGTTTCTCAAAGGGTATCCGAGGTCTGATTTCGCCAGCCGCGCATGGTTCAATCTAGGCGAGATAGCCGTTTTGAAGAAAAATTACGACGGCGCTCATTCATGGTTCATGAAGATAGGCGAAAGCGACCCTCTCTGGCTCGAAGCGCAGCTTAAAATATGCGACATATATCAGATATCGAACGATATCGATAAACTTTCACAGAAATATGAGGAGGTCCTGAAAAAAGCTGACGGGATCAAGGCTGATTCGGAATCCCTCATCCCCGTTCTTTTCAAGATGGGCAAAGCTCTTTCCGCGCGCCAAAAATTCGAACTGGCCGCGGCCGCGTACGAAAAGATAATAGCGGTCTCGAAAAGCGAAAGAAACTCAGCCGACGCAAGATTTAAGCTCGCGGCCGTTTATTTCGCCCGCGGCGAATTCGAAAAAAGCATGAAGGTCCTCGCCGAACTTGACGCGTCTAAAACAGTCGGAGGAAATTACAATTCGTTCGAGGCCGGCGAACTTTTGGGCAGAAATCTTGCCGGGTTGAAAAAATACGAAGAGGCTGTCGCGGTTTTTGAAAAAATAATATCCGACGCTTCAGCGCCCGAGCATATAAGGGCGCTCGCTAAATTTTCGAAGGGAACGGCGCTTCTCGCGGCTCAAAAATTCGATAAGGCCGTAGAATTATTCGAGGCTCTCGTATCAGAGGCGCAGGATGTCGAGGTCCTGGCGAAGGCGCACATCGCTCTCGCCCGCGGCTATTCGGCCCTGGAAAAAAACGATGACGCCGTCCGGAACCTTCTTAAGATAGAAATACTTTACCGCGACAGCGAATCGCTTGATGATGCCCGCCTCATGCTTCTCGAATTATACGTTAAAATGAAAAAAAATAAGGACGCCAGAACGCTCCGCGAGGATATACTTAAATCGGGCGCTTCAAAAACCGTTAAGGACCGCGCCAGGGAGATATTGAAAAAATAAATTATGAATAAGAAAAAATTTTTTGACCGCTTAGGCGCTTATACGATGAAAAAACTCATGCGTTTTTTCTCATGGCTCGAGTTCGAAACGATCTCGAAATTGAGTTTTTTAGGCCTCGTGTTTTATTATCTTTTTCCCTTAAGAAAAAAGATGCTCGTCGAAAATCTTATCAGAACCGGATTTTGCAGGAACGAAGAAGAGTGCGTCCCGCTGCTTAAAGGCATATATACGTGCCAGATGCTTAATTTTTTCGAGTTCTTCTGGATGTCGAATATGACGAAGACCTCAGTTATCAATAAAAATTTCAGGATACACGGCCTTTCGAATTTAAAGAAAGCTATATCGGGCGAGGAAGGCGGCGTCATAATTTCGTCTCATCTGAGCAACTGGGAACTTCTGTCAGTGGCCGTCGGAAAGATCGGCGTGAAAATGTCAGCGCTTATAGTCGAACGCGACATCGAGATACATAAGGTCGCATCCGCCGCGCGCGTAGTGACCGGTAACGGCGTAATGGACCGCAACCATTCGGCGCTGAAATGCATGAGGCTTATTAAACGGAAAAATTTCGCGGGAATAGTTTCCGATCAGCATACCGATAACGCCGGCGTTAAGACTAAATTTATGGGACTCGACTGCATGAGCACTTCCCTTCCGGCCGCGCTTTCTTTAAAGACGGGATGTCCTATTTACGGAGTTTTCATGATAAGGTCGGCGGACCATAAAAGCCATGATATATACATTGAACCGGCGTTATACGCAAAAGACTTCGCGGGAACCGGGGACGGCGAAGCATCTGCTATAGTTTCCTGTACGCAGGCTTTAAACGACATGATCGAAAAATATATTAAAATGGCTCCGGAACAGTGGTTCTGGTTCCATAAACGCTGGCGTCCGGAAGGCGGTTCTGCCACGGTGAAAAAGGAAGAATGATTTGGCCACGATAAAAATATCCTTCGCGATAATAACTTTCAATGAAGAAAAAAATATAGCCCGCGCGATAAGGTCCGTTTCAGCGGTAGCCGACGAGATAGTCGTTCTGGACTCAGGCTCCGCCGACCGCACCGCCGAAATAGCTTCCGCGCTCGGCGCCGCCGTTCATCAAAACAAATTCGTCGATTTCGCCTCTCAGAAAAACAAGGCGCTTTCTTACGCGACCGCGGATTATATCTTCGTTCTGGACGCTGATGAGGAACTTTCAGAGGAACTTGTCAAATGGCTTTCTGATTTTAAGAACGGATCTTTCGGGTCATTTGAAAATGATGGCGTTAAAGGTTTTTTCATTCCCCGCAAAAGCTCTTTTCTGGGTAAATGGATAAACCATTCAGGCTGGTTTCCCGATCATACCTTAAGGCTTATAAAAAGAGGCTCCGGGGCGTTTAAAAAAGCCAGGGTCCACGAATCTATCGCGGTAGACGGTCTGACCGTTAAGATACCCGCTGACTGTTTTATGCGGCATTACACATACGATTCGCTCGAACAGTATTTCAATAAATTCAACTCATACACGAGCATGGCGGCCGCCGACCTTATCGACCGCGGCGTGAAACCGTCTAAATTAAAGATGGTTTTCAATCCTTTTTTCGGTTTCATAAAACAGTATTTCATAAAAAGAGGTTTCATGGACGGGTTTCATGGTTTTATACTCTCCGTTTTATCGGCTTTTTACGTGTTCGTGAAATATTCGAAACATTATTTTTTATATATGGGCAAAAAATGAACCATAAGCTTTCCGGAAAATACAAAAAAATACTCGTGCGATGCACCAACTGGCTCGGCGACGCCGTCATGACGACGCCCTTTTTTTCTTTTCTGCGAAGGATTTTCCCGGAAGCGCGCGTCGAGATCATAGCCCTTCCGTATATCGCTCCTGTTTTTGAGAACAATCCAAATATTGACGCCATAACCGTTTTGGATCGTCACGGCGGAGTTTCCGGTTTTTTAGGGAACCTCGGAGCGCTCGTTTCGAAGCGCGGCTCTAAATACGATCTCGGGATATCGCTGCCTAATTCTTTCGGCGCCGCCATAGATCTCAAAAAAGCCGGCTGTCGCGAAATTCTCGGATACAACAGGGATATGCGCGGTATTTTATTGGATCATCCCGTCGCGTTCAATAAAGAAATGTATAACGCGCATGAAATATTTTATTATTTGAATATACTTCGTTCCTTTTTAAAGGCCGGCGGAGAAGACGCTCTCGGCGAAGTTTGCGATAAAGCGGCAAAGGGGCGGGAGCCCCGGTACGAACTTTACCTTTCTCAAGCCGAAAGGGACGCGGCGGTCGAAAAGTTAAGCGAAACAGGTATCGATATTTCAAGGGACCTGGTGGTCGGCCTTAACCCTGGCGCTTTTTTCGGCTCGGCTAAAAGATGGTTCATAGAACGGTATGCGGAAGTAGTATCAAGGCTTTCAAAAGAATTTAAAACCGTTAAATTCATCGTTTTCGGTTCGAATAAAGAAGAGGCTTTCGGCCGCGAGATATGTTCGGCGGCGCCGGCTGCCTCGTTTAATTTCTGCGGAAAGACCTCGATCCGCGAGTTGATATCTCAAATATCGATGTGCGGGCTCTTTCTCACCAACGATTCCGGAGCGATGCACATAGCGGCCGCGTTCGATATCCCCGTGGTAGCGGTTTTCGGTTCGACCGATCATGTGTCGACATACCCCGTGTGTTCCGACAGTCTCATTATAAGAAAAAATATCGATTGCGCGCCTTGTAAAAAGCGCGAATGCCCTCTCGGACATCACGATTGCATGAGATCGATCAGCGCGGATGAAGTTTATAAGATCATGAAAAATAAAATTGAAAGGATCATCAAATGTCAAAAATAGCAGTTTTTATCGACCGCGACGGAACGGTTTCGGAAGAGGTCGGCTACGTCAATCACATATCCCGGTTCAAGCTTTTGCCAAATACCGCCGCCGCTATAAAACTTTTAAATGACGCCGGGGTCATGGCCATACTCGCGACGAACCAGGCCGGAGTGGCCCGCGGATATTTCGAGGAATCGATGATAGCGAGGGTGCACGAAAAACTTGGCGCCGAGCTGTCTAAAACAGGCGCGAGATTCGACGCCGTATATTATTGCCCGCACCATCCTTCCGTTGGAAAGCCTCCCTACAGGCAGGAATGCGACTGCAGAAAGCCTAAGCCGGGCATGATAACGCGCGCTCAGAGCGAGCACGGCATAGACCTGGCCGTTTCATATATGATAGGCGATAAGATATCCGACGTTGAATTCGGTAAAAAGCTCGGATTGAAAAGCGTCATGGTCTTAACCGGTTACGGGATCGGCGAATACGAGCATCAGCGCCAGAACTGGAAAGTAACGCCGGATTTCCTGGCGGAAGATCTTCTTGCCGCGGTTAAGTGGATATTAGAAGATATAAAAAACAAGTAGAAAGTTTTTTTCCGCCCTTCATATCGCGGGAGGGCGGATCGCGAGGCTTTTCTCAAAAGGTGCGCGCCGTATCAGCGTGCGTATCGGCGGGCGTCCAGGTTTTACCGGAACTGATATTCCCGCATTATAATTTTATTTTCATACCTGGTTTTAAATTATTCGGCGGGTCGATCACGACTTTTTCGCCTTCGGCGGCGCCCGAAATTATTTCAATATTCTCGTCGTTCTCTATTCCGGTCGCGACCTCGCGCAGCTCAAGAACGCCGTTTTTTATGACGAATATTCTGCTTTTTCCGTCCGACTCGAATACAGCCTTATAGGCGACCATTAGAGCGTCAGGCTTTTCGGTCGTCACGATATTTGAGTCCAGCTCGTAACCCTGTCTGAGAGCAAGAGCTTTAAGATCATATCTTATCCTGACGTCGATCTTTTGCTGTTCGACGCCGAGCGAGGAAATTTTCGTAAAGGCGCGCGGAGCTATGAAATAAACTTCTCCGGTGTATTTTTTGTTGTCTATGGCGTCGCCGGTCAATACAACCTTCTGGCCCTCGCGCACTTTCGACATATCATCGACCAGCACTTCGGCCCGTATGTAAGCGGTTGACATATCGCCGATATCAAAAAGCGGAGTTCCGGGCTGCACGAAAGCTCCGGCGTCGTGGTATCTGACAAGCACGACGCCTCCGATAACTGTCTTAACCACGGCTTTTTGAAGATCATTCTTGATCGAGTCGATGTTTATTCTTGCCTGTTCAGCGTTTTGTTCCGAAGCTTTTATGAGATATTCCGACGCGCCTTTCTGCAGAAGCGTGAGATTATATTCGGCAATTTTCACGCGTTTTTCAGATTCGGCGAGAAAATTTTCAGCCGCGTCAAGAAGCGTGCGCGCGTCCTTTTTATCCTGTTCGGAAGCTGATCCTCTGGCCGTTAAAGACTCCGTTTTTCTGAACCTGTCCTTTTTATATTCAAGGTCCGTCGCGGCGCTTTTACGAGCGATCCTCGCCTGTTCGAGCTGCGCCTCGCCCTGTTTTAACTGCTCATTTTTAACGATATTCTTAACGTCCATCGATGACGCCGCCGCCGAATCATAAGCCGCTTCGGCCCGTTTTAACGCCAGAGCGAGCTCTTTTGTGTCTAAAAACGCAAGACTCACGCCCGCGCTTACAATGTCGCCTTCCCTGACTGCGATAGCGGATATCGTTGCCGGAAGCTGGCTGCTTATTTTTTCACGGCGGTCGAGCTCGACCTTTCCGCGAAGCTTCAGCACGCGCTCAATGCGCCCTTTTTTTACCGCGTCGATACGAAGGCCGGATCCGTCCACCGAGCCCTGCGACGAATTGAAAAAAATAAAGGCCGCGGCCGCGGCGCCCGCGAGTATTAAATATCTTACCTTGAACATCTTAGACCTCCGGATATATTCATATTAAATAATATTTTAACTCTTTTGTTTTTTATATAACGCCATTAAATTTTAGTGAATAGAGAATAGAGAAGAGTGAATAACTGATGTCGCGGCCTTCGGCCGCCGTTTTTAAATAGTAACACTTATTCGAAAAACGTTTAAGTAATTAAGAGCGAGCGAAGCTCGCCGGTCCGCAACTATTCTCTTTTCTCTTTTCTCTTTTCTCTTTTCTCTCATCTCTATTCTCTGGTTTTTATTCCCTGCTCTTTAAGACCTCGACCATGTCGAGTCCCCTTATGTTCGAAGTGTTGGCCAGCTGAGCCAGCGTGGCGCATACGAAAACGCTTATAAATGCTATAATATAAGTTCTCGGATATATTATAACGGTCAGCGAGAACATTTCGTTGGAGAACTGCGAGTTGATGAAATTACACATGAGCCTTCCGATCGCGACGCCCGGAAGTATGGCTATGACGCTCAGAAGCAGATTTTCAATGAAAAGAAGCGACTGTATTTCGCCTATCGTATATCCCAGCACCTTGAGGGATGCGAGTTCCCTGCTTCGCTCCATTATATTTATGATCGTAGAATTAAAGATTATGGCGAAACCCATCACCGTTCCGAATGAGACCATGACCCCCACGAAGACCTTCATGAATTTCATCTGTTCCATGAAGCCGTCGAAAGCGTCGATCCGCCGTTCTATCATATCGACCGCGTTTATCTTCGAAAGTTCCGATCTGACATGACTTTCCATTCCGCGCTCTACTTTTAAAAGGAGCGATGTCACGAATTTTCCCTCGTCCATGAATTCGCGCATCGTCTTCATTGAAACGAAGCAGTTTATACCGGCGTACTGTTTAGCGATCCCGACGACGCGCATTTTCTTTTTGATCTCTTTCGACGATTCCTTGACCTTCAGGTTTCCGACGAAAGCCTTGACGGTGACCATGTCTCCGACCCTGACCGGAAATTTTTCGGCTATCATCTGCGAGACGAGTATCCCGTCCTCAGGCAGAGCTATTCTTTCGTCCCGCTCGTTTATAAGCCTGTAAAAAGCGTTGTTTTCGTTCGCGCCCACAAGGACCGTATCTTTTTTTATCCAGTCTTTTATTATCTCGACGCCGATCTCCGTTACGGGCTCGACCTTCGTAACGCCCCGGATACTCTGTATATCGAGAGCGTCATAATATGAAACGGGCCGGGTGAAGAACACCTTGAAGTCCTGTCTTTGGAAATCGAAGAACTGTTTCGTGAAAGCGAAATCTATGCTGTCTAAAAAGAACATCGATATCATGAAGAACATCACGGTCGCGGCGACGCCGACGATCGTTAAAAAGCTTCGCTGCGGGTTCCTGAAAAGATTTCTCACGATCATTTTGCCGCTGAAGGACATGCGGCGCCATAAAAATCCGATCTTTTCCAGAAATACGCCGCGTCCCGTTTCGGGCGACTCGACGCGCATCGCCTGCGCCGGCTGGATCTGTAAAACCCTTCTGGCCGAATTATATCCGGCGACGAGGCAGAACATGGTGCTCACTCCGATGCCAGCGATTGCCACCACCCAGCTCATTTCGGCTTTCATATCCGGTATCGCGAAGACCTGGTTATAAGCCATTCCCATGAGTTTTCCGAGCTGATATCCCGCGAATATAGCCGGCACGGAACCCGCGAGCGATATCGCCAGCGAATTTTTAACGTAGTACCAAAGTATCATCGCGTCGCTGTATCCGAATGCTTTCATGACGCCGATCAATGTTCTGTGATTATTTATAATGCGCTTCTGCATTATATAGATTATCATCGCCGCGACCAGCAGGAAAACCGTCGGGAATATGACCGCGGTTTTTTCGAGATGGTTGATCTCGTCGTTTATTATCATGAAACTGAAATGTTTCTTCCGCTCGGAGCCGTTCATGAAACCGTAAGGCTTCAAAAGCTTTTCGATCTTATCAATGGCCGCCCCGCGATCGGCGTCTTTATGGAATTTCACATGCACTTCGTTGAATGAATTATCGTAACCGAGCATCTTTTGAGCCGTCGATTCCTTGACGTATATTATGCCGAAATCGTTCGATATGGGCGCGAACGGCCCGCGCACGACGAGTATGTATTCGGGGCTCGCCGCCGTTCCAGCGACCTTGAATTCGAATATCTTCAGATTTATCAAAGCCCTTAAAACCGACCCGCGCTTAAGATTCCAGCCGTTAGCGAACTTGCCGCTTAAAATGCACAGATCTTTCGCGCCGGTGTCGAAGTAGCTTCCGGAGAGCATCTGAAGGTCGTTTATCGGAGGCCTTTCCGAATCCGGAACGGATATCATTCTAAGCGTTACGCGCTTTTCGTCGTTTTTCCCCATGAAAGCGCCGATCGTGGCCGTGACCCTTCCGGCCGCCGACCCTACGCCGTCTAACGCTTTTATTTTGTTCACGGCTTCGGGCGTTATGCAGCGCGCTTCGGCGAAATAATCGAACAGCTTGAACCGCTCATAGTAGGCGGAAACCGAATCCCTGAGGTTGTAATAGGACATGAAGGAGGCGGTGAAAAGCGAGATGCCGAAAAAGATAACGGTCGCCGCCGCGAAGAACTGCCCCTTCGTTTTGGATATTTCCCTTATAAGCATTCTGTTGAGTTTGGTCATAATTTTTCCGCGACTTTTTATCTATGGTATGCCGTCCGTCGTTCCAGCGGTTTCATTGAAGTTGAGGTTCCGCTACCATTCTATGCTGTCCGGGTCGGCGGGGACATGGTTTAGGTCTATCTCGACTATCTCGCCGCTTCGTAATTTCAGCACCTTGTTGGCAAGCTGCGATATGGGCTGGTTATGAGTTATCACTATGATGGTTTTTTTCAATTCCAGGTTGATCTCGCGCAGCAGCCTTAAAATTTTGACGCCCGTCGAATAATCGAGCGCGCCCGTCGGTTCGTCGCAAAGCAGGACATCAGGGTTTTTGGCGACGGCGCGGGCTATGGCGACGCGCTGCTGTTCGCCGCCCGATAACTGGGCCGGGAAATTGTTCGCGCGTTCCGATAACCCGACCTTGGCCAGTATCTCGTCGATATTAAGCGGGTTCGGCGAAATTTCAGTCGCGAGTTCTATGTTTTCGCGCGCGGTCAGATTCGGCATCAGATTATAAAATTGAAAGACGAACCCTATCTTCTGGCGGCGGAACATGGTGAGCTGCCTGTCGTCGTAGCGGGTTATGTCGCATCCGTTAAAAAAGACGCTTCCGCGCGTGGCCGTGTCCATACCGCCCATGATATTTAAAAGAGTGCTTTTTCCGGAGCCGCTCGGCCCCAGAACTACTACGAATTCGCCGGAAACTACTTCGAAAGTGGCCGCGTTCAATGCGGTCAGTTTGACCTCGCCGGTCACATATTCCTTTGTGACGCCTTTCAGTTGAAAGACATGATCTATATCCATTTTATATTCCTATCGTTTTTCACGGCCTGATAGTGCTTTTCACCGGCCGTACTCAGTTATAAATTTAATTTTTAAAACTTGAAAAATGTATGAAAAAGCATTTTTAAAAATCATGCCGATATGCGGAATTTCGATACATAACTAATAGCCTTCATTATACCACGGCGAGCCTCTTTCCGTCAATATCCACTTTATCGCCCGCCGATGTTTTTGCCCGGAAATTTACGCCAGGTTAAAGTTATTAAAACCCTTGCTTCCGATGTTGATTAAAACCCTGGCGAAGTGCGGCGTGCCTTGTATCACGAAGCGTAGGAACTCCGGCCATCGTAAAGCTTGAACGCGGCGCCGGCCGGATTGGACGGATATTTCATCGATTATGTTTTTCGCGCTATTATTTCCCATTTTCTATTCATTTTACGGTCATTATGACGATAATATTCAATTGAAGCATAATTTAAAAACGCAAAAAACGGACAAGTGATAAAATGAAAAAAATAATACTCACCGGCGGCGGCTCGGCCGGGCATGTCACGCCGAATATGGCCCTCATACCCGGACTTCGGAAACTCGGGTTCGAGATACATTATATCGGCACGCACGGCGGTATCGAACGCGCTCTCATCGAACGCGAAGGCGTCCTGTATCACCCGATACACGCGGGAAAACTCCGCCGCTACTTCGACCTTAAGAACATAACCGATATTTTCAAGATAGGTCTCGGATTTATCGAAGCGCTCTGGACCATCAGAAAAATTGGCGCATCGGCTGTTTTCAGCAAGGGCGGATTCGTCTCATGCCCCGTCGTATGGGCGGCGTGGGTCAACCGCGTTCCGGTCATAATACACGAGTCCGACATCACGCCCGGCCTCGCCAACAGGCTCTCGATGCCGTTCGCTAAAACCATATGCCACGCCTTTCCGGAAACGCAAAAATACATTCCCGCTCAAAAAGCATTATATACGGGGATCCCGGTCCGTGAAGGAATGTATCTTGGGAAAGCCGATATAGGAAGGCGTTTTTGCGGGTTTGACGGAAAGAAACCGGTCCTTTTGCTTATCGGCGGAAGCCTCGGTTCTGAAGTTTTAAATTCAAATCTCCGCGCCGCTCTCGAACGCGTTCAAAAAACTTTCGACGTTTGCCACATCGCCGGAAAGAACGGTATAGACCCCTCGCTCGAAGGCGTTTCGGGATATAAACAATTCGAATATATCAACGAGGAACTGCCGCATGTTTTCGCGATGGCGGATGTCGTCGTCTCGCGCGCGGGCGCCACAACGCTTTTTGAGATAGCCGAGCTTAAAAAGCCCAATCTTCTTATTCCGCTGTCTAAAAAAGCCAGCCGGGGCGACCAGATATTAAACGCCGCGTCCTTTAAGAATCTCGGGTTCAGCGGCGTCCTTCCGGAAGAAGAACTGACGCCCGATTCTTTTTATGAAAACCTTATGAAAGTGTATGAAAGCCGGGAACCATATATAAAAGCTCTTTCAACGAGGCCGCAGAAGGGCGCCACGGAAGCCATACTCAAGCTGATATTCGAAACCGCGAAATAGTCATCGATGCGATAAACATAAATAAAAAAACAGGCCGCGTTCTGTAACGACCTGTTTTTTATTTATTATTTTGTGTAATTGGCGAATAACTAAGTAAGAACGACTATGAAGAAGTTTTTTAAAAACGGCGGCCGGAGGCCGCGACCTGAACTATTTTCTATTCTTTTTTCTCTGTTCACTGATTTAATTTCTCTGATTGAGTTCCGAATATTTCACTGCCTGCTGGATCGATTTATTGAGCGAATCGAGCTGTGAGCCGATGAATTCTTCAGCGCTCGGGCCTTCGAGCGACATTCTTTTCACGACGGCGGCCTTATAAGCCGTGAACACTTCGTCCATGAAATTTGAGATCTCGTTTGTGAGCGCGAGCGAGTCGAGTTTATCCGCAAAATCTTTTCCGATGAAGAACTCGCCGTTGTTTTTCTCCCCGATGACGGTTCCCGGTGTGTGAAGAGCTACGACCTGTTCGGCTTCTTCGTTGTATAAAAGCGTTTTTAAGAGGTCTTTCGAGATGTTTCCCGAGCATACGGCGTCCTTGATCGTGCGGTTGACCATGTCGGCTTTGGTTTCGAGTTTAGCGGCTTTCGCGCGTGCCGCGTCGAGTTCGGCGCCCGTGAGTTCTTTCGTGGCTATGTCGCCGCGGTTAGCGGGATCGGGTTTTATCATAGGAAGCGGTTCTTCGATGAGTTTGTGTTTTTTCAGCATTTTTCCGGCGGTTCTCGGAAATGAGATGCCGAGATTATATATCACTTTTTTTAATATCCATTCCTTGAATTTCTGATCTTCGGGGAGGACCTGGTTGAGCATCAGAAAGAGGTTGTTGGTGCAGCTGTTGTTAACCGTGTTATACTTTTCGCTGTCGCGGTTTTCAAGCGATTCGGCAATGGCGCATTTCACGAGAGCGACCTTTTGTTCTTTCGTGAGTTTTAATTTATAAGGGATGAGCGTCTTTTTTTCGATCGAAGAATACTGGATATAGTCTTCGCGGCATCCGAGCTGGTAAACAATGAAAAATTCGCCGAAATTGCCTTTTAAGAGGCTGTATGCCTGGCCTTTTTTCAGCCTGGCTTCTATCGACATTACAAGCCCGTTCGATCTTTCGCCGAATTCGGTAACTATCGGGCTTTCGAATTCAAAGAAGAAAAGGCAGTGAGCGGCGAGCCATTCAGGCTCAAAGGGTTTCACGATAAATATAACGTCTTTTATTTTATTGGCGTCGATCGTCGCGGTGCGCCATTTAGCGTTGAGCGTCCCAACAGTGCAGGGTTCGTCGAATCCCCATCTTATGTTGGATATCTTATAGATCCCGTTCGATTCCGGTTCGGCCAGGACTGCCGGGCGCTGTTTGGTGTTCCATTCGGCCTGCTGTGAGAAAGCGGTCGCGGAAAAAGCGAAGGAAAACACTAAAACGGCGATGAAGATTACCGAAACTCTTTTGGTCACGAGATTTTTCATAGAGAGCCTCCCGAAGATCGATTTATTTATAAAAAAGTTGCTGTTATAAAAGTGTTGCTTTAATTATACCATTTTTTTGAGGTATTTTCAAGTTTATAAGAGCCGTGACCGGAAGATGTTTCGCTGCTAATCATTGATATGATTGAGATCTGGCCGCAAATTATTTTTTTTAAAGTTTCCGCCGGTAAATTTTAACCGATTCGGCGTTGTATTCGGCCCATTCCACTGAACCGGCGGGCCCGATCCAGTAAGGGGCGGAGCCGAATCCGGAATTGTCGGCGGCATCGAGTTCGGTGAAAACCTGTTTTTGGTCTTTGCGGTAGATGCGGACCATCAACGGCCCTTTTTCGGAATCCGCAAAAACATACATTGTATCTTCGGCGTCAAAACCTAACGGGGCGATATAGACGATAGGCCTTCCGAATTTCAGCTGGCCGTGGTGGCCGGCCATACGGCCTTTTGAGTCGAAAACTTCGATGTCGCGTACGGCGGCGTCACCGTAATAGACAGGATGATAGAGCAATCCGCTTTTGTCGGGAACTCCGTTTGTCAGGCCTTCATACGCGAACTTTTTCAAGCCGTCGGGGCTGAAGGAAACCGTGTTTTGCTGCGGCATATCGGCCGCGTACAGGACGCCGCCATGGTCGGCGAATATCCGGCCAAACTGATGCGTGTCATTCTTCGCGGTTTTTTCAGGTTTTTCACCACCGGCGCCGGTCTTTTCAACAGGATCTTTGAGCGAGAACATTCTTTCGACCTTCATTTCCGGTCCGCGCCAGTTCTTTCCCAGATCGATCTTCCAGATGAGCATGTTGGCCTCGTCGGCGGCGTAAATCAAGCCGTTTCCCGCGTCCGCCAGGTCGATGATCAAAGGATTGTATTTAAGTTCCACTTCCCGCGATGATGGAAGATTAAAAATCTTCACGACCCTTCCGCTGTCGGCTTTTCGAAGGATCAGCCTCTGGTTGAGCGTGTCGGCGAAAAGCCTGAGTTCGTCGTTTAGCGCCAGGATCGCTCCGGGACCGCGAAGATGGCCGGCTTCGATCTTTCCTTTATCCGTGAACCAGTTCATTTGTTCGACGCCTTTGCCGTTTTTAATTGTGTAAAGCAGTTCGGGTTCTCCGGCCGCTTTCTCATTCGCGGCGCCGGCCGGCGTGATCTGACAGATAAGAAACAGAAACAATATGGCCGGACAAACCAGCCAGAGCGGCAGATTATAGTTTTTCATGCTGAATTCCTCGTTACAAAATTTTATTCGCTGTGGATCTATCCATGACAGTTTTAAGTTTATTTTGAATCGATCTTAATAATGTCTCAGAATTATTTGCCGGCCAGTTTGTTTAACATTTCATCCATTCCGTTTATGCGGAAGACGCCCTTGAATGGTGTCTGGCCGGGATAGCGGTCGCTGACGTTGGTTCTCATGTAATTTGGCATTACTTCGATACGAACGCCGCTGCGCCCTACGTTTCCGGCAAGGTCGTTGGCGTCGATAGCGCCGGGGGTGGAATGAGCTATAAGCGGATTTCCGGAGCGGTCGTAACCCATGAACATTACGATATGTCCGCCGCCGCTTGTTACCATGACGTCACCGGGCTTGATAAGATCACGCGGGTTTGGAGGCGGATATTGCCCCGTCACTTTCTGAGTGCCGCTGGTGGAGTAGCTGTTGGCGTTGCCATAATCCTTGGTCGCAGGAATTCCTGAAGCTTCCGCCAATTTGTGATAGACCGAGCCGACGAAACCGGAGCAGTCGGTCTTTGTGGCGATGCCTGCCTGGTTACTGTGTCCGGCGGCATATACATAAGCCTGGTTGGCCTGGACGAATTTCATTACCATATCCCAGACGGGTCCATAAAGAGCCCGGTTATAGCCGTAAAGATCGCCGGAGGCATTGGGATCGACGACGGCCGGGGTTGCGGGCGCTGAACCAGTATTTTCACCGGTCGGGGTTGCGGGCGTCTGAGCCGAGGTGTTTCCGTGAGTGCTTCTATATTCGGGCGAGTTGATGAACGCCTGTCTGACCTGCGACCGTGACATTTGACCCGACCTGAGCCTTGAGATCCAGTTGTTAAAACCGTCCTGGTCCGGTTCGCGGTTCAACAGTTCCTTGTATAGATTACGAACGAATAATTCTATCGAGTTGGTAAACCCTTTTTTGACCTGGTCGCGGGTCAACCTGCCGGAACGAAGAGCATTCACCCATTGGTTGAATCCGTCAGCGTCAGGTTCTCTGTTTAAGATGGTCTTGTAAAGATCGTGGACATACAATTCATCGCCGCTAAGATTTTTGGATCCGGCTGAATTCTGAGTTCCGCTATTTTCAATAGAACCGGAAGGCAATTGGTCCGAAACTTCCTGTACTCCAGGGAACGCAGGGGTTTGACCGCAGCTTAGAAAAATTAACATGGTTAGAATTAAACAGCGTTTAAACATAATTTTCGGCCTCCATTTTTGTCATTTTTATATTATATCATAATTTTACTTCCGTTCGTCGAAATTTGTTCCATTTTTGATGCGCGGTTATTTTTTAAGCGTTTTGCCTGAAGCTGTCTGAATGATATTGTATTGACAGACCTGTTTTGAAGGCCATGTTTTTCCAATATTACAGGCGCTGTCTTCCGCGGCGGCCCGTGTGGTTTTCCGGCCGGTTAACCGCACAAGGAAATTGCTGGTTCCGTTTATAAAAATCGCGTCAAAAATCGTTGTAATTATAGACGGTTTGTGTTAATATTTATAAAAAATATTGTGTTAGGGGTATTTATCATGAAAGTTTTTAAAGGGTTCTTTTTTTCGTTCTGTTTGTTAATGGTTATTTCATTAATTCACGGGGCCGGTTTTGCGTCGGCCTTGGAAAAAACCGATAAAACGGCTGTCAGCAAAGATAAATTTACGTTCATCTGCCTTGCCGACTCGAGGTCGGAAAAAGAGGACGATATAGGCGTAAATATTCCAGTTCTTTCTAAAATAGCCGCTCATTGCGCTAAGATCGCCCCCGCGTTCGCGATATATCCCGGTGACATGGTTTACGGCGCCAACGATTTTGAAAGATTCAAAAAACAGATGGCTAATTTCGTCGAGGTCATCAAGCCGCTTTCGATCGTCTGTAAGATCTATTACACTCTGGGAAACCATGAACTGAGAAGTTTTGACCATCTCGGCCACGTTATTAAATTGCTCGATATACCGAAAATGGAGGCCGGCAGATACAGCGGCCAGGTCTATTATTTCACTCATATGAACAGCTGTTTCATCGCCGTCGCGACCTCGTTTTATGACGGTGAGGACAACCTTATCTCCGACGAGCAGCTGGCCTGGATCAAAACCGTGCTTGAAAAACATAAAAATTACGAACACATATTCGTTTACGGTCATGCTCCGGCTTTTCCGTACGGGCCTCACATGATGGATTCGCTCGACGCCTATCCCGAAAACCGGAATAAATTCTGGCGCCTGCTTCGCGAATATGATGTTGACGCTTATTTTTGCGGCCACGAACATCTTTACCAGACAAGATTGATCAACGGCGTTTATCAGATAATGACCGGAACCTGCGGCGCGCCGATAAAAAAAGGCTATGGAGGCGAGTTCTTTCATTTCGCGAAACTCGACATTAACGGTCTCGAAGTCGTAATGAACGTCTATGACGAAGATAACAACCTGCGCGATACGCTCACTTATAAAAAATCAAAGGCCCATCCGGATTATAAAGCTATCGATCTCGCCGGCGCTGAAAAACAGTTGCCGCCTGACGCTTATCTTCTCGATATGAGTTTTACGCGCGCGATCTCGATAATAAAAGGCGACCACAGGTCCGAAACAAAGAGGTCCGCGCTGAAATACATATCAGATAACCATTTGAAAATGCTTCCGCAGGCGGCGCTTATGGCTTTTTCGGAAAAAGACTGGATGACGAACCTTTATGCGCTGAAAATACTAGGAAAAACTATGACGCCCGGTTTTCTTGTGACTGAAAAGGTCATTGGATACGCTAAGGGTAAGCCTTTGTACAAAGAGACCATTCAGGCGAAAAAACTTCTGAAAATGTGGGGCGTACCAATTCCCGCGGGCGGAAAAAAATAAGAACTGGCGGTGAAAAATTATGGCCGATATAAAAAAAAGATCAGCGTTCACGAAAGATACCGGTTCACACGGTGGCGGGCAAAATAACGGCTCGTCAGGCTATGGCGGCGGCGATTCTCTGGAACCAGCGGCCGGCGGCAGTTTTTCATTTGAAAATAAAGGCGACGAGAGCGTATTCGTTCCGAAAGCCGATATCGCTTCGAATCTGCCGCACCGCATAAAGGTGGACCTTAACACTTATCTCGAACAGTTTTTGAGCGGAATAGGCATGCTGGGCGGCATCGCCGCGGTCATACTTCTTGTGGCCGGCACATGCGGAAGCACTTCACGCTATTCGCGCCAATATACGCCGCCGAGCCCGGAAGCTCTCAAATATATACCGCTTGCGCTTATCGTGGCCGGCGCCGGGCTTTTGTGCCGATGGTTCACTGATAACTATTACATAATGGACACGGTTGAAAAAAAGATATATTACCATTTCAAGTTTTTCAGCTATGAGGCCGTCTCGCTCTTTCTTTCGGCCGATCAGATCGAGGCCATTGGCGTGACGGGGAAAAAGTGCAGCAGCAAACATTCGGTCTGGTGGGAATATAAGATAGTCGTTATCGATAAACCGGGCAATATGATCGATTTCAGCGACAGAACGCGCGATTCGCGTTTCGAGCATAATGAAAAGGCCCGTGGAATGGCGGCGGTAATGCAGTGCAACTTCGCCGAATGCCCGCCCGAAGCTCACATAAAGGTGACAAAGGATCCGTCCGGGCGTTCGTGCATGGTACATTTCGCTGGAGATACCTGGAGCGAATTCTTTTCGTTCGAGGACTCGCCGTTCGGTATTGTGACGATAGCTTTTATGGGTTTTTCGGTCCTGATGCTGATACTTACGTTTGCCGGGATCTTAAGGTGAAATCGGGCGGCATTTCCCTGAAATATCAATGCCGCGGAACCCGGAAATCAACACATACTGGTCCGTCTATGTTAAGGACTATGCCGGAAACGAGTCTCAATAC
>CAZKCG010000030.1:0-57341 GCA_964551445.1 uncultured bacterium | reverse complement strand
ATATGAAATTCAAACGAAAATAAATAAACCCGCTGCATTAATTTGCGGCGGGTTTTGCTTTTTCCCGAGAGAATAGTTAATAGAGATAAGAGAACAGCTAATGTCGCGGCTTTCAGCCGCCTTTTAAAAGCTCGCGCAGCGAACAAATCCAAAACTATTCTCTGTTCACTATTCTTTATTCACTTATTATTTTATCTTATATCCGCATATTTCATCGATGCCGGCAGTTCCATATTTTATGAAGCGCCGCGATACGTCGGAAGTAAGGGCCGAATAAGAAACGCCGTCAAGGCTCTTATCGGGCGAAGAAGAAACGATAAAAACACCGTCTTTGGTATTTTTAACCATAACGAAATCTTTTTTACCCGTGAACGGGTCTGAATACAGGCGCCTCAGGCCGCCTTTAAAAGCCGAAAGTTCCTCGATGGTTTTGGGCGAGCGGCCGTTCACGGCGCGAAATCTGAGCACCGCCATGTTATATTCGGCCAGATAATATTTTAAAAAGGTTTCTTTGCGGTTTTTTACCAGTGCTTCATTTCCCGGAAGCGCCGAGTGCGCGAGAACCGCCGTCATAACTGAAAAAATTATGATGGCGATGGCGAGGTAACCGCTGGAACGACGATAGTTTTGAAAATTTAATTTCATGTCAGGCCTTTTTAAAAGCTTTTCAAAAAGAAATGTTAAAATATACGCCCTGTTGTTAAAGCTGGTCGTATGCTGTGTTTTCGAGGGTTTTCCCGGCGGCGCCGGATCTTATATCGTAGAGGTCCGATACGCCTTTTTTCGAAGGGATCATAATCCAGGTATCGTTTCTGTTAGTGACGGTGTCCACCGGAAGCGCCATCAGGTATTTTTTTTCGACGAGCTCGTTGAGATCCCGGGGGTATTTTTCGTGGTCCTTGAAATATCTGGATATGACCTCGCGCGTGACGCGGAGATTGTTTTTAAGCACCGTCTCCTTCGTCTTCTGCGCCGAATCGCCTATGATCGGCCGGGTCGAGGCGTAGAGAACGCTTATGATCACGATGACCATAACAACTTCTATAAGCGTAAACGCTTTTTTCTTAAGCTCCAGTTTTAATGCAGTCACTTTTTCACGCTCCGGAAATATTCTACCATTCGTTGTAAAAATTTTTTTCAGATGATATGCCGCGTGACGTTGACCTGACATCGAAGACGCGGCGGCTGTTTTCTGAAACCAGTATGACCTCCCAGGTCGCCTGTTCAATAACCGGATCGACCGGGACCTTCCTGATATATTTCATCTCGACCAGCTGTTCGAGGCTTTTGGGGAACCGGTCAAAATGCGGTTTGGACGGATCTTCGCGAAGCCTGTCGAGATAGAACCTGTCGATGGCCGAACGCATCTCTAAAAGTTCGCGCTTAAGGTCGTTCTCCCGGGCGCGCGCCACGCTCGCACTGTAACCCGAAACGGCGGCGGAGCTTAAAATGGAGAGAAATATTATGACCATAACTGCCTCGATAAGCGTGAAGCCGGAAGATACGCGGGGCTGTTTAATATTCACCGTAGCTCACGCCCCTGTAATCTTTTTCAAGAGGCTTCGTTCCCGAAACCGTCACTAGAAATACTTCGCCGTTCTTTTTTTCATAGCCTATCTTTCCTGACGCGTTGGCGCCAGTCCATGTAAGCTCTATTCCCTGGACCTGGCCGCCCGAAAGATCGTTAAGCGACATCGGCATTTTCATGTTCATAAGGTAGTATCTGCCGCAGGCTTCGCGAAGCACGGCGAGGTTCTGTTTTACGGCGGCGTCCTTCGCAAGTTTCACGCGCGAGGATATATTTACCGCCGCTATGGACGAGAGCACCGATATTATCGATATCACGATAAGTATTTCTATCAGGGTAAAACCCCGCGCGTTCTTCATCTTCTTCATCTGGCCGCCTGAAAACTTCCTATCTTCAAATTGTTCGAAGGAATATAAAAATCATATTCTATCGATGTTTCAAATGTGTCGAGCGAGCCGGCGGCGATATTTTCGCTCACGGTATAAAAAGACCCCCTGATCTTTTTAACGAGGCCGAAAAAAACCGAAGGCCGGACGGCGCGTAAAGACATCCTGACACCGAGCGTTTCAGCGAGCGCGATCTTCCTTGTTTCAAAATCAGCCTCGAATATATAGTTTTCACCGGTGCCGGACGCGGCCTGATTAAAGCCGTTCTGAATGAGTTCAACGCTCCGCGTAGTAAAGTTAGATGAAAAAGCCCGCGCCATGAACGCTAGATCGTCACGAAAACCGTCTTTTTCCTTCTTAAATTCGGCGATCTTTTTAGCGCCCTCGGTTTCCTTCTCCTGCTGGGTCGTAAGAAGCGAATTCAGCGCTACGCTTTCTTTGACCGCGGGAGAAACGAACATCAGATGGAGAAAACCCGTCATGATGACCAGCAGCGAGTTTATTATAACAAGATATTTTATTCTCGCGATCTCTTTTTCACTCATAAAGCGCAGCCTCCAGAAGATCTATAGTAACTGATGCAGTCATTTTCAACCCGTCATAAGCCTGTTTTGTCACGAAAACTCTTGACGCCCAGCCTGTGTTTTTAAGTTTTCCGCAAAACCCTTCAAACTCTTCTTTTTTCGAGCACGAGACCTCAAAAGACGCCTTAAGCGTTCTGAGGCTCAGTTCGAAACGCCCGATAACAATTCGGCCGCCGTAATTTTCAACCAGCAGATAAAGGTCCGCGAAGATCTTTTCCTCGTCGGTCTTTAACTTTTTAAGAGCCGGACGCATCTCGGTTTTAACGCGCGAAACGGCGTCTTTAAGTTCGTCAGTGATATTCACTTCAAAAGTGGCCCGCGGGCTGCCGGAGATCATAAAAACTTCGGCCGTTCCGCCCCGAACCGTTATCATTGTATTTTTCATGTCTTTTTCGTACCTGGCGGCCTTATCCTGCGAGGCGGTTATATTCTCATTCGCGGCGTATATCGCATTCTGCGCGTCCCAGTATGAATAGGCGCACCATATAAAATATAACGCGGGAATGAGCGCGAGAGAAACCTTTACGATCTTATATGCCGCCGACTCCTTATGTATCCTGGGCTCCACCTTGAAGTCCATGCGGATCAGCCTTTGCATTAGCTACTCCTTTATGCCGGCAAGCGGCGTGAATTGGATCTTTCCCGCGTCATGCGCAAGGACCACGCGCATGTCGAAAAAATTAGCCAGAAATCTGTCTACACCCGGAATTTTGCAGAAACCGCCCGAAAGATAAACTTCGGCCAGTTTCACCCGTGGGAATTTAGACGCGAAAAATTCGAAAGTGAGGTGCAGTTCCTTCAAAAGTTTGTCCGTAGCCGCGGACCGTCCGGCGTCGAATTCGTCGAGCTCGCGGGCGTCGATTTTTACAGGAAATATCTTTTTCGCCATAAGCCCGCCCGTCAAAAACGCCTTATCGCTGTTCTCGCCGATCTCGCTGAAGAAATGCTTGCCGGCGGTTTCGATGATACGCACGTACGCGGGCTGGTAACCGGCGTAAAAATAAACGGTGGTGACCTCATAGCCTATATTTATGGTCACGAAGTCGGGCTTCAGATCTTCATTCTGCGCAATATGATTATAAATGGCGTGGCTCGTGAGATCGACGGACGCTATATCGACGCCGGCGGCCGCGAAAACCTCGTTCACGCTCTGAAGGATATCTTCTTTTATAAGGCATACGTACGCGTCAAGAATATACGTGGCGTCAGGCGCGACAGGCTCCGAGGCCTTTTTCCGGCGGGAATTTTTATCGGCCGGAGCGGCTTTTTTAGATGGTTCGGCCGGTTTTTCGCCCTCCGTTTCGCGGCTCGCCGTAACATGGACGCAGATCTTGCAGCCTTCATGTATCTCGTCGCGGATCTGTTCCTTGGCGCGCCATATGAGGTAATCTTTCGTATAACCTTCGGGAACGCCGCCGATGGTTAAAAAAAGCTGGCGGGCCCACTGATCGGGAAGCAGTATATGACACGGAGAGAGCCGGATCATTTTCTGGATACCCCGAAGCGCCGTTAAAAATTTTTCAGCGTCGAGCAATGGAATGGTAAAAGTCCCGCCGACCGTATCTTCGGCGAGCACGACCTCAGCCGTTGAATTTTTCCGCATTGCCTTGACGCTATAGCTTCCGATGTCTAAAACTGCCACTTTATAAAACCCTCCAAATCGTCTAATCCTCGAAAGTTATCCTGTTGATCTCCTCGATATTGGTTATTCCTTCGGCCACCTTCTGCCACGCCGCGGCCCGCAGCGTTCTCATGCCTTCGGCCACCGCCTGTTTTTTTATTTCGATAGGCGACATACGCGAAAGCACCATGGATTTTATCTTCTCGGTGAGCGGAAGTGTTTCATAAATTCCGACCCTTCCGACGTAACCGGTCTTATGGCAGAAGCGGCAGCCGGCGCCTCTGTAGAACTTGCCGCCCGAATATTTTTCGAAATCGCCCATCAGGGCGGTCACCGACTTTTCAGGGATATATTCCTCGCGGCAGCTGGAACATATTTTTCTTATGAGCCTCTGCGATAGTATGAGATTAAAGGACGCGACGAACTGGTAAGGATCGACGCCCATATTAACGAGCCTGCCGATGGAGTCCATAACGTCGTTGGCGTGTATCGTTGACAGGACCAGATGCCCCGTAAGAGCTGCGTTTATAGCGATGTTAGCGGTCTCGGAATCGCGGATCTCGCCGACCATTATCTCGTCGGGGTCCTGACGGACAATGGAACGCAGGCCGGAAGCGAAGGTCAGGCCTTTTTTTTCGTTGATGTTTATCTGAACTATATCGTCTATCTGATATTCGACGGGATCCTCGATCGTTATAAGTTTGTCCTCGGGAGTTTTAATGGCTTTTATCGCAGAATAAAGCGTGGTCGTCTTTCCCGAGCCGGTGGGGCCCGCGACGAGTATCATTCCGTAAGGTTTCGTGATATTTTTTCTGAATTTAAGAAGGTCGTCTTCGGGAAAGCCCAGATTGGCGAGATCGAGCCCGAGCGCATGCTGATCGAGTATCCTTATGACGACGGTTTCTCCGAAGATCGACGGCAGGACGGATACGCGGAAATCGATGGCGCGCTCGTCTATATAGCGCTTGAATCTTCCGTCCTGAGGTATGCGTTTTTCGGAAATATCCATGCTCGCCATGGTTTTGAGCCTGGCTATTATGAAGTTCTTAGACTTGGGGTCTATGGTCCTGACCATGAAAAGCGCTCCGTCTATACGGTACTTCACTTTAAGCCCCTCGGGATAAACTTCAAAATGTATGTCGGAAGCCTTTTTTCGCACAGCTTTTAAAATTATCGAGTCGACCGTGCGCACTATCGTGTCGTCGGAAAGGGTTTTCACGAAATCGGCCTCGGCCGACCGGTCGTCACCGTCCTCGGGAACGCTTTTTAATAGTTCCGCTTCGTCGGAATCAGCGAAAAGAGCGTTCTCGCTGAGCGAAGTTTCGACCAGCAGATTTATGTTGCGGGCGATATCGCTTTTCACCGCGACGCACGGAACCGTCGGTATCCCTATTACGGATTCGATCTCTTCTATGCGGTCGACGTCGGAAGGGTCGTCCATGATTATAGTCAGTTTGTCGTTTTCAAGCCTGTATGGAATGAACTGATAGCGCCTGATGGTGTTCACGTCGTAGCGCGAGAAGATCGCGTCGTCGATCTTGGCCTCGTTAAGGTCCACGAAATCGGCATGGTGCTGAATGGCGATCGCTTTATAGATCTGTTTCGGCGCCGCGATATTTCTCTGGATCAATATTTCCTTAAGATTTCCCGGAACGCCCCCGAATTCGACGATGATCTTTTCAAGTTCTTCCGTGGATATTATGTTCTCGGATATGAGAACGTCCTCGAGCGAATGGGATTTCAAAGCGTGAAAATAATATTTATAGGCCGCGTCGGAATCGGCAACGATGTTTCGCGCTATCAGACCTTTAATTCCTTCTTCCGCTCCGGCCGGAAGAAGCGCGTCGCGGGTGGCGGCGTCGATCTTGTTTTTGAGTTTGAGTTCGTATAATATTTTTTCCCAGACCGGCATTTGAGAATTCCTTTCGTAAAAAGTTAGCCGACAACGGTCGATGCCGTTATCATAGGCAATAGTATCGATATTATTATAATGCCGAAAACGCCTATCACGAGTATAAGCAGAAGCGGCCCGAATATTGATGAAACGGTGTTGGTGAGAGTATCGAATTCGGAATCCATCTCATGGGCGACATGTGAGAATATCTCGGCGAGAGTTCCGGATTCTTCTCCCGTCCTTACGAGTTTTGATGTAACTCCCTCGGCAAATTCGCTCTTTTCAAACGACTGGCTGATAGGGTTTCCCTCGCGGATGAGTTTGAGGGCGCTTTTAAATCTGCGCGATATGACGGAGTTTGTGATGACGTTCGAGCTGACCTCGAAAGCGGTTATGACGTTAACGCCGGAAGCGATCAGAAGGCCGGCGGTCCTGTAAAAAATTGAATATATCTTTGTCTGTGAAAAGCGGCTGAAAAGCGGCAGTCTTAAGGTAAGACGGTCGATGATCTCTTTAGCTTCAGGAGTTTTAAGCCAGCTGTAAACAAGAAAAGCTAATGCGCCCGCAAGAAGCGTTATCGGTATAAGATAACTCGTCAGCATTTCGGCTATAAAAAAAACGAACTGTGAAATAGGCGGAAGTTCGGCGTTCATATCGCGGAATAATTTCACGTAGGTCGGAACCACGTTTATAAAAAGATATGTTATTCCAATCAGGCTCAATATCAGGATCACGATCGGGTAGATCGCCGCGGATAAAAGTTTGTTATAAAATTCCTGCATCTTCTGGTAATAAAGCCTTAAATTCGCGAGGACCTCGCCGAGATTTCCGGCCGATTCGCCGCTCGCGACGGAGCGGATAAAAAGTTCGTCGAAAACGTCAGGATGCCTCGACATCGCAAGCGAAAGTGGAATTCCCGACACGACGGCCGCCCGCACCTCATCGAGAACTCCGGCGAAATAACCGCCGTCGTTTTTTTCGCACAGAACGGCGAACGCCTCGTTCACGGACATTCCCGCCCTTATAAGAAGAGATAGTAGCCTTGAAAATTCGATAAGCTTGGCGCTCCTGCCAAGGCGAAAAGCGACGGGTTTCAGGCCGGCTCCGGAAAAAATGCCCGAGAACGAATATGGAAGTTTCTCTACCGAAAGAGGAAACAGGCCCTGGCCGAGAAGCATTTCACGGATCTGGCCGTCCGAATCGCCGGGCATCGTGAATTCTTCTATCTTGCCCTTGCGGTCGGCCGTTTTAACTTTAAAATTCATTTTATTTTTTCAGGCTCCGGTCGTTGATTTTTTTATATAATAATTCAATTAGTGTTTTTTGTCAACCTGTATACTTATATTATTAAAAAATAATATAAGTAAGTTAAATTCATTTAAGTTTCGACTTGACTTATTTAATTTATAATGTAAAATATCTTTGCGGTTTTTCCGCTTTTCATTTTTTCAGTCCCGGGCGCCCCTGCGGCAAAAAGTTTAAAATTTCTTCATTCGAAGGCAAAACCGGACTGATATATTAAAGGTAACGCAAGATTGACGGAATTACTCGTTTTGAACGTCGCCGAATACCGCGACATCATATTGTCTGAAAAGGCCGCATCGATGGTTTCGGCTGAAAGGTTAGCCGCAAGCCTTAAATTCAGGTTTCAAAACGACAGGCTGCGTTCCATCGGCGGAGAATTGCTTGTCCGCTCGGCGATCCGTCAAAGACTCGGCTTGAAAAATGACGACATAAAATTTTCGAAAAATCACTTTGGGAAACCATTTTTAACCGGATCTGAAAATTTCCACTTCAATATTTCGCACTCCGGCGAACTCGCGATATGCGCCATATCTCCATATGAGATCGGATGCGACTGCGAATTCATGGATCAGGAAAATAAATTCGACGACATAAGAAGCGTTTTCAGCGAAAGCGAACTCTTATCCATCGACTCTCTTTCCGGAATGGACAGAACAATGAAGTGCTACGAGATATGGACCGTCAAGGAAAGTTTTATCAAATGCACGGGTTACGGCCTCAGCGAAGATATTTCAAAAATTGAAACATACGGCGGTTACGGCCGCTTCAGGATCAGAAAAAACGGGAAAGAACTCGATCATTTTATAAGATCATACAGCCGTCTTGATGGATATAATGTCGCAATATGCTCAAGTTTAGAAGATCCCGGCGAAAATATATTCCAGGTGGACGGCGACTATATTTTATCCGGACAGAATAATGACCGAAAATAAGATCCGTATTATGAATCGCGGCCTTCGGGCTCGTTCCAGCCGAAAGAAGCTATGAGCCGGAACACGGGCAATGAAAATAAACATATATTTAAAATAAATTCTGGAGGAATTTCATGAATAATGACAACCGGACGTATCACGAATTATCGCACCCCGAAAAAAGGCTGTTTTACCTTCAAAAATATTATCCCGAAACGCCGATGTGGAACGTTCCGCTATCCGTCATTTTTAAATTTCCGGTAAATATCCCCATTTTAAAAAAGGCCATAAATCTATTCATCAGAAATAATCAGAACATGCGCATACGATTCACGGAAACAGAGGCCGGACCGAAACAATATATAGCCGAATATATTGAAAAGGATATAACCGTAGTTGAATTTACCGGAAACAACGGCCGCGAAAATATGCATGAGTGGGCCGAAAACGAATCACGCAAAGCCTTCACGGATCTTGCGGGCGGAGAATTATTCAGGATCTTTGTGATCAGGCTCGATAACACCCGCGGCGGTTTTTATATAAACAGCCATCATATGATATGCGACGGCACGTCGCTCGCTTTCGCCACGGGCCGGATCATAGAGTACTACGAAAAGCTTAATGCCGGCGAAACGGATATAACGGAGCAATTTCCTTCATATTTCAATTATCTTAAAGACGAGGCCGGTTATCTGGCGTCCCCTGAATTTGAAAAAGACCGCGATTACTGGTTCAATAAATACAAAACCGATATAGAACAGCTCGAACTGCGCCCCGGAACGGATAACGAGGACCATAAAATAAGCCGCAGTTATCACAGGGCGCCGGCTGAAGTTTCAGAAAAAATATATTCATATTGCGAAAAAAATAATATAAGCGTTTTTAAATTCTTTATGAGCTCTCTTTACGCTTATTTTTTCAGGCTTACCATGAAAGAGGATATCGTCATTCAAACCGCCCACCATAACCGCACTGAAGATTTTAAAAACTCAACGGGAATGTTCGTAAGTTCGCTTCCGATGCGTTTCAACTTTTCCTCCGATACCACATTTAAAGCCCTTTGCGATAAATTTTCCGGCGAATTCAAGGAAATGATGGCTCACCAGAAATTTCCGGGCGATCTTCTATCTTCCGAACTCAGGCGCCAGAACCGCGATCCGCAAAATCTTTTCACTATAACGCTCGCGCAGTTTTTAAAAAGCGGGAACGACGACAAGGCGGAAACAAAATTTTACAATAACGGCGAATCTTTCAGTCTGCTCACTTTTTATTTAAGCTCGAACGCAGGCAAAAAAAATGATATCGAATTTTTGATCGATTATAGAACTTCTGCTTATCAGCAGCGCGAGATCAACTATATGGCGACGCATATAATTAATTTGATATCCGCCGCGATAGACGCGCCGGATAAAAAGATAAGCGAATACGACTTCATGTCCGATATTGAAAAACGCCGGTTATTAAGTGAATTCAACGATACCGCCGCGTATTATCCCAAAGATAAAACTTTCGTGGATATATTTGATGAGCAGGCCGAAAAAATGCCGGATAAAAAAGCCGTGGTCTATCTCGATAAATTTATAACATACGGCGAATTACGCAAAAAAAGTGAGAGCCTGGCTCAAAAAATACGCGCTCTGGGCATCTCGCGCGACAACATAGCGGGCATATTTGTCGACCGGTCGATCGAGATGTTCATAGGCGCCATCGGCGTTTTAAAATCGGGCGGAGCATTCATGCCCATCGACACCAAATATCCCATGGATAGAATAGAATTCATGCTCGAAGACAGTAAATCAAAGGTGCTGATAACCCAAAAACATCTTCTCGACAAGATCAAATTTAACGGAACGGTTATCGACCTCGATGACAGATCACTTTATGAAAACGCGGCCGTGGAGTTTAAAAACATCAGCCGGCCTGAAGATCTGGCCTACGTGATCTACACATCCGGGTCGACCGGCAAACCCAAGGGCACGCTTATCGAACACCGTTCATTATTGAACTTCGCCTTCTGGTATAAAAACTCACGCGGAATAACCGAAACAGATGCGATCTCCAAACACGCGTCATTCGGATTCGACGCGTCTATCGCCGAAGTTTTTCCGCCGCTTATCGCCGGGGCCGAGATACACGTCATCAGCGAAGACATAAAACTGTCGCTCGGCGAACTCAACGAATATTTTGAAAAAAATAATATCCGCGGAGCTTTTTTAACAACGCAATTCGCGGAACAGTTCAGCGAAAATATAGATAATAGATCGCTTCGATATCTCGACACCGGCGGAGAGAAATTAAGGACATTCACTAAACGCGGCTATGATTTCAACAACTGTTACGGACCGACCGAATGCACGGTTTATACTACCTTTTTCCCCGTCGATAAAATGCACGCGAACATCCCTATCGGAAAACCGCTTGCCAATACGAAAGTATACATATTGGACCGCTTCGGAAACCTCATGCCGGAAGGATACCCCGGCGAGCTGTGCGTTTCCGGCGTATGCCTTTCACGCGGATACCTCAACCGCCCCGAAGTGACGGCTGAAAAATTCATCGCCAATCCTTTCGAAAAAGGCGAACGGCTCTATAAAACCGGCGATCTTACAAGATGGCTCCCGGACGGCAATATCGAGTATATCGGACGCATAGATAATCAGGTCAAGCTGAGAGGCTTCAGGATAGAGCTCGGCGAGATAGAAATGGAAATAATGAAGGTCAAAGGCATCAAAAACACCGCCGTGACGGTTGTTTCAGATGGCGACAACAAGTCTATCTGCGCTTATATAGTCGCGGACGGCGAGATAACGCCGGACGCCTTGAAAAAAGAGATATCGCAGAACCTTCCGGAGTTCATGATCCCCAATTATATAGTAAGGCTCGATGAAATGCCGGTCAACGCGAGCGGCAAGATCGACAGGAAAGCTCTTCCCGCGCCGCATATCCAATATGAATCAAAATCGGAATTCGTTACGCCAGAAGGCGAAACGGAAGAAAAACTCGCGGCGTTATGGAAAGAAACGCTCGCGCTCGATAATATAAGCGCGATGGACAATTTCTTCAAGATCGGCGGCCATTCTCTTAAAGCTGTCATATTACAGGCTAAGATCGAACGCGATTTCAAATTGCGGCTTTCCATCAAAAAGATATTCGACCTTCCTTCGCTCCGTCAAATGGCGGCGTATATAGCTTCAGCGTCATGCGCAAAGGACCCCGCCGGAACTATCCAGGCTGAACCGGCCGCGGTTACAGGCCCTGCCGGAAAAGCGGAAAAGAGCGTCGCGCGCGGCGCTGGATCCCCGAATTATGTCAAGCCTGAAAAAGGCGTCGAAGAAAGGCTCGTTAAAATATGGGAAGAAGTGCTCGACCTTAAAGGGGTCGGTGCGCAGGATAATTTCTTCGCGATCGGCGGCCACTCGATCAAGGTCGTTTCGATGCAGTATAAAATAGAAAAGGAATTCGGAACGCGCGTCGAGATCAAAAAAATATTCGGCGCCCCTACGATACGCGAAATGGCTTCGCTGATAATGAATATGGGACCGGTTAAAACTGACCCGGCCAGGCGCGAAGATAAAGAGCCTGAAAAAAAGGACGCCTCAACCCCGATGGAAAACTATCCTGTTTCATCGGTGCAAAAGCGCCTTTTTATAGTCGAGAATATGGAAGGCGGCTCATCGACCTCTTATAACATACCGTTCGCGCTTAAGATCATCGGAAAACTCAATAAATTAAAATTTTCCGAATCGATACAGAAAATGGTCGACCGCCACGAGGCTTTAAGAACATCTTTCAAGGTCGTTGACGGCGAATTCGTGCAGACGATACACGAAAGCGTAAGAATGAAAAAAACATATCAGGAAGCGGGAAGCGAACCCATAGATTCATACATAAAAGATTTCGTCACCCCTTTCGATCTTACGAAAGCGCCGCTTATCCGGGTCAAGCTTTTAAGGATCTCCGATGAAGAGCATCTCTTACTCGCCGATTTCCACCACATAATATTCGACGGAATGTCGCTCGAGATATTCATGCGCGAACTTTTCGAAATATATAACGGCCGCGAGCTGCCCGAACTCAAGGAACAATACAAGGATTTCTGCGTGTGGCAGAAAAAATTCCTCGCTTCGAAAGCCAACGGGGACCAGGAAAAAGTATGGTTTGAAATGCTCTCGGGCGAACTGCCGACGCTCGACATGCCGACCGATTTCCCGCGGCCTCAGTCCCCCGACATTAAAGGCTCCCACATCGGTTTCATGGCCGATTCCGACCTTTCGGCAAGGCTTCGGGGCCTGGCGCAGAAAACCAATAATACTCTGTACGCGGTTATTCTCGCCGCGTTCAATATTCTTCTTTCAAGATATTCAGGGCAGGAAGATATCATAGTCGGGACGCCCCTCGTCGGCCGGCCTTCACTGGAATCGCAGCAGATGCTCGGAATGTTCGTAAACACCATGCCCGCGCGCAATTATCCGAAACCGGATAAAAAATTCACGGAATTTCTGGAAGAGGTCAGGCAGAATTTTTTCAATATAATCGATAACCAGGATTATCAGCTCGACATGCTCATAGACAAGCTTAACGTAAAGCGAACGAACGGACGAAGCCCGCTGTTCGACGTCGTATTCGTCTATCAGACTTCTCAGGGAATAAAGGAAACCGCTTATAACGATATCATGGTCAAACCGCACCCTATAGAGACCGGCACGGCGAAATTCGATCTGACGCTCCAGGCTTTCGAATCGAGCGACTGCATAAAATTCGACCTTGAATACCGCGAGTGCCTGTTCAAAGACGATTCCATAAAAAGGATGTCGTCGCATCTGATCAAAATACTTGAAGACGTCACGCACAACCCCGCGCTTATGTTAAAAGAGATCGATCTGGTCGCGGGTTCTGAACTTAAAACCGTTTTATACGACTTTAACGATACGGCGATGGATTATCCGAAAAATAAAACATTCTCCGATATATTCGACGAGCAGGCTGAAAAAACGCCGGACAAGAAAGCCGTGGTCTATCTCGCGAGATCCATAACCTATGGAGAGCTTCGCCAAAAAAGCGAAATGCTGGCCGTAAAATTACGCTCCCTGGGTATTGCGCGCGACGATATAGCGGGCATATTCGTCGATAGATCCATCGAGATGTTCATAGGCGCCGTCGGCGTTTTAAAATCAGGCGCGGCTTTCATGCCCATCGACACCAAATACCCGCTTGACAGGATCGAATTCATGCTCGAAGACAGTAAGTCTAAAGTGCTTATAACGCAAAAACATCTCATGGATAAGATCAAATTCAGCGGTACCGTTATCGACCTCGACGACGGATCGCTTTACGAAAAAGAAGCGGTATCATTCAAAAACATCAGCCAGCCGCAGGATCTGGCGTACGTCATATATACCTCCGGATCGACCGGAAAACCAAAAGGCACGCTGATCGAACATCATTCATTACTGAACTTCTCCTTCTGGTATAAAAAAACGCACCAGTTAACGGAAATGGACGCTCTCGCCAAACACGCTTCCTTCGGGTTCGACGCGTCTATCATGGAAGTCTTCCCGCCCCTTATATCCGGATCGGCCATACATGTCATCAGCGAAGACATCAAATTATCTCTTACGGACCTTAACGATTATTTTGAAAAAAACAACATACGCGGCGGTTTTTTAACGACGCAATTCGCCGAGCAGTTCAACGAGAATGTCGATAACAAATCGCTCCGCTACCTTGACGCGGGCGGCGAAAAACTAAGGACCTACATCAAACGCGGCTACGATTTTTATAACGGCTATGGGCCGACCGAATGCACCGTTTATACCACCTTTTTCCGCGTCGATAAAAATTATCCGAACATCCCGATCGGAAAACCCCTCGCCAACACGCGCATCTATGTGCTCGCCAAAAACAACAAGCTTCAGCCCATCGGAGTTCCGGGCGAACTCTGCGTAGCCGGCGACTGCCTCGCGCGCGGCTATCTTGGAAGGCCCGATCTGACCGCCGAAAAATTTCCCGCCGATCCTTTTTATCCGGGCGAACGGATGTACCGCACGGGCGATCTTGTCAAATGGCTTCCCGACGGCAATATCGAATTCCTCGGCCGGATAGACTTCCAGGTGAAAATAAGAGGCTTCAGGGTGGAACTCGGCGAGATCGAGATAGCGCTTCAAAAGCACGAATGTATTGAAAAAGCGGTTGTCCTTGCGAAAGAAGACGAACAGGAAAATAAATATCTGTGCGCTTTTTTCACATCCAGTCAGGAAGTAACGGACCAGCAGTTAAAGGAATTTCTCGCGAAATCACTCGCCAATTATATGGTCCCGTCGCGCTTCATCAGGCTCGATGAAATGCCGGTCAACGCGAGCGGAAAGATCGACAGAAAGGCGGTCGGCAACCTGGAGGTCAGATCCGGCGGCGCGGAAGAACTCATCCTTGCGTCTAACGAACGCGAGGAAAAAATATCGAAAGCATGGCGCGAGGTCCTCGGTCTGAAAGCGGTCGGAGTCAACGAGAACTTCTTCGACATAGGCGGCCATTCCCTCAAAGCCGTCTCTCTTGCCGCTAAACTGCAGCAGGAATTCGAGGTCAACATAAACGATATATTCAAGTATCAGACCATCGGGGCGCTTGCCGCCCATATCAATGAAAAGAAAGGGACCCTCGAAACAAAGCTTGAGTCGCTTAAAACAAAGGTTCCCGCGGCGGAAGAAAAAATGAAAGCATACCTTGCTTCAAAGGAATTCCTGAAATTTTCGTCCGAATACAGGGCGAAGACGCAAAAATACGATTCCATCGACATACACGCCCGAACCGCCTATAAAGCGATACTTCTGACCGGCTCGACAGGCTATCTGGGAATATATCTTTTGCACGATCTTTTAAAAGCATGCAAATGCGATATTTTCGTCCCCGTGCGCGGCAAAACGCCCGGCGATTCGCTAAAGCGCCTCAATGAAAAATACCGTTATTATTTCGGTTCGGAACTTAAAGACGCCCAGCTGGCCCGCGTAAAGATATTATGCGCGGACCTTGAGCGCGAGAACCTCGGGCTTGACGAAAAAACTTATGCCGGGCTCTGCGAAACGGTCGACTGCGTCATTAATTCCGCCGCCAACGTGAAACATTACGGGCGTTACGAAGATTTTTACGGGCCCAACGTGGCCGCCGTTGAAAACCTTATTAAATTCGCGGCGACCGGAAAAAAGAAAGACCTCAACCATGTTTCAACGATGTCCGTCATCGCCGGCAAGATCGCCGGGGCCGACAGCGCTGCCTTCTCGGAGGACCTCTGCGATATCGGACAGACCTCCGATAACGTATATATAAAAACGAAACTGCTCGCCGAAAAAGCCGTCATAGAAGCCCGTGAAAAATACGGCTTGAAAACGAATATATTCAGGGCCGGTAATATTTCCTACAACTCGAAAACCGGCGATCTGCAACAGAACGTAGAAGAGAACGCTTTCAGCGTCATGATAAGATCTTTCGTCAATCTGGGCCTTGTCCCGGAAACCAGCGACGAAGCGGAGCTGTCTTTCGTTGACGCATCGAGCGCCGCGCTCATAGCGCTTTTCGACAGGACCAGCCTCCACGATCAAATTTACCACATTCAAAGTTCGTTCATGGTCAAATTATCGGAGATCCTTCTGTCGCCTGCGCTCGGCCTTAACATGGAAAAACTTCCTTTCGACAAGTTCATAGACCGCCTGAAAGCCGAATACACAAAGGAATGTAGAAAAGCCCACGTCGAAAAAATATTGCTTCACAGGGGCTGGCTCGAAGACGAAGCCGATTATACCGCGGTCGTCACGCTTACCGAAAGAACGGATCACCTGCTGAAGCTTTTGAATTTTGAGTGGCCGAAGGTCGACGAGAGTAAAATGACCGCGCTCATCGCGATGGCGCTGCGCGAACGCATCGATTTCCTCAAAAACATAACGCTCTTCAAAGGCGTTGACGAAAGCATTATGCGCGAGATAGCATTCATGTCTAAAGAAATAGTTTTCGACGAAGGCACGGACATAGTCTGGGAAGGCGACGCGATACCGGATATCTATCTTTTAGTTTCGGGCAACGGCGAGGTCCAGAAATCCTCAAAAACGGGATGGATCGGCACGATAATGCTCGCCGGAAAAGGCGATTTCGTCGGACTGGAATCCGTACTTAACGAGCCTTCGAACGTAACCGTCGAAGCCATAATGGGCGATATGCGCGTGCTGGCCATAAACGGCGGCAAACTCAGGCAGCGGCTTCTTATGGCGCCGGAGCTGTGCTTCAACATTATAAAGGCCTCGCGCGATCACGCCGAAAAACTCGAAGGCATAATCACCAACATAGATTAGCATATTCGAATATTAAAAGCCCGTCCGTTGAATTTAAAAACGGGCGGGCTTTTTTTAAGATCAGTATATTTTTTATTAGCTCTTATGTCCCTTTTGCTTGTTTTATTTTAACAAAACCTTTTTTATATCTTCCGGCGGATCTTTAAAGGTTCGTTATGCCGTTATCGGTAATGATCTTATTGGCTTTTTCAGCGCCGAGAATTTCAGTGAGCCCTTCCGTCGCGGTTTTATAAGGAAGAACGCCCATCGATTCGCGCGCTTTTAAAATAACGGCGGCGTCTTCAGGCGTCATTCCCTTAAAAAGCATCAAAGCTCCTTTAGTTACAAGCGAAAGGTTAAGATGAAGATCCTTGATATCCGGCGTCGCCCCGCTCGCCAGATTCATCCAGAGGTCGGGGCCGATATTGGCGTCGATACAATCATTTTGCATGATCTCTTTAAAAAGGCCTTCCTTGAAGGCGAGCCATTTATTTTTGGCCGCGTAAAAAGTTTTTTCATCCATTTCTTTTTTGACGAACTTGAGTTTTGCCTGATAATAATCGTGATACAGCGATCTTGCTTCATTCGATGCGGTCGCGTAATTGGTGTTCTCCAGAAATATTCTGTAAACGGTCTGTTTATCTTCCGGATAGTCCTTTACCCAGCCTTTTATGAACTCGACATAATCTTTAGGCCTTCGGTTAAACATCACGGCGACCGATTTTACAAACGGTTCTTTTAAACTTTTAGAAGTCAGCAGATCATAGAACTGGCCGGCTATAGCGCCTTCGGTGGATATCAACTGGTTTCCGTTCTTCAAAAGGCCTTTTTTATCTTTGGTCTGCCAGATATAACTGTCGCGGCGGACGGGATCCTGGCGGGTAAACAAAAATTCGGAGAGCCTGTATTTTTTGCGGTCTTCTTCCTTCAGTTTCAGAAGCGGATTCGCCGGGCCGTAAAGAGCCTCGAACGCTTCAGCCCAGCCTTCGATATAAGCCAGGTTCCTGTCGGAAATATATGGGCCGTCGTGGCCGATATTGCTTTTTTTGCTGGAGTCGACGTCCTTCATGCGCGAGCCGTACATATCGAACATTATTCCGTGAGCGTTCTCGTGCGCGACAACAAGGTCGAAAGTATCGTTTTTGATCGCGTCCGCTATGCTGAAAAATTTGTTTATGTCCTCGACGTATGTGACGGTGTTGAAAAAGTAGTAACTGCCGTTAACGAGCGGCAGATATAACGCCGCTATCGCGCACGAAGGCCCCATTCCGGCGTTAAAGCCTATAAAAAGAGCTACCGGGGCGGTTATATAATTTTTATAGAATTCGGCGTAACTCGCGTTCCCGGATCTTACGATAAGGTCGTACTTGATCTTGCGGGCGATCATGCGAAGTTTGACCGAGTCCAGCATTTCCTGAGATCCTACGAGCGCCGGAATTACGTCTTTGGCGTATTCACAACCTCCGGGAAACAGCCCCACTTTGTAGCCTGACGCGTTGGTCACTTCCATAAGTTCGCATTCATTCGTAACGCTGACGGACGCGAGACCGTTCGGGCCGGACGCATCGGGGACAAGGCCCAGAGATATGAAAGCGGCTTCAGGCTTGAACGGAATATTTTCATATTGCGGAGCCAGATATGTCGTGAGTTTTTCAGCCGAAACCGGGCATATTGAAACGGATAAAGCTATCGGAATTGAAAGCAGAGCCATAACCGACTTTTTAACAAAAGAACCGGAACCCTCATATTTAAACATACTCTATACCTTCCTTTTATGAGAAAACAAAAGCCGTTAAAAAATTATGACTCAATTTTACAATATTTATCGCCGGCTGTCAATGAGGAGTCCGATTGTCGTAATTCGCGCCGCCGGCTCCAGCGAAAAACAAAACATGGCGCAATTTACCGAAGATATCTCGCTACGACCGGGCCGCATTATAAATCGAACCCGTCATATTGATAGATCCGGAAGCTTGCTATCACTCCGCAGGCATTTTAAAACGATTTTTTTCTTTTATGCCGCAATTCAGGCCAGACCCGTATTTGTTATTCTACCGCTTTTTAAAATGCAGCGGTTTCATTGCCGGGAAGACGGAAGCTTCCTGATAAAAACCTTGAAATAATAAAAACACCCGCCGTGAAGCGGGTATTATTATTATCTTTAATTATTGAGCCGGCTTGTTATAAAATTTAGTTAATCTAATTATTAGAAGCAGTTTTAGCGTTCGCGGGACATTCGAGTTCGATACCGGCGAATTCAAGGATCCGGACGGCGTATTCATGCCAGTTCATCTCGTCGGTCATAATGACAATGTGTTCCATGCGGGTTAATTTCAGATATTCTTCGCGCTTTCTTTTTGAATCAACGAATTTATCCATGGCAGCGGAAGCCCCGCCGAAATATTTTTCGATACGCTCATCGAGTCCCGGCCCGCCATCCGCATGATTAAATGCTCTTTCGCGCAGATTTTCATCGCGATAGGAAAGCAGGGCGAGTTTGAAACCCATTGCCGCCATTTGCGAATCGATCTTTTCGTATAAGGCCCGGTCGGGCATCACGGCATAATAGGACGGATGAAATCTTTCGATGATAAAAAATTTCCCCGTTTCGCAAGCGATCAATTCGCAGACGCTGTCGAGCCTTTCACAGCGATCCCTGTCGGTGCGGGATGCGTCTTTGAGTTCGTCCATAAGTTCGCCGTAAGTTCTGGTTTCGTGGATAACCTCGAGTTTTTCCGTTGGGCGGCCGGCCATTATTTTCTTTATTTCTGAAATGACCTTCGATTTTCCTGCGCCGCTGATACCTTCAATGATAATACCGTTCTTCATACCTGTCTCCATTCTTTTATTTATTTTTTATGGGGAGAAATTTGTGGCATAGCGACCTGGCGGTCGCTTACATGTTTTCAATGAGTTGTCCAATAATTATAAACGCTGAAATGTGATTTGTCAAGTCAGGAATGAAAAGAAAAAAGTTTTTTTATTTCACGGCGCAAAAAGCCAGCGGGCCGCTATTTCCCGGCAAAAAAGGCGCGCCGTCTATGTCCGAATAAAAATTAACGCCCGTAAATCCGGCAGCATTTAAAGCGTCGGCAATTTCCTGCTTTCCGGCCGGATATAATGGCGTCTCGTTCTCGATGACCGCGCCTGTGCTTTTAACCGTAAGTTTAGTTATAAAAGATAGCTTTCCGCCGTTTTTTACAATGTCGAGATCGTAATATCTTTCGAACCGAACCTCATCGTTTTCGATCAATGCGAGTTTATCTATCTTTTGCGAAAGTATTCGGTCATAATTTAATATCTGCGCGACAAAAACCGCTCCGGGCTTTAATATCCGGTTAAGGGCCGCAAAAAATTCCAGTATCCTGCCGGGACCGTCCAGATGAACGATGGTGTTGCCGAGGCATACGGCAGCGTCGAAAGACGCCGGCTCAAAAACATCCGCTATATCGAGCATATTCACGCACATGAATTTTAAGTCCAGCCCTTTTTGAGCATATTTGCCGGCCGCGATCCCGATCATCTTTTCATCAAGATCTACGGCCGTAACAAAGTGTTTGAACCCGGCAAGGTCCGCCGAGAGTTTACCCGTGGCGCAGCCTATATCGATTATCCTGCCCGGACGGCCTTTTAAATACTTTTCATTGACGATGCCGGCCGAATCTTCCGGATCGAATATAAGATCGTAATACGGCGCTATGCTTTCATAAAATTTCATTCAAACAGATCCCTTTGTTTCATTATTTCTCAACGAATTCCAAGCCGCTCAAGATACCCGGAATAAATCCCGGGGAAAAAATTTCTTCAGTAAAATCATCGTTTTATGCGCATTTTAAAATTTCAAGGTCAAGTGTTTTCTTATTTACGGACAAGTTCTTAACCGTATAAAAAAACATTCTATGTTATTTTAATTTTTTTGTCAATGATTTTGAGTTGTTATAAAGCTCATATAAAGTTGTTATTACGGGTGTGATCGATTTTATTTCCGGAATACCGTTTGCAATATTCCGGAATCCGCAATTGCGCCCCGGAAAAATATGCGCCGGCCCTTAAATTATAACTCAACCGCCATTATTGTTTTTATAAATGGTTTATGTTAAAATGTGAATATGAATACAATACTTTTACTAAGACCCGGCTTTATCATCATAAAGTTTCGCATCCCGAAACCAGTATTTTCAAATAAAAGCACGAATGATTTTAAAGGATTTCGCTAATATTTTTAAAACCATAGATCAAAACAATGTTTTTTTAATAAACCCCCTTGTTTCATGATGCTTGCACGGAGATAAGCTCGATCCGTTATTTTGCGAGCCCACCGGCCCTTCCGTTCTATAACGGCATCTGATCCACAAACTTGTCAAGGAGTGAAATTCCATGAAAAAAAAGAGCTCACGGACAAATTTATACCTTATCATTTCAGCGGTTTTAACTATATTCATTTTTAATTATATTCCAGATGTATGGGCGCAGAACGGCCAGGACATTTCTCAACTTCGAAGGATCGCGGAACTCGAAGAACAGCTGCAAAAAGAACCGGGAAAGTTCTCATTCGAGGTACATAACGAACTTCGTCACCTCTATAGCGGCCGGGATGAAAGGAAAATGTTTTATCATTTCGATACGATATTTCGAAATTCGGCCATGAACCAATATATTCTCGCGATCCTCTCGGATTGGAACCTGGATAAAGACCCTGGCACGGCTATTTCTGCCCTTGAAAAAGCCAGGGGAAAATATCCCGAATTTTACTTTGTCACCCTGGCGTGCCTTATAAAAGAAGGTGAATTGCTCGTTAAACTTGGCGATGAGGGCGCGGCCCGCAAAAAATTCTCGATGGCCGCCGGATCATCGGCCGAAGGAACGCAAACATATAAAACCATAGCCGCGGCCGCGGAATTAAACATAGACAGAAAGGCCGCGCCCGGGCCATGGACCATCCCCGTTCTTGAAATAAGATATTTTCCGCTGACCCCGGACGGCAAAAACATCGACATCGCCGTAACCTCGAACGTGGGCGCGCCGTTAGACGAAATACGCCGCAAGTGCGACAGCCTGACGAAAGAGGTCGCTTCCGCTCTCGAAGAGGGAAGCCGTTTCAGGGCTTATAAAGACGCCGGCGCGAAGCCGAGTTTAAAATACAAAGTGATAGACTCGATCGAATTTCTCGAGCCTCTTCCTCACCATGCTTTCAAGAAATTCCCCGATTACAAAAAGATCCTCGAAAGGGTCGATATAAAGGAATTCGTCGAAAAAAAAGGCGTAAAGGAAGTTTGGATATGGGGCTACCATTCAAAAGAGCTCGCGCCTTGGGAATCGAATATGGCAAGCCCCCGGGGCGATATCTCCAACAGCGACCGCGACCCTGACGATCTTCCGATATTAACTTCCACATATACGGTCTTTCATTATAATTACGAGCGTTCGGCTTCCGAAGCTACGGAGAACCACATGCATCAGATCGAATCGCTGCTGGCGCATTTCAACAGGGAACTGTTCGAATTATTCACCGGAAAACCTGGAAAATGGCGATGCGGAAACTGCCACTACCCGCCGAACGGAAGGAACGATTACGACTGGGCAAATAAAGAGTACGCAAAGACCGATATCGAAGACTGGCGGCCGGAAGGCGCGGGCGAAGAAATTTCCATGAATTGCGACAGATGGAACGGCGACAGCCTGAAATGGTTCATCTACTGGATGCAGAGCCTGCCGGGAGAGGGCAACGCTCTGCGGTACGGCGGAAAAACTTTGACGAACTGGTGGGTGGTGGTCGGCGACTACGACGGCGCGGCAAACGAAAAAAACGCGATGATGAAATAAAAACTTTTCGGTACAGTCTGCGCGCCGCGTATCAAAGCATCTGAAAACATTGAGAACCAACCTCGAGCAATACCTGTTGCGGTTAACTTTATCACGCGTTCAAAACATCTGAACGGCTATTGATATCTAAAATAAAGCATGCCCACACTCAAAACGGCATGAGCTTTAATTTTGAATATTTACGCGTAATAAACCCTTTCCCGACAGGCATCATCATCAACGAGATCCTTACCCACTCCTGTAAATACGCCTTCCCGCCGCAATCGGCCCGGGAGAACGGAAATATCATCAGCATCGCGTTACGCAAAACTGCCGATAACAAGGTCAAGCTTGACATCAACGATAGCGGCGCCGGCTTCGCCGTTTCGCAAACACCCGGCGCAAAAAAAAGTTTCGGCCTGCGCCTTATCGAACTTCTCACAAAACAGCTCAAAGCAAGCGTTTCCGTCGATTCAAATTCGGGGACCGCTTATCGGATCATATTCCCGATAGAGACCGTAAAATATTAAAACCCACTCAATAATAATAAAATAAGCGATGTCGGAAATTTACTATTTATTTTTCGCATTTTTTTGTATAATTATAATCAGCCCGTTCTAAAAGAAAGGCCGATTCCTGAAACCCAGCGCCGTATTTCCGCTTGTTTTCAAAGCTCATTTCAGGCATTTTCCCGATTTTATAATGGACTCAATAACATCAAAAACATGAAACAGAACTCGATTTTTAATTATATTCAAAAATAATTTCGCGTTCTTTAAACTTGAACAAATAGAGTTGATCTGATAAAATGAAACAGACTTTAAGTTCCAGGAGAATACCTCTATGACATCTGAAGGCCACAAACTGCACTCATGCCGTGAATTTAAAAAATACGGCTCGTCATATAACCGGTTCAAGCCCGGAAAAGCGCTCGAAGAATACATCTCATATTTCTTCGTTTCGGAATGCGCCGAAAACAAAGGCATGCCTTTTTCCCTGAAGCTCGTTCCGGACGGCTGCGCCGAATTATACTGGCACAGATGCAAAACATTCGATTATGAAATTTCAAAATGCGCCAAAAGAGCTTCTTCCAACTTTTTTCTCGCCGGCCCCGCCAAAAATATTTCTCTTATAAAAGCGAGCTTTCCCGTGCTTATAATCGGGGTTAATTTCAAGCCGGCCGGATTTTATCCGTTCGCCTCGCCGGAACTTAAAAATTATATCAATTCGACTACCGACGCGGCCGATATCTGGGGAAGCGAAGCCGGTATCCTTTCAGAAAAAATTGAAAATTCAAGTTCCGGGGCCGAAGCCGTCGGACATATCGAAAAATTTCTCGGATCGCAGCTTTTTAAAAACGAGAAAAGTCTGGATATGCAATCCCATGATTTTATAACCGGGATCGTCAACTCGATAATCAAGGTTAAAGGCAATCTCAGCATATTCGATATTTCTAATGAATTCGGCCTGTGCGAGCGCCAGATCGAAAGAAAGTTCAAAACTCACATCGGAATGAGCCCGAAACTTTTCGTGCGCATAATCCGGTTTAAAAGCTGTCTGGACGAATTGCTTAAAAACAGCGACGATAGCACCCTTGCTATACTTCATTCGTGCGGTTATTACGACCAGACGCACTTCATAAAAGAATTCAAGCACTTCTCAGAACTGCTTCCGGGTGAATACCTGCAGTGGATGAAAAAACTCGGCTTAAGATGAAAATAAACTCAGGCGCAATTTAACGGGAAGAATTTAAACTAAATCAAAACCGGTTGAACGAAAAAAACGGAAGTCAAATTTTTATAAAGCGAATTTTTAAGGAGTCTAAAATGAAGAAGAAAAATTTCAGTATCTTAGCGGTCGTTTTTATTTTTCTTATAGCGTCCATCTTCTCCTATAGCCCGGCATACCCTCAGATCGGCGAACTGGCGGCGAAAATAAGCGCGGCGGACGCTTCAAATGTTAACGCCGCTATCTCAAACCAGCCGGTAAATATGACGAAAGCAGACGGAACTAAGGCTATAGGTGAAACGAAAGCGCAGGCCGCAACCGCAAGCGTGGTCACTAGCTCATATTATAAGCCCATAGCGGCCTGGACCGGCAGGCTTGTATTGCCGGCCGTAAATGAGCGCGAATCGGACGGCTCGGTTTTCATCGTTATACATAACAGCCCGGAGCCGGGATTGGTCGGAAAAAAGATCAGGCTGCGCTGGAATTTCAGAAACCCCGAGGACGGGTGGTTCGCAAAAATTAGCCCTGACCTTAATTTCGATCCGGAAAAAGTCAAGACAGCTCAAAAATATTCGTTACAGCTTCCCACAAGGCTCGGCGGATGGAGCCGCGTCAGCCCTCTCGAATCGCTGGCCGGAGCAAGACCCGCGGACGACGTCATGGTCGCTTTGAGATCGGCGCAATTTAGCAACGGTTCGGTCTATATAAACGAAGAGCCGGCGCAGATATGCGGTTCACACTCCGCGCTCGTCAAATTCAGCGGGCCGGCCAACGGAAACTTCAGGACCGTAGTTCATTACAACCCGTCCACTGGAAAATTCGACGGGCCGGCCGAAACCGTAAGCATACTGCCGCAATTTAAGACGGCCGTCAAACCCGACCCGGTGTCGTCGACGCTCAATATAGAAAAGTCTAATTTCAACGGCGGCGGCTATTATATTTATGGCGTATTGACGCAGAACACATTCGTTGTGAACGCGCTGGAACCTCGCGCCGTGAGCTTAATGAAGCCTTCTCTTTTCACGGGCGGCAAAAACAATATTAAAAAATATATATCGAAGCAGCATTTCGACCGGATGTCGCCCGGAATGAGGCGCAGCGCGCTTTTAATGCCTGAGGTCAATTCGGATTATACTTATTACGAAAACGACTCTGAGGTGAACAGTTACATTGATAAACACTGGCCCGTCGGAAGCCAGGCGATACTGGTTCACGTTTTCGGATGGAGGAAGAACACGATCACAGGCGAAAGCGGATCGAAGGCCCTGGGCCTTGTCACCGGCCATTTCGCGTTCGGAATAGCGACCGTCATAAACGATCCGTTCACGGGCGAAAAGCGGTTCGACATCGAATACAAGCAGGTTTACGCGCACAACAACACCGGCATCATTTCGGGCACCCACAAATGGCATTCATACATGGGCGATCTGAAACGCGGCTGGATGTACACGATACCAGTTTCCGACACGATCATCCAGATACCCGAACTCATGCCTTATAATATTAACGGCTGGCGCATCAACCCGATCAAGGGCTTTTCGCGCGTGCTTGAAATGATGATGGCGGTTTACCGCACTGGCGCCGGCGGCGGAGTTTCGGGAGTACGGCCCGACATCTCATGCGTCCAGGACTCTCATTACTCGCTCTACGCGTCTCTTATGGTTTTTGAAAACAGCATTTTGAGCAATCCTGCCGCTTCGGCCTGGCTGAAAAATAATCCGGACGACCCGAACGTGAAGCGGTTCAATTCGCTTAGAAATTTAACTCAGCAGATCAAGGACAGGATAACGATACTCGGCATTTCAAGATCGGACTGGCGCGTCCATTTTTCGAATCCGCTCGGAACGCGCGACCCTGGAAAAGCCGAACAGGTCATCCGCGCGCTTATCTCAATTAAATCTGTATTTCCGAGGGACGGCAACGACAACCTTCTTCTTATCGCGGCCGACAGAAATTACAGGATGTGGAGCATATTATCCGCTATGGACGGCGGAACGGTCGAAGGCCTGTGGCCGATCGCTCCGACGTCGCTTGTAAATCATTAAACTTGAATACAGGCTGAATTGCAAGGAATAAGGAAACGCTGATTCCGGCTGTTAACAACGCGAACGCGCCTCGCCCGATCGCCGGACAGGTTTATCGCACGGCTTTTTCGACCGCTTTTTTCATGTCGGCGATATTCGCGTTTATGAATTTAGAAGCGTCGGGCCCTTCAACGGCAAGCCTTTTATAAAGGCCGTCCGCATATCTTTTAAAAACGAGGCGCAAATAACCCTTCGCATCGTCAGACGCTATACCTTCAAGGAATTCTTCGCCTATTTTAAATTCGGCGTTATGTCCGGCCCCGGGATCCGTCGGCGGAATATAGAGATATGGGACATAGCCCGCCATTTCATTATAAAAAATATCCTTGAGTTCTTCGGACGCTATTTTTCCGTCATCGACGCCTTTGATCAATCGCGCCAAAACAGCGTTGACCCTGGCCAGCATATCTTTGTGAACGGCGGCGGCTTTTTTCAGAGCGTCTCCCGTAAGGGGGATCTGGCCGGAAACGGGAGTTCCGGCGTTAAAAAATCTTGCCGGAGGCTCGTTATCGTCCAGAAGACCGAAGCTCTTTATCGCCTTTACGCAAAGCTGCGGCGTCGAAACGTTAGGGTTCCAGAATTTAGCGCCGAAGAAATTCTTGCGGTAGCGGAGTTCATCGGGCAGTATCGAATTGAAAAGAACGAATATGTTGTTTATGCAATTATTCATAAAAAGATCATACTTTGGAAAATCGCAGTTAAAAGAGGACTCAAGCGTTTTTTCGAACAGCTTTTTTTTGGCGGCACCGGTCAGTTTCAGCCTGTATGAGCGTATTACCCTCGTCCCGGTCCTTTCGCATATCTGCATGTAATCGTCGATGGACGAAAGCTGATAAACTATGAAATACGGGCCGCCGCGCATCGGAGTTCCGTAGGTCTTGCCCGCGGGATATTGCGGTTCGATCGATAAGATCATGCCACGGGACTTTTCACCGGACCCGGAAACTATCTGAGCGCCCTCGCGGAATTCGAAAAAGAGGAAAGCGTGCGAAGCAAGCCAGTAAGGCGGGAACGGCCTCAAACAGAAAAACACGTCGCTTACGTCGTTCGCATTGAGTTTAACGTTTTTCCATATCGGCTTAACGAGCTCGGGCGATTTCGAGACGTCGAACCCCCATCTGAAATTGGATATCTCGTAAGAGCCGTCGGCTCCCTTGCTTACGCAAACGGGCTTTTTCTGAACATCTGCGGATCGAACCAGATCGGAGATCTTCGCGTGAACCGTATCCGTAAGAGAGGGCGGTATAATGAAAAGGTTCGCGGCGAGGGTCAAAGCCGCAAAAAAAAGAACAAAGAACACTCTTTGGGGTGAGATGTATTTGTTTTTCATATAATCAGCGCCTCCGGTCGACTTTCGTCTGAATGTGTTTTTAAAAAATTATATTCAGATATTTTTGTGTAAAAAAACAGATCATATTAATTATATCAAAAATAATTTGTTTGTTCAATGGCGCGCAGCATTTTTAAATTTTATAGAGGCTGCCGGAAACCGGCCGGCTCATTTAATAAATCCCTTGAAGGATAGAGCATTTAAATATAAAAAAATGTCGGGTTTCTACTATCCGGCAACGCCTCGTATCTTATATAATAAACAAGCTTGTCAGCGCTGATAAAATAATATCGTCGGCCTGATATATAAATACGAAAGTATAGGAGCGGGAAGTATGAAGAAAATTCGGGGTATCTCTTTGATCATTGCAACGTTGTTAATTATTGGTTCCAACTCGGTTTTCGCGGCCGGAGCAGGCGCGGTCGCGGATTTTTTAAAATTCAACGGAAATAACAAAAACGCGTATAACCCTGTCTTTAATGAAAAAGGAAAATTAATTTCAGTCGTGTCAGGAGATATCTCAGACTTCAATTCGATCATGAGATCGTCTAAGGAAGACGCCGTATCCGCGGCATATAAATTTCTCCGGGAAAATTCGGGCATGTTCAATATCACTGATATTAAGGACCTCAAAGTAGAGAAAACATCTTATACTAAAGGAATGTCGCATATAATATTCGCGCATTACCTTAACGGAAAAAAAGTGTTCCGCTCTGAAATTTCAATTCATGTTAACGGCTCGGGCCGCGTCGCGATGGTCAATAACAATTACATTCCGGCGTTCGAAAAAAACTTGAGAACGCCCGCTATCTCATCTGAAGAAGCCGTCCGCACGGCCGAAAGTTTTAACGGATGCGAAAAAACAAGAGGGAAATCTCGCGTAAGCGAAATAATATATTCGGACGACAAGTTATGCGCCGCGGCATTCCTTGTCGAAATACCATCGGAAAAACCGCTCGGCGATCTCATTTGCGTGATAGACGCCGGCACGGGTAAAGTATTAGAGAATCATAATATACTTCAAAACTCGGTTCCGCTTGGCACGGTTTATTTATCGAATCCTATAAAATGCAAGGTCACGATGGAGCCTCTCGCAAACCTGACGCTCGCGCCCGATAAAAAAAGGCTGACCGGCAAATGGGTCAACGTGGTCAACGACAAATGGGTTATCATTTATCCGAACGAAGGAGACAATTATAATTATAACGCCACCGACAGCAATTTTGACGAATTAAACGCTTATTACCACACGAACCTCGCCCACGATTATTTCAACAAATTCGGCTTCACCGCGCTCGACAGTCCTATAAAAGTTATCGTTCATTTCGGAACTCAGCAGGACAACGCCTTTTATTCGCCGCTGGAGCACGTTATGGGATTCGGCGACGGCAGGCATTATTACAGTTTCGCGAAAGAGGAAAGCATAATATATCACGAATATACGCACGCGGTAACGAACGCGATCGTAAAACTCGATTATGAATCGGAAGCCGGCGCCATAAACGAAGCGTTCTCAGATTATTTCGCGGGCAGCATGACGGACGACGCCGAGACGGGCGAATGGATCGTATCGAAGGTCAAGGAAAAATATTTGCGCACGATGGAAAATCGAGCGCATTACCCCGAAGATATAACCCGCGAGGTCCATATTGACAGCCAGATATACAGCGCAGGCCTCTGGGATCTTCGCAAAACGATCGGCGCGCGGGACGCGGACGCGTTGATACATTTCTCGGGATATTACCTTCAGGGAAAGCCGGGCGCTAAATTCACCGACGCTCTTCTCGCTCTAATAGCGTCCGATAAAGAACATTTTTCGGGGAAATATACCGAAACCATTAAAAAAGTAATGGCCGCCAGAGGCATCGGAACCGCGCATGCGGGAGATCATCCACCCGGAAAAGTTTTGGACGCGCTGCGGTTTGAAGCGCTCAACGGCAATATTGAAGAACTGAATTTGCTCGATAACTTTCAAAACGGAAATTAATTTAAGGAACCACGGTTTCTTTAAATAAACTTCACTGCTTAATGAATTCAAACAAAAGAAAATTAACCGTATATTTTTTGGACATAAAATACAGGTTATGGTATAATTAATTTCATCCCGTAAAAACGGTTATGTTGATTATCCAAAACGGCGTGCATGAAATAGACCGATTGATCCGAAAATATTCATTTTTAAAATTTGAAGGCGGGGGAATGAAACATGAAAAAACTTTTTACTATAATATTCGCATTCGCGCTTCTATTTCAATCTCAATTCAGTTCTTTCGCGGCCCCGCCTGCCAGAGAACTCCGCCAGGCGATAGCGTCGCTGTCTTATATAAGCGTCGAAACGGCGAAACTCGACAACGTCGCCCTTCAGGCTTATGAATTTTTACGGATCAAACTGGATCTGCCGCCGATCGAAACCAGCGCGACGATGCGTTTTAAAGGCTACGACGTTTCAAAATTAGAACAGTTCGCCGATTCGCTCGAAAAGACCCCGACCGCCGCAAAAATCGAGGCGGCCAATTCGATCATCGCCGCTATCGGCGCGCTCAAGGAGATCCATAACGTATCGTTCATGCTGTCGGAAGAAGTTTTCGCCACGGGCTACCAGGCCAGCCTTTCAGCCTTTTCATTCGCGTTAAAATTCAACCGCATCGGCCAGAGCGCGCCTTTAACGCCGGCGCTGAAGGCGAAAATTTGCCAGATCTCTTTAAACATCGTCACAAGGCTCATAAACACGCTGTCGGCACATCTGCCGCCTGACGTTTCCCGTTTCATTCCCGTTTGTCTCTGGGTGGGCAACGAAATATGCGCCCGCTCACTGGGGCTCTCGACGCCTTCTCCTGAAACCGGCGTGCGCGCGTTCACGGTCCTGACCATCGGCAGAATTTCAATGGCTTTCACTCACGGCATCGGCTTTTTCCCGAGGACCCAGCGATCGATAGACGGGCTCGGCGACGCGGCTTTGAATTCACGGATCGGCGGTTTGACCGCCGATAAAAAAGCGAAAGCCGCCGGGGAAATAAACAGGATAAAGGGGCAGGCCGCGAAGATCAGGCAGATCTCGTCCAACGAAAGACAGGCGGCAGGCCTTTCGCGGAATTTATCCGAACTGCTGGCTCTCGTATCAGCGATCGATCCAACCAAAATATCTGCCGGAGCGTCAGCGGCGGCCGGCACGATCGCGGCCGGAGCTTATATCCACTCGTTTTACGCGCCGTTAAAAAAGCACGGCGATCTTTCACGCGATATTGAAAACATATTAAAGGTGTTTTACGGCGAAACCGCTGCGCCGAACGACGCTTCGGAATCATTTGAAGTGGGCGAATCGATCAAGCGCGCCATAGCCGAAAAAGAAAAAAGAATTAAAACTCTGATAGCTGAATATAAAACCGCGTGCGCCGAACTGGAAGAGCTTTCGAATACTTCGAGCGGCCAGAAAGAATTTTTCTTAAAAATGAAGGAAGTCGAAAGACTCGATTTCGAGATCGGCAAGCTGTCGGCGTCTAAATAAATAATTCCAGATCATAAAAATAAAAAGCCTTCCATACCAGGAGGGCTTTTATATTTTTAAGCGTTTTTATCCGGCGCGGCCATTTATTCTTCGTATTTGACCGTTTCAAATTTAAGCTCGCCGCGGTAAAGCGGGTCGTCGTAATTTTCGCCCTGCGAATTTACGGAGCGAAGCTCGACATATACCACCGGCGCAACCAGCACGCGGGATCTTTCAGAGGCGGAAAGGCCGTCTTTTATGGAGGCCTTTTTCAGAGCTTCAAGAAATGAGCTTTTCAGTATGTCCGAAAGGTTGCCGCAATATCCCATGTGCGCGTCGATTATCGCCCACACGAGCGCGTTGCAATCTTTATAGCTCGAAACCAGAACCCCTTCGGAATGAAGTTCCGCCGAATATTGCGCATCATGTCCGCAGTATATTTTTATCAGCACGGACGCCCTGCCGTGGCCTGAAGACGGATATCCGTCCATGCGGCATTCCTTTGGAAAGAAGCGCGCGGGATCAAATACCATATCAAAACTCTGCGCGGGCTTATTCGTTATGAAAGGCTCTTTTTTTAATCCGGCCTCGAAGTGCAGGTGGCGCACTTCGCTGCGGCCTGAATTTCCCATTTCTCCGACAAAAGCTCCGGCCGCGATCTTATCGCCCGGTTTTATTTTTACCGATCCCGGGACGAGGTGCGCGTATCGGGTATAAAAGCCGTATTTGACGCCCGTTGAAGGATGAATTATGTCGCCGTGAAAAATAACGGCATGATTGCCCCAGCCGGCTCCCGCTTCGCGAAGCGTTGTGTTCCTTTTGAACATGGCAGACTGCGGGCAGCCTGAACGGACATACGCTACGACGCCAGGCGCGGCCGCCGCGACGGAAACGGTCGAAACTTTAGCGTCGTCATGGACGAGATCCATCCCCTCATGTACGGCGGGGCTGCCTGGTTTTCCCGAAAAAGCGACTTTTCTCGTGCAATTGGCCGGCACGAGCAGTTTCGTCATAACCGCGATCGCGTCAGAATTGCCGCCGGTTTTCTGCACCGGCGAAACCTCCTGAAGCGTCTCGGAATAGAACTGCTCCGCGGCGATAAGGCTTGTGAAATTAATAAAGATGATAGTTACGGCGAGACATAATGTTAAAAAAACTTTCCTGAGCATGGCGACCTCCGCACTTTAATACTTTCCACTTGAATTAAATTGACATAAAGCTTATTTGTCTATCGCATCATTTATTATTTGCCAATGTAAAATTCAGCGCCGGGGTCCTTTTCGTCTATCGTCGTATAAAACGATTCGTCCATGACCACCTCGAAGGTCTTCGCGTCAAGGTATCTGGCCGTGACCCTGACTTTATTGTCTTCGGTTATTTTTATTTTGACGTAATTATAAACATAACCTTCGCCGATAGGATTGGCGATAAGTTTGCTTTCGGAGGCCGCCGCGAAGGCCAGCGGATTTTTAACCGAATTTTTAGCGAAATATTCAAAAGTGTCGATGGACATTCCGCCGACCGCGTCGGGCGACTTCGGTTTAATTTCGTTATCGCTTATCAGCCGGCATTTTGCGTAATAAAAAATAACCCTGACCTTTTCCCCCGACCTTAAAGCCGCTATTATCTCGTTGAAATTACTGAGTTTCGCGGCCGCCGGGGCGTTCGAAACTGTCAGCGCAAGAATAAAGATCGTCAATAAAAACATTGCACTGGTTTTGCTGATGGTTTTTTTCATGTTGTTCTCCTTTTATATTTTATATCCGCTTATATCTCACATAAAAAGACATTTGTGATTATCGCAGATTCCATTTTTTCTTTATAGTAAAAAAGCGACTTATTTGAGATTTATTTTTTTGACTAAAAGTTGTACTTATTTGAAACAAAATCAGATTCGGAAGAGTATAACATCAGAACTTACATAAGAGAACGGAAGTGCCCACCCTCATACCTTGAGATAAGGTAACGCGCGTAAAATGAACATTACCCGTAAGAGCGGTGAAACTACCCGGCGTGTAAAAACGCGACATTTTTTTTATTATTTTAAGTTATGATTTGAATAAAAACTTATAAAATGATAGTATGTTATACATATAAAAGTGTGTTTTTATCGATAACATAAAACAATATATTTACAAGCTCAACCCGAATTTGTTATGATGATTTTTAGAAGCTCCGTCAAAGCTGAAAACCGCGGCATGACAATACCGCTTGTCATTGCCATCATCGTCTTTCTCGCTCTTCTGGCCTTCGGCCTTTACAGATACACTTCATTTGAAAAAAATCTGGTGGCCCGGATACAGCATGCATCCGTGTCCGAAAAACTGGCTCAGGCCGCCGTCAACGAGGCCGCGAATCTTCTCAATTACAAGGTCATAAATTTTAAAAACCTCGACGCTAAAAACGATCTGGACAGGTTCATCCTGGCCCCGGTGTCTGAACACAACATAGACGATATGTCTTTTTATATGACCGGAAGCAACCTTCGTTCCTTCGATCTGGCCGCAAGACTCGGCGGAAAACTCGAATATGTCGAGATGAAATATGAAAGGTTCAGAAAATATTTCAACGACCCGGCGACGCCCGAAAATTACGCCAAGTCATGCTTCATTCCTTCAGATCCGTTCGAAAGATACGGCGGAGTTATTATTTCGGCAAAGGTCTCTTTCAAATCATCCGTGCGGATCTTCTGCTGCCGCTACGAAATAAAGACCAGCCAGACCCTGGCGCCGGTCCTGTCAAAATTCACGTTCTTTATGAAAGGTAGCGATAAAGGCGACCAGAACGAGCTCCATATGTCGGCCCCCACGCCCGAAGAACCGGATATCGCCGCCGCGGGAAATCCTTTCGAATCGGGCATTCCCGCGCCAGCTAATGTCGCGAATGGAAACGGCGGGATCCCGGATGCGAATAATCCGATGCTGGCGGACGAAAGCTTCGGCAGCGGCGAATGGCAGCAGAACTATCAACGCCTCGCGATGCTTAAGAAAACGACCACTTACCTTCAGGGAAATCGCGGACTATTGGATATTGAAACGAAATACAAGCGAGTTCCTATAGTTTTCATACACCATCCGGACGACATGGCCTTAGTTTCCGGCTTTGGAAAGACCCACGCCGAGATACGCGAATACCTTCCGATGGATCTTTCCGTAAGCCCGAAAGGCGTCGGAAACAATATCTCGTACAGGCCTTCCATCACCAACCGCGGCTGGGTCTATATGGGCAGCGACGACCCGCGCCAGATCTATTTCCATAACATTTCGCCCGGAAAGATCAACCCGCCGATAGGCGCCAAACCCGAACCGGATAACGATTTCCGGTTTTTCGGCAACGCTTTCATGATAAAGGAATACGGGATCCCACTTTCAGCGAAGATGTGCAGGGATTACAAGATCCCTTATCCTTACGCTTTCACGGATTTTTCTCCGGCCGGAAAACTCGACTATATACTGCGCGTGACGCAGACCGGCATTTACTGGATCTATAAAGACACTGCAATGGAAAATGTTCTCGGAAATTTTTATAAAAAACATCCGGATATGCCGGCTGATTCATCACTGCTTCAGATCTCCGGCGATATGCAGGTGAAATCATATTCCGGCGACCAGCCGGCCAGCTACCTCGACCGGCGATCCCCGACGCTCGTTCTGGGCAAGGTCTTCCGCTTTTATATGCAGGTCGGCCAGATATCTCAAAATTGCGTTCATCCACCGTCCTCTAAATTTTTCAAGGAAATGCAGCCCAACGGCCTTCATGATTTTCCATATCTATCAAGCGACCATGTCCATCCACAGTCAAGATGGCTCCCCTATTTCGACATGGGCAAGGACGGAAAGGCCATCGATAACCCCGCGGTCGATATCACGGATAACGACTGGAACGGCCTCGCTACGATAGACGACAGGGTCCAGAGCGATTTCAAGACGCCGGTCCCTCCGGATGCCGATTTCGAGAAAAAAAAATACAACATAAACCATGACGTTTTCAAATGTTACGACAACCAGCACAACCAGGTCTATAAATTCTTCATGACCAAACCGGTCTGCGAGGTTTTCAACAGAAGCTACGATAATATTGTAGCCAACGCCGGTCCGGCTGGCGGGGTTTTTAAACCCAGCGACAAATATTCGATGAGCCAGGACAATGTCAAGATCCTTTCGGCCTATCCTGACGCGCAGCTGGACAGCCAGTTTTTTTATGGCGATGAAAACAATTACGGAAACTGTGTTTATGGAAGCAAACTGAAGATATCGCAATATTCTTCAAAAAACCTAAACGACTTCGAGACCGACGATTCGATATATTCCGACGGGCTTTTCAAGGGCGCGCTTCAGGCGGTCCAGCTCACCTGCGACAATTATAAAAACCCTATGAAGAACGAAGCGCAGGTCGCCGTTGACAGATATGATCTCCGGTATAAAGCCGACTACATTTTCGACAGCCTCGCCGATTTCGAATCGCTTTTCACCAAAAAGGGCGAAGGCGGTTCCATGGAAATTAAGAACGGCGGCGTTTTCTATATCGATTCAGACCAGCCGATCGATCTGACCAAAGGAAAGAGCGTTCCCAGGATCATTTTCCACGATAACGCCATGCTGATATTCAAAAATGACGTCAAGATACCGGATATCATAAAAAGCTCATATGCCCGGGAAACCGGAAGCACGCTCACTATAATAAGCGCGCACGGAAATATCACCATAGCCGGCGAAGAGATAGAAGCGTCTCTCAACTCTCTTTCCGGAACGATAAAAAAAGACGTGGAGTATTTCCAGGTATTCGGAAATCTGACCATGGCCAGGCTCAACTTCGAGTACGCTAAAGACGGAAACCTTTTTAAGAGCTCCGGGATCCCTAAGGGCGCCGCCCACCGCGTAATAGGAAGCGACGGCCTGACCGGATATAAAAGACTTGCCGTCGTCTATGACCCGGCCCTCGATCCTTGCGACGTCGAAAATTATAAAAAACATTATAATTATACGCTTTCATCGCGCCAGACATTCTGGAGGGCTACAACGGAATAAAAAAGCAAATAAATCATATCGAAATCGGAGGAAATCATGAAAAATCTTTTAATTCTTACCGTCATGATCATTTTACTTAGCGCTTTTGTAACGCTTCCGGCTATATCCCAACAGGCGCCGGAACCCATCGGAAAGATCAACGCCGTCAACGGGCCTATCAGCTACGATAAGGGAGGAAAAGCCGGATATTCAGAGGTGGATACCGCCAAAGCCCTCGACATGCCGGTGTTCACCGACGATAAAGCCATAATGGGCAGCAAGACCACCGCCGAGATAACTTTCAACTACGGCGCGACTATCAGAATGTCTGAAAACACTGAAATGCAGTTCGGCTCATACAACTTAAGGATCAACAAGGGCGATTTATGGGTCAACTACAAGCCGGTCAAAACAGCCGACAACAAGTATATCTTCAAGGTCATGACGCCGACCGGAACCATCGGGATCAAGGGAACGACGTTCTCCGTCAACGTAAACCCTCAGTCGCTCGCAACGACCGTATCGGTTACCGAAGGCAAAGTGGGCTTTACTTCAAACGAGAATCTGGGGACTTCAGACATAACGTCCGGCGAAAAACTCGTCGTCAGCCCGGGCCAGCCGGTCGGAAAACCGGTCAAGATCGAGAGCGCTGACCACATCCTGAACCAGACGCCAGAACAGCCTAATATAAACGGCGACGCCCCGATCATGATCGATTACAACGGCGACGGCCTCAATATGAACACCGACGTAAAAAAACCTGTCGAACCGCCTCAGAAACAGGATAAAGAAAAAAAGGAAGAAAAGAAAGAAACCGCCGGGCCGCCTAAAAAACTCAAGTAAATATAGGTGCTGAAGGAAGTTCGAAAAATTAATAAAAAGAAGTGTTTGACATGAATGTTATTTCAATGAAAAAACGCATAATAAAAGCGTTCTCGCTTGTCGAGGTCATCGTTGCCACGGCGCTTATCGCGCTCGGCCTCGTTCCCATCTTCTCGCTTTTCGTCTCGACCACTTCCGATATTTCCTACACCATTGACGAGGTCATGGCTCTTTCATTCGCCAACGAACTCATCGAAGCGGTATCCGCCTCCGGCTTCGACGAGATACCTTCTGAACTGCCCGAAACGGAGGCCGCCAACTTCTCGGGGCCGTTTTTCAAAAATATATCCGAAAGGCTTTCAAGATCAAAAAAAGGATATGAAAGATTTATCGAGATAACAAGCTCGGAACTTCCCTTCGATGAGAACGCAAGGATCAATCCGTGCGCGAAGGAAAAAGTCAAAAAGATAAAAAGAATAAAGATATTGAACGTGTCCGTCAGATTCAAACAGAGCGGAAGAGCACGCGACCTTAAACTTTCAACGATACTTACGGGAGTGTGAGATAATGCGGCGAACGCACCTGACTAAAAACAACAGAGCTTTTACGATAGTCGAACTTCTCATGGCGCTCGGGATCACTTCCGTTTTGATGAGCGGCGTCTATTTTTATCTGATAAGAGGCATCAAACACAACGAAATGGAAACGAAGAACCTCGCCGCTATCCAGGAAATGGTCTTTATTATTTATAACCTGCGAATGGACCTGCGCACCTTCGTCGAATTCGAAAATAATCCCGACACCTATGCAAGTTTCGACAAAACCGCCAAAACGCTTAAATTCAATATCGTCAACGGCGTCGATGACACCGGGCGCCTTCTTTATTCCGAGACGAAATATTATATGCGCAAGGATTCCATCATGAAAGATTTCCGCGAACTTTCCGGAATATCCCTGGGCGAACAAAGAACAAGACAGCTTTCACAACCCGGTAAGATAAAGGAATTCGACATTGAAATGCTCGACGCGGATGGAAACGCCGTAACAAATCCCAGAAAGCCCGGCAGATCGCCTCTTTTCTTTAGAATGAAGGTCGTTCACTCGACAAACGCGCGCCTCGAGGTCGTCATCAACATCTGTTCGACCTACATGAATAAAAATCCCGACCCGGCCGAAAAATACTGGCTGCCGTGCTGGAAGATCAAACCTATCACGCCAGTCATGTCGATCCTTTCAAGCATCGACAACATCAAATTCTCGACCACGAGCGTCCCCGGCTTCAACTATACTTCGGCCGGCATAAAGGTCGACCAGACCATGTCGATGCCCGACGGCATCGGCGGACCGCCCCAGGCCGTTATATCCCCGCCCGCCCCCAAACCGCCGCAACCCGGACAGGCGGCAGCGACAGCCAACCCCGGCACCGGACCAGGCTCAGCAGCGGCTGCTAACCAGACACAATCCGGACAGACGGCCTCCTCGTCTAACACGGGGTCAGGATACGGTTCTGGAACGATCTCCACCGGCGCTCCGGCAACCGCGAACACGGGAAATTCGGGGGGCCAGCCGCCTAAACCTTCGCAGCAGCCTCCAAAGCCTGAACCTGAAAAAAATGACGACGGAAACAGCCCCAAACCACCAAAATAAGACCATCCTTGCAAACTTTATCCCGGCCAGGACCGGCACGGAGGCGGCTTCATGAAAACCGAAATAATATATATCCACCACAACTGCTTCATCCTCAGATACGGCGAAACCGCCTTTTTGTTTGATATGCCGGCCGCGAGCTTTCTCAGGCGCAAAGAGGCCGAAACGATAGCCGCGAGCGTAAGCGGCCGGAAACTTTTCGTTTTCGCCTCCCACGCCCATCCCGACCATTACAGTTCCGATATATTCAAATTATCTGATGTTTGCCATGACGCGAATTATATAATTTCCGACGACATCGCCGCGCCGGCCGCGAAAAAGAATTTACTGACGGCCGGAGCCGGAAAAACCTATAAGCTCGGTGAACTTAGCATAAGAACTTTTAAAAGCAACGACGCCGGACTCGCCTATCTGATAAAAACACCTGAAATGTCGATATATTTCGGCGGCGACCTGGCCAAATGGAGCTGGGACGAGTTCGACGAAACGACCAGAAATTATATGGAAAAAGTTTTCGCCGATACTATCGCGACACTAAAAAAAGAAAAAATTAACATCGCTTTTTCAAACGCAGACGCGAGGCTTTCAAATTATTCCGGCGCAGCGGAATTTATCGAAACCGTGCGGCCAAAACTTTTCGTTCCGATGCATTCATTCGGAGAAACCGCCTCCATAAAGGAATTTATAAAAACCGTTAAAGCTTCCGAAACGCGGATCTTCGAGTATTCCAGTCCGGGCGATTCGATATTTTTCTAAAAAGTCCCGTTTTTACACTTGATTTTCCGGGTCATATCTGATAAGTTAAATCTTTAGTTATTACCATTTTAATATTAATTGCGGAGGGCCCGCCTCGATATTCCCGCGGGAATGCTTATGATAAAACGCGACTTCATAGAACCGCGCGCCGGTCTAAAAAAATATGTCGAATACCTTATATACAGCGAATTCGATTTCCCTGAAAAGCCTTTCAATTACGTTTTAAGGCCCGACGGCTACACCGAGATGCTCATCCAGAATATTCCATTCAGCGAATATAAACTCAACGAGCGCGGCTACGTGACGCCCGACCGCTGCTTCATACTCGGCCAGACAAAAAAGGCGATCATGGCCAACTGCGCGAGCGGATACCGCTATCTGGTCAAATTCAAACCCTGGGGCGCCCATTACCTCCTCAACGCGCCTATGAACCTTTTCACCGACAAAATAATAGGCCTCGAGAACGCCCTGGGAAGATACGGCCGCGAAATGGGCGAACGCGTCCTTAACGCCCCCGATAAAACCGCAGCGGCTAATATTCTCCAGGATATGCTTGAAAAGAGGATCGCGCATAATCTCAGCTCAAAAAAAAATAGCGACGACGAGAACATCATCGACACTGTAAAAAAAATAATCGATTCGAAACGCATAACCCGCGTAATGGAGCTTCTGGACTCGTCATACTACGGAAAACGCCACCTGAACCGGAAATTCAATACGATAATAGGATTGAATCCCAAGACCTTCATCAAGATAATCCGGCTCAACCTGTGCCTCGAAAATATCCGCCTGAAGAAAAAAGTCAGACCTGAACTGCTTCTGAACGAATTCGGCTACTACGACAGGTCGCACATGATCCGCGAGTTCAAGGAGATATTGAAACTCACGCCGACCTCATATCTTGAAGAGCACCTTCATGTCATCGACAATATCACGGGATATGAAAACTGCTGACCTCGTTTTTCAAAGATCTTCCGTTAAAGGTTCACGCCGTCTTTGCCCCGTAAACTTAACGCCAAAAATTTAAAAGATGTGTCCGTCCATAATAAGCGGTCACGATGCATCGTTATGCGGCATAGATATTTCAGGTTTTAAAGCCGCGGCCGGTCCGATGCGGAGGACCGTGTCCTGCTCCGGCCGCCGCAAAAAACCAAATGTCTCTTTTTTACATATATTTTGCCGACGCTTTCGGTTTATAATAGAAGAAAAAAACGGGAGGAAATATGCTTATTATGACGACCGGCAATATCGTAAAAGAGAACCGCGTCACAGCGGAAAATTTCAACGAAACAAGCTCCAGCGAAAGCGTTCCGCCTAAAATAAGATTTCAGCGGGATTATCCCAACTATTTCTCGCGCCTGACGCGCTATGTCCATAACGACGACATGAACGAAGCCATTAAAACCGCGAACGAATTCAAAAACGCCGCCGCCGAAGCCGGCGCCCCGAAAATATCGGATCTGATCATAAGCATTAAAAGCGCATTATACGAAGGAAACACAAAAAAAGCGAGCGCCCTTCTCGACGAGATAAACATAGAGTGCTCGAGGCATTTCATAAAAACTTCGACGGACGAAGCTCCCCGCTGAGAAACGTTAAGCGGCGGGGCCGTTTAATGGCAAATATCGACGCCTTTTTTCTCAAGATACTTCTGATGATATTCCTCGGCCGCGTAAAACACGGACGCCGCTTCTATGCGCGTGACTATTTCACGCCTGAAATTTCCGCTCTTTTTAAGCGTTTCGATATAATCGCGCGCCGCCGCTTCCTGCGCCGCCGAATGAAAAAATATCGCCGAACGGTATTGTTCGCCGTGATCGGGGCCCTGACGGTTCAATTGCGTCGGATCGTGCATCGCGAAAAACGCCTCCATCAGCTTTTCATAAGTTACGGCCGCCGGATCGAACTCTAAGAGCACGGCCTCGGCGTGTCCCGTATCTTTGTAGCAGACATCCTCATAGGTCGGGTCCTTCAACCGCCCGCCGGTATATCCGACGCTCGTTTTAACGACGCCTTTGATCTTTCCGAATCTATGTTCGACTCCCCAGAAACAGCCCGCGGCGAAAGTCGCTTTTTCCATTTTCGCACCTTCCTTTGGAATATATTTTTCAACAGGGTTAGCGTCATTCTTCGTTCCGGCAAAGCACAAAAAACTGTCAAAGTTGCCGAAAAAACAGTAATATGCCGATAAAATGGTCAATATGACCGCGGCGCAGAACAAAATTACGATCGACCCGCGCGCCGAAACGGCTCTTTTATTTTTTTCAGGATTAATGTTCATAGCACCACCGCCTTTTATCGTGTTCCACATTCAGTCTCACAGTTTTACTTTTTTATTTTAAGATTGTAAATTCTCATAATTACATCATATCACAAATACCGGAGTTTTTCAATCCTGTATTTGTTTTTATTTTTCAAAATGCGATCATTAACTGTTTCAAATTGGATCGCTTCTTCAGTATTTTATCGTAATTTTTTAAAAACCTTCACCATACAAATCAACTGCCGCACTATCTGCTGAAAGCGCATCTTAAGATATTTGTATACCGCCCGCTCCCCTATATTTTTTTCGCGGCCGAATTCATTCTTTTACGGCTTTGTACGGGCAAATTCTTATGCTCCAACTTGACTTTCCTCCTCCTTTTTAGTAAAATTTTATTAACTTTATTTTTTGAAACGGTTTTTTATCGTTTTTTATGAAATTTTGAAGTTTTTTAATTTACCGAAGACCGCTCATAACAACCGTATAATTTAAGCAAATGTTAAAAAAAATAATAAACGTTTAAATTTCAAAAAATAAAACATAAAAAATCGGCCCAAAACTTGAAAAATTGAAGTTTTTCGAGTAAAATTGATATATAAAATTTTTTTATGGTTCTCTATCATTATTTATAGTTTTCCTGTTGTTTTTAACGATTTTAGTCCAGACGGCTTATCCGCTCATATATGCGGGATAGGAAGAAATTACAAAACAGGTCGTCACCATTTATTTAGGAATTAATAATGTTTTTTATATAATGAAAGGATGGTCACTATGAAAAATTTTCTGCGCCCGATCGCCTTTGCGCTTATGCTGTCAGCCTCGCTGATGTGCGCGCCATATGTTGACGCCGCCGCAAACAAAGACGCCGTCTCGACCTACGACCCCGGTTCCCTTTACAGACTTGGCCTCGCCTGGGACTACCCGCCATATCTGCTGGTAGATATCCCGCCTTCACCCGGCGACGCCATCTTCACTCAGGGCCCGTTCCCATATATCGCGCCGGTAATGCAGAAAAGCGGCTGGATAACAGGCCATGCAGGGATCTACGCCGGCAGAAAAGATAACAACAACGACGGCATAGAAGAATTCGTGACCGCCGAATCGGCCCGCTTCGGAGTATGGTACGGCTATTTCTACCCGATGCGCCGCTTCGAGAAAGGCCACGGAAAAATGGAAGATTCCTTTAAAAAAGATACAAAGATCGCACAAACCCTCAAAAAGATATTCGGCGAGAACGTATCCGAAAGCGCCGCTTTAAAAAAATACGACGAGCTTCTCGACGGAACCTACATGGGCGCTAGAAACGTCGAACTTCTTACCGAAAGCCCCGACGAATTCGTTTATCGCAGAAAGATCCTCGAGTTTTCACATAACTACATACTTAAAAATTCCGATTACAACTACGAAGGCTTCTCTAGCCCCATAACCGCGTTCTTTTTCTACAAAAAGAACAACACATACGGCACCGGCGGCTACGGCAAGGGCCACGGCGAAAAATTCACATGCGTCGGCCTCGTGGAAGCGGCTTTTGAATACGCCGGAATAAACCTGGTCCCGCGCTATATCGAAGAGACCAACATGGGCCTCACGCCCCTGAAACAGTTCCTCTACACTAAACCGGTATCGAAACTCTTCGTAAAAAAAGGCGAAAGCGTTACTTTTGAAGTATGGCACGTCATTCACGGCCACAGAACTTTCGAAAACCCTGTTAAATGCGAAAACATGCCGGCCGGATGCTCATTTGACGGAAAGGCCTTCACGGTCAATTCGGCTTCCATGAATGTCGGAACTTACGAAATAGAATTCGTTTCGGCCGATTTCCCGGATCAGCGCCAGAAGATCAAAATTTTCATAACGGGCGAAAACAAGCGCCCGAACTTCGATTTCAAAAACGTCGCCGAAGGTTATAAAGGCCTGGAAAAAATTACCGGCAGCCTTAAGGCCGAAGTTGAAAAAATAAACGGAACGAAAAGCTACAGCAAAAAAGAACACGACCAGAAACTGCTGGCGATGGTTTTAAACTGCACTAATATCGACGACGCCGTATATATCGTCAGAAACATCGAGAACGGCGCTGCGCGCGACGTCGCCCTGCTCTATAGCCTGAAACTTGCGAACGATATAAACGATCTTTATAAACTCTCCATGTTCACGGATTCAAGCTACGCGATAAACAAAATATTATATTCGCCGGTCGGCTACAGGGTTGCCGGTATAGAGAACGCGATGAAAAGCATAATAAACTCTTCCGGTTTGAGCCTTCTCTACAACATGAAATGCAAAAGCGTATTAAAAGACGCTCTTAAAGGCGATTTCGTATTCGACCACTCGACGAATCTCAATCTTAAAATATCCTTCAATGACGTCAGCAAGCTGGACGTTTCGAAAATAATGGGATTTATAAATCACCTCTGCCAGAACCCGAAGGAACTCAACAAGCTTGAGAACGGTTATCTCATAGACCTCATCCAGAAAAGGGTATATTTCGGCATAGCCAACGGCGAACCCGCGGCCGACGATATCCGCAAAAAAATAGACGAAATGTATAAAAGATCCGCCGCGGCCGCTAAAGCCGACAAAGGCGACAACAAGTCAAATATAATATCCGACCGGCTCGTGGTGGCGCGTTTCTTATATTCGATGACGCAGAGCCTTGACACCGAAAGCAAATGGCTCAAAGATTCGCTTTCCGCCGAAAAGGTCTTCATGAAGACGGCTTCCATGGGACTCTCCGCGATCCCGGGCGTTTCGATCCTCGCCGGCCAGGTTTTCAGCCAGACGGCGACCGGGCCTTTTACGAAACTTAGCGTGACCGGAAAACTATCGCCCGAACTTTCAGCGTTCGTCGCGAGCGAGAACGCCGGATTCAACATGGCTTCAAGTTCAGGCAGGGTCGAGGATGAAACCACGACCGCCGTCGAAACTGAAACCGTGAAACAAAATACCGCCGACGGTATGGATGTCTCGGCAACGGCATCACCCGAGACCAAAGCGGCATACGACAAATACAGGAACTGCTATCAGAAATACGTCGCCGCCATAAATTCAGGCACGGCGTCCGAGGATGAACTCGCGGGACTCGCCGCCGAACTTAAATCAAGCTCCGAAGCGTATCAGAAACTCTCCGGAAAACCCGCTGAAAGCCGTTAATTTAAGAAAAATTATTAAAATATAAAAGGAAGTGGTTAGTATGAAAAAAACCTTGACCCTTATCTTGACACTCTGTGTATTAAGCATCTTCGCGACGGCGTCATTCGCGGCCGGGGCCGACCTGAACGGCGCATACCAGCAGTATATGTCCTCGTATAAAAAATACGTCGAAGCCATAAACGCCAACGCCCCACAGGAACAACTCGACGCTTTATGCGAAGAATATAAAACCAGCATCGAGAACTACAAAAAACTCGGCGGAAAGACAGAAGCCCTTCCGGAAGCCGAAAAAGTTCAGTCAGGCGCTAATAAGGCCGCCGTTTCAGACGCCGGCGAAACAGCTTCAGGCGAAGCCGCGAAAGCGTCCGCGTCGGTTATAAAAAGCCGCGGGCAGGCCAAATATGACGCTATAATAGCGGATCTCGAAAAAAAGATATCATCGAAATCGAAGAGCGGCATAGACGTAAATGAACTCAAGATCCAGCTCGCCCGCCACTACTCCAACCTTCGCGAAGACTACAAAAAAGCTCAGCAGCTTGCCGCTGAAGTGGCCGCTTCATCGAAGAACCCCGAGCTTGTAAAAAAAGCCCTGGAACTTGTCCAGGACTTTAAAATGCGTGAAAAAAAGACGGCCGTCGTAAAAAACATGAACGCGAAAAAAGACGCCGCGAAAGTTCTCTATGACAAATACAAAGCCATAAAATGGAGTTCGCCGCTCGCTAAGGGCAAAGCGCTTGCTTCATATTATATAGGCCTTTTCAAATACAAAAAATCGGTCAGCGATTTCCACTCCTTCAAAAAAGAGTACGAAAAACTCACTCAGAATTTCGCCACCACTGACGCGACTTTCGATAACATCACCGACTCAGAGCCGGTCGCCGGAAACGACGTAACCCTTCTCATAAACGGAAAATGCGCTTTCGCCAAACGCTATGAGATCGCTAAAGAAGCTAAATCGTATATCTACGTCGAATATCTCTCATACAAAAACGACAAGACCGGAAATACACTCGCCGACATCCTCATCGCTAAAGCCAAAGAGGGCGTTGACGTACGCGTAATAGTAGATTATTGGACGACCTTCAGCTATAAAAAAGACATCATCTTCAAGCTCCGCGCCGGCGGCGTAAAAGTAGCCCTTTTCAATAATCCTTTCAGAGCTCCGCTGCGCGTGAACAACAGAAACCACCAGAAACTCTTCATTATAGACGACACATGCGCCATAACGGGCGGCATGAACGTCGGCGACGACTACGCCATGGGTTCGATAACCGTCGAAGGATGGCGCGACACGGATATATACCTCGAAGGACCGGTCGTAATGGAAATGAAACAGCTGTTTTTGAACAACTGGGCCGAAGGCGACAACCAGGACTTCCTCGTAAGATCTGACGAAGCCCAGCAGTCCCGCGACGAAGCGGAATTCCTCTCCAAAGACTTCAAGGTCGACGAATCGACGATGTATAAACCTTCGACGAATCCGAAACTTATAAAAGAGGTCCTCCGCGAGTATTATACAGTTATGCCTACCGTTAAAAACACGGACCTCAGGTTCATATCGCACTATCCGCTGAACAAGGACGACCATGTTTTAGAAGCGATGGTATGGTACATAAACAAGGCTAAAACCGAGGTCATCCTCGAAACGCCTTATTTCCTGCCCGCGAAAAAACTCGAAGCCGCTTTGATCGCCGCCAGCAAGCGCGGAGTTAAAGTCAGCGTCATCACTAATTCGATGTATTCAAACGACATGGGTAAATATATCGTTTACGCGAGCCACTACTTCTTCCAGACCCTCATCGAGAACAACATAAAAATATACGAATGGTACGGCAGCCAGACGCTTCACGCGAAATGCAACTACTTCGACGGCGTGGCCGTTACGATCGGCTCATACAATCTTAATTCCAGAAGCCATGGCCTTGACGCGGAAGAGCTTATTCTCATAGAAAACAAAGAATTCGCGAAGATAATGCATGACGTTTTCATGGAAGATCTTAAATACTGCCGCGAAGTGACTCTCGAAGAAGCCAAGGAATGGCGCACGAAGTTCTCGGAAAAAGCTAAAATGAATATTTTCCACCTCGTTGACGGAATATTCTAATAAGCGGAATAATTAATAATAATTAAAAAGAGGCTGTTTCAAGATCATTTTTTGGAACGGCCTCTTTTTTTGTTAAGATGCGTAATAAAATTGTTTTTTCGGGAAGCCGCTTCTCGCCATCCTGGCTTCAGCGGCACTTCCCACATCCTGTGAGTCGCGCAAGGCATTAAGTTGCTACATGACCCGTTACCTGTTTCCATGAATTTGCGCCGCTTGCCTCTCAGCGGCTCTCTTCTTCCGGTGGGTGCCGCGCACGGATGCGCAAATGTCGCGCGAGACAGGACGTCGAAAGCGCGACCTCCGCCGCTTCCGAGACATCCCTCAAAAACAATTTTATTACTTTTCAAGCCAATATTGCTACATACTTATTAAGCCATTTCAGCAGTTGTTTTTCATCGTTATAAGCGCCATGGAATACTTGATTTAACTGCATTTTTATGGTAAAATCATGCCATCATGCCAGATAATAAAATCCTCAAAATATCCGTTCGCGAGCTCGCCGAATTCACCCTGAAAAGCGGCGATCTCTATTTCGGTTTCTCGGAACCGGCGAGGATGCTCGAAGGCACTCGCGGCCATCAATTCCTGCAGAGGACGGGCGGCGACGAATACTCGGCGGAAGTATCTATTTCGCATATCGTTGAAACTGACGGCATTGCGCTGGAGATATCCGGCAGGATCGACGGCATCATAAAAAACTCCGACGGCGTGACCATCGACGAGATAAAGACGACGGGCGGAGCTCTCGGCGATATTTCGGAAGACGACAATCCCGTCTACTGGGGTCAGGCGAAATGTTACGCCTATATTTACGCCCTTCAAAATTCTCTGGATATAATAACCGTAAGGCTGACATATTTTAATATCGATACCCGCGAAACCAAACGCTTCGCGAAAAAGATCCTTTTCGAAGAGCTTGAAGGTTTTTTCGACTTTCTGGTTCAAAATTATATGCGCCGGGCAATAGCGCTCATCGACTGGCGCGAGATCAGGGACGCGTCGATAAAAACTCTCGATTTTCCTTTTTCCGCTTACCGCATAGGCCAGAGAGAAATGGCGGTCGCATCTTATAAGACCATAAGGGACGGCGGGCGGCTCTTCGCCGAGGCGCCTACCGGGACCGGAAAGACCATGGCGGCGCTTTTCCCGGCGATAAAAGCCCTGGGCGAGGGGCGGGTCGAAAAAATATTTTATCTTACCGCCAGAACCATCACGCGAACGATAGCCGATCACGCCGCCGCGAAAATGCGGGGACGCGGATTGAAATTAAAAACGCTTGTTCTGACCGCGAAAGACAAGATATGCCCGAACACCGAATTATCATGCGATCCAGAAGAATGCGCCCTCGCCAAAGGTTATTACGACCGCGTAAGCCGGGCTATAGCGGATATCTTTCCGCTGGGGCACTTCGGCCGCGAGGACGTTGAACGATATGCGAAAGAGCATAAGATATGCCCGTTCGAATTCTCGCTGGATCTTTCGTTATTAGCCGATTGCGTCATATGCGACTACAATTACGTTTTTGACCCGCGGGTTTACCTGAAGCGCTTCTTCCAGGACGGCGGCGGCGATTACGCTTTTCTTATCGACGAAGCGCATAACCTCGTGGACAGGGCGCGGGAAATGTTTTCGGCCGAACTTGACCGCGAGAATTTCACGGCAGTGAGAAAGGCACTGAAAAAAGACGCGCCGAAATTATATAAAAGCCTCGGAAAGATAACTTCATTTTTTTCGAAACTCGATAAAAGCGGAATGTTCGGCGAAAAAGAAACGCATGTACAGGCCGGGCCGCCCGAGGAAATATCCGTCCCGATAGCCCATTTCATCCAGACCGCACGGGAGTGGCTCGCCAAAAACCCGGAAGCGCCTTTTACGGAACCGCTCATGGATATTTTTTTCGAGTGCCTCGCATTTCAGAGGACTTATGACTTTTACGACACCAGGTTCAGAACTTATTTTGAAAAGCACGGGCGGGATATAAAGATCAAGCTGTTCTGCCTCGACCCGTCGGAACTTTTAAAACAGGCTCTGACAAGGGGAAAGGCCTCGATATTCTTCTCAGCCACGCTGACGCCCCTCGACTATTTCGCGAAGATATTAGGCGGCGGCGATAAATATAAAACCATGACGCTTCCTTCGCCGTTCCCGCGGGAAAACCTGAAGGTAATGGCCGAATACAGGGTTTCGACCAAGTATAAGAACCGTGAAAATACATACGGGGAAATAGCGGATCTAATAGGAACGCTGACGCTCGGAAAAAAAGGCAATTACCTTGTTTATTTCCCGTCTTACCGTTATATGAACGAGGTTTTCCGGATTTTTTCCGGCGCCAATCCTGAGACGGCAACAATATGCCAGAAACCGAATATGAGCGAGCCGGAAAAAGAATCTTTCTTAAACGGGTTCCTTGACCAGCGGGATAAGACATTCATCGGTTTCGCGGTAATGGGGGGCATATTCGGCGAGGGGATCGATCTTGCCGGCGACCGGCTCTCAGGCGCGGCTATCGTCGGCGTCGGGCTGCCGCAGGTGTGCCTCGAGCGCGAGATAATCCGCGAATATTTCCAGGGCGAGAACGGGCGCGGGTTCGAATACGCGTATATCTTCCCGGGCATAAACAAGGTCCTGCAGGCGGTCGGTCGCGTTATACGCACGGAGACGGACCGCGGAGTGATAATTCTCATCGACGAGCGGTTCGCCCATTTCGAATATAAGCGGCTGCTGCCGGAACACTGGAAGCCGCTTTCGGTCATAAGATGCGGCGATGCGGCGAACGCCGAAATAGATAATTTCTGGAATAACGGCAAGCTATAGATAACAGATAATAACTAATAGTGAATAGAGAACAGTTAAGGATTTCTTGATGATCTTAAAAAATATTCGGACGATTCAAGCAGAATTTTTATTTGTAAAAGTCCGAGCAGCAGGTAAAACCACAACTTTTCTATATTCAATGTTCACTGATATAAATATGTTTAAATTAAAAAACGGAGAATTAAAATGATAACATTCGATCGCGGAAACAACAAGTTCATTTACAGGATCGCCGGCATCATAAAAAGCGGGGAAAGGGTTCTTCTGCACCGCTCCGAGCGTGAACAAACATGGGCTATGCCTGGAGGCCGCGCCGAAATGTTCGAATCTTCCGATAAAACGATAGCGCGTGAAATGATGGAAGAAATAGGTATTGCGGTTATCGTTAATCGGCTCGTGTACATGGTCGAGAATTTTTTCGTTTACGAAGGCGTCAACTGCCACGAGATAGGATTGTATTATCTTCTCGAAGCCGAAAAAGATTCGAAAATATTCGAGCATGAAGAGTTTGACGGCGACGAGGGCGGGACAAGGCTTATATTTAAATGGTTCGATGCGGATAAGCTCCACGGCGTACCTCTCTATCCTTCATTTTTAAGGACCGGCCTTTCGGTCCTGCCGGATAATGCGACGCATATCATCCACCGCGACGAATAAACCGTTTGCATGAGGACGGCCATATCTCTTAGCAATAAGAGCCGTTACCGAAATCACGGCCGGCATGAAAAGATAACCCGTCACGGCGGCGCGCACGGCAAATATACAGGCAAAAGCCTTTTATCCACAGCCGTTCCATTTATAATCAAGTTATTATCTTTGATATACAGGAGTTTGAAATGCTTAAAAAAATATCGTTCTTGTTACTGCAGCTGTTTCTGGCCATATTAATTTCGTCTAACGCTTGCGCCTTCGACAAGGTTTTTTTCAATGACTCGATACCCGCGAGCGCCATAGAATCGAAGGCGGTTTTTAACGAGGACTATCCGGATAATCTGCTTTTTTTGATAGACCACGCGAAGGAATCTATCTATATGAGTCAGTATTCGTTCTCGTGCGAAACCAAAACGGCCGGTAAAATATCTGCCGCCCTTATCGCGGCCGCCGGGCGCGGCGTCAAGATAGTTATCTTTCTCAACGGCGGCTCGACAGGCGTGGGCCCCAGAAACCGCGAAGCGAAGAAAAAACTGGAAGGGGCCGGCATCGCCGTCACTATCAACGAAGGCAGCCGCGTCGCTCATTCAAAGCTCGTAGTGGTCGATTCTCTCTGGACACTATCCGGCTCGACCAATCTGACCGAAACGTCCATGATCAAAAATAATGAGGCGAATCTTCTGATACATTCTTCGGGCATATCGAAAACGCTCGTTGATTATATCAGAGCTTTGCCGGCGAAGGCAAGCGGCGATATTAATATGGAATCGAAGGCGGGAGAAAAAATACAGGCTGTAACGGACAGAAATTTTATCCCCAACGCGCTTGAACTTATAAAGAACGCAAAAAAAGAAATATGCATAACGACATATCTTTTCGATCACGACATGAAAAATAAAGATTCTAACTCCGCCAGGCTTTTTCAGCAACTCATAGCCGCTCATAAACGAGGCGTTAAAATAAGGGCCTTCATAGAACAATCGACGATCTCCTTCAATGAACACATCCATGCCGCCAATATGAGGACGACCGCCGCTCTCATCAAAGAAGGAATTACGGGTATCCGTTTTGATTCGCCGTCCTCTATAACCCACTGCAAGATATTGATAGCAGACGGTTACAAGGCGATCCTCGGAAGCACCAACCTTCACGGCGCCGATATCGACAGGGCCCATCAGGTTAATTTTATGATCACGGAAATGTCGGTGATAGCGGATCTCTGCGCGTATTTTGAAAAGTTATACGCAACAGGCGTTACTTACAAGGACGCTTATCACGGCAAAAAAGAATAATTTTGAAATTCATGCAGACGCCGCAAATCTTCGCTTACTGAAAAGAAACGGGTTCGATCCGCGAGCGATGGCGTACCATGTAATTCAATCAGTTTAAAATATATAAGGGAGATTAAAAATGAGCAGAGTAAAATTATTTCATATAATAACTATATGCGTTTTAATATCCATCGCGGCATCCTCGCCGTGCGCGGCGCAGAACCCGCCCGGCGGGCGGTACAGAGATCTCAACTGCTTCATGAAGGATTATTCCGGCATCGACAAAATCGGCGCATCCGACGCCGCGCTTATCATAAATACTTACGCGTCGGGCATCACCGATGACGAAAAAAAATCGAACCTTGAAAAGTCCGAAAAATTATATTTGAAATACGAGTCCGAAATAAAAAAACTCATAGGCGAATTCGATAAGATCATGGCCGGAAAAGTGCCGGCTTATGATCAGGCGAAGGCGGACAGCGCCAGGATCACCGATAAAACGGTCGAATTCAATTACTGCCGCAACCTGTCCAAACTTTTAAAAGCCGTATCGAACTACCTGCTGATCAAAGGCAGATACGAGGAATCGCTCAAACTGGTCCTTATAAATTTTAAATTCGGCCAGATCATAGCCGCCGGCGACGGAGAACCGGTTTCGCTTATAATGCATATGATAGGCATAGCCGTTAAAAACGTGGCGCTGTCAGGGCCGGAAACCCATATCGCTTTCGCGAAGGCTGATCTCTCGGGCGCCCGCTGCGATGAGCTTTCCAAAGAACTGGAACGGATGGACCGCGAGGAGATAAGCTTTTCAGACGTTATGAAAAGCGAACAGACCATGCTGAAAAACTTCATTAAAAACGGCCTTTTCACTCCCGGCGGCACGGGCATCTTTTCGATGGATCCGGCGGCGATGAAAATGGCGGATAATTTGTCCGCCAGGCAGAAAGCCGACATTGAAAAACTTACCCTCGAAAAACTTGATTCAATTGAGGCGGAAACAAACACCCTGCTTTTAAAATATGCCGGACAGCCTTATCTGGCAAGCCTGGAAGCGGCAAAGATCGGCGAAGAAATAGCGGGAAACACCAAGCCCTCCTTATTTCGATCGTTATTCAATAAACCGGAAGCGGTATCCAACCTCATCATCGGAATATGTTTCCCTAACTTCACCCGAGCTTATGAACAGCATCTTGCGAGCCGTTATAAAACTGACGGACTAAAATTTTTATGCCGCGTCCTGAAAAATTTCAGAGAAACCGGGAAATGGCCCGGCTCGATAACGGATATCGAAAAAATATGTGAAACATCGCTTTCAAGAGACCTTTTTTCCAAAACTGATGAGCCGCTGATATTTACCGGGGATAAGACCAGAGTGATCCTTTATTCAAGGGGAATCGACTATAATGACGACCAAGGCGACGCCCATAAAGACATCATTTTATTAGAGATCCGGCCTTGACACCTTCATAGTCAACCGTTATTCCCTACGCAATATTGATGCGCCAGCAGTAAATCCTTCACAACAAAGCGTTCCCGCCCCGGCGTCCGGAAAGGTCACCGGTATAAACGGATATAGCGTAAATAAAGGCGATATCATTGACAAGCGGTTTTAAAAAATGTATAATTAAAATCCCGTAAGCTCCTAAACACGGCTCTTAATAAAAGACCGGCTTATGTTTCACTATTATTTTCGAGGATTTGAAATGAATACGACCATCCGCAAAAATATTAAAAAAAACGAAGCGTCAATAAAGAAAAGCTCTTCCGCCGAGGCCGCGCCGCTTACAAAAATCCTTGAAAGTAATGAGAACTGCCTCTCAACAAAAATCAGAAACACGATCTTCAATATAATAAATCATGGAAGCAGCCCTGAAAAAAGCATCAGTATGATACTTTCGAGCCTCGCGTCGGTTTTGGACGCGAGCCGCGCATATATTTTTGAGCGCCATGCCGGCGAAGACGGAAAAGATCTCGCCAGCCTTCGTTATGAATGGTCCGCTCCCGGCCTGAAATCAGAAATGGCAAACCCTTTTTTCCAGAATCTTCCCTATCATTCGGCCGGCCTCGGGAAGTGGTCCGGAACGCTTGAAAAAGGCGATGTCGTCGCGGTGGATGTGGCAGAGCTGAATGAAAAAATAAAAAGCTTGATCAAAAAAACTGAAACCAGATCGCTTATGATCATCCCCATATTCATCGACGGCCGGACCTACGGGATCCTCGGCTTCAACAGCGTTCACGAAAGCAAATGGGAACCCGGAGTTATCGAGGCGGTTAGAACCTGCAGCACATATTTAGGCGGTATCATCAAGCGCGCGCGGCTGGAACTTGCGTTATGCGAAAGCGAGGAACGGCTTCACTTCGCTCTGGAGGGGAGCGGCGACGGAGTATGGGACTGGAACATCGCGGACAATGAAGTTTACTATTCCCATAAATACAAGGAAATACTCGGATTTAAAAATGGAAACGGTTTCGCTAATGACATTTCCGAATGGGTTAAAAGAATACACCCCGCGCACAAAAAAGAACTCTATAAAAAACTTCAGCAGTATATCGGCGGGCATAACAGATCAGGACGGCACATCATTGAATACCAGATCGAAAAAATTGACGGGAGCTATATATGGGTACGCGACAGGGCCCGCGCCGTATCATGGAATGAAGACGGATCTCCCGCAAGGATCGTCGGCACTATAACCGACATAACCGAAGAAAAAAAACAAAAAGAAGCCCTTATCAGCTGCAATAAAATACTCGAAATAATCAACGGCATAGAGAACCGCCGCCAGGGAATTAAAAAGATACTGGCCGAACTCGGGGCGGCGACCGGCTCAGACTCCGTTTATATATTCGAAAAAAAGAGCGCCGGCGGAAAAGACAGGGTCAGTATAACTTATGAGTGGACGGCGCGCGGCGTGAGCCCGTCGATCGACAACCCGCTCTTAAAAGATATGGACTATAAAAAATACGGATTCGCCGGCTGGGAAAAATTATTGCGCAAGGGAAAAATAATACAGGGAAAACCCGGGGATTTTTCGAAAAACGAAAGAGCGTTCCTGGAAAAACTAGGCAATCTGTCCACGCTTATCGTTCCGATCTTTGTCGCCGGAGAACCGTGGGGTTTCATCGGATTTAAAAGTTTGTCGGTTGAAAAATACTGGCCGGCTTATGAGATCGAGGTCTTAAAAACCGCCGCCGCTATGATCGGAATGACAATGAAAAGGGCCGAGACGGAAGAAGCGCTGCTTCAGAGCGAAAAAAAATACAGACAGGTGGTAGAACTCTCGCATGAAGGTTTTATACTTTCAGACGAACAGGATAAAATTATTTTTACAAACAGGCGCATTCTTGAAATTCTGGGTTATACAGAAGCGGAAATAGCCGGCAAAAGCATACTGAAGTTAATGGATAAAAAAAGCGCTGAAATTTTCAAAACGTCATCGGCGTCGCGTAAAATCAATCAGCATCTCGTTTTTATAAGCAAGGACGGAAGAGCTGTGCTCACGAACGCTTCGTTCGCGCAGACAGGCAACGGCGAAAACCGTATGAACGGCAGGCTCACTATATTAACCGATGAGACCGAATATTTAAAAATGCAGGCAAAGATCGAACAGACTAAAAAAGAGATCTTCGAGAAATATTCATTCGACGACATAATCGGAAAAAGCAAACCCATGCTTGAAATATTCGACATAATCCCCGTCATGGCAGGGTCTGGCTCGAACCTTCTTATAGAGGGCCCGTCCGGAACCGGCAAAAACATGATCGCCAAGGCCGTGCACAACCGATCTTTAAGAAAAAACGGGCCTTTCGTCACCGTAAACTGCGGAGCTATACCTGAAACGCTCCTTGAATCGGAACTTTTCGGATATGTAAAAGGCGCCTTCACTGACGCCGTCAGGGACAAGCCTGGAAGGTTCGCGATCGCCTGCGGCGGAACGATTTTTTTAGACGAGATAGGCGAAATGCCCATGTCCGTACAGGTAAAGCTTTTAAGGGTGATCGAGGAAAAACTTTATGAGCCGCTCGGATCGATCCGCCCGCTAAAGGCCGACGTGCGCGTCATAGCCGCCACCAATAAAAACCTGGCGGAGCTCGTGCGGCGCGGTGAATTTCGGGAAGATCTTTATTACCGGCTGAAAATAATACACGTCAAAATACCTCAGTTGCGGGACAGGCGCGAGGACATAGATATACTGGCCGAAAAATTCGTTGAGATCCTGAATAAAAAACATTCGCGCGAAATAGCCGGGATATCAGAAGCGGTGCGCGAGTTTTTCAATATATATGACTTTCCGGGAAACGTCAGGGAACTTCAGAATATTCTGGAACACGCATATATTTTCTGCCGCGGCAGAACGATCGAAATGGAACATCTTTCACCGGAATACCAGACCCTTTCTAATTTCAGAGGTATGCGTAACGCTTCAGGCTTTTCGGCCGTTAACGGAAGCTCAACAGCCGGGGTCCCGCTTGAACCGGCAAATTCAAAGCCTGGAGCCGAAACCGAAAGGCTCAAACTTATCCGCGCCCTCGAAATATGTTCGAACAACAGAAGCAAAACGGCTGACCTTCTTAAAATAAGCCGTATGGCACTCTGGCGCCGCATGAAAAAATTCGGGCTCGAAAACCGTTACGCATAGTTACACTCGTTACACAATGGTTACACAAGAGTTACACTCGTTACACGCCCATCTTAGAAAAACGACGGCGCGGCTCACTTTTTTTATTATATACATCTTTATCCCGTTGGCATATTTATTGCATTTTTAACGGTAAAATTACTGAAGCAATAAAGGAATGCAATATGCCGCCAACCGCCTCATATAAAATACTTATAGCCGAGGACAACGAACTCAACGCTAAATTGATCAAAAAGCTGGTCGAGTTCTGCGGACATTCCGCCCGGACCGTTCACGACGGTAACGATGCGGTCGAAGCCGTCCGCAAAAACAAGTTCGACCTGATACTCATGGACCTTGAAATGCCGGGTATGGACGGATTTGAGGCCTCCCGCGCCATCAGAAAATTTGACGGCGAAACGCCGATTTTATCGATATCCGCGCCAACCGATCCGGGCCACGCTCAACTATGCATTCAAAATGGAATGGACGGGCATATATATAAATCTGCGCCGGTCGAAGAATATAACTCTAAAATAGAGGCCGCGGTAACCAAAAGAAAAATGGCTGGCGAAAAAATAGTTCTTTATGAACTCTTAAAAAACAAACCTTATAAAAATTGACGGCGAATTATGAATAAAAAATCTTTGAAGATATTGATTTTAGCCGCTTCGTCCTACAGCGCGAGACGCCTTATACGCCTGCTCGAATCTTTCGGACATGAGACCGGCGTTAATACTATTGAACCGGCGGCGGCTCAAAGCGATATCAACCGGTCAGCTGAATTCGATATAATGCTGGTTGAAACGTCAGACGACATATCCTCCGGTTTCAACGCGGCAGCCGAGGCCAGGCTTGAAAACTCGAAGATGCCGATCGTGTCCGTCGCGCCGGAACCGGGAATGGATCATCTGGTCAGATGCTTCGCCTGCGGAATAGACGGCCATATAGACATGAACTCGCCCGCGGCGGAATTCGACCGTATGATAAGGTGGTTCGTGGATAAAAAAGTAAAAATGAACTCCGCGGCGGAAAAAATATGTATGCCGCCTAACTTTAAAAACCCGTGAAATACTTTCAATATCTCTTTTTGAAGACAGGCTTTCACCAGTCTAAATTATTCAAACTTAAAAATTAACAACTTTTCAGGTTCTTTTTATACTGCCTTTGTAAATTCGGCGGATCGTAAATTAAGAAAACATAAAATAAAATATACGGTGTTTATTAAACTCAAAAACTAAATTAAAATTTTTCGATTTAATC
>CAZKCG010000029.1:0-60498 GCA_964551445.1 uncultured bacterium | reverse complement strand
ATGAGGCTTTCCCTTGTTTTTTTATATAACTGTTCATTTTTAGCTGTTAAAGATGTCAGAAGGAAATTGAGATTGGCCGTGACGACGAATTTAGGACCAGTTGAAGCCGTTATTCCGCCTTTACTCCCTTCGTCTTTTTTTTCGCCCAGAGCTTCAAGCCGAAGCGTTGCTTTTTTCGCGGTTTCTTTTGCGCCGGCATCGTTTCCCTTCGCGGCTTCGATGACATTTTTATAAACTATCTTCGCTTCATCGGTCTTATTTTCGACGAATTCCTTCCAGAGCCCTTCGCAGAGAGTGTCCGACGCGGCGAACGACACCGCCGCCGTTATGGCGATAATTACGGCTATCACCGGAATGGTTTTAACCAGGGTTGTAACGATGAGGTTTTTAATGCTGTTTTTTTTCATAATAACTCCTCCTTAATTTTTGATCAGGGTTTCGTTTGCTTCTAACCTGATTATCGCTTAAGGACCTTGCGATCTTGTTGCGGTCGTGTGATGAATGCCTTGTATCTTTTTTATTTATATTTGGTGTTGGCGAATCAGTCCGTTATAAGTGGAGAGTTAAGAGTGTAAAGTTGAGAACTAAAGGACTTTTTGATAATTTGAACAGTCGCGTTAGTACTCCAAATGCCCTTATTATTATAAAAGCTCGACGGCAACAGATCCGCTTAAATTTGAGCGCCGCTCAAGCGGCGCCTGCCGAAACTATCCGTTCTCCACTTTCCACTGATATAATATCACCAACACAAAATACGAAAGAGCTTGTTTTTCATACTTTCATTTTATATCCTATGTTAGGGATCGTTTCGATGAGCGCGCCGTAAGGCGCGATCTTTTTGCGGATCCTTGAAATGTGCGGATCTACGCTTCTGGTATCGATATAAACGCCGCTCCATACGCGTTCTAAAAGCATTTCGCGCTCGACGACCATGTTTTTATTTTCGATCAATATCTTCAGCACCTGAAATTCCGTGAAACTCAATTTAACGGCCGCCCCTGATATGCGGACCTCGCGTGAGGCGAAATCGACCGTCATATCATCATATTTAAAGACGGGCGAACGCTTTTCGGGAGACGACGCGGCGCTGCGGCGAAGGATCGTTTTAATGCGGGCGTGGAGTTCCCGCAGCGAAAAGGGTTTGGATACGAAGTCGTCGGCGCCGGATTCGAGGCCGATGACCTTGTCTATCTCGCCGGATCTGGCGGAGAGTATGAGAACCGGCAGGCAGTCTGAAAACGAGCGCACGAGTTTTAAAATATCGAATCCGGACCCGTCCGGAAGCGTGAGGTCTAAAACGATAAGATCGTAAACCGCGTTTCCGCGCATTATCTCATTTACCGCGGCTTCGCCTTCACGGAACGAATGAGCCGCCGTCACGCTGATGCCTTCGATCTTAAAAGCGGCGGATAAGCCGGATGCGAGCGATTCGTCATCTTCCACCATTAGTATTTTTATATTTTTTTTCGGTTCGGGCATTTTTCTAATCAGCCTTTCTTAAATAAATATCGAATTTAGCCCCGGCGGTATACTTGGCGTCTAAAACAAGCTTTCCGCCGCATCTTTGCGCCAGGCTCGCGGCTATGTAAAGTCCGAGGCCCGTCGATCTGAAGTCGGCTTCGGCGTTCTTCCCCTTGTAGAATTTTTCGAATATCAGATCGGCTTCGGTTTCCGGTATGCCGGGGCCGTTGTCGGCTAACGACAGAACGGCGTATCTTCCTTCGGCGCGTATCGATATTTTTATTTCGACGGGTTTTTTGCCCGAGTATTTAAGCGAATTAGCGACGAGGTTGTTCAGGATATTATAGAACGCCCAGCGGTCAGCCATTGCGTCTAACGATTCAAGTTCTTCCATCACCACTTTCAGAAGGCCGGTCTCTATATGGTAACTGTATGATCTCAGATATTTCATGACCTCTTCCTCGAGATCGAGCCGTTCGGGCGCGAGGCTCACGCCGTCCGAAAAAAGACGGTTCAGGACCGAGAAGTTCTCGAAGAGGAACGACAGATGGCGCGCCTGGTCCTGCGAGGCGGAAAGCGCTTCGCGCGCGCGGGCGGAGTCGCCGTCCTTGAAGTATCGTTCGGCGAGCTCCAGGTGGAGAAGCGAAGAACTCAGCGGCGTTTTAAGCTGGTGAGCTATTTTGGAGACGAATTCGGTCATCTGCAGATTAAGCCTGACCGCTTCGTTCTCGCGCATTTTAAGATACCCGAGGCCCGCGATTATTATAAGAAGCGGCAGGTAGAGAAGTGCGCGCTGTAATAACATTCCGGGCGCGTCCGGAGAAACCGCGACGATCTTGAAGGGCGCGGCAAGGTCCGCGGAACGCTCGTTCTTAAGGGGGTAAATGGAAACCGCTGCGCCGAATCGCGCTTTAGTTTCATTGTTTAGTTTGTCCGTGTCGATAAATGCCGCCGCGAAAAGAGAATTTGAGATTTTACCGGAGATCATCAGTTTTTCTTCGCCGTTTATGGAAACCGATCTTAACGACGGGTTTGAATTAGCCGCGATCTCGCCGCGAATGGCCGTGGTGAGGGCAAAAACGGGTTCGCTCAGGGAGCTCTTTTTTTCGCCGGACGCCATCATAGCGCCGAGCAGGTTAGTTTTTTCAGCGGAAGTTTTAGCGCGGGCGGCTTTTATTATCTCGCCGAATTTGGCGGTTAAAAAACTTTTTTCGCGCTCGTCGGTTATCATCGCGGCAAGTTTGTGAAAGGATTCGGTCTCTTTTTCAGGGTCGATGTTCTCCGAAAATCTGGCATCGATGAGATATAGATAAAACAGAGCTTTTTCTATGACGAAAGCGTCTTTTCTGTCGTTTAGATAATAGGCGAGCATGGAGGAGATGAGTTTCGGGTCGCCTGAATTTTTGAGGGCTTTTATGCGGGCGATGGTGTCTTCGGAAAAGTCGGTTGTTTTAAACTCAAGGCCGGAGAGCACTTCTTCTTTAAGAGAGGACGGAACCACTGTCATCGAGGCGTTGTCGAAAGATATGACGGGTTCCCGGAAAAAAGATCCGCCGCCGTTTTTTTTGAATTCGGATATTATGAATGTTTCGACGCCCGCCTTGAGATCCCGTAAGCGGAGTTCCGCGGCGGCTTCGACGCTCTGGCGCTCGAATTGATAAAGCGTGAAGAGCGTGAGGGCGAGAGCGGTGAAAATAACCGGTATCAATATTTTTTCGAGTTTTTTTATTTTTTTCATTATTTTTCCGTTAAAATCCCGTCCGTTTCAATTCGGATGCTTCATACGGTATAAAGAAAGGCACCAGCAGCATTCCCGCGAAGAAACCGCCGAGGTGGGCCTGCCATGAAACATGAGACGAAACGCCGAGAATGGTAGCGATGTAAAACTGGCCAATGACCCATAAACCTATATAAAAAGGGGCGGGGATCTTAAATGATTTGAAAAAGATTATCTGATAAAAACTGGCGCCCGGGAAAAGCCGTACATATGCGCCCATTATGCCGGATATCGCTCCGGACGCGCCTACTAAGGCCCGCGGTGAATTCGGCGATATCATAAGATGCGTGAGGCTTCCAATGACTCCCATCGTGATATAGAAAAATAAAAATGAGAACTCGCGTTTGAAGGAATCCTTGTAGTCGTAAAAAATGTCGCAGACGTTGTCGCCGAAAACCCAGAGAAAATACATGTTGAAGAAGAAGTGGGAAAATCCCGCGTGTACGAACTGACAGGAGATAAGATTGAAGAACGATTTTATGGAGCCGAATTCGAGCGGCGTGAAACCGAACATCTGGTAAAAACTTTTATAGATCTCGACGCCCGGGCCTTTTATGCCGTGATGAATGATCTGTTCCAGGGCGCGTGATTCAAGGTAATATGAGAGAAGAAAAACCAGCCCGTTGGCGCCTATTATAAAAAGGAGAATATACGGAAAATAGAATCTTGGATTGTAAACCTCGACCGGAAGGTTTGAAAAAAGGCAGAAAATATAAGCGGGAAAGGATATTTCATCATATTCGTTCATGGATTCGTATCTTATGCAGGAATAGTGGTTGAGAGCGTTGTTCTCTTCCTCTTTTTCGACGGGTTTCATGATCTTCGACGCCGGAATATAACCGGCGCCGGCGTAATTACGGGTCCCGGCCGGATCGGAGGAATAATTATTTTGAGACGGGGTGAATTCGTTATTTTTTTCAGTTTTATTGGCGGAAGGGTCTCTTGGGGATATGCCGATCTTTTTGTTGATGAATTCCTTGAAAATGGGCTTTTCACTGGCCAGACCGCCGTCGGCTTGCTGGTTTATTCTCCGGGGCAGGGGCGTTTCGCCGCCGTCATTTGACGGGGAACGCTGAAATCGCGTTTCCATAACGGTTTTGGGCCTGAAAAAAGAAGGCTGTGACGGCCTTTTTCCTGAAAGATGGCTTTTTAAGGCGAGGAGCTGCTCGTTTCTGAGGAAGATCGCCATGCATCCGCGGCAGACGTGCATTTCATATTTGAACATGCCTTTTTTCGCTCCGACGCGGTCCATGGTCCTTGCGCAGCAGGGGCATTCGAGCGTGGTTATCTCGAACGGGAGGCGTTCAAGGACTGTTTCGGGATCGATCGCGCCGGCCAGGATCTTTTTCAATTCGCCGTTGTCGTAGTAAACGCCGCGGCATTCGGGACAGACATCGATTATTATATCGTTTATGTTGAGTTTGTTCATTATCAGGCCGCGCCGGCATTCGGGACATACTTTAGGTTTCATAGGGCTCTCCCGTCATAATAATAACCGGATCAATTTTAACAGAACCGGTTGAATAATTCAATATTAAAAAATCAGTAATTATTCAGCGGGATTTTCATGCCGTATCCGGCGTTAATGGGATTAAAAAAATCCGGTATCGAGTGGGGTTGAACAATTATTTTCAATATAATTTTGACAAAATGATGCGTTATCTGTTAGAATGAAACTAGGCGCGCAAAAATTTATTCGCGTGATCTAAACGCCTTTTAATAAGATGCCGCGTATTCACGGGCGGTGATGTGATGTTTAAAATAAAGCCTTCGCCTTCATTAAAAAAGGCTCTCTTTTTGGTCGCGGGCCGCTATCTTGCGATACCCGCAATTGCCCCCTTTTTATATTCAGACCGGACCATCCGAAATAAAACAAAATATTCTAATATTATAATGTACTGCAGCGCGCGGGGCATTTGTTCGCGCGCGCAAGATTTTTTTTAACGCTGATCATTGAAAATTTTACGAAAGGATGTGAACCTTATGACTATTTATGACGCCAATCTGCTGGACGCGGCCAGGCAGGGCAATATCGAAACTATCAAAAAGTTCGTTGAAAAGGGGGCCGACATTAACGCGAGGTCCGGCGACGGTGAAACTTCTCTTATCAAGGCGGTAAAAAAAGGAAACGTTCCCGCCGCGGCTTTTTTGATAGAAAAGGGCGCGGATATCGAGGCCCGAGATCTCGACGGCTGGACGGCGCTTATGTACGCGGCGTGGCGCGGCCATTTAGAAGCGGCGAGGCTGCTCTTGAACTCGAAGGCCGATATCGACGCCCGCGACGGCGACGGTTGGACGCCCCTTATGTTCGCTTCGTGGCGCGATCATTGCGGCATTGTAAAACTTCTGATGGACGGCGGCGCTAAATTCGATCCGCATGATAAATGGGCCGAGGGCGCTTTAATAGAGACCGCCGAATGCGGCCAGGCCGATATAGTTATGACTCTTATCGAACGCGGGGTCGATATAAACGCCGCCGACGAATACGGCCGCACCGCTCTTATGAAAACATGCGATTGCGGCCATACCGATATCGCCCGCCTTTTGATATGTCGCGGAGCCGGAGTTAACCTTTGCGATCATTCAGGCAAAACCGCCCTTATGGAAGTTTGCGCCGAGGGAGACGCCGAAATAATAAAATTATTGATCGAAAAAGGCGCCGATGTGAACGCCAAAACCAATTGCGGAAATACGGCCATTATGATGGCTTCAGAGCACGGACATCTCGAGGCGGTTAAGCTTCTTGTCGCCGCCGGAGCGGACTTTAACGCGAAAACCAACTGCTGTTCTACGGCGCTTATGACGGCCTCTGAACACGGCCACGCGGACACGGTTAAATTTCTAATTGAAAGCGGAGCCGACGCGGAAGTGAAAACGGCCTGCCGTACCATAGCTTTGATGATCGCCGCCGAGCACGGCCACGTGGAAGTAGTGAAGGTCCTTCTGGAAAAATGCGCAGATATCGACGCCCGCGACAGATGGGGAAGAAGCTCCATTATTATCGCGAGTGAAAAAGGCCATTCGGCGGTAGTAAGGACTTTGCTTGAAAAAGGCGCGAATATAAATATCCGCGATAATGATGGCCGTACGGCCCTTATGGCCGCGGAGGAGCACGGGCACTCAGACGTTGTGAAAATGCTTCTGGAACTCGGCGTCGATATCAACGCGAAAGACTCATCCGGCCGGAGCGCTCTTATGCTGGCTGAAGAACAGGGACATATTGACGTAGTGAGAATATTGCTCGAGAAGGGCATAGATATAAATTCAAAGGACGACGACGGGCGCACCGCTCTTATGGAGACGGCATCCCGTGGAAATAATGACCTTGCTAAACTTCTCATCGAAAAAGGGGCCGACGTGAACACCCGCGACGACAACGGGCGCACCGCTCTCATGGAGGTTTCGACATGGTCCCGGTCCGAATCCGCTGGCGTCATCGAAATGGCTAAGCTTCTCATCGAAAAAGGGGCCGACGTGAACACCCGCGACGACAACGGGCGCACCGCTCTCATGGAGGCCGCGACATGGTCGCATAACGATGTTTCGGGGATGGCAAAACTTTTGATGGAAAAGAACGCGGAGATCGATTCGGCCGACGACAACGGGCGCACCGCTCTCATGGAAGCCGCGCACAAGGGAAATCTCGCCGTGGCTGAACTTCTCGCCGGCGGCAACGCTGATCTCAACGCCCGTGACGATAATGGGCGCACCGCTCTTATGGAGGCCGCTTATAAGGATAATATCGACCTGGCGGAATTTCTTATAAAAAAAGGCGCCGACCTGAATGCCCGCGATGATAACGGCCGCACTGCGCTTATGGAGGCCGCGCGCTGGTCTGAAGCGGAGCTTGTAAAATCGCTTATAAAAGGCGGCGCGGAGGTCAACGCGTGCGATAATTCCAATAAGACACCGCTTATCGAGGCCGCTTTCAGGGGCGATCTTGAAATAACCGGTTTGCTGATAAGTTCTAAAGCCGATATTAACGCCCGTGATAACGAAGGCAGGACACCGCTTATCGACGCGGTAACGCGCGGGAATACAGAAGTGGTTAAACTGCTCATAGATAAAGGCGCGGATCTGAATATTTGTGATTCGGAAAATATGAGCGCATTTCAGATAGCCAAAGCGAAATGGCATAACGGCATAGTGAGTATTTTAAAAGCAGCGGGAGCTAAAGAGTGACGGGCCTTACTCTTTGATGAAGCGGGCCTTTTTTTCGAGTTCTTCGGAAACGACCGTGTTTCCCTCGTGATCGATAAGAATTGTCGCGAGTTTTTTCTCGCGTGAGAATTCGACGGCTTTTTTCATTCCCATGGCGATAAGCGCCGTGGCAAGTCCGTCCGTTAAAGCCGGATCCGCGCCTATTATGGTTGCGGATTTCGGGCCTTCGGCGGGATATCCGGTCTTCGGGTCTATTATGTGGCCGTAATTCTTTCCCTCGATAACCGCGAATTGTTCGTAATCGCCGGAAGTAAAGACCGAAACGGGCCCGTTGACGATAAGCCGGCCTGCTGTTTTTCCGTTCGTTTTATTGAACGGGTCCTGTATCCCGATCACATAGGGTCTGTCGGCAGTGACCCGCAGATCGCCGCCTCCTTCGATTATCGCGTCGGAAACGCCGAGGTTTATGACAAGATCGGCCATCTTTCCGACCGCGTAGCCCTTGGCGATCCCGCCGAGATCTATCATCATGCCGTCTTCCAGGCGCATCGACATGTCCTTGAAATTTATATTTATTTTGGAATATCCGACCTTGGAAAGCGCCGTTTTTAAGGCTGCTTCGTCAGGCAATTTTTGAGGCGAGTTCCGCCAGTCCCAGAGTTTATAAAGCGGCATGAAGGTTATATCGAAATAGCCGCCGCTCATTTCAGCCGCTTCTATGGAGGCTTTAAGACATTCGGCGAGCGTCCTTGACATTTTATGCGGCCCGGCCGGTTTTTTATTTATGGCGGAGATTTCGGAGTCATCGCGGAATCTGCTCATCGCCGCCTCAATCTCGTGCAAAATGGCGAAGGCTGTCTTTGAAGCGTTAGCCGCGATATCTTCGCTCACGCCGTAGCAGTCGATGTGAAATGTGGTCCCCATGGCCGGTTGAGTGAAGCGGAAATGCCTGTCGGATCTGTAGCCGGCATGAAAAGAATATGCGACCGCCATGATGACGGCCGCTATAATAAAAAAAGTAAGCGTTTTTCGAGTCCTGTCCAAGTTTTTCTCCTTTTAGAAAGGCAGTTTGAAGCCGGCAAAACCCATGAAAGCGAGGGCCATGATGCCGGTGGTTATAAGAGCTATAGGGAATCCGTTCATCGAGTCGGGAATTTTTGAGAACCGCATCTGTTCGCGCACGCCGGCAAAAAGAATTATAGCCAGGGTAAAACCGGCTGCCGTAGCGAAAGAATAAACGACGGATTCGACGAGGCCGTAGTTCTTTTTAATGGCCAGAAGCGCTATGCCGAGCACGGCGCAGTTGGTCGTGATGAGCGGAAGGTATATTCCGAGAGCCTTATATAGTCCGGGCGAGAGTTTTTTCAGAATGATCTCGACCATCTGAACGAGAGCGGCGATGACGAGGATGAATGAAAGCGTCTGAAGATAGGCTACGCCGAATTTGACGAGAAGCATCTGGACATAGTAGGTTATGATATTGGCTAAAACCATGACGAATATTACGGCCAGGCCCATGCCGGAAGCCGTTTCGATAGTTTTGGAGACGCCGAGGAACGGGCATGTTCCAAGGAACTGAGCGAAAATGACGTTATTAAAAATAGCCGAAGTTATTAAAATTGAAATTAAAGTTGATGTCATAGTTTATTAATTCTCCTTGCTCTGTATGAAATTTATGAGCGCGAGCGTGAGGCCGAGAGTTATGAAAGCGCCCGGAGCGAGTATCATGAGAATGAACTGATGAGTGAACGGGACGATCGTGTATCCAAGGATCGTTCCGGCCGATAAAAATTCGCGGATGGCGCCTATGAGGCCGAGAGATAGCGTGAAACCTATTCCCATGACGAGGCCGTCGATGATGGACGGGATAACTTCGTTCTTGGCGGCGTAAGCTTCGGCGCGTCCGAGTATGATGCAGTTGACGACGATGAGCGGAATGAATATTCCGAGCGCTTCGTATAGCGGAGGAATAAAGGCCGCGATCAGAAGATCGACGACCGTAACGAATGTAGCTATGACGACGATGAAAGCGGGTATTCTGACCTTATTTGGAATGATATTTCTAAGCATCGAAATAACCATATTGGAACATGTGAGCACGGCTATAACTGAAACTCCCATTCCGAGAGCGTTTTGAGTCGAAGTCGTAGTGGCGAGCGTCGGACACATTCCGAGAACTATCCTGAAAATAGGGTTTTCCGTGACTATGCCACGGTAGAGCTCTTTTTTAAAATTATCTAGACCCATATCGTTAACCTCTGTCTATTTTAAATTTAATGACTTTACCTTGTTTTTGAATATCGCGATGGCGCGAGCCACAACGGCCGTGGTGGCGCGCGATGAGATAGTGGCCGCGGTGAGTTGTTCGACGTCGCCGCCGTCTTTTTTGACGAGCCATTTTTTGGCGTCGATGCCGGCTCCGGCATAATTTGATTTGAACGCCGGCGTGTTGATATTAGTTCCGAGTCCGGGCGTTTCCTTGCAGTCGAGTATGCTTACGCCCTGGATCTTTCCGTCGATCGTGAAACCCACCAGGAGTTTTATAGGATCGGCGTATGCCTGATCCTGCCTGATGTTTTCCGGCAATGCCATTTTTTTCAGCTGTTCGGCGCTAAGGAGCCTTGATGAGGCCAGGACGGCTATTCCGACGGGCTTCTGGTCCTTTTTACATATGAAAAGCTCGATAGGATCCATCGGGTCGGCGAGGACCGTTTCGTTTTCGACCGTATCGAAGGCCGGCATTACCTCGGCCAGAGCTTTTTTCTGTTTGACGACCGCGACCATCGCGATGCGGTCCTTCGTAACGTTATTTACGAGCGCGAGTATAAGGCCCGATATGGCCGAGAACAGCGTGAGGATAATAAGAAGGTTTAAGTCTGAATTTCCTTTTCTAATTCTATTCATCATCGTTTATACCCCGAATCTTTTAGGTTTAATATAAATGTCTATGAGCGGCGAGATGGAGTTCATTATAAGTATCGCGAACGACACGCCTTCAGGATAGCCGCCGAAAAGCCTTATGAGCATGGTTATGACACCGCAGCCGACGCCGAATATCGCGCGGCCTTTAAAGGTCATCGGAGTCGTAACCAGATCGGTCGCCATAAAAATGGCGCCCAGAAAAAGGCCGCCTGAAAAAATGTGGTAGTGAGGCAGGAGAAACGCCGAAGGGTTCGAGAAATAAGCGATGGAGGCTATGGCGCCTACCGTCGCGATATAGGTCGCGGGTATCTCCCAGTTTATTATTTTTTTATAGACCAGATAGAGGCCGCCGAGAAGAAGCGCGAGTTCGCTGACTTCGCCTATCGAGCCTCCGGTTGTGCCTATGAAGAGGCTTTGAAGGTTAAGGTGATAACCGTTGAGATAATTCACGAAATCAGCGTTGATATTTGTTCCCGTGTACGCTTTCATGAAACCGAGAGGAGTGGCGGCCGTGAGCGATTCGGGAGTGACGTTCCTGTAAAGGGTCGCCAGAAATCCGGAGTTTACGCTCCAATTCGTCATTAAAGCGGGGAAGCCGATCAAAAGGGCTACGCGGCCGACGAGCGCGGGATTGAAAGGGTTCTGGCCGAGACCGCCGTATGCCATTTTTCCAATGCCGATGGAGATGAGCGAACCTATGACGACCATCCACCAGGGTGAACTCGCCGGGAGGTTGAGCGCCAGAAGAAGCCCTGTGAGAGCGGCGGAATTGTCGCCGACGCTGATCTTTGTTTTAAGCAGATATTTTTGAATGAGAGCTTCGAATACGACCGCGCTCAAGGTAGCTGTGAATATAACCTTAATCGCGTCGGAACCGAATACGTATACGGCCATAAAACATGCGGGCAGAAGCGCCATTATGACCATCAGCATTATCCGCGGCGTGTCCTCGCGGAAGTAGATATGAGACCCGGGGCCTACTATCCATTTTTTTTCCGATGTTTCCAAGTTTTAATACCCCATTTCCTTATTTATTTTTTATGATTAACTTTAATTTGAAATATATTTTACTTTTTATCCTTGTTCTTATTTCTTTCGCGGATGAATTCGTTGACTTTAACTTTTCCGACCTTGATGTTCTGGACGAGCTGATTGTGCCCTGCGCAGATGTAGTTACATGAACCGCATTCTATGCAGTCTAAAATGCCCTGTTCTTCGAGTTTTTTATAGTCGCCGACCTCGATGTATCTGGCCAGGAGGCTCGGATAAAGCCCCATCGGGCAAACGTCAACGCAGCGGCCGCATCTGATGCAGGGTTCTTCCTCGAACAAGTTGGCCTCGGTAGCGGTGAGAACTATTATGCCTGAAACGCCTTTTGTGACCGGGACCTCAGACGTCTGAAGCGCTTTTCCCATCATGGGGCCGCCGCAGATAAGCATGGCGGCGTCATCGGTTATGCCGCCGCAGAAGTCCATAAGGGAAGTAAATGAAGTGCCGAAGCGGACCAGCAGGTTCTTTTTTTCTTTTATTCCATCGCCTGTAACCGTAACGACGCGGTCTATGAGCGGTTTATTATTTACGACGGCGTCATAGATGGCGGCCGCGGTGGCTACGTTTTGAACGAGGCACCCTACGGTCCCGGGAAGCTTTCCTGAGGGCACAACGCGGCCCGTTATGGCGTTGACAAGTTGTTTTTCGCCGCCCTGAGGATATTTGAGTGCGAGCGCTACCACGGCTATGTTTTTATATTTAGCGGCGGTTTCGGTCATTTTAGCTATAGCCGCCGGTTTATTGGCTTCTATGCCTATATATCCTTTTACTTCTGAATTTTCAGAAAATTTTTTCATGAGCAGGGCGAGTCCGGCGACTATCTTTTCGGCGTCCTCGATCATGATGCGGTCGTCGGCGGTGAGATACGGTTCGCACTCCACTCCGTTTAATATAATGGTGTCGATCTTCGTATCCGGAGGCGGGGAAAGTTTTACCGAAGTGGGAAACGCCGCGCCCCCCATGCCTACGATGCCGGCGCGTTCTACCATGGCCGCAATTTTAGTGATATCGGCTTTTTCGACGGCCTCCGGCGAAGCCGCGATATTTTTAATTTCTTCGAGGTATTCCTCTGAAAAGTTGTTTTCAATTATTATGCATTCCTGTTTGAATCCGGCTGCCGTCATGCGCTGTTCGATGGATTTTATAACGCCTGATACCGGAGATACAACATTGGCGGAGATGAAGCCGTTCTTTTCGGCTATTATCTGGCCTATCTTTACCAGCTGATCTTTTGAAACGATTACTTTTGCCGGCGCGCCTATATGCTGACTGACCGGTATGACAAGCTCTTTGGGAACCGCCAATTTTTCGATCGGTCTGTTATGGGTATATTTTCTGTCTTCGACATGAATGCCGCCCTGTGTGAATGTTTTAAGGCCGAATGCGCACATTACTGGTTTCCTCCGTTCGCGGCCGAAGCTTGCGCAGCAGCCTTCTGTTTTTCAGCTTTTTCCTCTTCTTTTTTTCGTTTGATGATCTCGACGGTTTTTTCTATTTTTCCTCTGGCTATTATGGTTTTCATTATGTCGCATTCAGCGACGCATTTGCCGCAAAGTATGCATTTTTCGTCGTCGATTCTGGCCAAGTTTGAACCAGGCTCGAGGATTATGGCTTGTTTTGGACACACCCGTTCGCATTTGCCGCATGCTATGCATCCGCGTTTACAGAGCTTTCGCACGGTCGCGCCCTTGTCGTGGGAGCTGCAGGCGATATGAACGCTCGAGGGCCTTTTTTGAATAAGCGATATCACTTTTCTGGGGCAGGTCTTAACGCACATGCCGCAGCCGGTACATTTTTCACGGTCGAAAACGACTATGCCGTTCTCGGTTTTTATCGCGCCGAAAAGGCATGATTTGACGCAATCGCCGTAACCGATACAGGAAAACACGCATTCCTTGTCGCCGGTGAATAAATTATTAGCCGCCACGCAGCTTCTTACGCCGATATATTCGGAAACTATCTTTGCGTTCTCGCGGGTCCCATTGCAGTGAAGGACGGCGATCATAGGTTTTTTATCGTTGATCTCGATCCCGGCTATGCGCCCTATTTCTTTCAAGCTTTCCGGGGAGGCCACCGGGCATACCATTTTAGGGTCAAGTGTTTCTACAAGGACTTTCGCGAATCCGGCGCAGCCCGGGAATCCGCACGCGCCGCAGTTAGCCTGCGGCAGAAGAGCAGCCACTTGCTCGATAAGCGGGTTTTCAGCCACATAGAATTTCTTGGAACTCCAGATAAGAGCTATCGCGAGAAATACGGCGATGGCCCCCATTACCAGCATTGCAACCAGTATCTCACTCATTTGAATTTCCTCTTTCACCATTTATTTTAGATTTGCATTCATTTCCGGACTCTCCGCCGTTTTCACCCTGGCATAATCCGCATCGGCCGCAGTGGTGCAGCGCGGGCTCTTTGCCGGGTTCGCCGTTTGAGTGCCAGATGAACACGGCCGTGTAGACCGCTCCGATAATTGCCGCTAAGGCCATTGGAATAAGTATTTCAGACAATTTTGGCGTGCCGCCTTTCCAGTTGGATTCCGGCGGATTATATCAAATTTCAGTTCTTATGTCAATTAGCCTTTGAGTTGTAAGATGCAAAAAAAAATTAAAATTAAATAGTTGACAATTCGACAAAAATGTATTAAAATAAGCTACCACTAATAATAAAAATTAAATACATAGTATAAAAAAGGGGAAACATTAATGAATCCAAGGTCTTTTGACGATCTTTCCAAGATAATTCCTAATAAGTTCCTTCTTACGATGGTTATCGCCACCCGCGCAAAACAGCTTGAACAGGGCGCCGAGAAAAAGGTTGAATGTTCATATACCAATTCGATCGACATCGCCATCGAAGAGCTTTACAATCAGAAGCTCGATGTCAAAATGATACTCGAGGGGTTCCAGAACAACCTCGCGAAAGAGGTTGTTTTAAGCCGTGATATCCAGAACAGAACGCTTGATAACGCGTTAGAACACGAAAAAGCTTAATTTCTTTTTTTATAAATTAAAAGCGACATAAAAAAACCGGCCGTATAGTTTTATACCGCCGGTTTTAATTTTTTGAGGTAGCCAAAAATTAGTTTTATTCAGACCTGTTGACAATTATATTTAAATGTGATACGATTTTAAAAATATCCGCGCCGGGATCCATCCCGAATGCTGGCGTCTTAAAACCGCTCAGCCGTATAATGATGCCGGCGATGAATTATATGACGAAAAAACTCTGGTATCGTTATTTAATAAAATAAAAGATCGGACGGGAATAAAAAATGTCGTTTAAAAAGATCGGGTTATCGCTAACGCTCCTCATTTTTTTAATATGTTTCGGGTTTGCTCACGCCCAGCAGGCCTCGCAGACGCTTAATTTAAAACAGGGTTTCAATTTTATCAGCTTCACGGTAAAGCCCGGTTCCGCGCCGTCGGAAATGAAGAACGGGAATTGGCAGATAGAAGACATTTTTTCTTTCAGTCCGGCGTCCGGGAGCTTTTTAAGCGTTTCCGAAGGAAATCTGGTTTCATTGTCGGCCGGCCGAGGTTATATTATAAAAACTGCGTCAGCTTTTTCGCTTAACGTTTCCGGCACTTCCGTGACGCTTTCGTCGACGGCCGCACTCAAGGCAGGTTTCAATCTGATCGGCGTATCAAAAGCCGCGTCCGGATCGACGTTCACTTCATTTATGAATCGATTTGATAATGTTCTGGCCATGTATAAATGGAGCGCGGTATCCGGAAGTTTCATACAGGCGTTAAGAAAAACCGGCGGAGCGGTTGAAACGCCCGATGGAATCGATCCTCAGATAATTCCGGCGCAGGCTTATTTCGTTAACTCGGCGGCGGACGCCCCGGTGGATTTTGACCAAACCGTTTCTGAAGAACCGGGCGTTCTGAAACCGGCAACTATCGGAAAAGAAGAATATCTTAAGGTTTATCATCGCGTCGATACGGTTACCGGCAATATCGATTTTTACGCCGACAATTCAAATTACGCCTCATATCAGTTCGAAGTTAAATTCAGCGAGCTTAAGAACGCAACGACAACCTCGCCGGTGCCTTTTTATTATATCATTGCTCCGCAGAAAAAAGAGGAATTTCTTTTCAGCATGGTTCCGGACCCTGGAGCCGCTTACAGCTATAAGTATGAATTTAATTACTATCTCAGCGGATCCGGCGGCGGTTCGCCTGACGATGCTTATAAATATCTTATACCCTACGAAGCGGGAACCGCTCACAAACTGACGCAGGGATATAACGGGGCGCTTTCGCATAACGGCTGGATGAACCATTCCGTCGATTTCGACATGCCCGAAGGCACGAAGATCTGCGCGGCGAGAGACGGAGTCGTGGTCAGCGTAAAGACCGATTCGGATACCGGCGGACCGGATATGTCGTTTAAAGATAACGCGAATTATATTATAATTGAGCACAGTGACGGAACGAACGCGCAGTACGTCCATCTGAAAAAAGGCGGAAGCTATGTGGCCGTCGGCGATAAAGTTTCAGCGGGAAGTATCATCGGATTAAGCGGCAATACAGGCTGGTCAACCGGGCCGCATCTTCATTTCATGATCGTTAAACCGATATGGATGGCTTTTTCAACGATACCGGTGAAATTTCTGGGCGAGGGCGGGCAGGCGCTGGATCCGTCCGAGGACACGGTTTATACTTCATACAGATGAAATTATAATTTATTATAAATTAAGGAGTTCATGATGTTTTTAAGAAAAATAATTTTAGCGGCGTTATTACTTATATTTTCGTTCGGCATCGCATACGGGCAGGTTTCACCGCAGGCGCTTTCGTTAAAGCAGGGTTTCAATTTCATAAGTTTTACGGTAAAACCGTCTCAAAGCGCTTCGGATATGAAAACACAGAATTCTTTCATAGAAGATATTTTTTCTTACAGCGCTTCAGCCGGAAGCTTTTTAAGCGTGGCCGAAGGCACTCTCACGACGCTTAACGCGGGCAGGGGCTATATAATAAAAACCGCCGCCGCATCTGAACTGAGCGTTGGCGGGACCGCTCCCGGCGTCATCGGAAACATAACGCTTAAATCGGGGTTCAATCTCGCCGGCTTTTCGAAGGCGCCGGAAGCTGTTAAATTTACCGAACTTATGACGAAATATCCTTCGGTTAAGGGGATATATAAATGGAGTCCGAGTTCGGGCGCGTTTATACAGGTCGTAAAAAACGCGTCGCAGACGCCGGAAGCGTTAGACGGAATCGACCCTCAGATCGCCGCCGCTCAATCATACTTTATTAATATGGACGCCGACACGACATTAAATTATGACGGCGCCTCTATAGTGATAGGGACCGGCGCGGTAGTTCCGCCGGTTAAAACGCTTTCGTCGATATCGCTTTCAAAGAGCGCAGACTCGATGAACGCCTCGGCCGTTTATGATCTTTCGAACATTGCCGTGACGGCGCTCTATTCAGACAATAATACGGCCCCGGCCGCGGGTTTCGTATGGTCTCTGACATCGGGCGGAGGAAGCCTCGCGGCGAATAAATATACCGCTCCGAACGCCGCGGCCAATGCCGTTCTTACGGCGTCTTATACGGAAGCCGGTGTTACGAAGACCGCCGCGCTTACGATAACCGTTAACGCGCCGTCGCCTGTCGAGAATCTGACGATGGACTCATTTGAAAAAGCCGTATGGGACGCGATAAACAATGAACGGGTTAACAACAGGAAACTCGCTCTGTATATGGAAGACGGAAAGATAACCAAGGCCGCCCGAAATTTTTCAGCGGACTTTTCTAAAACGAAAACCGTTCCGGTAAAAAAAATATCCGAATACATAAGAGAAACAGGAGTTTCCGATCCTGGACACGCTACATATATTTACTACACGAATTATTCCGACGCCCAGGCGATGGCCGCGAGCGTTATAAAACAGATGACTTCCGCGATAAGCTCGAGCGATTATAATGTCCTCGCTGTAGGAAATTATGGAGTCAGCCCTAATAAGGTGACCTCGGTTATTTTCATGACGCGCGAACTCACGCTGAGCTCGATAAATCTTTCCGAGAACGGCAATAAACTCGATATAACCATAGCCGGGAAACTCATTTTAGACGGCATAGGGTTCGCTCTCGAGGGGAAATGGCTTAAAGATACGACGACGGCTTCCGGAAGCAAGATCTATGAACAGAGCTACTATACGCCGGGAACCGTTTTCACGGCGGTAGCATCGATATTAAAAGACAGCGTTATCCATAAGATACTCTTCTCCCGCGACACGGATAACGATCCGACGAATGATACTTATTCCGGGCATAGAGATTCCAACTATTTTTTCGTGGATACTTCAAAACCGCTCTCTGAAATGCTCTCTTTCGCGGCCGACGACACATCTTTCACATCGGCTTCCGACGGCGCCGTCGAGCAGGAAATTTTCCAGCGCATAAATTCGGACCGTCAGGCGCTTGGTTTGTCCGCTCTTGTATGGGATGAAAAGATAACGGCCGCTGCCCGCTCGCATTCGGAAGTTATGAAAACCACCAAAACGATGGGACATTTTGAAGGCAGCGATCCGAATGGAGCAAGATTTGACGCCAGCCACCGCATAAGACAATTCGAATTAAGCGATTTCGGGGCGGGTGAAAATGTTTCGACGGGTAATAACGCGTTTACCGTACATGAAGGGCTTATGTCTTCGCCGGGTCATTATGATAACCTGGTCAAGCCCGAATATACGCATGCAGGCATCGGCGTGGTCCGCGGAACGACGGCTTCAGGATCGCCGACGCTTTACGTGACCGAAAATTTTGTGGCAAGAAAGGTTGAAATAACTACCGTTACGGTCGTGCCGGAGGGTTCTTCGTATAACGTCATGGTTACCGGGGTCAATCTTACGGCCGAATCGATAAGGATAGGCAAACGGGTCGGTTCCTCAAACACCATGAGTCCGCTTATACCGCCCGGCAATTTTTCATATACGGTTTCCGGGCTTAATAACGGCTATTTTTTCACGGCGGTCGATATAAAAAATACCGCGACCGGAAGTTACACATATTTTTACGGCAATTACGCTTATATTAAAGACGGAGTCGCCGATTATACGGTCGCTTTTCAATAGTAAATACACGGGGAATAGATAATAGAGATGAGAGAAAAGAGAAGAGATGTTGACTGGCGGTCCACGTCATCTTTGGCTTTCTGTGACACACGGGCCTCCGTGCCCGTCGTGCTTACGCACTTGCATACGGCGAAGCGATCGATTGGAATTATCAAGAAGTTGCGGGTCACATTACATGCAGCATGATTTAAGTTTTTTATCAAGAGAATATGCTACAATAAAACAAGAGCATAAATAAACAGCAGAACTTATTTTAAAAAAGGCGGCAGAAAGGCCGCGACATCAAATCTTCTCTTTTCTCTAATATAAAGTTTCCTTTCAAAATTTAAAGGAAACTTCTATGTTTTTTTGGAGTTTTTACAAAGCTTGATATATCCGGATTTAAGATCGTCTTCTTTAACGGATTCTAAAAGTTCCAGCGCGAGGTCCGATCTCACCGCGTCCGGCGATGCGATGCTTTCATAAATGGATCCGGCCCTTTCCCGGTCGTTGAGGTAATAACCGAGTATTTCGAAATATTTTCGCAAAATTGCGGACGGCGCTTCGTTTGAACGGGTATCCGCTATCAGTTCGACCAGGCCCTCGCGTAAAGAACCACGCAGGTCGGAGGCTAAAGCCGAAAGCAGTTCTTTTTCCCAGGCGAAACTTTTTCCGTTGAATATGATCTCTTCCAGAAATTGTTTTGCCGGGAATGCCTTTTTATGTATGAGTTCTCCGGCCATTTTCAAAAGTTCCGATTCGCAGGGATATTCGGCTATCAGGCCGGCCAGTCTAATTGAAAAGCCTCCGGAATTAGAGTTTAACACCATAAGTATAAGTTCCACGGTTTCGGCTTTTTTTATTTTTCTTACGGCTTCGGTGATATAACGCTTTTCCGAGTCGGGATAAGCCTTTAGCGCCGTTAAGAGCCGCTCGAAAATATTTGTTTCCATTCTCGAGACCGCCCGGTCTATAAGAACTGCAAGGCTTGAATTTTCAGGCGCCCGCCGCGCGGCCTTCAGAGACGGCAGCAGTTTTTGAGATCCTGTTTTTTCGCAGGCGGCGAGCGCGGCTTTGCGAACCGAAATATCTCTGTCCGCGAGAAGCCCGGTAAGCGCGCCGCTGAAACATTCAAGGCCTATTTCGCCTATCGTCGCAGCCGCGCTGGCGCGATGTTTGTAAGAATCGGAGCGAAGCATCGAGTTGAGAGAATATAGCGCTTTTTTCAGGTCGTCCTCGTTCGAAGAAAGTTTTATTGTTCCGAGTATGGCGTTTGCGCGAACGCGGTTATTCTCGTGTTCGAGGTGCGGTATTATCCGGGATACGAATACCGGATCTCCGGCCCGGAACATTGATTCAATGAAATTGGCTGTGACGCGCGGATCTTTAAGCGTACTGATGGTCTTTCCAAGCTGGTCCTGTATCTTTTCGCTTTTGATGCGGCTGGCTATCTTTACGATGGATGCCACGACGAATTTATCTTTTTCGTCGCGCAGCAGCCTCATTACTATGCCTGAAGCCATTTCCGGCGAAAGCTTATCGAGTTCCGAAACCATATCCAGTTTCCCTCCGCGCTCATTCGCCAGATACAGGTCGAGATCGAAACTTTCGGCATGAGTATCATGTTTTTCGTCGGGGATTCCAGCCGTTACGCTTCCGGCCTTTAGATTTTCGGCTATCGTTTCCATATAGGCTTCGTTAAGGTCACGGGTCGACAGATAATATAAAAATCCAACGGCGGCAAGCAGGATAAAGAAAGGGCCCGTGCTGAAAAACACTTTAAAAGTGGTTATGAAGATACCGACGAATATACTGGTCAGAGGAAATACCGTGCCTTCGACCATGAATTTTATCTGGTTTTTAATGTTCTGGGCAAATACGTTGAAAAGCGTGTTCGCGACATTATGTTCGACCAGTTTTACGAAGATCTGGAAATAAAATTGAAAGGCTATGACCATCCAGAGCGATTTTTGAAAAATGAGAATGATCGAAAAAATAACGACGCCCATCTGGTAGAACAAAAGATTGTGCATAAGCGAGAAGTTTTTTAAAAGCCTGTTCGCGGCCAGCATCTGCGAAAGGAAGATGACTATTTTTACGGCTGAATCAAAAAGTCCTATGAAACCGGCGAGGGCCTTTTCGTCCCTGAAATATTCCGATATGGCAAGGCCGAACTGAAAACCCACGGTATATCTGATGAAAGATGAAAAGGCAAAGATGAGCATTATTATTCTTAAAAGCTTTGAAGAGGTGAATTGTTCCTTCATTATCTTCATGAAACCGGACTGGAGAAATTTGTCTTTAGAGGCGGGCGTCTCAACATGGAAAATGGTTACAAGAGGCAGCAGTAAATGGATCGTTCCGCAGACGACATAAGCGGCGCTTATTGAAATATACGAAAGAAGGGCTTTATTGAGAAATCCTACGAGTATCCCGCCGAAAAAACTTATGCCGGATATCGTGCCGACATAAGCCTTCATTTCTTTTATCGTCAGGCACTGATTTATATAGGTCCAGAAAAGTATATTGGCATATATGTCGTATATCGCTACGAATGTGTATAATATTATCGCTTCCCAGGCTCCTGCGGAATTTAATAAAAATGAGAATCCTATTACGCAAAGGCCGACGGCGGCGCTCGCGTATATAGGGACTCTGAAATTTTTCACGTTGGTGACGGCCAGGGTCGTTCCAACGGTTATCGACATGATGTTCAAAATTATATAAAAAGTGGGAAGCTGTGATGCGCCCGCCATTTTCAAAAATGAAGCGGTGCTTAGAATAATCGAGAAAGTAGTGGCGAACTTTAAAAAGAAGCCGGTGAGGCATAGGTATAATATTTTATCCGGAAGTTTAGTTTTGATCATTGCCAGTGTTCATTCCATATATTTTCTATCACGCGGGTTTTATAAAGCTTTTCGTTCATTTTATTGAAGGCGCCTATAGCTTCTTTCATTTCGCCGCCGGCCTCGTATTCGATCCTGTGCGAATAGACGCCCTCGTCGACCTTTTTGAGGCCCGATATTAGAAGGACTATTGGTTTTATGAGCGTTCCGGCGAAGAACACGCTCGTGAAGAGAACGGCTATCATACATAAGAGCGCGTAGAGGAAGATCTTGCCGCGAAGCGCGGCAAGGAGGCCGGAAATCGCTTCCGCTCTTATGCCGACGACGGTGAATATGCCGGTGGTAGGTTCTTTTACGCTTATCACAAGGCATGCTTCGTTAGATGCCGCGTCGTTTTTCCACATGGCTTTTTCAAGTTCGAGCCCCGCGAGCTCTTTCCGGATTCCCGAAGGAGCGTTTCCTGACTCGGCGATGAGGCCCTTTTCGGTATCGTAAAGCGAGATGAACTGGTCCGGATGAGATTTCAGCGCGTTTATGAAGCTTTGAAAATTACGGTCGTTGGCGTATATCGCCGCGCTGAGTATCCCAGTGACGCGGCCGCCTTCGATCACGGGAACGATGTGCGTGAAGAGGAGTTTTTTCGCGGGGGAATAGAAAAAACCCGAAAATAAAGGTGATTTTAATTCCACGGCGCGGGCGATGGCGGAGTGGATGTTGCTCATATTCGCGTCGTTTTTGAAATCGTTGAAATTGAGGTTGAGGTAATCGCGCACATCGCGCCTGTCTGAATAGGCCGCGGCCGTGAGTTTTCCTTCGGGCGAAAAATAATAGATATTATAGAAAAAGTTTGAAAGTTCAGCGGCGTTCTCGATATAAGACTGTATCTTAACCGTATCGGCGGATCTCAAAAAATCCTTTTGGGCAATGTCGCGGACTATTTTAACCGCGGCGCCTACCCTGTCGCCTATCATGTTATTTATGGTATGGGCGCCGTCTAAAAGCGAATTCGAGAACTGCAGTTTTAAAACCGATTCGCATTCGTAATAATTTATTATTCCGGTCAGAGCGCCGGTCAGGAAGGTTATAGCCGCGAAAACCGCAAGGAATCTTGTATATAAGCTTTTCATAATGTTTTACCGCCGTTTTTTTATTAGTGGATAGTGAACAGAGAATAGTGAATAGTTTTGGTCGCGGCCTCCGGCCGCTATTTTCAGATAGTCTCTTCAGCTGCCTGGACGTTCAAAATGCGCTTTTGAATAATTAAGAGCGACCGCCAGTCCGCAACTATTCTCTCATCTCTATTATCTGGTTTTCATTCAGTTCGACCCTCAGTCTGTATAAAAGGACCGTGTTTTCCTTGCCTTTAAGACGGACCTCGTCCATGATCTCGATCCCGTCTTTTATGCTCGCGTAAAAATCGGCGTCGTCGTTTTTAACTGCATCGAGCGTTTCGGATGTGAAGGTTATCTCCCCGGCTCCGGCCAGGGACTGTATCCTCGAAGAAACATTGACGACATCCCCGATCGCAGTGTATTCCATTCGTTTCTCGGAGCCTATGTTTCCGACGACGCATTTGCCGAAGCTCACGCCTATTCCGATACTGAAGTCGAAATTATATTCAACCGGATCTTTTTCGCGTTTGAATTTAATTATCGATCGCTGCATTTCGATCGCGCATTTTAACGCGCGGCCCGCGGGAGATTTGATGCTGCGGGGCGCGCCGAATACGACCATAAGGCAGTCTCCGATGAATTTATCGAGAGTGCCTTCGTTTTGAAAAACGATATCCACCATTTTTTTGAAAAAGATATTTAAAAGTTTCACGGTGTCTTTTGCCGTAAGTTTTTCGGATATCGTCGTGAAATTTCTTATGTCGGCGAACATTATCGCGACCTCGGCCGTTTCGCCGGAGAGGCTTACGAGTTCGCCGTCGCGCAGTATCTTTTCGACGACGCCGGCGCTCATATAGCGGTTCAGAGTCGAGCGCATGAAATGCTTCTCGCTTTCGACTATCGTTATTTTTATGAGATTGGAAATGAAATACAGCGAAAAGATCATGAAAATAAGAGTGAAGACATCGAGGAATATAAGGCGGTTCATAAAATAGTAATAAGACGCCGAGAAAACCGCTGATGAATAAAATGCCGCGAAAAATGAACTCAGCCAGAAATTTCTGATGAAGCCGAAAGAAAGAACCGAAAGAAGCGACGCTAAAAAGAAAAGTTTATCGTAATCCGCTTTATTTAAAACGCTTATGAAATTATTCTTTAAAAGCGTGTGCAGCGAATTGGCTATGGTCTCGACGCCGCTCATCCTCTTGTAGCCCTGGACATATTGTGAGTTCGAGAACGGCGTGTCGAAAAAGTCGTGGCTTTCATAAAAGGTTGGGCCGACGATGAATATTTTGTTCTCGTATTTTTTGCGCAGAAGAGGGATGGATTTTTCAGGCATTTCAACTATCGCGTAAAACGGCACCTCGATAAAATGACGAGGGCCGCCGGCGTAGTTGATGATGAAATTCCTTCGTTTGAGGGCGAGTTCAGCCGTCGCCGGAAGGTTCTTTACGATATCGGCAGGCGAATGCTCGATGAATGATTCGTAAAGCTTGAAGATGAAGGTTTCGTAAGTGGAGTTGTTCTGGTTGATGACAAGCGCTGAAGAGCGCTTTACGCCGTCGAAATCGATGGAGGAATTGATCAGGCCGATCTTTCCGGTCTCGGCGAAAAATTTATTGGACGTCTTGTGTTTGGTGCTGATAAGGCTTATTTCGGCCGTGCCCAGTTTCTGTTTGCGGAAATAGCTTTCGATCTTGGAAGCGAAAACCACCGAATTTAAATTCTGAAAGGAGTTTTTTAATATCACGTCGTTCGTGTCCGGTTCGCTTTTATAAAATTCGTAGAGTATGAAGTCGAGGCCTACGACGCGGACGCCGAGTTTGTGGAGGTTTTCGAAGAATTTGATGTAGGTTTGAGGAGTGAACGGCAGTTCCTGTTCGAGCTCTTCAAATGAGTCCTCCTCGAGCGCGCATATAACGATGCGCTCGTCGGGAGGTTCCGGGCCGCGCATGGCGAAAAGCATATCGCGCCACTTATGGTCGAATATTCTTCCTACGGAGCTATTGGCGAGCCCTGAGCAGACGAACGCGGAGAGCGCGAGAATGGCGAGCAGGATATATTTTTTCCCGAGGAATTTTAATTTCATTTAAGGCTTCATTTCTTTATTTTCAAAGCTTCTGAGCGCGCGAGTTCCTGTTCGCCCATGCCGAGGTATATGGAGGCTTTAAGTCTTACGATGTGAGCCATTACTATGCCCGGGTTATTTTTTTCGATCTCATTGAGCGCCGAAAGGGCGGCTATGTAATATGAATATTTTTTCAGCGTCATCGCTTTCGCGTAAAGATAAGTATCCATATCCTCTTTTTTCAGTATGGCGAATTTAGCTATTTCGGATTTTATGAACTCGTTAGCTTTGGCGTCGTTATTGAAATAAGCTCTGAAGGATGCGAGCAGGTTATTGTTTGCGGGGCCGTATACCGCGACCGTGAAGTAGATCTTTTCTTCAAGAGCGCCTGATAATTTTATCGTATCGGATACATCGGTGACATTTTGCGGAGCCGATGAGGACTGGACTATTATTTTAGCTATCTTTGTTTTTGTTACGCTTTCTGGAAGGAGGCTCTTCCATGAAACCATGGTCTCGCCTTCAAGCCATCTTCCCCAGTTCTTGGTAGAAACGCTTTTTGACGGCGGAGCTGATTGCATGATATTGATATCGAGTGATTTAGATCTTACGGATAGTTTCGCGTTTTTGTCACTCTTCGCGGCGGCGTCTGAAGAACTTCCGCCGGCCGCGGAAAGACGATTCTCGGCTTCAAGTTTAGATTGGCCTGAATCGCCGCTGGAAAGATCTGCGGCAATTTCGGCGGGAGCTGAAGGCGCCGGAACGGCCCCCTGCGAAATTTCGGCCATGGCGGGTTTTGAAGATGGAGCCGCGGCGGGCATTACCGGCGGAGCAGGAGCGGGCATGGCCTGGGATGACCCCGATGGGCCGGAAACCGTTTCAGAAGCGTCAGACGCGGCGTACTCGGATTTTTTAGACGAGTCGGCTTCCATTAATTTTTCTTCTCGCTGTACCGATCCGATTGCGGTTGCGGCGGGCGCTTCCTTTTTTTCTTTGGAACCGACCGATAGTTTGACCCCGGTCACCGCTTCATGAAAAGTGGCTTCCAGGCTTTTTGAATTTATGGCGTCGGCCACTGTTACCGCGACTTTTGCTACGCTCGATATATTCGAGTAGTCCTGACTTTTGGCGAAACTGACATTTGAGTCGGAAGTGATGACGCGTATCTCGCCGTCTTCAAAAAGAAGAGTTATTTTAGAATCTTTATCGGTTCTAAGCGTGTCGCCCATGTAGATATAATCGCCTGATCTTATGGCGGCGGAAGCGGTCCCGGCGCGCGAAACGGAAGGAGAGCCTTTTACTTTCGTGACGGTGGCGAGAGGCTGCGGGCCTTCGGCGGCGTTTATAATTATCGCGAACGCGAGAACGAACGCCAATGATAAGGCGATGTTCTTGAAAGACAGGTCAAATGACGAAAATTTTCTCATTTTATCTCTCCCGGTATTTTAAGATTTTTTATCACATTATGATTTTAAGGATTTCCTGGAGGTCGGACAGGCCTTTTTCATCGGGTTCCGAAAACCCGTCGTAACGCATTTGTTCAAGCAGTTCTTTTTTCAGTTCGGGGCTTCCGTTGATCTTGAAAAGGGCTTTTTTTATCTTTTCGCGGGACGCCGCGGGCGTAGTTTCAAGCACGGCCCAATAATCGTTCGGGATCTCGGGCGTCCTGTAGATGGCCGAAAGTCCGGCTCTGGCTTTTTCATTTGAGCTTATAAGCTGCTCGAATTCGCGTTCGTTGGTGGCGCAGGCGTCAGCGGTTCCGCTTAATACGTCTTCAAGCGCTTTTTTGGGCGATCCGGCGTAATAGGTTTTTTTAAAGAAGGTTTTGATGGGCATATTGCTTTTTTTGAATAATGCCAGCGGATAAAGGCGGCCCGATATCGAATCGGGGTCAGTGAAAGCGAAGGTGCGGTCTTTAAGGTCGGCTATGCTTTTGATGCCGGCGCCGTTATTGCAGACTATGACGCCCGCGTAAGTGGTCTTTTTAGACGTCAGGCGCTGGGCTATAGTGACGACCGGAACGACCGATTTTTCACGCATCATGAGAAACGCCAGCGGCGTGAGAAGTGAAAAATTGTAATTTCCTTCAACCATCTGGTTTCCGACGTCAAGATAGTTAGGCGAAAATGCCAGTTTGAATTTCAGTCCGGTTTCTTTCGAAAGATAATTTATAAGAGGCTCGAAGGCTTTGCGGGTCGATTCGACGTCGCCGCGTGGGAAAAAGCCTATCGTGACCGCCGTGGTGTCGACATCGGGATTATCGAGTTCGGGGTTCGGGAAGAATTTCTGGGCTTCGCGGACGGTGTCGTAAAGCGAGTCGAAACCGACCACCCAGCCTTCCATTTTAAATACGCCGCGCTGGGTTTTAGTGAAGTCCTTAAGGTCGTTATCGCTGTATCTGAAGCTTACAAGGGCCTGTTTCAGAGACCGGGCGAGTTCCGGGTCCATGTTGTGCTGCGCGATGAAGGCTTCATGCGGGATCTTTTCGGTTTCGGCTATTATCTTGATGTTGGCCGTATCTATGCCCTGGTATTTCGCCATTTCGATCGAGTCTTTAAATATCGCTGCGCCGTCCGAAACGCCCGTAACCACGGATTTTATGGATTCGGCGTGCGACCCTGAATAAGAGGTCTTGGAAAACATTTTGTCGGGATCCAGGCCGTTTTTTTTGAAAAGTATTCTGGGGTAAAGATATCCTGAGGCGCTGTCTTTGGCGACATAAGAAAAGTTTTTGCCTTTGAGACCGTCGAGCGTGGTTATGCCTGATTTCGAAGATACCGCTACGACGCCGTGGTAATAATAGTTTCCTTCGAGCTTCATGGAAGCTAAAAGCTGGAGTTTTATCTTGTCGGCGAGTTTCACATAAGCGTAAGGCGGGATTATAGCCATGTCCATCTCGCCTGAAATGAAGCGCTGGGAGAGTTCCGAATAAGTGGAGGTTATATAGAGCTTGACGGGCGCTTTTATCGAGGCCGAAAGGTAATTCACGAAGGGCTGAAGAACCTTTTTCATGTCGTTGTCGGAAAGGTATTTATAGGCGCCGAGACGGAGTTCGCGCGAAAGCGCGGCTTCAGCCGTTATCAGGAAAATGGATGCCGTTAAAATGATCGCGACCAGTATTTTTTTGAAAATCGCGTCTGGTTTATATTTCATAGACTACCCGCCCTCGATAATTTTAAATTTAGTGATCTTTTATGGTTTCCGGATGTTATACGATCATAATTTATAGAATAATAACATATAACCGAATAAATGTCAAAAAAAAGATGAGGCGGATCCGGATCGCGAGGCGATCAGGCTCAGGCGTTATTTTCGCGGACCGGCGAAGTGAGTTCGAGAAATATGTCCTCGAGAGATTTTGAGCCGCCCGAGCCGCTTTTCATTTTTTCCCTTATCTGGGCTATCGTTCCGTCGGCGACCATGAGGCCGTTCGAGATTATGCCGACGCGCGTGCATATCTTTTCGGCGATCTCCAGAATGTGCGTTGAAAAGAAAACGGTGCCGCCGTCTTTAGTAAAATCGACCAGGATGTCCTTGAGATATTTTACCGACTGAGGGTCGAGCCCCGAGGTCGGTTCGTCCAGAAAAAGCACTTCCGGGTTATGACATAGCGCCGCTATCAGCCCTATCTTTTTTCGCATGCCGAGCGAATAGCTTTCGATGAGCGAAGTCATCGAAGGCCCCATCTCAAAAATCTCCACGAATTTTTGCGTACGCGCCGGCCGGTCGTTTTTTGAGATATTGAAGATGTCCATTATGAAGTTGAGATATTCCGAGCCTGATAATTTATCGAAAAGGGTAGGAATATCGGGCAGATAGCCGAATCTGTTCTTTGCTCCGACCGGATCTTTGGTTATCGATATGCCGCCGATCTTAGCGTCGCCGCCGTCGGGCATCAAAACTCCGGTGAGTATCTTGATGGTCGTGGTCTTTCCCGCCCCGTTCGGGCCTAAAAAAGCGAAAAGGCCTGATCTTGAAACCGTAAGATCTATGCCTTTCAGCGCTTCGAAAGCGCCGTATTTTTTTGTCACCGAAATAAGCTCGATCAATTAAAAATCTCCTTTGATATATCGTTCAAACGCTTTTTTATGAACGAAAAATTGTATGACAAGCACCGCAAGCGGCACGCATGCCAGAGCGGGAAGGCTTTGAAGATATATGGCGTATGCCGCCGCCGAGAACGCAGAAATGCCGAGCCCTATAAGTCCGAAAGTGCCTTCCATTGAAACCGCGTCTTTAAGTTTCTGGCCCTGCTTGAAATTAGCGAAGCAGAAACCGAAATCAAGCACCAGAAGGTTCATCCAGAGAGTAAAAAATGCGAACACGGCAAAGAGTAAAAAACCGTCTGCGTAAAGAGGCAGTTTTTTCATTGAAGAAGCGAAGGCAAAACAAAGCGCCATTATAAAAAAATTAAGCCCGCCGAACACAAGATATTTTACGCGAAAGATAATACCAGGTGAGAAAGGGAGCGACCTGAAAGCGATTATTCCGGCGCCTTCGAGGCCGAAGGCGAAAAGCGTCGAGTTCAGGCATGAGATATAGATCGTAAATAAAAGGAACGGCACCGAGCTCATGTTTCCGAATGAGATATCGAGTCCGGTAAAAATGAAAAATACGGCGGGCATTATAAATATCGAATAAAGGATCTGATTTGTGCGTAAAACAGTAAGAGTTTCACGCTTTAACAGAGTGAAAAAAATTCCGTGATGGCTGTATGCGATCCCGGAGCCGGCGGCGACAGGGACTTTTCCGTCGGAATAATTCTCGGCCTGCCATCCGTAAAAAAAAGAGTTTTCAAAAAGGCGTTTCGCGGTATATCCAGAGACCGCAAACAGGGCGAACAGCAAAAAAAAGTTGTAATACGCGAAGGCCGTCGAACCGTTTGAAAAAGAGTAAATCATATTCACGAGCCATTTCGTGGGAAGAAGGTCGAAGTAAGCGCTGTTGAAAAAAACGATGAAACTTTGCAGGCTTTTCGCCGTTACGCCGCCTTTTTCGATCAGCGCGGCCGGATAATTCTGCGCTATTATGAAAAGCAGGACGAATGAAACATTGAGAAGCCACGCTATCGCCTCGGCTGCCCGTTTTGAAAAGTAACGGGTCACGACAAGCAGGAGCGATATCGTGAAAAAACATATCACGGCTTCCAGCATCAATACCGCGGCGGCTATAGCGGGCCAGTGAAAGAAGCGGACGCCGAAAGCTCCGGCTATGGCGGCTATAAGCGGTATTGAAAAAAGAAGGTCGAGGGCTGCGCGCGAGATAACTTCCAATACTTTTACCGTGAACATCGCGCCGGAAGTTATGGGAAGGTAAGCCATTCTTTCAAAATATCCCGAACCGAAAAATAATTTCATCGTCATAAAAAAATTAGTAGAAGCGGTAAATCCGAAAAGCACGAAAAGGCCGAACGCCATGGAATTTAAAACGACCGGAACCTGGGCGTTTTTCAGCGCGGCCGCCAGGAATTTAATGAAGCCGAAAACATTTCCGGCTATTATCAGCGGGGAAGATAACAGAAGGAGCCAGAAAATAGCGCGCCGCTTGTCGTTTAAAAGTAAGTTCTTATATTCGATAAGATGATACTTTAAAAATATAAGCACCTGTTTCATCGGGTCTTTCTCCGGGCTGCGGCGGATGAACGCCGGCAGCGTATTATTTTGAGCTGATTTTATATCAGTAAAAATGATTTTTGTCAAGCGCGGCCCGACGCCGTTGACAAGAACTCGATATTTTGTTAATATGTGCGTACTAAGATCACCGGAGGTTTTGACTTTGAGATATATCGTTATAATAATTCTGATGGCAGTGAATATAATATCGCTGATGCCGGCCCGCGCTCGCGCGGCTGGTGAAAATATCCCGCCGGCGGATTCTTTTGAAGTGCTTATAAGCGCGGGCCGCGAACTTATTTCAAGGGGGGATTACGGCGGCGCGATATCGGCTTATGAAAAAGTTCTTAAAATAAAACCGGCGAATTTCGAGGCGCTTTATAATATCGGGATCTCATATCAATTAAGCAAGGATGACGCCCGCGCTCTTGAAATGTATAAGAAAGCCATGGAGATCAATTCCCGGGATTACGACCTGAATTTAAATTACGGCATAGTTCTTGAAAACACCGGAGATATAACTAAAGCGGCCGGATATTTCGAAAAAGCGGCGGCAATCGATCAGCGCCGTTTTGAAGCCTATTACAAACTTTCAAATATTTACCTGCTGCAAAAAAAATACGCCGACGCGATAACCGTCTGCAAGATGGGCCTCGCTATCAATCCCGGCCACGACAGACTCCATAATAACCTTGGTTACGCTTATTTCAACACCGGTAAAGCGTTAGACGCTATAGAGTGCGCGAAGACGGCGATAATGATAAACCCCGCCAACGAGGTGGCGCATTTCAATCTCGGGACATATTACGAGGCGGGGAACGATGCCGCCGGCGCGTCCGCATGCTATAATAAAGCGCTTGAAATAAAACCCGATCACTATGACGCGCTTTTAAATTCCGCGACGCTTGACGCGCAGTCGAACGGGTTTAAAACCGCTGAAGTGAAACTGGTTAAAGCTAAAGCCTTAAAACCGTCCGACGGAAGGTCATATTATAATCTTGGAATATTATATCAGATGACGGGCGATAACCGGAAGGCCATAGCCGAATACAAACAGGCGATATCCGTAGATCCGGCTTATTCTGAAGAGTTGACGCCTTATATAAAGCAGCTTGAAGGCAAATGAGGAATGGAGCTAAGCATCGGAAAGTCTGCCGCGGATAAATTTATTGAAATTACTTATAAATAGTTCCGGCCGCAATGTAACGGAATAAACTATCGTCTTAATAAAGAGCACATTTGGAGGCATAAATAATGTTTTTATCTAATAACAGAGCTTTTCTTTTCTTTTTCCTGATTTCTTTTTTCTTTTTTTTGACCGTTCCGGCGCTTCGCGCCGCGGAGAAAGGCGCGGTTGAAAATTCCGGTATTTTGAAGAAAGCAATGGAACTTATGAACCAGAAGGAATTTGACGCGGCCAAGTCGCTTTTGAAAGGCGCGCTGCAATCGGACCCGCAAAACGAGCTTTTATGGGTGGCATACGACAGCTGCGTCAGAAGCGATATCCAGAGCACTCCGCTGCCGCCTGTTTTAAAAGAGAAGGATGCCAGAGGCGCTGAGGTTCCGGCGGCAGCATCAGAAGTAAAGATCCCGCTTGCGAATAACGAATCGCAGGTTAAGACCCCGGAGCAAGAAGCTGGTTCTGATTTTTCTATATTAGAGGCCGATTTTTCAGCGGGTGCGGCGCGAGGCGATCTGGCCTGTATTTTAAACGAAAGTCTTTTTTCGTTCATTAAAAGCGGCGATTCGCATTTTTTAATGCTCAAGGCGAGCGAAAAAGCCGGGATAGTGACTTTTTCATTTAATATAAAAACCTTTCCGAGAAGGGTGACGCTGGAACTTTCCAACAGGACCGTGAAAAAAGATAAGTTCACGGCCGACGCTCCGATCACGATCTCCGTGAACGATTCGAAGGCGAATTATGAAGCGGTTAAAGTCAGCAACAAGCTTGAAACTTCATCTTTTGATATAACCAATCTTTGCAAGAGCGGAAATAATATGGTCACTTTGTCGATCGAAAAGAGCGCTCACCCGTATCTATTGAAAAGCGCTCGGGCGATACTCGCTTTCAAAGATTAATAGTAACGCTTTTTTCGCCGTCGGGGGCGATGTCCGAATAGAATTCAAAAAGTTTGCGCGCGCCTTTTTTATAATCGGCGTGCTTGAAAAAAAGTTCTCCGGCGTGTTTTTTTAGCCATGAAGAACTCTGGCTGATAACGAATACGGGTTTACTGTATGAAGCTTTACGGGCCGCTTCAAATAAAGTTTCAATATCGCCGGGTTCGGATATCTTTATACCGCCGCCAAAAATTTTGTGGAAATATCGCAGAGCAAGTTCGTCCCTGTCTTTGGTTCCGCTGCTTATAAAAAACCATTTAGCGCCCGCGGGCCAGATCCTGGAAGCGGCAAGAATGGAAATATAGATATCGAGCGCTTCACGCGGACAGTTTTTAAGTATCTCTTTTTCGCGCTCGGGAGAAAATTTTAACGGAGACGGTTTCAACGACTGGATCTTTCCTGATATCCTGATCCGTTTGCTTAAAAGTTTAAAAATCAATGAATCGATGTTGTCGATAAAATAACGCAGTTTTTTAAACGAGGATTGCAAGATATCATTCTCCTTAGCCGTTAAAATTAACTTGACATAGCCCGCTAATTATTATATTATGAATCAACTCAATAAGTCAAGCGGTTTGAAAATATTAAATAGCGGAGACGAGCGTTTCTGCTGTTTTTTATTGCGCATAAATAGTTTTTAGGAGTACGTAATGCAAGCTAAATCATTGTTGAATTTTCTTATTTTCCTGTTTTTCACGGTCTTATTATTTCATAGCGGCGCGGTTTACGCTTCTTCCCTCGAAGAGATAGTAGCGAAGGCCGTTTCAGATTCCCGCGATATGAAAAAAATTTATATAACTCTTAAAAACGGCAATAACGACAAACTTTTAACTGAGATCGGCTACAAGCCTAATTTTGCCGTAAGCGTTAATAACAAGAACGATTATCAGTACAGCCTGAGCCAGAAAGTGGCCGATCTGGTGAATTTTTCCGTTTCACGAAGCGAGAACCGCGATACGATCAACAGCCAGACCACAAGTTATTCGCTGTCTCTTGATCTGAGAAGGCTCGACGACGCGGACCTTCGAATGACCAGATATGGTTATAACCTTGATCTTTTAACATTCGCCAATGAACGCGAAAAATTCAAATTCAATCTCATCAAACAGTTTTATGATCTCGCTCTGGCCCGCGAAGAATATAAAGTTCTTGAAAGTTCCCGCGACAGATGGAAAGAGATGCTCGATTATTCTAAATCCAAATATGAACTCGGGCTCGCCAATAAAATAGATTATTTGAATTCAGAGGTCAATCTCGGAAACTCCCAGAACTCGCTTTTACTGCAGCAGCAGAACATAGAACATCAGGAAGAACTTTTGATGGACGCGATAGGCTATGATCTTAAAAGCGGCGGGACCCAAAGTATCGAACTCAAATATGACCTTGAATTCGAACCGCTCGATTCTACGGAAGTGTCAAGGGTCGCGGCGGGCGGAATAGAAGGCTTCGTCCGGGAGGATCTGGAAGCGGAAAAGGTAAGGCTTAAAATTGCGGAAATGAAATATTCCAAAATAAAAAAACAGGCTCTTCCCAAGGTCAAACTAAACCTCAGCAGGGTCGAATATCAGGACCCGTCCTATAAAGATAATTTTACTTCGACCCTTTCGTATAACTTTGTTCCCGGAAAACAGGATAATCAGATACAGGAATGGACCGAAAAGAATAATCTCGAGCTTCGGAAAATGAGCCTTGCCGACCTCGAAAATTCAGTTTTAATAGAACAGCGCGAGATCCTGCGCCGTATAAAATATCTCGAAGAGGCTTACGCTATAGGCTCTAAAAGCCTTTCACAGGCGGAGGAAAACTATGAATTTTCAAAACTGAGTTTTCAGAAAGGCATGATATCCAACATCGACCTTCGCGACGCTCAGGATAAGCTCACGGCCGCTAAAAGGACCGTTATCAGCCTTATCGTTCAGTATAAGGTCGCCAGGAGTCGTTTTTATTACGTTATGGGGAAAGACCTTTAAATTTATGATAAGATCCGGTATTTTTATAAAAACAGCCCTTTCAATATTTCTGGTTTTGCTTGTCGCGAGCTGCTCATACAGCCCGCTCCGATATCTGGGCCTTTCAAGCCAGATTTCGGTCATGCCGGTTGAATATACTTCATACTCCGTTCCGCAGGGAACCTTCGCGGTCGTGCTTAAGGGCCCCGGCCGCGTCGACTGCGTTAAGGAATATAGCGTAACGGTGCCCGATAAAATATGGGGCTCGCGGGTCGAAAAATTAGCGGAAGAAGGAATAGTTGTCGCATCCGGCGAAATAATATGCAGGCTCGCGACCAGAAACATAGAAGAAGCTCTTAACAGAGCGCTTTCACAGCTCGCCAATTCCGAGACCGAGATGGAGGACGTTAAAAACACCAACATAATTGAGGAAATAACCAAAAAGACCGATATACGGAAAAAAGACATACAATACGAGGTTAACATTTTCAAACTCGAATATATCAGGCAGGGCGCCGATACCGCCGATATAGCGATATCCGAGATCGGTATAGAGAAGAACGAAGCTTATATCGGAAATTTCAAGACAAAGATAGAATCGCAGAAGGAACTCATGAAAAGAGGTTTTTTGAGTTCTTTTCAATTCGAGGACCTGATGCTCGAATATCAGCGCAATATTTTAGAGCTTGAACAGAACAGAAATAAACTTTCGATGTATAAAAAACTTCCCGATACGGGCGAGGTTGAAAAATACGAGATGCTCGCGGATAAATTCAAGATCGACGGCGACCTTACCAAAAAAGAATTCAAGGCTTTTCTCAAAATAAACCGCCTCGAGGAGGATAAAAAACAGCTTGACATCAAACAGAAAAAACACCAGCTCGATCAGGCTAAGGGCGTCATAGACAATGCCGAGATCAGATCGCCTATCGGCGGCACGCTCATATATTCCAATTCATGGATGGGAAAAACCCGTGTGGGCATGGAGGTCTGGGCCGGCCTTAATATACTCAAGATCGTTGACTTTTCCAATATGAAGATAACGGTCAAGATCAATGAAAAATACGTTGACATGTTCCGTGAAGGCTCGGCCGCCGTAATATCCATAAGCGCTCTCGCCGGAAAGACATTCCGCGGATTCGTCAAGTCGGTCTCAAGGCTCGCTAAACTCAAGGATGATAACGATCCCAAAGGGCCTAAGGAATTCGACGTGACCGTATATTTCAGCGAAACCGCCGAGATCAGACTGCTGCCGAATATGTCCGCGGACGTGAATATAATATGCGGCGAATTCGGGGGCGTCTCAAAAGTGCCTAAAGACTTCGCGCCGGATAAAACCGTGAAATTGATCAGGCCGCGCGAAATGAAGTTGACTCTTTTTAAAGGGCCGGGCGGGAAAAAAGAGCCTGATATGGCTGAAATAGTCAGTGAAGATGACGATTATTATTATATTAAAGACATGCCGGAAGGTTCGCTCATAAACATTTCCGCAGGCTCTGAAGCGAGGGGAAATGCCGCTGATAAAAATTAACGGATATAAAACATACGCTTTTTCGGCGGCCGGATTCGTCTGCCTTTTCGTTTTATTCTTTTTTTCCGGCGGTTCCAAAGAAGCCGGAGGGTCTTTTGAAGCGCCTTTCGTAGTCAAAACTTCCGATATCCGCGAGAGCATTCCGCTATACGGCGTGATCGAGGCTCGCGAGAAATTTGAAGTATCCGCGCCGTTCAGCGGGATTATCGAATATCTCAGAAACGAAGGCGATCTCGTAAAAAAAGGCGACGTCGTGGCCAGGCTTGAAACTTATGAACTCAAAACCCAGCTTGAGGACAACATGCTGCAAAAGAGAAAGATAGAGATCGATCTTCAGGTAAGCCTCGATGATCAGGACCTGAAAATATTTGAAAAAAGAAACAGAAAGTTATATGAGATAATTAATAAACGCAAGGATGAGATCCAGTTCGACCAGATGAGATACGGCCGCGATTATACTAAAAAACTCGAATATGAATTTAACATCGAGAACGCAGAGATCGAGATCCAGAGCCTTCTGGAAGAACTTTCGGAAAAACAGGTTATGAAAAAAAGCGGGTATATATCCGACTCGGAGATCGCCGATCTCAACAATCAGATTTTCGCGAAAAAAAAATCAAAGGAAATAATTTCGCGCAACCTGAAAAAACTCATGCGCGGAAACGATCCGAAACAGCTTAGGGATAAAGAGGCTGAAATCACGACCGATTCACTTTCCGTGGAACTGGCCGCGTCGGCGTACGAAATACTTCTCGGAAATAAAAAAGGCCTGAAAAAAGGCGTTCAGGACAGGATCGATAAAATAACCAAGGATATATCATACTGTCAGTCGACGATAGACGACGCTGAGATCAAGGCGCCGATCGACGGAATCGTTATATACGGGAAAACATGGATAACCGAGGGCCAGCAGGAAAAGGTCAAGATAGGAATAAACGTATTCGAAGGCTGGCCGTTTATGTCTATTTCGGCGCTCGATCAGATGAACATATTGTTCAAGGTCAACGAGGTCGACATCTCCAGAATAAAAAAAGGAATGAAGGTTGAATTCAGGCTTGCGTCCAATACCGAAAAGCTTTTGAACGCCGAAATAATAGAACTCGGAAACGTCGCGAGCGTCTCGGATAATGACGCGAATATGATATGCAACATTCCGGTTAAAGCCAGGATACTCGAAGACGCCGCAAAACTTAATTTAAAGCCAGGCATGAGCGTGAACGCGGAAATAATTATGAGCGAAAAGAAACAGGTTACGGTTGTTCCAAGGGAGGCTGTTTCGCGTGACGGCATGGTGAAAATGGCCGGCGGCGAATTGAAAAAAGTGGGCACCGGAGCGTCGAATCTTTTCATGCGCGAGATAACTTCAGGCGTTTCCGCAGGAGATATCGTGATGACGAAAAAGAACGCCGTTAGAAATTCCGCGGGAGAGGGTTTGCGGACCGAATCTTATAAATTGGCCAGAACATCCATATCCAACACCATAAAAGAGATCGGCGAACTCGTTCCGGAGGATAAAACCAACATTTCAGTGCCGTTTTCCGGTAAAATAAACAAGATCGTCGATGAAGGCACCGAGGTTGTAAAAGGATATGAGATCGCCCTTATAGACGTTAAAGAAAAAAACGATAAGCTTATGGAAAAGGAACTTCGCGCGAAGGTCCTGGAGAAGGAGCGCAAACTCATCGAAGAGAGGTCCGCGTCAGAATTGCGTCAGATCGAGAATGCCCTTACCGTAAAGGAAATGGATAAAAAAATAGCCGTGCTTGATTATGAGATATTGATAGCTCCGCTTAAATACGAGACGGATAAGGATTTCCGCATAGCCATAAAATTATGCGAAAATTCTCTTAAGGGCGTGGATAACGAGTTTAAATTGAAGCAGGAAATGGCGAAAAAAGGATACGTTTCAAACAGCGAACTCAAGAAGCTTGGAATAAGGCTGAATAAGGCGAAGGCGGATATGTCCATAGCCGAATATAAATACGATTATGAAAGGTCGCTGCCCCTGCCGAATAACGTAGTTAAAGCGCAGCTGGAACTTGAAAAGACGCAGCTGGATTTTGAGCTGACCTCTCTTAAACTTCTGAAGCGCCGCAAAAAGCTCGAATATGATCTTGAAAAAAATTCGATCGAGACCAAATTCAATATAAGCCAGCTTGCCGAGACCAAAAAGATCATCGACCAGGCGGCGGTAAAGGCGGTTATTTCCGGAACCGCTATATACGTGAGCAAATGGAGCAATGAGGGAATGCGAAAGATCAAGGAAGGCGATATAACCCGTGCCAAGATGACTTTTATGGAAATAGCGAATCTTGACAGATTCCATATAAGCGGAATAATTCCTGAAGAACAGTTCACAAGGATCTCGGCGAGTCAGGAAGTTGAATTTTACCTTCCGGCCTCGCCCGAAATAAAATATAGATCAAAAATAAGAAGGATCGGACTTTTCGCGCGTCAGAAAGAGGACGCCGGCGCCATGTTCAGCGGCCGGTCCGCGGCTTCCGGCGAGGCGCCCAAGTTTTTCGACGTCGAGATCGAAACTGACGCCAAAAACCCTAAATTTCAGCCTGGCATATCGGTTAATTTCGATATAGTCATAGATTCTAAAAAAGACGTTTTAAAAGTGCCGCGCAAATTTTTATTCAGGGATGACGACGGATATTTCGTTTTAAAAAGCGGAGGAACGGCCGCGCGGGTGGAAATCGGCATTAAAAGCGCTGAAGAAGTAGAGATAGTTTCCGGATTAAGCGAGGGTGACGTTATTGTTTATTGAGATCTTAACCGACGGAATAATAAATTTCTGGCATAATAAACTGCGCACGTTTCTGACGATGCTCGGCATAATTTTCGGCGTGGCGGCGGTTATCGCCATGCTCGCCATAGGAAACGGCGCGAAGATAGAGACCGTCAAACAGATCGAAATGTACGGCGCAACGAATATTCTCGTGCGCGCGGTAAAACTCAACAGCGATAAAATGGACGAGGCGGTCAGAAGGTTATCGGAAGGCTTATCGATCGAAGACGCCGAGTATATAAAGGCTGTTCTTCCGTTCGTTGTAAATATAGCGCCACAGGTCGAAATGGCCGAAACTAAAGTAAAATATAATTCCTTCGAGCCTAAGGCGAACGTGGTCGGAATCGATGAAAATTTCCAGAGCGTAATGCGCTCGAAACTTGTCGAAGGCCGGTTCATCGATTCAGACGATCTGAAAATATTCAGGCGCGTCTGCGTGATCGGGCCGAAGATCCGCAAGGAACTTTTTTTTAACGAGCCCGCCATAAATTCGGTGATAAGAATAGATAATCAGCAGTTCACCGTCGTCGGCGTAACGGCGGGCCGCGGAGTCGAAAAAGGCTCGGCCGCCGAGCAAAAGGTCCAGATCAAAACGCGCGACGTGGAAAGCGATATCTATATACCTATAACCGTCGCGCAGAAAAAATTTCCGCTGTCAGTAAGATCGGGTGAAACTTTTTCAAAGGTGCGTTATAACCGGGTATCGGATATGTCGATCGAAGTTAAATCGACGGATTGTCTTTCGTTCGCTAAAACATCGATAAATTCGATACTTAAGCGGCGGCATGCCGGCACCGACGACTTCGAGATAATCGTTCCGCTGGAGGTCCTCGAACAAAGCAAGAAAGCGGTCGAGATATTTAACCTTGTAATGGTGCTTATAGCAAGCCTTTCACTTATTGTCGGAGGCATAGGCATTATGAATATCATGCTCGCGACGGTCACGGAACGAACCCGTGAAATAGGTATAAGGCGCGCTATAGGCGCGACGCCGTTCGTTATACTGGTGCAGTTCGTCGCCGAGGCCACTATAATTTCGGTATTCGGCGGTCTGATCGGTATTTTTATGGGGTTTGGAATAAGTTATGGCGTGTCCGTATATACGGGCTGGAGCACTTATACGACATTATGGTCGGTCATGCTTTCTTTTTCTTTCTCGGTCTTTACCGGAGTGTTTTTCGGATACTATCCGGCTTATATGGCGTCTTCGAAAGATATCATCGACGCGCTCAGATACGAATAATAAGGAGGCTTTTTATGCAGATGGATAACGCGATCGAAAACTTGAAAAAAAGGATCGCGGCGGCGGTTGAAAAAAGAAACGCCAGATTTAAAAATGAATATGGTTCAGAGGCTATTTCGTCTGATGATATAACTGTCGTTGCCGCGTCCAAATACGCAGACGCGAATGCGATAATAGCCGCGGCAAAGGCCGGGATAAAAGTATTCGGCGAGAATCGAGTTCAGGCTCTTAAGGAAAAATATGAATATATAAAAACGAATGAGCCGGTTATTTTTTCAAATATCGAGTTTCATCTAATAGGCCGTCTTCAGTCCAATAAGGTGCGCGACGCGGTGGCGTATTCATCGGCCGTTCAGAGCGTCGATTCATTGAAACTCGCGGAACGCATAAACGAATATTGCGAAAGATCAGGCAAAAAAATGAACATTCTCATCGAGCTTAAAACTTCTTCAGAGGAGACAAAAGCTGGTGTCAGCGAAGAACTGGCGCGCGAAATAGCCGCCGGGACGGCGAATTTATCATGCCTTACATTCGCCGGGATCATGACGATGTCCGAACTCACCGAAGACGAAAGCGTTATACGCCGCTGCTTCGATGGCGCATATCGCGTGTTCGCGTCGCTTCGGAAGGAATATCCCGCGAACTGTAAATATCTTTCAATGGGAATGACGGATGATTTTGAGACGGCCATAGAATGCGGTGCTACTATGATAAGGCCGGGCCGGGTCATCTTCGTTAATAACTAACTTTTTTGTGTTTGGAATGGGAACAACATATTAGTGAATAGTTAAAAGAGAAAAGAGAAAAGTTAATGTTGCTGCCTTCGGCAGACATTTTTAAATGGTCTCGTCTCTCACTCGCGCTATAAAAAAGAGCGGGCTTTAGCCCGACTTCAATAACTATTCTCTCATCTATCTTATCTTTTCTATGTTTTTCAGCGGGCTCGTTTACATGTATCAAATGTTAAGGAATTATAAGTGCTATAAAAAAAGCGCCCATGCCCCGGCTATCATTATTAAAACGCCGGTCAGACGGCCGCTGATATCTTCATTCAGGATCAATTTGGAAAGAAAGACCGTGACGATCATCGAAAGCATGGAAGCGGGTTCCGCTACGCTGACGTCTATTTTGGCTATGGCGTAAAGCAGGAACAGGTAGGTATAGGCGTTGACCGCTCCCGCTTTAAGCGTTATGAGTTTGCGGCTTCTGAAGAGATCTATGGCTTTTTGGAATTTTCGTTTATATAAAATATAGGAAAAAAGAAATATCGTCATGAATAAATAAATACTGAAACCGTAAACCAGCGGGTCGATTGTCTTTAAAACAAAGCCGTCAATGGTTCTTCCAATAGCCATAAAAAAAGAACAGATTATCATCAGTACGCAGGCGCGGTCTTTAAACATGGCTTTTAGCGAAGAGATAATGCCTGACTGACGGCTTAAAAATGACGCGCCATAGAGAAGCACGCATAAACCGGTCACCTTTAAGACCGTTATTTTTTCGCCGAGAAAGACGGCGGTCAAAACCAGCAGAAAGAAGACGTTGAAATTATAAAGCGGGCTTACGAGCGAGACCTCGCCTTCCGAAAGCGATCTCACATAAAAAAGAAACGCCAGGCAGTAGATGAAGCTGCTCACGCCCGAGTATATCATGAAATCATAATTTATTGGCGGGGACGCCCAGAACATACAGGGAAGAAAAAATATCATTGAAATGAAAAAATAAAGGAAGGTCGCGGATTCGCTTTCGGTGTCTTCGCCGAGCTGTTTCACCAGGATCTTTTCGTAGCCAAGCAATATTATTCGGCCGGCGAGGGCGAGATATGCCCAGAACATAAAATAGTTAATCCTTTCATTTCCTCTATATTTCGGCGCTTTTAAGAATCTGTTGAGTGCGGCGCATAATGACGCCCGACCCGGCCGGGAAAATCCGGAGGGATATCGAGGCGCACATTATATTACATTTCAGCAGTATATGCAAGAAAAAAACGCCGTTTCGTGATGACTTTTTTTCGAGTATGTGCTATAATTAATTCTCTTAATAAAAATAACAAGGAGAAGTAAACATGCAGGACGTATTTTTTTTAAAACCATTCGCCCAGGAAGTGGACGGCAAGTACGACATCACTATCGAAGCGCTTAAAGCCAAACTCGCCGACGGCTGGAGCATAGTCAACACGGTCGATCTCACTAACCGCTCGACCGCGAGTTCGGCCCGCGACATAATATTCACCGTGCTTGAAAAATAACTTTTGTAAATCATCCGGCGTTTTTAAAGCGCTATGGCGCATAACTACCGCGGATGCGTTTCTAATTTGCCCGCCCGTTCTTCCTGATTGACGAACACGTCGCGACGGCATGAGGCGGCTCTGGCTGTGTCAGGGTTACTCATTGTTTTGGGATAGCTTTTAAACAGAGGCGGTTTTAGCGTTACGCGCCTTATTTTTAAGCGCGCATATTTACGATAAGTTTGACTTTTTTTTCGGCGAGCGTAACCGTAGCGGTCCGGCCCGAGTTGAAATCGAGGTAGTCGCTTTCTATGCCGTCGCTGAAAATAACGCCGCCGGCCGGAGTCTGGGATATGAGCGTAAGCGGCTGTTTCTGGTTTATTATGCCGTAAATAATGCCTGCTTTAGAGGTCTTGCTTTCGAAAGGTTCCCTGACCGAAAAGACCAGATACTCGGAGTTCCAGGCGAACTGAGTCGATACGGCAGGTATGTTCGAGACCTTGTCATGCTTTTCGACGACGCCTCTTGCGCCCGCTACTATGGCGCGAAGCCAGCCCGTTGAGCCGGCCCCGGTCGAAACTATTATTCCGCTTGAAAGCTGGGGTTCCTGCCGTCCGCCGTGCTTTATTATATAGCGAAGCGAAGTGTGGCTTTTGGGGCCGATGAATATATCGTTTACCGCATAAAGCTTCTGGCCGTTATCGAGCGATATTTTCGCCATCGATACGTCCGTATGTGAAAACGCTCCGTTGAGTAAAGCTTCGAATTTGGCCCCGGCCGCTTTGACGTCGAAAGGCAGCAGCACGCCGTCGATCTTCGACCTGTCAGGGTTTATGGCGAGTATATACTGGCCGCTCAGATATTTGGCGGTATTTACCACAAGGCCGTCCGGGCCGAGCGTTATCACCAGGTCATTAATTCCGAATAAAAAATTGGTCAGAAAGCCGCGCTCGATGAACTGCGATTTCATTTCGCGCGGAATGAGCCTTTTCAGTTCTTCGAGCGCCCTGCCGTAGGAATTATGGAAAGACTGGTATTCCGAAAATGACTGGCCCGAGTGTTCGATATAGAACTTCGCCTGATCGAGGGTATTGAACCTTTCGATGAGTTCCTCGAGCGGAGTTTTTTTTGTGACAACTATCAATCTGTCGAACATTTTATTTTTCCATTCGAATTATCGTTCAAACGCTATTTTTTATCGTTCAATATTGCCGAAAGAAGGTCAGGCGTTATCGTTAAGTTACCTATTTTGGAAGCGTTCTCGCCGAGCGATTTGAAACCCTGCGCCAGAAGGATCTTCGGGTCAAGATCTTTATACGGAGCGAGTTCAAGCGCGGTCGATCTCGACTTAAAGTCGGCCTCTTTCATGGTATTTGCGCCGTTTAATTCGACGAGCTGCTGGCGGCCTTTTTCAATGGCTATTTTAGACGCGAGTTCGTTCTCCTTGATCTTTTTTTCCTGTTCGACGGCTGCGGCGCGCCTTGAATAAATGGCCTCGTCGGCTTTTTTCTGGAGCGACTCGCGGTATTCGGCCTCGAGCGCTTTCGAGATCTCCGGCGTCGGCGTGACGGCCGTGAGGGAGATATTCAGGCATTCGATCGACATGGTTTCGAGGAAGGGGTCTTTTTTTATTTTTTCGAGTATCTCTTTTGAAAGAACTCCGGTCTTTTTGACCGCGTCCTCGAGCGTATATTGCTGTATCTCGGCGCGGGTCGCGATCTGGGCCGCGTTGATCATGCGCTGCGACAATTTTCCGGGATCGTCGGATTTATATCTTCCGGTGCGCGGATCTATCGAAAAATCGAGTCTCGACGATACCTCGTGCGGGCTTTTTATTTTATAGGTGAGCTGGCCCTGGACGGCGACGGCCTGATAGTTGAGCGTTATTTCGTTGAAAATAAAAGCAGCGTCTATGGTTTTAACGGGAACCGCTATGATCGTGGTATTTAATTCGAAGCTGAAAAATGATATTCCGACGCCTTCCTTGCGGATCTTTCCGCCGGAGAATTTGAAGATGTAGTCGGTCGGTTCGCCCTTGAAGTAGTTAATATAGAACATGGCAGCCTCCGTTCGAATTTTTATAAGTTTTATTTAAAAGATCAATAACATTTTAACAAAGAGGATAAGGATTGTCAATAAGAGCTTGCATAAAAGTGGGTTACCGGTGTTTGGTAATAGTAGCGGATAGTGAGCAGATATAAAGAGAATAGAGAATAGAGAATAGTTGATGTCGGGGCTTTCGGCCGCCATTTTAAGAAGTTTCATCAGTTACTGGTTCTAAAATAATTAATTGCGCGTGAAACGCGCCAGTCTGCAACTATTCTCTATTAACTCACCTCTTTTCTCTGAAATGTTGACGACGGCAGGCCGACCGTATCAGACAAGGGGCGCCGGTTTTATTTAATGACGGCCTTTATTTAACGGAAGCAGGCAAAAAATAAAAAATAGAACTATCAATATTTTTATATGATGGTCGATAATTACTTCAAGAATATGTTTTATTCACTTACGGACATTGTGGTTATAATTTTCAAGACCTGCGAACTTCTTATAATATTAAGGATGTTAATGTCATGGGTGCCGTTCGGAAGGAATTCGGAATTTCGAAATTTTGTGAGGGCTTTCACGGAACCGCTTTTGAGGCCCTTTCGCATATCGGTCAATCTGAATCCGGCGATGGGAATAGATCTTTCCCCGATGATAGCTATATTCGTTTTATATCAGGTTGAAATGCTGGTTTTGCATTTAATAAGATTGTTGTAAATAAAATATTAGATTATAAATTTATCGAAAGGTTGTGGTATGAATGAGATTAACCCCGCTTGATGTTCAACAGCACGTGTTTCAGAGATCGTTCCGCGGATTCGACGAAAGCGAAGTGAACGAATTCATCTCGAAACTTTCCAAGGAATATGAAGTAGTTTACGCCGAGAACCGTAATCTTACGGAACAGGTGGACAGGCTCAAGGCGCAGATGAAGGATTATATCGACCTTGAAAAAACGCTTAAACAGACGCTTGTTTCGGCCCAGAGGACCTCGTCCGACCTGAAGGTCAACGCGGAGCGCGAATCGGAACTTCTTTTGAAGGAAGCCGAGCTGAAGGCTGAAAAAGTTATCGAGGACGCAAGGGTCGAAGCGAAGGAACTTATGAAGGAGATCCAGGAGCTGAGAAAAACGAAGCGCGTTTTCAAGCTCGAAATGAAGAATCTGCTCGAATCGTTCGCTGAAATTTTAAGATCGGACGAGGATTCGTCCAACAGAAGGCTGCAGAACATTCGAAAAGACGCGCAGGCTAACCCTGAAGTATAAAAAAACTGAATAAAAAATAAGAAAGAACGGGACCGGTAAAAACGGCCCCGTTTTTTTATATGCGTGTTTAACAGTTTATTTACAGCTGCGGATAAAGGACGCCGCCGGGGGGGCAAATTATTTTATAACGGCATTTAAAATTATTGAATAATCGGCAACTATATGTTATATTTAATATAATAGTAAATTAAATCGGATCAATTCAAAACATAATAAGGACTGATTATGAGAAAATTCCTGGTGCTTCCTGATAATACGCGAGTAGGCGTCAGAAGAGCGGAAATATCCGATATACCCGGTATATTGGAACTCTATAATAAGGTCTATTCCGGAAAATACACTCTGCCGGAGGCCACCCGGGCTGACGCGGCCGCTAAAATAATAGAAGACACCGGGCACTTCTGGTATCTTTCCGTCTATAAAAAACGCATTATCGGCTCCGTCATATTCGCCGTCGAACCCGCGCATAAACTTGGAAAGGTCTACGCGGCCGTAGTTCTTCCTGAATATCAGGGCAAAAATATAATGCATTTCATGGTAAAAGAGGTCATCGACTACCTTTGCAATATTTCAAAGGTCTTTGACGCGATATACGCCACCACGAGAACTGTTTCGTTCGCCCCGCAGGTGGTGTTAGAACACGTTGGTTTCATCAGCCTCGGAATATTCCCGAACGTGCGCCGCGTGCAGAAACACGAAAGTCACGGGCTCGAGGTTTATTATTCGAAGACGGCGTTTGAGAACCGTGTATTGATGCCGACTTTAATACCCGAACTGCGCAAGGTCTATAAAATAGCGCAGGACCTGCTGCATCTCGAGGACGCTCTGATCGTCGATAAACTCGAGGACGTGCCGCAGGAGGAATCGATATGGTTCATTTACGAGGACGACGAAAAAAAGGTCGCTGAAAAATACGACGAATACATCGCGCACGGCCATAAAATAGCAGGATTTTTCCCGTTCTCCAGGCCCAATATGCGCTTCTATTCGAAGGACATGAAACACGAGATCTTCTGCAATATCAACAGGCAGGACGGCCACATGGCCATTATAGGTTTCAAATGCCAGGCGCGGAATTTCACTAATCTGTTAAATTCCTTTTGCAGGGCGGCCCAGGCCGTCGCGGGCGCCGAATACGTGGAGCTTCTCGTTTCGGCCTTCGATCCGATGCTTCAAAAACAGGCCCTGGAAGCCAAGTTCCTTCCGTGCTCCTATTTCCCGGCGATGTCGATGACAAGCGAAGGCGAGCGCATCGATTATCTGGCCATGTCCCGCTCTTTCGTAAATCTTGATTTTACCGAGATCCATCTCGTGAAGAACAACCAGAAATTTCTGGAGGCTTTCATGGAGTGCTGGTATAATCAGATGCTGCGATTCAATAAGCCGTTCGACGATGAGACTAATATTTTCAACGATTAAAACATTTAATTATTTCGAAAGGGCAAGCGCTATGCGAAGGAAATCCGATACTTTATACGATATCACCGACCCTTTTATCTTTAACGACGCGTCATGCGAAAAGTTTTTCGAGGCGATGCGCGAATCCTTCAGCCAGCATTTCTACAACTGTGATTTCTATTACAAACTCTGCATGAGTCAGGATTTCACGCCTTCGTCGCTGAAATGCTTCGATGATATATACAACATTCCTTATATTTTCGTCAATAATTTCAAGGAATTCGAGATAATTTCAGTGCCGGAGGAAAAAATAAAACTCGAACTGACTTCTTCCGGAACGGGCGGACAGCGGAGCCGCATCGTGCTTGATAAGATCTCATACGACAGGATTTTAAAGATAGCGCGAAATATATACGGCGCCCTCGGAATGGTCGACGATAGCCGCGAGGTCAATTACATCTGTTTCACATACGATCCGAGCGTGGCTAAAAACGTGGGAACCGCTTTCTCCGATAAGATACTCACGAGTTTCGCGCCGCGCCACGAGGTCTATTACGCCATTGAGTTCGATAAAAAAAAGAAGGATTTCTTTTTGAACGAAGAGGGCGTCAAGGAACGGTTCATAAGATTCTCAAAGGATAAAAAACGGCCGCTCCGAGTGCTTGGATTTCCGGCATTTATATATAAGATCCTGACGGAGCTCCGGGAGGAACGCGGGAAGAATTTCAGCTTTCATCCGGAATCATTCGTTATGACCGGGGGCGGATGGAAAGGCCAGCAGGAAAAGGAGATCGTTAAATCGCGGTTCAAGGCCGAGATAGGCGAGATCCTCGGTATCGCGCCCGAGAACACTCGCGACTGTTTCGGAATGGTCGAACACGGCATACCTTACGTCGAGTGCGAAAATTCGAATATTCATGTTCCGATATATAGTCTCGCCGCGGTGCGTGACCCGCTGACCCATGAGAACCTGGGTTATGACAAGGCCGGGCTTTTACATCTTTATACGCCCTACATAAATTCCGTTCCGTCGATCTCGCTATTATGCACCGACAAGGCGGTCCTTCGTAAAAACTGCGGATGTGGCCGGGCCGGGGATTATATAGAGTTAGCAGGCAGGGGCGGGGTAAAAAAACACAAAGGCTGCGCCATACAGGCGGCTGAACTACTTTCGAAAAGGTGATGTTGCGAAGATGCCCGAAGCGTATTTATTTGGAAGATTCGTCGATGATTTCGACCCGGTTCCGGAAAATTTCGAGGAGCTTATAAAAGCATCGGCCCATAAAAAAGAGAAAATAGCGGCGGCGAGCGTTCTGGAGATAATAAATATCCTGGACCGCGTTTCCCGGGCATGGTCGGATAAATCTTACGGGCCGCGCGTCGAAGCGTGGAATTATTTGAAATCGCAGACCGGCTATTCAGATAAAATGCTGGAGCTCGGGTTCGACGCGATATCATATATAACTTCCGCGAATTATCTGAAAAAACGCATCGCTGCGGAGCTTCACGCCGAAACCGCAATCAATAAGCTTGATTCGCTCGAATACGCCAAATCTTTCGCGGGAAGCATGAAAATAGTTCCGCTCGGAAATCTTCTTCACATATCGGCTTCTAACGTCTTTTTATCCGCGGTGGATTCGCTTGTTTCAGGCTTTATAACCAAGAACCTGAATTTTTTGAAACTCTCGCGCGGCGACATGAGCTTTCCTCTTATATTCGCGCGGGCCATAATCGAATTCGATAAAAACAACGTATTTTCCGACTGTTTTTCAATTTTTTATTACAAGGGCGGAGACGGGGCGTCGGAAAAAGTTTTCAAGGAAAACATGGACGGCGTGGTCGTCTGGGGCGGAGCCGAAGCCGTCGAGGCGTGGCGCTCCGGCACATCGATAAAAGCTCGCATCATCGAATACGGGCCTAAGATAAGTTTTTCGTTCATCGATCTTATGGCGGTTGAAACGGAAAAAGAACTTGAAGCGGTATGCGCCGGATTATCCATGGATATTTCTATCTGGGAACAGGCGGCCTGCTCTTCGCCGCAAAATATCTATCTTATCGAATCGAAACAATTCTCCGCAGAGCGCTTCTGTGAAAAATTATATGAGGCGCTGCGTGAAAAAGCATCCGTGCTTCCGATGAAGGAACTTACGATGGACGAGGGCGTCGAGATCCTGAAAACCCGCGAACGGTCGAGGGTACAGGAGATAAAAGGCGGCGTCAAAACTTATTATAAAAAGAGCGGCCCGCACTGCACGGTGATCCTTACCGGGAATGAAACGGTCGAGACATCGCCGCTTTTCAGGACCGTCATAGTGAAAAAAATATCCTCGATCGACAAGTTTTATTCAGCGATATCCGGCATGGGCTTTTACCTTCAGGCCGTTTCACTTCATGTCGCGCCCGTCTCGCGCGAGGCGGCGGCTGAAAAACTATATTCGCTCGGCGCCAACCGCGTTCTTTTCCCGGGCGATCATGGCGGTCCGCCGGAAGGCTCACCGCACGACGGCAAGCATTTTTTAAATTCAATTGTCCGTTACGTTTCATATGAACTGCCGGGTTTTGAGGCGGAAAAAGCCTCTCTTTTATGGGACGGGGCCGATTCCCGAAACCTCACGGCAGCGCGGCTGAAAAATATTCTATATACGGCTTACAATGAAACTAAATATTATAAAAAAGTAATAAACCCTGAATTATTTGACATGCCGGCGGACGGCAAGTTTTTTGAAAAATTCGCGCGCGTTCCTTTTCTCGGAAAGAATGAGATATATCAAAATTGTCTTCCCGATTCGACGGACATAGTATCCGGCGCAGACCTTTCAAAAGCTTTTATATTCGCTTCCGGCGGATCGACGGGCGAACCGAAGTTCTCGGTTTATTCTAATGAAGAGCTTGGATACGTGACGGACCTGCTGGCTTCCATTTATAAAGTAGCCGGCATCGGCCCGAAAAGCCGCGCGGCTAATCTTTTTATAGCGGGCGGTCTCTGGACCTCCTTTATAGTGGCCAATCTCGCGCTTGAAAAGATAGGCGTAACCAATCTCCCGATAGGCGGCAACGCCGATTTCGCAACGATTTATAAATTCATGCAGAAGCTCCGCCCGGGCGTTCTGGTAGGACTTCCCTCGATAATAATAAAACTTGCGCAGTACGCCGAAACGCAGAGTGAGCGTATTAAAATAGATCTGGTCCTCTACGGCGGCGAACATATGCGTAAACCCGCCCGCGATTATCTCAAAAGCGTTTTCGGCGTCGAAAAAATAGTTTCGGCCGGTTACGCCGCGGTGGATTCGGGCCCTATCGGGTTTCAGTGTTCGCATATGTCGGGCGGTTCGCTTCATCACGCGCTGACCGGCTATCAGTATATCGAGTTCATAAAAGAAGACGGGACCGCTGCCCGCGCTGGCGAGGCCGGCGAGATAGTCGTTACGAATCTCAACAGGCTCAAAATGCCGGTCATAAGATTTAAAACCGGAGATCTAGGAACGCCTCTCGGAACAATATGCCCGTGCGGACGGACGAACCGGGTATTCGAGCTTCTTGGCCGCTGCGATGATATAATCGTTATCGGCGGCGCCAATATCACTGCTCACGATTTTGATACGGCGATATCCGAAATATCCGAACTATCTTCCATATTTCAGGTCGCCGGCGTCACTAAACAAGGGGCCGACGCCATCGAACTTTACGCGGAGTTAAAAGACGGCTGCGATATCGACCGCCGGCGGACCGAAGCTATAAGAGCGAAGCTCGCCGTGCTTTTGACTAAATATTCTTATAAGCTTAAAAACGCCATAGAATCCGGATGGATAGCCATGCCGGAAATATTTATAATGAAGGCCGGCGAAATAGAGCGCGTCGCGCGCACCGGAAAGGTCGTTCCTATAAGGGACAGGAGGGTGAAATGAGTTCAGCCGAAAATAACATCGCGCGCCTGTTCAGATTTTTAAAGGATAATCCGGCCTTCGCGGGCTCGCTGAACACCGAGGCGCTCATAGCTCAAATAGAACAGGCGGTCTCTGATTTTCCGCACGAGAATTCCATAAAATCGGAATATTCCGATATGCTGATAAATCTCGGCCGCTACGACAAGGCGAACGAGGTCATACACCAGCTTATAGATTCGGACAGCAATAATTTTTTCGCGCATTACCTTCAGGCTAAATGTTATTATCTCAAAGGCGCCCTTAAAGAGGCCCAGTATCCCATCATAAAATGCCTCGAACTTCAGCCGAACTACGACGAGGGCCGTTTCCTTCTCGGCAAGATATTTTTGAAAGCCCGGCAATATGAAAAAGCCCAGCGCATCTTTGAGTATTATCAGAAAATTTTCCCATACGAGCGCCGCTCTGAGATCTATATCGCCAAATGTCTTTATAATTCCGGCGGTTCTGAAGCAGCCGCGGCGTATTCCGAATCGCTTCTAAAGGATAGAAGCGCCGCGCGCCCTTATATAGCCATGCTTCACGCATATCATCTTTCGAATATAGAACAGTATGACAAGGCTTTTTCCATCATTTATGAACACGCCGTCCGCGAAAGCGTTTCGCCGGTCGAAAGGTCGCTTTTGAATATGATAAACGCCTTTCTGCTTTCTCTTTCGGCAAGAAACGAAAGTTTTGAGGATTTCATGTCGGAAGCGTCGTCGTTATTAAAAGACGCCGCCGAGACCGCCGGGATCTCAAATCAGCCGCTGTTCGTGCTTTACAGGAATTTCGCAGCTACCATCTACAATATGAAGCTTAAAAATTACCGCAGAATGAACGCGGCCGCGGAGATGGTCTTATCCTATAAAAATAACTATGACGCCGAGGATTATATAATATTTGAATTCGAGGAATTCAATAACATTTACAGCCTCGCGAAACTTCAAAGCCTGAAAAGTGAAGCGGAAAAAGACGTGGAGACCGGCTGTATGCACATCAACGCCAATAATTTCAACGCCGGCGTAAGATATCTCGAAAGCGCCGACGCGAAAACGCCGGGCGACATTTCAATATTAAACAGGCTCGGCGAGGCTTACATTCTAATAAATCAGATGAACAAAGCCATTAAGACATTCGAAAGAATAAAAACGATAGACCCGAAAAATATCGAATCCTTCAAGCGTACTTCCGAAATTTACATGAGCAGCGGAAATTACGAAAAATTCATATCCGAGTGCCGCCAGATACTCGCTTTAGATCCCGAGGATCATTATTCGCGGTTCTATATCGGCGAATATCTTTTTAAAAACGGCAATTATCCGGAAGCCGAGGAATTTTTAAGGTACCTGATATCCCGCATAGAGGATGAATTTAAAACCGTCCGTTCCCCTGATATAAACATGATGTCGAAAGAGATATATGAAAAGGCGTCTTTCATAATGGCCCAGATAGCCTTCAAGGACGGCGTCCGCGAGAACGCGATACTCTATCTCAATAACGTGATCAATATAAATCCGGAGAACGAAAAGGCCTATGAACTTTTGAACAAGCTCAAGCAGAGCCGCCAGGACAAGGAGGTCATGCTTCTTCTGCGCGAAGCGGACGAGAAAGAGAACGAAAAAGATTATACCGAGGCCATGCATGTTTTCGAGAACATAATTGAAATAAATCCGCAGTTCATAGAGGCTCATTACAGGCTCGCGAAAAATCTCATGAAACAGAAAAATTTTGAGCGCGCCGTATTCGAACTGGAAAGAATATTCGATTATAATTATAAAACTTACGAAAGGCTTCCCGAGATCTACCTTACCATAGCTCTTATATCTTTCGAACTTTCGAAGATAGACGGATGCAGGGAGGCGCTCGGGAAATTATCCGCGATCTCATCGGATAATTCAATGGCCCTGATGCTTTTATATCTTCATAAAGCCTCGTTTCTTATATTCGGCAATTCGCCCGATTTTAACGCTTTCGTGGACGCCCTTATCGAAAGCCGCATAAACGGCAACACCGATTTTATGACCGGGTTTTCGATAGGTTATACGGTATTTAACACGCCCAAATGGATATTCGAGGATAAAAAGATATTCGAAACTGCTATGGATGCGGCCAGAGAGGCATACGAGAGCGACCCCGAAGATATTTACGCCGCGTTCGTTTACGCGCAGGCCCTCGAAAAAACCGGCGAAATATTCGACGCCTATCAGCATTTTCGCGTTATCGCCGATCTCGATCTCGAGCTCAGCCCGTCCGTGGCGCATACCGCTAAAAAATACGCGCTTATAAACAACACGCAGAATCTTTCGATCTCTTTTTACAAGTTCGTGCTTCTAGATAATCTGAGCATGGTCAATTTTATAAATTCGGCCGTTTTAAAGGTCGCTTATAACGAAGAAAAACAGGGTAATCTTGAGTCCGCCGTCCATTATTATAATAAGTCCGCGAAGATCGCGCCGGACAATTTCGTTCCGGCCATGAAATCTATCGAGCTTTTTCTGGCGATGGCGCTCGCCGATAAAAATTTGAAAATATCGAAGATATCATCTTTCATCAAGTCGTTGAAAAAAGATATCGGCGCTTATCCGGAACGGGCCGACATTCGCTTTCAGCTTGGATACCTTTATTTCAAGCTGCCGGACGATCTTGATGTTCTCGGCTCTACAATTGAAAACGTTGTTATGGAGCTTAAACACTCTATATCGGTTAATAACTGCTATATTCCGTCATACGCCGCGATCCGCGAAGTTTACGAAAAACTCGGCGCAACCAATCCCAAGATGTATAATACCGCGCTTGAAACTCTTAAGCGGGGGTTCGAGGCGATAGACGAAAAAAACCCTTACATGAACGTTGAAATGGGCAACTGTTATTATTATTATTACGGCCGCGACATGAAGAATGACGCGCTGGAATCATATAAAAAGGCCATTTTTTACAGGTGCGACCTCACAGAGGCGCATTTCAAGCTGGCCTCGATATACCGCATGAAAAAAGATTACGAAAAGGCGATCCTGCATTACGGCATAGTGTATGATCTGGACCCGGCAGGGCCTTATGCCGACGAGTGCGTTAAATCCATGTCGACGCTCAAGCGGCGGCATATGATCGAATAAATTTACCGCGCGAAGCGGAAATTCTTGCGAAAGGACGAATTTATAATGCGAGATCTCAAAAAAAATTTGATCGGAGCGGCCTTTGCCGCGTTAGCCGCTATAGGTATTATCGCGTCAGCGGGAGCGGGTGAATTTGAGGACGCTCAAAGCCTTTTTCAGAGCCAGCAATACGGCCGGGCCGTCGAGATCTACAGTAAACTTTTGAAGAACGACGCGCAGAACGTTCACATAATGTTCAACCTGGGTACGGCGCTTAACTTTACGGGCGAACAGACAAGGGCCGTCGAGATATTGAACCGCGCCGTGACCGCCGCCGAAAATAAAACCGGCGCCGGAAGTTTTGAGAACGAGCTTCTCGGGCATATTTACGCCGAGCTTTCGTTCAGTTACATAAACTCCGAAAAATACGACGAAGCCATCGTTTCGGCTCAGAAGGGCATCGACAAGTTTTCGAATCTGGCAAAACTTTATTTCGCGCAGGGCGAAGCATACAGGCTCAAAGCCTTATACGAATCAGCCATTTCAAGTTATCAGAAAGTGCTGAAGATGGACCCGTCCGACACGGCGGCTAGCCTTCGCGTGGCCAAATGTTTTTTCGATATGAAAAGATACGATTCGGCTGAAACTCTTCTCCGCGAACAGGTCAAGATATATCCACAAAACACGGAGATGAAATTCAACCTGGGTTCGGCCCTTTTTAAAATGGAGAAAAAAGACGAAGCCATAAAAATATGGAAAGAGATAGCTTCGGCCGAGTCCGGTTCTGAATTCGGGGACAGGGCCGCGCAATGGCTTGTCGAACTCGGCGTCGGAACTTCCGAGATCCTGCTGCCTAAAAACCTGGCGGCCGAATCGATCGTGTGTTCGAACATGGGTTTTTCATTTGTAAAGCCCGCTCTTTATTATATGACCAAATGCGAAGACGATCAGACGAGCTCCATCTATATGGCGGGCCGCGGAGTTTTTGACGAGGCGCTTCAGAAGACGGCCGAGATATCGCTTTCGGTTTCCGGCCAGATCTTGGATACGGGCGTCATCCCCGACTACAAAGAATTTTCGAAAACATGGAAACAGAACCAGCAGAAGAACGGCGGTTCCGGTTTTCAGATAACCTTCGAGCGGGATATGCCCGAAAAATCTTGCGCGATGTGGGAATACGAGGTCGACTACGAGGGGACCAAAATGAAAGGCGCGACGCTTGTTTCAGTTTATAAAAACTACGGCCTTCTGATATGGCTTAACGCTACCGCGAACACTTACGCGAAGGTCAAAAGCGATTTTGATCTTTTGATAGAATCGCTGAAAAAATAGATCAGATACCGCTCAGCGACGCGGCCGATATCGAACTTATCTCTGAAAGTTTTGCGTTTTTCGTGAATTTTTTAGTTTCCTTTTCAAAGAATGAGAATTCTGCGCCATTGGCCGCACCGATGAAGGAATACTTCAGATCTTTCGGAAAACTCGTCACGGGCCTTGATCCGTAAAGATATGCGCATGCCGCTTTCATCGTCCGGCCGTTATTTTCAAAAACAGCCATTTCCCCTATATCGCCTCTTATCAGGCCGAATTCCTTCTGCGAGATAGGAAGGATGGCGGCGATATCATTCTGATGTGATGATTTTGGGGCGAACGCCGGCAATATCATGTTATTTTCAAGCGACGCAAGGTTGAACCCGAAGGTCGAATTCGATCTTTCGTTATAAAATATGAAATTCCCGTTTCCAGGCAGTGCAGCGAAAATTCCCACCGGCAGCGATAATCTGTATAATTCGCGCGGTGCCGAATACGGCGGATCGCATTTATAAAGGACCGTGGCCGCCTCATTTCCCGAGGTATAATAAAGCGAGTCATTATCGTCGAAGAAGATCTTCGAGCATTTTCCGGCCGCCGTATCTATCGAAAAAACTTTCTGCATTCCTGAAGCCGAGAACACTTCTATTTTTTGTGAAGATAAAAGCGATACCGCGAAAAGGCTTTCGGTGGAGTTCAGCGCCGCGCCGGATATTTCGTCGGGATTATTGCTGCCGTCGAAAAAATTGACTGCCCTGTTCTCGAATTTCATCGAAATTTCATCGAAAATATAAATGCTTTTGCGGTCGCTGCTTAAAATGAGCGTTTTATCTATCTTTTTGAGGAAAAACATTTCGGACGCGGGATTGTCGAGCGTCGCCTCATACTCTTTTTTCAGGCCTATCTCGCCGGACGCGAGAGTCAGCTGAAATATCGAATATACGGCCATATCGCGGCTCATACCTGAAACGCGCAGTTTCATTTTTTCAGAGGGGATCTCGTTTTTTTCTTCTTTTGGTCTGACGCTCGCGGTTTCCGGGCCCCTCCCGTCGCGCGGCGAATATACGAATAATATTGACGCGGTTATCGCGAGAAAAATTATAATGATGATAAAGGTTGAATTTTTATTGTTCATGTTGCCTTCCGATCTTTAAATTAATAGACACTCGTTTCTTTTAAAAAGTCTCCGTTAATAATATCGGATAATTAGCGGTTATAATAAGCGGAAATTCGATTTCAATTTTGATGAAAAAAACTTCGGATTTACGATAAAAGTTGCAAAAAAGCCGATTTTATAGTAAAATCCATCAAAATATAAAACGGATCGTGATCAATTCTGTGGATTACAATAATTTGAGCCCCTACGCTAAATTTTTCATTTATTGTATTGTTTCGATTTTAGCCGTATTGATCTTCGAACAAAATCTGGTCAATTATTATCTTAACTATGCCATAGCTGCGCCATTATCTTTCGCGTGCCTCATTTTTTTCGCGGGCGCGGTAAGATCCGGCGCATGGAAAAACTTTGCCGGCGGCGGCATAACCATCATTGATATTTTGCTGTTCACGGATCTTGCGTATAACGGAGCCGCGTCCTTTTTTTCATATAACGCGGATGCGGCCGTCCGTGAAATGGTTTATCAGACATCTTTTTTTTCTATCTATTTAGTTATGCGCGTTATTTTTTCAAGATTTACAAAGGCGCGCGATATGGTTTTCAAGCTTTTTTATCCGCTTGTCGTTTATTTCGTCTGCCAGCTTCTTTTCACGGTTTTTTATTACGGCGCGTCCATGCATCAGGACGGCAGGCTTTATTACAAGGCCGTGCCGGCTAATCTTCTGGCGTCTTTTCTTATTATCGCCGCTGCATTCGCGTTATATTTCATTGTGCGGCAATATCTCGCCGGATCCAATAAAACGCTTCTGATATTTCATTGCATGATATTCATATTGACCGGCGTTTCAATAGTTTTAACCAAATCGCGCGGAGGAATGCTTGGTTTTGCCGCCGCTTCGCTTCTATGCGCTTTCATCTTTTTTTATACGCGGAAAAAAACGGCGGGTTTTATTTATACTACGGCAGGCCTTGCGGTTCTTATATTCCTGCCTTCTTTTATCGCGGACCCGAATTTTATTCAGCGGTTGAAAAGCCTTTTTGACACGGAAACGCTTTTTAATTTCGGAGACCGGCTCTACATTTGGAAGATAGCCGCCCGGGTATGGCTTCAAAATCCCGTTTTCGGGTCCGGCCCTGGCACATACTCTGTTGAAAGTTTCAGGGTCTCGGGTATTTCCGGCCTTGACGCTCATAACTTCATACTTCAAAAGTTATGTGAAACAGGTATCGCCGGAACCGCGCTCTATCTCGCTCCGTTTTTTTTAATTATTAAAAAAACGGTCCCGGCTCTTTCGCGGATGAACCTGTCCAAAGAGGAAGAGCGCAGTTCGCATGCTTTGAATTTTACTGTTTTATTCGTAATTACCGGTGTTTTCACCAACGCTATTTTTACTCCTTTTTATTATCTTCCGCTTATTTCATTTTTAATTTATATAATTTCAGCGGCCGGCGTATCGGAAGCTCCAGCATCCGCCGTGACGGCCAAAAAGGCCGGCGTATCGGAAGCTCCAGCATCCGCCGTGACGGCCAAAAAGGCCGGCGTTAACGAATGCGGCAATAAAGCTCTGTTCGTCGAAACGCTTAAGGTGATATCTTTTTCATCGCTTATATATTTCATCGTTTTAAAAACGCTCTGGATATTCAAGTCCGACGCGCAAATAGTTTTTCATATGTGGCTTAAACAAGTCGTTTTTGCGGTTGGAGCGTTTATCGTCATATTTAACTACGATGAAGAGCCGTTCAAACCAACGATCTTAGATGAGCCGGGTACGCCCGGCATGAGCGCCGGTAAATTCAAAAAATTGGTTTTGCCGCTGTTTTTTATAATTGTAATTTTTTTTACGGCAAGAGGTTTCTTCGTTTACGCCGCCGAGGTCGCCAACCGCTTCGCGCTGGTTGAGGTCATAAATAAAAATTCTGCTTCAGGCGCCTTGAAATATCTGGATATTTCAATAAAAAACTCTTCTGAAGATCCGGTCTATCTTTTAAATAAAAGCAACTGTCTTATATTTTCGGAGCTGGTTAAACCCGTTTCAAAAAGAATGGCTGGAAAAGTCGAAGAAGCTCTGGTCTTTTCAGGCAGGGCAAATAAAAAATATGGTTTTATAGATCTTATTAAAAAAAATCATGACCTGATACTTGGGATCGGCGGCAGCATCACCGTTCCTGGAAAACATGGTGTCGAAGCCCGTAATGAAATCATGAAATATATTGAAAATTTGTCGGCCGCGTTTAAAGACATCATTAAAACGAGCGTTGAGGCAGCCGCTAAGAAGATCGCTTCAATTTTTCCGGGCGTGAGCGATGAGACGACCTCGATCGCCGCCGTGAAATATTTTATTTTTAAAGAAGATTCCGCGCTAAAAGATTTTGGGGCATTCAAGCCAAACATGAAAGAATATCTATTCGATCTCGTTGAATTTTCAAAAGGCCGTTATGAATTTATCTCGAAAAAATATGAAGCTTATCTTGAAGACGGGGCCGAACTGGACGGGGAGCGGACGATCCTTTTGTCATGGTCTTATTATAAGGCTGCAAGGTTCGACCGTGCTCGTGAAACCATATACCGGGCGATGACCGGCCGTCTGAGATCTAAATGGGACATCGCTTTTAAGGAAAATATACTCTTTTCATGGCGGATGGAGGAACTTATATATCCCCCGCCCGAAAGTTTTTTAACAGGCTATGTGTTCATGGCGTTATATCGAATGAATGATGGAGATCTAACCAGGGCCTGCGCTGAAATATTAAATTATTCAGACGCCATATTATATTCAAAATAAAAGGTTCTTCCATAAATCGTGTGGGTAAAATTGGTTCACTTCAAGTTGAGAGTTGGTCGCCTCTCACCCTCCATGGCTTCGGCGACACCCGGAACGTCGTGTTCCTTGAGAACTAAAGGAATTTTTGACAATAAAGACAGTCTATTCCGTCTTTCAATTTGTAAAGGCTCGCGAAGCGAGCGAAACCACAAAAAAATTACCCATACAAAACACTAAAGAGCCAAATAAAAAATATGGCTGAGTGCAGCAAAAATAAAAAGGGCCGCCCGCTAATTAACTTCGGACAGCCCTTTTTGAAATTAGATATTATGGTTTTTCGTTATGAATTATTCGTAGTTTTTAACGAGAACCTGGGCTCCTGAAGCTTCGCCGCCGTCAGCGAGTACTGTGCCGCTGGGCTCTACGAAGATAGGGTTTTTATTGTTCTTAGCGCCGGTGAGGTTGAGGTAGTGCGTTCCCGGGATAAGAAGGGTCTTGGCAGGGTCAGCGCTCGTATGGCCCGCCGCGAATTTAATAACGAGTTCTTTTTTGTCGGCACCCCAGCAAATTTGTGCGGTTACGACCGTTTCTGATATTGCGGTCACGTCAGCAACCTGTACGATGCCGGCGATGGCGGTTGCAAGATCAGTCGGAGCTGCGATCGGCGTAGCCGAAGGGTTGGGTGAAGTATAGAATCTGAAAGGAGTTGTAGCGGAGCATCCACCGTCGGTTGTGGTCGAAGAAGGATTGGTGACAGGGCCCGTTCCGAAAACGAAAGCGCCGGCTACGCCCGTGCCGGGGATACCGACTTCTTTATTGAAATAAAGGTGGAGGACGTCGTAGCTTTTATTAACTTCCGCAACCTGTGTAGTATCAAGGAAGTTACCGGCTTTGGGGTTGACTTCGAGTTTAGCGTCAACAAGCGTAAGCGCGCCTATGTAGGCAACGACTATATCGTCTTTGTTTTTCGGGTCATTCGCGCCGCCCGCGAAAGTGTGTCTGCCGTCCGGGCCTTTTGAATAAACGATACCTTTTCTGTATTCCTGTTCGTATCTGTTGCCCCAGGGGTCTTTCATGGTATCAAGGTTTGTGATGTATTTACCTTTAAGCTCTTTCATATATGAGTCCTGGACCGTGGTGCCTTCGAGAGAGTTGAATTTCTGGATAGCCTGAACGAAAGTGTCGCAGTCCTGTTTCGCCTTGGTTTTCTTGGCGTCTTCCGTCATTGCCGCGAATTGCGGGAGAGCGACGGCGACGAGGATACCGATGATGGCGATAACGATCATGAGCTCGATCAACGAGAAGCCTTTCCTGTTTCTAAGTAACATCATAAAATTCCTCCTTAAAAATTTTGGGTTTTTCTTATTTCAGTTATGAAAAAGCAATTAATATGCCAAGAAAAATAAAAAAATGGTTTTGAAAACCTATTATTTAAAACACTTTTGAACGGGTGCAGAAAATTGTTGCATCGCTCAAATCAAAATCGGGGCATTCTGCAACAATAGTGTTGCAAATTGCGAATCGGGGCAACTTTTTTAAAATTTTGAATTTTACTGGATCACGATAAGCGGCGGGGCGGGACTTCCGCCATAGATCGGAACTGAATCATATTCGGCTGACATTCCGTCGAATTTTTTTATCTGGCACGGAGCTC
>CAZKCG010000028.1:0-61292 GCA_964551445.1 uncultured bacterium | reverse complement strand
TCATCACTGCAATGACTGCCGCCGCCGGGCAAACGCTAAAACTGATCGAAAACCTCCTGCAGTGGGCGAAAGTCCAGCTCAACAAGATGGAATGCAAACCGCGGGAAATAAGTCTGAGCGAAATTTTTGAGGATAACACCCGTCTTTTGAAGGCAAACGCGGTGAAAAAAAATATAGCGATAAAAACTAAAGTATATGACGGAGATTACGCTTTCGCGGATCACGATATGACCAGCCTGGTCGTGAGAAATTTAATTTCAAACGCATTGAAATTCACCAGAACTGGCGGCGAAATATTAGTTGAAGCGATAGATCGGGACGGCGTAGTCGAAGTGAAAGTGTCCGACAATGGAATAGGCATTAAAGCCAGTAATCTCGAAAAATTATTCAGGATCGACAGTCATTTTACAACCGACGGTACCGCCAATGAGCCCGGCACGGGTCTGGGGCTGATACTTTGCAAAGAATTCGTAGAAAAAAACGGCGGAAAAATCCGGGCGGAAAGCGAATTGGGCAAAGGAAGCACTTTTATTTTCACGCTTCCAAAACACGCAAGAGCGGTTTTGGCTTCGCCCGGAATACACAGTCAATAATTAACTGAAGCGGAAAATATTAAATATGAACAGATTTTTTGTGAAAATAAAACCATACCTGTTTGCCGTGGCGATGGTCATGCTCGCAAGTTCATTGCGTGTGTGGCCGTTAAAGTCGCTTGGATCGATCCTGGTTTGGTTGACGTATTATCCGGCTGTCATGGTTGCCGCGATATACGGAGGCATTTTGGGCGGAATATTTGCCGCGTTCCTCTCTTGCTTTACCGTTATTTCGTTTTGGCGGTTGATCGTTTCGAGCCCTTTTATTACTGATAATGCCAGCTGGCTTGGCATGGCGGTTTTCATTCTAAACTGCGTATTGATATCATTTATAGCTGAAGCCATGCTGCGCGCAAACGCCCGCGCAAAAAAAATGCAGGAGACGGCTGAAGCCGCAAGTAAAGCTAAAAGCACCTTTCTGGCTAACATGAGCCACGAACTGCGCACCCCGCTGAACGCCATTTTAGGGTATTCACAACTTATGCAGCGCAATCACGATCTTTCCGGCGAAACGCTTGAATATCTGAAAATCATCAACCGCAGCGGCGAGCACCTTCTCAAACTTATCAATGAGGTTCTTGAAACTTCAAAGATCGAGGCCGGCAGAGTTCTTCTGGATCCGATCAATTTTAATATTCATTTGATGATCGAAGATATAAAAAAAATGTTCATAGAAAAAACAAAAATAAAGAATTTATTGTTTGAGATGATTGGAGTCGAGTCATTGCCAAAATTTGTCATTGCGGACGAAACAAAATTGCGTATTATCCTGATCAATATTCTTGGCAACGCGGTGAAATTTACCGAAAAAGGTCATATTACAGCGCGATTTTCAATACAAAAAACCCCCGGTGATGAATTCGATCTTGCCGTAGAAATAGAAGACACTGGCCCGGGCATTTCAGTTGACGAAAGAGAACAAATATTTAAATACTTCGTCCAGACGCAAAGCGGACTCAAGAACCAGAGCGGCACCGGGCTTGGCCTCGCCATCAGCCGGGAATATGTTAAATTGATGGGCGGGGATATCTCTTTTGACAGCAAGCCCGGAAAAGGCAGTACATTCAAGTTTTTTATAAAAATTATAGAAGGCGCCGGAATCGATATCAAAGAAAGTTCCGTTATTAAGCGCGTGAAAAGCCTTGAAACCGGTCAAAAAGTTCCGCGCGTTCTGGTGGCGGACGACACGGAGGAAAATCGAACGCTGCTTGTGATCCTTCTTAAAACGACCGGGTTTGATGTGCGTGAAGCGGTTGACGGAAAACAGGCCGTCGATATTTTTGAATCCTGGCATCCGGATTTTATCTGGATGGATATCCGCATGCCCGTCATGAACGGAAAAGAAGCCACAAAACTGATCAAATCGACCGGGGCAGGTAAATTGGTCAAGATCGTCGCGCTTTCCGCACATGTATTCGAAGAAGAACGAAAAGAGATCTTCGCCGCGGGTTGCGATGATTTTGTCGCCAAACCATATCGCGAAAATGTTATTTTTGAAGTAATGGCAAAGCATCTGGGGCTTTTATATAATTATGCGGAGGAAATTACGGCATATAAAGAGCCGGACATAAATAGCGATAAAGTTTTAGATCTAAGTCAACTTGATGATAAATTTTTGTCGGAACTCGCCGAAGCCGCAAATGCCACTGATTCCCAGAAAATAACCGCGCTTGCCGAGCGGCTTCGCCTGCACGAACCGGCGCTTGCATCTTCGTTACAGACATTAGCGGATAACTTTGATTATGAGATCATACGAATTGCGGCCCAACACTCAAAACAAAAGAGGTGCGATCATGGAAAATGACAAAACAAAAGGAAGTATACTCATAGTCGATGATACGCCTGATAACCTGCGCCTCTTAACAAAGATTCTCAAAGATGACACCTATCATGTCCGCGCCACAAAAACCGGACGTGAAGCGCTGGCCTCCGTTTCGGCAGAACTTCCCGACCTGGTCTTGCTCGACATCAAAATGCCCGATATGGACGGTTATGAAGTCTGCAGGCGCCTGAAAGCCGATGATGCGTCTAAAAACATTCCGGTCATATTTATAAGCGCGCTCGACTCAATCGACGACAAAAAAAAAGGATTCGAGGTCGGATGCTCCGACTTCATCACCAAACCGTTCCAACCCGAGGAAGTATTGGCGCGTGTCCGCGCCCATGTCGATATTAACCGGATGCGCATCAGTCTCGAACGGCAAAAGGATTTTTTTAATACTATTATTAACTCTTTAAACCATCCATTCTATGTCATCGATGCGAATGATTATACTATTCAATTAGCCAATAAGAAAACTGGAACATATGTGAAGGGAAAAACTACCTGCCATCAATTAACTCATAAACAAGATATGCCGTGCAACGACCCGAAAAATCCATGCACAATCGAGTTAGTTAAAAAAAATGGACGACCCGTTGTTCTGGAGCATGAGCATTATGATGAAAACGGAAATAAACTTTTCGTCGATGTAAATGCCTACCCGATTTTTGATGAAGCGGGGAATATCAGTCATGTAATTGAATATTCAATCGACATAACCGAGCGCAAGAAAGTGGTGGAACGCGAAAAACTGATGCGCGACGTTCTGGAACTTCTGCTTCTGAACCGAACGGGGAAAACCACCGAAATAATACGTGATATCCTGCTGATGATAAAAAAGAGCACGGATTTTGAAGCCGTCGGCATCCGTCTGAAAGAAGGCGATGACTATCCGTACTACCATTCCGAGGGCTTCTCCGATCAGTTTATAAAGATGGAAAACTCTCTTTGCCATCGAGACGAGGCGGGGAAAATTGTGAATGACGGGAAGGGTAATCCCATACTTGAGTGCATGTGCGGCAACATCCTGCGCGACCGGACCGACCCGGCGCTCCCGTTCTTCACGAAAACCGGCAGTTTCTGGAGCAACTGCACCACCGACCTTCTGGCTTCGACCTCGGAAGCGGACCGCCAGGCGAAAACACGCAACCGCTGCAACAGCTCGGGCTACGAGTCGGTTGCGCTGATGCCTCTGCGGGTTGGCGAAGAAATCATAGGATTATTACAATTCAATGATCACAGGAAAAATAAATTCACACCTGAATTCATCAGTTTCTTCGAAGGATTGAGCTCTATCATTGGCATCGCTCTTTCACGCAAGCAAGCGGAAGATTCACTGTTGGAGAGCGAGGAAAAGTTTAAAGCTATTTTTGACAACGCAAGTGACGGATTGATCCTGACCGATATTGAAACCCGAAAATTCCATGACGCTAATAAAAGCATGTGCCGGATGCTTGACTATAGTTTTGAAGAGTTAGTGAAATTGAAAGTAATGGATATTCATCCTGAAGAAGAACTGCCCTATATTTTAGAACAAATAAATAAACAAATGAAAGAGCCTCTTACATCTTCCGAAGACATCCCGATGAAAAGAAAAGACGGGAGTATTTTTTTTGCTAATGTCAGCGGCTCCATAATAACGATATCGGAGAAAAAATACGCGTTAGGCGTTTTTAGAGACATCACGGAGCGTAAGCGCATGGAAGCGGAACGCGAAAAAACTTTAATGTGGCAGCAGAACATAAATTTGATCCGGCAGTCGCTTCTCGCGCCGGCTTCTCTCGAGAAAAAGCTGAAAATTATGACCGAAGAAATTGTCAAACTCTTCGGCGCTGACTTTTGCCGGATATGGTTGATCCGGCCTGGAGATGTGTGCGATAAAGACTGTATCCATGCCGGGGCAAAGGGCGGAGCTCACGCCTGCCTTCATAAAGACAAATGTCTGCATCTGATGTCGAGTTCCGGCCGCTATACCCATACGGACGGCAAAGTTCACCGGCGCGTCCCATTTGATTGTTACAAGATCGGACTCATTGCGTCAGGCGAAGAACACAAGTTATTGACAAACGACGCGCAGAACGATCCGCGTATTCACAACCTCGAATGGGCACGCGAACTGGGACTCGAATCGTTTGCGGGATATCAATTGAAAGTTCCCGGCGGAAACACGCTCGGGGTTCTTGCCCTTTTTGCCAGGCATCAGATCTTACCGGATGAAGAAGCTATGCTGGATGGACTCAGCGGCACCGTCTCTTTCGTCATTCAACAGGCCGTGGCGGATGACGCGCTTCGTGAAAACGAGGAAAAATACCGTACTCTTTTCGAATTCTCACAGGACGCTTTGATGATCCTCGACCCGTCTTCGAGGCTTTTTACTTCCTGTAATCTGTCGACTTTGAAATTGTTCAGCGTGAAGAATAAAGAGGAACTATTTTTGCTTGGGCCCCTGGCGTTGTATCCGGAACGTCAGCCGGACGGACGGCTTTCCGGCGAAAAAGTGATGGAAATGATTGAAATCGCCCTGCGAGATGGTCATCACTTCTTTGAATCGACTCACAAACGCTTAAGCGGCGAAGAATTCGAAGCCGCAGTGCAACTTACACGCATAAAAATTAAGGACAAAGTTTTAATTCAGGCCTCAGTGCGCGACATCACCGAACAGAAGCGAATGAATAAAATTATAAAGGAGAACAAACTCAAAAGCCAGTTCATCGAAAACATGTCGCACGAGATAAGGACTCCGATAAACGGGATCATGGGTTATATTCAGCTTTTATCTTCCACAGGATTAAATACCGAACAAAAAGAATACGTAGAAAACGCTATGATTTGCAACAACAATCTGTTGAATATCGTAAACGATATCCTCGATTTTTCAACTTTTGAAAAAGAAAACATAGAAATCAGGCAAAATGAATTCAACATATCAAATTTAGTAAAGGAAGCGGTAACGCCATTCGGATTATTAGCAAAGGAAAAAGCTATCCTTTTAAATTACAGCGTGTCGGATAAAATACCCAAAATAGTGGTCGGCGATAAACTCAGAATACTGCAGATCCTTCAAAAATTGCTGGACAACGCCGTCAAGTTCACATCCAGCGGAAAAATCGATATAACTATCGAGGAAGCGTCAAGGAATGCTGATTGCATTTCACTTAAATTTTGCGTGTCTGACACCGGGATAGGGATAGCTGAAAACCGTCTGAAAGACTTATTTAAACCGTTTGTCCAGCTCGACATGTCGACTACGAAAAAATATTGCGGAACGGGTTTGGGACTTGCAATAGCCCGAAAATTGATCGAACTTATGGGCGGCCGCATCGAAGTAATCAGCAAGCCCGGCGAAGGCAGCCATTTCATATTTGAATTAAAATTTGGGATCGCTTAACGGTCAAATTTTAGTGGGCGGGACCATTACGTCAATGGGCTCTTTAATTTTTTTTGAGTATAAAGACAGAAGATTTAAAGTATTGGCGGTAAGTTCGCACTTCTTGCGCAATAATTTAGCGCCCTCTAAAGTGACAATATCGCTCATTAAAACCATTCCCGCTTGCAGTTCGTCGAAACTTACCGATTTAACCTCAATTTCACGCTCTTTGTCGATGATTTCAGACATTGTCTCTATAAGCAGATCGGAATATATGTTTTCGAGCACTTTCATTTCTAATAGCGCTTCCTCCGGCTGTTTGCCCGACATTACAAGTATGTCGTAATCGGTTGTGATTTTCAGCATCTGCCTGCCGATCATTACCGCGTCCCAATCCCTTGGTGCGCCCTGTGGTTTGTCGCCGCCTAAAGGCTCCATCTGCCTTTTTATCATCTGGCAAATAATTTCCATGCGCGGAATGCGCGAAAGAAAATTCGCGCCGAGGGCAGGATGCTTCTCAAACTCTATGCAGTCTTCATTGTTCACGATTTTTCCCGAGTAGATCTTATCGACGACATCCGCGGAAATTGCGACGCAGCCGACATGCGAGAGCAGAGCGGCTACCTCAAAGCGCCAGGGATCCGTTAAATTAAGGCATCTGGAAATTTTTGAAACATATCGCTTCATGCGCAAAGCCTGATGGAAAACGACCGGGTCGACCCAGGACAGGATTTCGGTCAACACTTCAATACTGCCTGTCAGCGTATTAGACAATAGAGACTGAAGTTCCTCGCGGGCATATTTAAGATTTAAATGGACTTTAACGCGCGCTTCGACTTCCTCAAAATAAAAAGGTTTGGTTATGTAATCGACTCCGCCGTTCGCAAACGCTTTGACCTTGTCATCCGTGCCCGTCATGGCGCTGAGGAAAAGGACGGGAATTTCCTTCGACTTTTCGTCGCTTTTTAACTTTTGGCATACTTCGTAACCGTCCATCTCGGGCATATTGATGTCGAGTAATATTAAATCGGGCGGATCATTTTTAACTTCCTGAAGCGCATCCATGCCGCTTGTGGTGGACCGGACGTTGTATCCGGCCTGTTTAAGCATCGAAGAGAGCAGAATTATGTTATGCGGTTTGTCATCGACAATTAATATGTTGGGATTGATAATCATTATTACCCCCCTCAATGATTTTGAATGAGCGTTTATGAAAAGACTTAATGTAATTATATTACATAAAACAGTAAAATACAAGGCATACTCAATTTAAAAATAAATTAAGCCTGTCTATTCAAGTTTTCGTTATTATCGCTTTTTACCAGCGCAAGCGTCACTAAGAGCCAGCCGTTTTTATCTTTCTGTTTAACAAATTTTAATCCGCCGCCAGAGAGGTTCAACATTTTTTGGATAACAATAGGAGAAAGGTCCTTTGTTTGCGCATATGTCGAACATCTCGCGTCAGACGACAATTCAAAAAAGTTTTCAGCGTCAATTTCCGACATGGTCATATTATCAAGAATATATTTCAAGAAAGCTTTATCATCTTCAATATAAATCTCGAGCCTGGTATTTGCGGCTTTATCTATAAAACATTTTGCAAGAGTGTTTGTCATTTTCACGGCATTTTTGATAATATCGGTTTCACCGGAAATCAATAAATCATTATATTCCGGACGCTTGTCGCAAATAAATCCAGCTGCACCTGATTCTATAACTTCATTAAGTGGAATATAACCGGTTGAAATATTTTTTTTTGATATTTCATATTTATTGATCATTGTCGCGTCATCTAAAAGTTTTATCATTTTATTTTTACTGTTAGCGAACATTTTCCTGAGAAAAAGAAATTCATCGTTTTCTTTTTGCGGGTATAAGTTAAATAAATATTCGGCGGCGGAATGCATTCCGGTCAACGGCGTTCTGAACTCATCCGATATCATTACAAGAAACGAACTTTTAATAATGTCTATGTTCTCGAGCCTCTTATACGCATTTTCTAACTCTTCAGTGCGTTTGCAGACCAGCTTTTCGAGATTTTCATTTTGTTTTTTTAGTTCGAGTTTTAAGTTGTTTATATCGATATGAGTTTTTACCCTGGCCTTCACTTCTTCGAATTTAAAAGGTTTGGTTATGTAATCGACTCCGCCGTTCTCGAACGCTTTGATTATGGCGTCCGTATCCGTCATAGCGCTCAGAAAAAGGACCGGAATGTCTTTCGATTTTTCGTCGCTTTTCAACTTCCGGCATACTTCGTAACCGTCCATTTCGGGCATATTGATATCGAGCAATATTAAGTCGGGCGGATCATTTTTAACTTCCTGAAGCGCATCCATGCCGCTTGTGGTGGACTTGACATTATATCCGGCCTCTTTGAGCATCGAAGAGAGCAGGATTATATTATGCGGTTTGTCATCGACAATTAATATGTTGGGATTGATTATCATTATTACCCACCTCAATGATTTTGAATGAGCATTTTATGAAAATATCTGATACAATTATAATGTATAAAATATCAAAATACAAGATATATTAAAATTTAAGCTTTTGGATTTTTCATGTTTTAATTTTTGTTGAACAGGAAGACGAATTTTTTGCCGCAGCGCCCGAACGTCCGACTAGCGGCATCGTCACAATGAGCCAGCCGCATTCATTCGTAGTTTTAATTAAATTTAATCCGCCTCCGAAAAGATTGAGTATCTTGCGGGCTACGACCGGTGAAAGACCGAGCTTTTGGGCATAAGTCGAACATCTTGCGCTCGAGGATATCTCAAAGAAATTTTCGATATCGGCTTCCGGTACCTTCATGTTATCCAGCGCGTATTTCAGACGCAGGTTATCGTTTTCGACGCTTGCTTCGAGGGTCGCATCGTCCTCTTTTTTTATAAAGCATTTTGCCAGCGAGTTTATGGTTTCCATGGCTCCTCTGATCATACCGGCATCGCCCGGCGCGAACAGGACCATAATTTCCGGGTCGGGAGAATAATTAAACCCTTCCGCTCCTATCGTTAAAATGTCTTTCACGGGAACATGGCCGCCGCTGAATTTTTCGGCCGACGTTTCCATATTATTGATTGACATGGCGTCTTCCAGAAGTTTTAAAATCCTCGCGCGGCCGTCATTGAATATTTCAGTCATGTCCCGGAATTCGGCATTGGCGTTTTCATTATTGCACAAATCGAACAGGTATTCCGCGACCCCCAGTATGCCGGAGAGCGGCGTCTTGAATTCATGCGCTATCATTTCGATAAATTCGCCTTTAAGCCTGTCTATGTTTCGCAGCCGCTTATACGCATCCTCCAATTCCATGGTGCGTTCGCGGACCAGCTTTTCAAGATTTTCATTATGTTTTTCAAGTTCAAGCTTCAAGCTGCTTATGTCGACGTGAGTTTTTACTCTGGCCTTCACTTCTTCAAAATAAAAAGGCTTGGTTATGTAATCGACTCCGCCGTTCTCAAACGCTTTGACCTTGTCTTCCATTTCCGTCAAGGCGCTCAGAAAAATGACCGGAATATCTTTCGATTTTTCGTCGCTTTTTAACTTTTGGCATACTTCGTAACCGTCCATCTCGGGCATATTGATGTCGAGCAATATTAAGTCCGGCGGACAGTTTTTAACTTCCTGAAGCCCATCCATGCCGCTTGTGGTTGAGCGGACATTGTATCCGGCCTGTTTGAGCATCGAAGAGAGCAACATTATGTTATGCGGTTTGTCATCGACAATTAATATGTTCGGATTTGAAATCATTTTTGCCCCCTTTAATGATTTTAAAAGAGTGTTTATGAAAATGCTTTAAGGTAATTATATTGCATAAAGTAGGAAAATACAAGGTATTTTAAATTAATAATTCGTCTTTTGGTGCGAAACTAAAAATTTCTGATGAAAACCAGCCATGCTTAAGGAAATATCCTGAAGATATTTTGCTTTTAACTATTGTTAAGCACTATTTACAATAATGTTGCTAAACTGATGCATTAACTACTCAATGTTATAGATTTTGTAAAGAGCGAATCCATTGACAAAACATATAAAATAACATGATATTATATATGAAAAAATATTCAGAAATAACATGATATTAATTTTAATTGTTGGAGGCTATATTAAGAAAACTTTTGCATTAACTTTAATAATAATTTTTTCTGCGATTCCGTCATTTTCTGGTGTGAAGAAAAAAATCCATAAAAAAACCAATCAAGAAATAAAAAAATCTATCGAGGCGAAAACTGACACTAACTTAAATTGGAATGAACAATGAAAAGCGGTCATCGCCAATTTGTGATGACGATTTTCCCGAAGGTTTCTCTTGCACAAAATTGCCGGCAAACTATAGTTTCGTGGATATATATGTCTAATAAATCGTCTTTGTAAGCCTGGAGCCAGACTTGCCTTTTAGAATACCGATGTAATCGATGATAATGAGTTACATTGCGCCGCATGGCCGCCGCGAGTGACCGCACGACTTCCATACAGCGCAATATGGCCGGATCGGCCTGTGGTAAGAAACTATTTTTCACACGATAACAATAATAAGGATACTTATGAAACGATGGGCATAATTCTTCAAAGGAGGAATTTATGAACAACATATCTAATTTCTATTCCGATCCAAATTACTGAAACTTATTGTCGCCATACAGCAACAACAATAACACAAATAATTATACGGGTCAGACCTCCGGCGATAACGCGCTTGCCAATATGTTAAGTCTGACGCAAACTTCCAGTAATAAAGCACTCGCCAATATTTTAAGCCTGACGCAATCTTCGAAAAGCAGCAGCCTTTCGAGTCTTTTAAATTTAAATCAGGCGGATCAGTTTCAGGGTTCGTCGAGTCTGCAGTCCCTTGTCAGCTCACTTTCCGACCCCTTAAAATCTCAGATGCTGGCGTTAAGAACCGTTCAGGGATATACCGAATACAATCTAAAAGCGGCTTTTCAGCTCGACAAAGCACAGAACACCGGTTCCGGCCACAATATCGATCCCGGTCTCAAACAGGCCGTGGATGTTTATGGCCAGAATAATAACCTGCTGAATCAGGATTATAATAACAACTGGAATTATCTCAGCGCAAAGGACACGGCTAAAAGAATAAGCGATTTCGCGATGGAATTTATGCCGGTCTACCAGGCGGATCATAAAGACCAGGGTACCACCAGCATGATCAACGGATTTTTCGATGTCGCGGAAAATTCTATAGCGGCAGGATTCAAACAGGCAAGATCCGTTCTCGGAAGTCTTTTTGGCGACAAGGCGTCTCAGGCCTCGGATCTGACGACACGCTATCTTGAGGATATCAAGGCTGAAATGCTCAAAATGGCCGGTACGGCTAATACTGCGTGAACATCTGAAACTGCGGCTCCAAGCATGAGCGTGTCATAAATACAACGGGGAGGTCATTCAAATAATTAAAATATACGTCTCTCATAAAGACCGGCCGGGAATTTAGTTTCCAGGCCGGTTTTTATTTTTGTTATTAGCTTTTTCATGTTGAAATGATCAAGTTTTTTGCCATCCGCCGTTTTGTGCTCAGGGAGTGATGCGGCGGGGAAAAAGTCACATGACTTGTGCGGCAACATAACTCATTTGGGGCTTTATTACTTTTCAACACTGCAAAACAACCCGGAATAATTAATTTAAGGATATGCCGCGGCAAGCCTTTTTTCTTGTTGTAATACTGCTCTGTATTTTGATATAATAGGACAGGCGATGATCGAACGGAGGGTTTTCGCCGCGAAAAATTTTGTTATCCTATAAATATGAAAAGGAGACATTTATGAAGATCAAACTTTTATTGTGCGCCGCGGCGGGATTAATGGCCTTCCAGTTAGCGGCCTCTGATCTGGACGCGAAAGAACACGCGGGCTGGAGCGTTTCAAAAACTTCGGATAAAAAAGCCGTTGAAATAAAGATCAGCGCTCCTTTTTCAAAAAACGACGGGCGCGTGAAAGAACCCGTCGCAAGAAAGCTTGTCGAGCTTATTTTAAAGAACGGCGAGGATGAATTAAATCTCCCGCCATTAAACCCTGAAGAAGACGTGACGGATAACGATTCAGGCGAAGGAAAAACCTATCTGAACCAGACGGCTTATCTTAGAAAGGCCGGCATCGATCCCGAAAAGATGACGCTTGGCGGCTCGCCGGAAGACACGATCAAGAAAACACTTGAAAACGCAAGGCTGCGCTATTATACATCGTTAGCCGACATCGATAACGACGGAGAAAAGGAGATCAGATTCTATTCTGTCCAGGGGTCGCTTATGCAAGAGGATAATTATTTTTTCAAGAAAGGCAAGGACGGATCGTATAAATTAATTGAATGCGGTCTTGGCTGCGAAAAGACCGTCGGCTTCATCAAGTTTGAAAATAAAACATACACGATCGAAAGAAATCAGCAGGACCGTTTAAAGACATTGACCGTCTATGTTTTCGAAAACGATAAATTCAAGCGCCTCTTCACGCTTGATATCGGAACCGGCCAAAAGAAAAAAACGGTAACTTTGACCGAAGACGCTTCAAATAATTGATCCGGCGTGAATTGCCGCTTTGATAACGCCGCGGCCAGGAAAGAAATATGCAAAATTACCATGGGAGAAAATTAATTTCACACGGTCTCGTGATATGATTAGGAGAAATACAATGTCTGAGAATAAAAAAACAATAGAAGTGTACATGGCCGCCTTTGAGAAAGGTGACCGTCAGAAAGTCCTTTCTTGCCTCACAGATGATATCGTTTGGGATCTTCCCGGAGCTTTTCGCTTAGAAGGAAAAAAAGCTTTTGAAGACGAAATACGAAATGATGCTTTTCAAGGAGATCCAAAAATAACAGTTACGCGCATGACTGAGGAAAAAAACGTCGTTGCTGCAGAAGGATCAGTGCGCACACAGAAGAAAAATGGAGAATTCATGAACTTGGCATACTGCGACGTCTTTGAAATGCAAAGTGGAAAAATTCGGAAACTGACTTCATACTTAGTGGAAGTTAAGGGTTGATAACAGGGGCCGGCCCAAGATAATTAACGGCGATAAAGACGGCCATGATCCGGCGCACCCCGGATTTCGCCGGCGTTCGCTCGAACTTTGTGGACGATGATTATTCTTTATCAAACGGGGCCTCTTCTTTGATCTATTTGAATGGATAAAAAGGCTGCTTATAGAATGGACTATAAGGAAAAGGGTGGAAATAGTGAAGAACCGGAAAGAGTGCTTTGAGCTTAGCATAGAATCCTTGCGAATTCTTGGGAAATGGGCTGCTGATTGCGCTGAAAGAGTATTAGGGATTTATGAAGAAATAAATCCTGACGATCCGCGTCCACGAGACGCGATTAACGAAATAAGAGTTTTCGCTGATGGTGGAAAAAGAACTGCAAAACTGCGTGTGATCGCATTGGCCGCATATTCAGCATCACGAGAAACTAAAAACCCCGCGGCTTCAGCCGCTGCTCGATCTGCCGGCCTTGCGGCGGCCAGCGCCTATACGCATCCATTAGTGGATGTTCAACAAACAAAACATATTGTAGGTCCGGCCGCATATGCGGCACTAGCGATTGAAATAAAGAATAATAATGATTCGAAATATGGAAATAGCGAAGTGTTATGGGCAATAGATCATGTAGGCAAGGAGATCAGCGGAATATTGCTGGAAATGCCAGATAGAAACGAAGGAAAAAGTAGAATTGATAAGTTAATGTTCGATCTGGACAGAGGAATAAGAAATAAATACTATGTATAATGGACATCGACCTCGGAAGCGGGATTGATGATAAATTAATGGCTGTGAGGATATATATGAATATGTCAATTAGAAAAGAAGAACCGCGCGACTATAGAAGGGTCGAGGAATTGACGCGAAAAGCGTTCTGGAACTTGCATTTGCCCGGATGCGACGAGCACTATCTCGTTCACGTTATGAGAGAACATGAAGATTTCATTCCCGAACTGGACCTTGTAATGGAATCGGACGGGACGGTCATCGGTAACATTATGTACACCAGATCGAAGCTTGTGAGCGCAAGCGGTCGTGAAAAAAGCGTTTTGTCTTTCGGGCCGGTCAGCGTGGCGCCTGAATTTCAGCGAAAAGGACTCGGTAAAAAGCTGATCGAACATTCTTTCGGGATCGCGAGAAAACTCGGGCATGAAATGATAGTTATTTTCGGAAACCCCGCCAATTACATGGGACTCGGGTTTAAAAGCTGCAGAAAATTCAGCATAAGCCTCGGAAACGACCTGTTCCCGACCGCCATGCTGGTCAAAGAGTTAGCCGCAAGGGCCCCGGAAAAAAAAAATTGGGTCTATCAGGGAAGCCCTGTTTATGAAATAGATAAAGCCAAAGCCGATCTTTTCGACGCGGAATTCGAGCCGATGAAAAAGGAAGCCAGGCCGAGCCACGAAGAATTTTTCATACTCAGTAATTCCAGGATAATCACCGATTCGATCTGACGATAATACTAAAAAGCATTCAGAATACATATATTAATTCTATTCAAAACGGAGAAATTATGAGAGGGTCTATAAAAATAAAATGTGGAGGGGAAAATGAAAAATAGTTTTTTGACAACTATCCTTTTAATGCTTGGCATGATCGCGGTGGAGTTGTTTTTCGTCTCTTTTTTCACTATTTCATATTCCGCTGAACATGAAAACGATTCAAATAGCGTTCGGATAAGCGATAAAAGCGCGGCCTGCGTATCATGTCATGACACGGTCAATCCGGGCATTTGTAAGGACTGGCGCATGAGCGATCACGCAAGGACCAGCCCTGAAATAGCCATGAAAAAAGAAGCGCTTGAAAGGCGCATGTCCTCCGGGTCCGTTCCGGTTGAACTGGCTTCCGTCGCGGTCGGATGCTACGAGTGCCATGGACTCAATCCCGCCGTCCACAAAGACAATTTCAAACATTTCGGTTACAATATAAACGTCATCGTTACGCCCGGGGACTGCAAAACTTGCCACCTGGTGGAAGTATCCCAGTACGAGGGCAGCAAGAAAGCCAACGCATCTTATAATCTTTCAAAGAATCAGCTGCTTACGCAGATGGTCGATTCGATCCTTAGCGTATCGGAAATCGTTGACAGAAAATTAAGGTCTCATGCGCCTTCCGGACATACGAAAAATGAAGCGTGCTACGCCTGTCACGGGACGGAAACGAAGGTCGAGGGTACTACCGAGATTTCTTCAAGCATGGGCAGTATCGAGGTTCCTCTGATCTCAGGCTGGCCAAATCACGGGGTCGGAAGGATAAATCCGGACGGAAGCGCCGGTAGCTGCACAAGCTGCCATCCGCGCCACGGTTTTTCGATCGAGGTCGCCAGAAAACCACACACGTGTTCTCAATGCCATCTCGAACCGGACGCTCCCGTGTGGGAGGTTTACCGCGAGAGCAAGCACGGGAATATCTTTTTTTCGAAGGAGCGCGAATACAACCTTGGTGCCGTACCCCTGAAGATAGGATCGGACATCAGGTCGCCATCCTGTTCGGTATGCCATAGCAGTCTTGTGACCGATCCTTCCGGAAAAGTGATAGCGGAGAGGACCCATGATTTTGGAAGCCGCCTATGGGTCAGGATATTTGGCCTTCCCTACGCTCATCCTCAGCCGGTCAGCGGCGCTACGCATATGATGAAAAATATGGACGGCCTCCAGCTACCGGTTACGTTCGCCGGAAAGATCGCCGAAGAATATCTTATAGACAGGACCGAACAGGACGCTCGCCGCGCTAAAATGAGGAAGTTATGCCAGAGCTGCCATAATGGAAGTTACGTTGACGCCTATTTCGATAAATTCGCTAATACCATCCTGGAAACCAATAAAATGACCGCGGCCGCGACGGAATTAATTTCGAAGGCGTGGAACGAAGGACTGGCCGACAGGGCGAATCCCTTCGACGAAACGATAGAACGCAAATGGATGAAACAGTGGCTTTTCTATTCGAACTCGGTCAGATATGGCTCCGCCATGGGCGGGCCGGATTACGCGGCATTCAAGAACGGGTGGTGGGCCCTTGCCGAAAACCTCCAGGACATGCTCGAATCCATTGGCCTTATGGCGGAAACGAAAGGGAAAAAATAAAATGAAAAATTTAAAATGCAAAAGAATCAAACTTATTTTTTAATTTTACAGGAAGTTAAGAATGAACTCACAGAACCCAAAAACTATTCTTCTCGTTGAAGATGAAATCGTTATCGCCACGATCACATCCAAGATCGTCAACTTTTTTATTATTTCAAAAATCAATTAATTAAAAACCGCGTAATGGAATCGGACGGGGCGGTCATCGGTAACATTATGTACACCAGATCGAAGCTTGTGAGCGCAAGCGGCCTTGAAAAAAGCGTTTTGACTTTTGGGCCGGTCAGCGTGGCGCCTGAATTTCAGAGAAAAGGACTCGGCAAAAAGCTGATCGAACATTCTTTCGGGAACGCGAGAAAACTCGGGCATGAAATGATAGTTATTTTCGGAAACCCCGCCAATTACATGGGACTCGGGTTTAAAAGCTGCAGAAAATTCAGCATAAGCCTCGGAAACGACCTGTTCCCGACCGCCATGCTGGTCAAAGAGTTAGCCGCAAGGGCCCCGGAAAAAAAAAATTGGGTCTATCAGGGAAGCCCTGTTTATGAAATAGATAAAGCCAAAGCCGATCTTTTCGACGCGGAATTCGAGCCGATGAAAAAGGAAGCCAGGCCGAGCCACGAAGAATTTTTCATACTCAGTAGTTCCAGGGTGATCACCGATTCGATATGACTATAACTCAAAAAAAATATTTTCGCCATGGCGGAAGGCTCTTTATTTCGCTCGCGGCGGCTTTCGCCTGGCTCGCTGATAAATGTCCTTCCGCCTATCGTTCCCGCTCATTTGATCCGCCGCGCATTTTTAAAAATATAACAGCTAAGAAGTGCTATATCTATTGCCATTTGGCTGATGCATTAAAATCATGATATATATCATCATAACATTTGTTTTGAAGAAGTAACCGTTATCTCCAGCACTCTGGTTAAAAACGAGAATTTTTCCTTCATCATATCAAACTCAGCGCCTGAATTAAGATATTTTGCGGTTCCTTCGACAGCGAAACCGGTTCCCTGGTAATCTTTATAACCTGTAACTTCTCTGCTGCCCAAAGCCATTTTTATTTTATTATTTTTATTTACATTTTTTTCGGTTCTATGCATTGCATATGCCGGAATTAAAATCCTTTCATCGGAAGTTACCACTAAATATGAGTTCCAGGTATTGACCATGTGGGGTTCATCGATCCCCCATGATACTATTGAAACTACGCCTTCTTTTTTTAATACCTCAAAAAATTTTTCCGTGAGCATAACAATTCCTCCTGTATATTCATTTTTGACTGTGACGGGAATTATAATATATATTGTAGATAAGTAATATCTATAATTATTATATCATTTGTCCATTGATAAGTCAACAACAATTATAGATAATGTGTATCTAAGATATAGCCTATCTGTTATTGACTAATTTTAAAAAATGAAGTATGATATATTAATGTTCATCCGTTAATAAGGAAGGTGGGTTTAATGCAGTTCTCCATTGGAGTCGAGTATGCATTGCACTGTTTATTATACATGATAGATATTCCGGCCGGAAGGTCCGTCAGGATCAAGGATCTGGCGACATATCAGGGAGTATCGGAGACTTATTTATCCAAAGTATATACGAAACTCAGGAAATCCGGGATCGTTAAGTCGATCCCCGGCGTTAAAGGCGGTTATGAACTGGCCTCCACGCCTAAAAATATAACATTCTGGGATGTTATAGAGGCGGTAGAAGGGAATTCGCCATTATTTCAGTGCGTGGAAATAAGACAGAAAGAGCTCTTGCTCGATAAAAACAATTTGCCCGAAGCATATACAAAATGTCCCTGTTTAATAAAGAGCGTGATGCACGAAGGTGAAGACCGGATGAGGCAATATCTGAAGAAAAAGACCTTAAAGTGGCTTTATGAACAAGTGCACAAAAAAATCCCGCCCGAAATAGGCAAATTAACTATCGAATGGTTCAACCGGTAGTAAATTTCATTAAACTTTGAAATTCACGAAAAATTGTGATATATATTAAACTGAAAAGTTGAAAGAAATAGCGTTGAAATGCCAGGTGAAGATCAACATGAAATATTATTTTATAATTCTTTCTATAATTCTAATTCTGGCTTTGCGTGCCGGCGCCTCGGCTTCAACCCGGGAAGTCACGCTCGACAATGTTTTGGTTTCTTACGTCGAGGGCAATTCAGTTACCCGATCAGAGAACATTGTTCCGCGGCCTTCTTCCGAAGGAGAAAAGAAAAACATCAAAATATGCGGTCAACTCAACGACACCGGCGCGATCAACACTTTTTGTTTTTACACGATCGTTAATGACCGCATCGGCGCGACTTTTTGCACGCTCGATGAACGGATATATGAAAATGTCAATAAACCGGTCTGGGTCGAGCTGACTGCCGCCGGCCTCACCTTCGACGGCAGCGGAAATCGCATCAGGCCGATCGGCTACACTCGGCTGGAAGGATTTTCGGAACGCGTAAGCCGCGCCAGGAAATTATGCGGCGACTGGGCGCTGGGCGCGCGGAGAAATATCGATCTTAACCTTTATAAAAAAACGGATAGATTTAAAAAAGCCTTTTCGAAATATTCAGACCGCGATCTCGGTCTTCTCGAATTCAGACCCCCCGCGGCGGAGTGTCCGGAATATATTGATCTCGTCAATTCGAAGATCGCTCTCGAGGCCGGCCGGTTCGTTATTTGCGAATCCGCCAACAGAAAAGATCACCTTCTATGCGTCGCCATTTTCGAGCTGGAGACGCTTGAGCCGCTGCGAATATTCGTGGTCAATTCGGGCGAATTTCTGGAATGATCAGTGAAAAAAGGCAATAAGATCCGTTGCCGGGCTGCCTGTATCCGGTTTGAAATTGTAGAAGGATCAGTACGCACACAGAAAAAAATGGAGAATTCATGAACTTGGCATACTGCGACGTCTTTGAAATGCAAAGTGGAAAAATTCGGAAACTTGCCAGGTTATTGAAGCCCCCGGCGCATTATAAAATCAATAAATAAAACAGGAGAACCCCAAATGAAGAAATTTATCATATTGTTGCTGCTTTTTTCATGCTTGAATTTTATCGATATCAGCATATGCTCAGCTGAAGAAGATCAGGATCACGCTTTCATTACGCAGGTTATTGAAACCACTGGTCCCGTATTCATTTCAAAAGGCAACATGAAATATCCGCTCATGGAAAGAGTTGAAAAACTCGATACGAGGTCTGTCGAGATAACCAAATTATTGGAATCCGGCATTTCAAAAACTTCAATGAAACTTGGGAAATACGCTAAAAATTTCATGCATTACCAGATAATCAACGGTAAAAATGATCTTACGGCTGAAATTTACCTTCAGCCGCTTTTCATATTTTTGAAGAAAGGCGGAAACCGGCCCAAACAAGGGTTTTTCCTGAAGGGAAAAGACGAAAATATCGATATGACCTTTTGCCATTACATAGAGATGCCTCCGGACCCCGTACAGTTTGAAACTCTTTTTGCCCATGAGAACGGTCATCTGATAGATTATTATCTTGGAAAGATCGACTTTAAAGATCAGCCTGCAAGATTTGTCCACACCGCTCCCGCCGTGACTGATTATCTTACAGCATACATAGAAGGCTGGGGCATACATTTTGAAACCATGATGGTCGAAGCCACTCAGAGCGATCAGGCAAGATCTCTTTATACATTGGACCATGTCAAGGACAACGCATATTTCATTCATATACAGGACCTGATGGGTATCGCTCATAAATCGAAGCGTTACTCATGGGTCAAAGGCAACCTTTTCGCCTTTCAAAGAGCATACAAACCTTATAACGCCGGAACGGCCGAAGCATTAATTAAAAATTATGTATATAACTGGATGAACAGCGATCACGACAGCGGCAAAATTAAAAACGCGCAGCAGATGCTTTCGAGTGAAGGCGTTGCCGCTACTTTTTTTTACAGGCTGATCAACGATCCTGATATTCAAAAAAGATATCAAAATAAAAATTTTTATGTTCCATTTTTAAACGCAACGCCGGATAAAGAACCCGCCGAAATATTCACTCCGCTTGAGAACGCTTATTTAAAAGTCATATATGCCAAATATATGCTTATCGAAGATTATAAAAAAGCGAAAAATGAATTATACAGGCCGCTGCTCCTTGATTTTTCGCTTCAATACATAAAGGTATTTCCGGAAGATGCATCCGACTTTCTTACTCATTTTTATATGACCACTTATTTTACCACAGCCATTAAGGATTCCCTTGCTTTATACAACAAAGTTGACGGCAGTTCACACTTTACGATGTATGACCCTGAACAGGCTTCAAACGTCTTGATGAAAACGTTTGAAGAGCTTCAAGCATTCATGAAAGAAGTCAAAGCTGAAAAAGAAATTATATCGAAATATCTCGGCGAGCCTTTATGGATCCAAAATGATAAATTTGACCTTGGCGAAAAAGATTCGCCATATACTCTCTCGCTTAATTTGAATTCGGCCGAAAAATTTGAATTAATGACGATACCGGGAATGACTGAAGAATTGGCGGATAAATACCTGGTTCAAAGGGAAAGCTCCGTATTTTTTTCCTGCCTCAACGAAATGATAGAAAAGAAAATCTTCGGCGATGAAATGAACAATGAACTGAAAAGAATGCATGACCTGTTCGGAAAAAGAAAATAAGATGAGCGGGTATTTTGGTTTTTCGGGGAGTAATAATGAACTTTTGGCGCAGTACCTTTAAAGATAGAGCCGGCATTCGTTATTATGATATTGATTTTGGCGGATCCTCAAAAGACCAATTACTATTGAAGTTGGAAGGATCATCAATATTATTGAATGAATATTCAAGGCAGTTGTTCGCGAGCGAGTTATTTGCGACCTCGGCGGAAATTGGCAGGGCGTCAATAATTGAACTGGCGGTTGAAGATCTTGGATTTCGAAATGGCGCGAACTTAATTGAGATCAACGATCGAATGAAACAATTAAATTTGTTTGAATGTCCTTTGGAACTCGCGCCTTATTTCAGGCTTCACTATATAGAACAGGCGGAATTACATGAGAGCGGGAAAAACAAGGCGCCATCGGGCTCGGTAACTGTAATATCAAGGCCGTTAGTTGATGACGATGATTTTCCAAAAGGTTTCTACCTGCGCAAAATTGACGGAAAACTATGGCTGCGCGGATATTTATGCCCTATGGATCACGTCTGGGAACCCAAAGCCCGGCTTGCCTTCAGGATCTTTGAGGAATAGGCATTCGGCCGGGACAAAGTTTTGATAGCCATATAAGCTTCAATGATCGAAACGCCGGAACTTGAAATTTTTTTATAATTTTGGTATAATTATGTCGAATTGAATTTTAATATTTTTATTTCAGGAGGCAGACAACATGAAAAAACCCTCAATATTTTCTAAAGCCGTTTTATTTTCGGCCGCTTGCGCTTTAATTTTCCAGACCCAGACGGCTTTCGGCCAGCAGGCCGCTCAGCCGGCCGCAGATAATGGCGGCGTCGTGGCCGCTTCATCGCAGGCTTTCGGCGTCGAAAACGGCGCTGCGGTAACCAACTATTCAACCATAATTCCTGAACTTGACCAAGTCAAGGGGACTCCGGTCATCGAAGTCCTGCTTTCAGAGGCTGTTCTTGCGGGCGGCAAGGTGCTTTCAGGGAATCACGGCGGCCATGTCAGCGTCGCGGTCAACGGCACCACCTACACCGTTAGTGAAGGATATTACGATAAGACCAAAAAGATATGCGCGGTCCTGCCCGTGGTCGACTACCTTTACGGCACGACCCCGCCCGACAGTTTCCACGTCTTCGCTTCGAGCTACGGTTCCTGCTACGGCCGCAGCGTATGGGGCGTAAGAGTTTACAGGCTGCCCGCGAATATCAGGCCCGAGCTCATTCCTGCCTACTGGACGAAAGCCAACGGCGAGAGCGTCACGGGCGATCCGAAATGGGAATATAAGAAGCGCAAACAAAACTGCGCCACTTTCACTGCCGATTCACTTCGCGCGGCCGGGTTCAAAAATTATCTCTCCGGATATCATCTCCTCGATTTTCCGCGCGATATCGTCACCGATTTCATAAAGGAACTTTCAAATATGCCCAAGGATCAGGTCGCCTGGGAGATCGTCCACTACCAGCAGATCCCGGTGAAGGGCCGCGGAACGAGCTTCTCGGTCCCCAACCTTGAATTGCAGCGCATAATCCTCTCTCTTCCCGTGCTCCGCAAAATGGCCGGAATTCCTACGATCAAGGGCAATACCGACCTCGAGCTCGTACCTGAAGGAACGCCCGCCGTCATAAAGATCAGGCCTTTCGAGCGCGAATCGTGGCTTAAAAAGCTCGGACATAGAATATTTAAAGAAAAATGGAGCCACGGCAGGACCGATCAGGCTCCCGCAACGGCGCCGGCCGAAAATTAAATATCGAAGAGAACGATTCGGAGTAAAGCAGGAAATTCAGTAAAAGCCTTGGAATCGATATATATATTTACGCCGTTTAAAACGCATTTTCGTTTAAAACGGCGTTTCTATTTTTGTTGAAAAAACAATTAAAGCGATCCAGCTGATATCGGACACTGTAAATGAGCTCGCGGCTTCATGTACTGAGCTTTCTCAGGTAGGATCGGTGCTTAACAATAAAATAAATGAATTAAATAATATCAGGACATCAAAAGATCCAAATATAAAACCATAAGAGCGCATCGGTCTTAAAAGTCAGTTCTTCAAAGGTTTTGCCTGGAAACAGTTACAATAAAACATCCGGATGAAAAAAAACACTATCAGTAATTTTTGGAGGTAATAATATGACCCGCACTTTCGCCGAGATACTGCTTATGGTCCCCGCCGCCTTCTGCGCCGGATATGTGATGTTCGTCGCCGGAGTTATTCAGGGAGTTATGGACGATGTGGACGAAGCCATGTTCAAACGAATATTGTCCGAACTTTACAAGCACGCCGTGAGATCACCCTACGCCATCGGCTCGGCAAGCGTTACCTTCATCGGCATGATCCCTTATTTCATGTATTACGGCGCCGCAAACCGATGGTTCACCGCCGGCCTCGTCCTCTGGGTGATAACCTCGATCGTTTCGAAATCGACCAACCTTCCTATCTACAGCCGGGTCTTCGCTCTCGAAAGCACTGACACGGCAAAACTTGGAGAGGAGCGCAGAAAATTACATAACGCGAATATATTGCGCGCCTCGCTCAGCTTTTTATCCATAGCCGTGATGGTGATCGGACTTTATTAAGGATCTGATAAAAGCATTCATTACAGTTGATTTGACTTATATTAAACTGAAAAGCGGAGTGTCCGCATGAGAAGTGATGTTATAAATTCACGATCTTCGGCGCCATGGCGTCCCGCTATTTATTCATGATTTTTCATCTTTTGTTTTGAAACTCCCGTGTTTCGAAACCCTGTGCGCTGCCGGTCAAAACTCTTAAATGCAGCGGTTTTTGGGGGCCGATTTATTCCATAAATTCTTAAACGAACCAAAATGAATACGAATAAACAAGGATCTTCAGAAATATATTCTTCAATTGAACCCGGCATTAACTCCATTTGATTTCACGCAGTCTCTGTGTTATAATGCATGCATGTTTTTTCGGTCAACTATTTTCAAAGGAGCATGCGCTAATGAAAAAGGTAAAGGTTCAGCTTTTCGTTTTATTTATTTTCGGAATGGTGACTTTCCTTCCTCTTACAGGCTGCGGCCCGTTCGGCAATGACGACGGTTCTGATGTTATAATAACGTCTAACGCAAATCTTTCCGGGAATCCGGCGGCGATGTCATTTATCACAAGAAGCGTTTCAGACGGATTTTCTTATCTTAAATACCAGAACATGCTTTATTCTTCCCGTTCGCCGCTCCTTTCGGCCGGCCTTCCCGGCAGGCTCAAAGAAAAAACGGCTTCGGCGAAAATGGTTGCGGAAAAAACAGGAGCGGGAACTACGAGGGTCGGTTATGGACCGGCCGATACTATAGATATTTTCGGGATAAGCTACACGTTCACCGCCGGGGCCCAGATATTTCAAACACTGGATTCTGCCGGTAATCTAGTTGACGATCCTACGAAAGTGGATTCCCTTGTCATTATCGATCAATCTCTGGCGTTCAACTTTCTCGATGATTCCTCATCCGTGTCGGCGATCTCCAATGGGAAAATGACGCTGTCAGGATTTCAAAGCAATTCCACCTATTCGATAAGCCTCGAGAATTATTCAATATCCGGCACGATAAACGGGACGGACTCCTTTTCCTGGAATCGCAGCGGCAGGGTCGGCATAGATACGGCCTCTTACCCGTTTCCGCAGAAGGACCAGAGCGAGAGCAGCACAATCGCTTTCAACGGCGTCGAATACCGAAAGCTTACAACATATGATGGAACGGCCAGCGCGAGAAGCTATATCAGCGGCGCGGAAAATTTCAGCGTGGCGATGAATATGGCCACGGGAAAAATGACGAGCGTTTCCTCAGGCCAGGCGGCCCTGGAAACGATCATGATCGACCTGGGCGGCGGCGTAAACCTCGAAATGGTTAAAATACCCGCGGGTACGGTTCAGACGGGACAAAACAGCGTGACGATATCAAAAGATTTTTACATTGGAAAATATGAGTTGACGCAGGCGCAGTGGACCAGAATAATGGGGTGGGACAATAAATATTTCCTGAGAAACAAATACCCCCTGGACTTTGGATCGGTGGCTATAAATCCGAATAAAACATTAGATTTCCTCGACAAGATAAACGAATTAAATCCTGACGGTTACAGCGGATTCAGGCTGCCGGCCGAAGCGGAATGGGAATATGCGGCTCGCGGCGGCGCGCAGACAAAATATTACTGGGGCGACGATCCGTCATTGATCAATCAATATGCATGGTATATTTATCAATCCGGCAGGACCTATACTTACCCCGTCGGACTCAAGAAGCCGAATCCGTTCGGCTTATACGATGTTTTGGGGAATGTAGCGGAATTATGTTGCGACACCCGCGATCCGATTTATCCTGTTTCAGGCGGATCTTTGGAAACATACCCCGTGTTTCGCGGCGGCTCCATTAAGATCGACGGGAAAGCGGAGGAATGCGCTTTATCCACCCGATATAAGGGCAGCGCCGGTAATAATCAGTTACCCGTAGTGGGCGTCAGACTCGCCCTTTCCACGGATCCGATAAAAGTTGAAAATGTCACGATCAGTCCGGCCGGCGGAAATTTCACATCCGCGAAGCAGGTGACGCTTACATGCCCGACGAAGATCGCGGCCATAAAATACACTACGGACGGAACCGCTCCGTCTTCGACCAACGGGATCACATACAGCGCGCCTTTCTATGTGAGTTCTACCGCCGTGTTAAAAGCCGCGGCGGTACACAAAGAGTGGATGCCTTCAGCCGTTGCAACGGCCGCTTTTACCATTGACAGGGGCAGGTCCTTTCCCGTAGATATCGGTAACGGCGTGATGCTCGAAATGATCAAAATACCGGCCGGTACATTTCAGATGGGACAGGCCGGAATTGCCGAACCGGTTCACGGCGTGACTATATCGAAAGATTATTATATTGGAATATATGAACTGACGCAGGCGCAGTTGACCGGCGTCATGGGGACTGCTCCGGGCTCCGATGCTTCAGGCGATAAACCGGCCGCGCAGTTGTCGTGGGACGATATCTGCAATAGCGGCGGGTTCATCGACAAAGTAAACACTCTGACGGGGAAAAATTTCAGGCTGCCGACTGAAGCTGAATGGGAATATGCGGCGCGCGGCGGTATGCAAACGAAATTTTACTGGGGCGAGAATATCGGTAACGCCGCTGATTATGCATGGTACGCGGAAAATTCAGGTTCGGCGATACATCCTGGCGGCCTGAAATCACCTAACGTATTCGGACTGTATGATATGTCGGGTAACGTTTCGGAATGGTGCAGGGACGGTTATTCAAGTTATGGCGGCCAGGCCGTGACCGATCCTGACGTTCAGGCATCCGGCCAGGAGCGAGTGGTCCGCGGCGGCGCCTGGTCGAACGATGCGGTAAGCTGCGGGTCGGCCAACCGCCTCGGCAAAGCAAGTTCCGAACGTTCAAACAGCGTCGGGTTCAGGCTTGTCCTGCCCGTGTCCCAGGACCAGACCGGCAAGGTTGAAACCCCGGTGATAAGCCCCGGCGGCGGCCCATTTTTATCCGCCCAGCAGATAAACATCACGGCCGCCACGAGCGGCGCGGTTATAAAATATACCACGGACGGAACCGTTCCGTCATTGACCAATGGGATCACATATAGCGCGACTTTTACCGTCAGCTCCGCGATTACTATAAAAGCCATTGCGATAAAGAGCGGATGGTTTACTTCCGATGTCGCGACGGCCGAATTTTCAATCATTACCGGCCAGAACATTACCGCCGATCTTGGCGGCGGCGTGAAGCTCGAAATGGTGAAAATACCGGCGGGAACATTTCAGATGGGACAGGCGGGAATTGCCGAACCCGTCCATACGGTGACCCTGTCAAAAGATTATTACATGGGAAAATATGAGCTGACGCAGGCGCAATGGATCGCGGTAATGGGAGAAAATCCAAGCCGGTACAATTATGACGTCAATAAACCCGTGGAAATGATATCGTGGAGCGAAATATGCGGCCCCGGCAGATTTCTTGATAAGTTGAATACGCTGAAGCCTTCCGGTTATGCCGGATTCAGATTGCCGACCGAGGCGGAATGGGAATACGCCTGCAGGGCGGGAACGACCACCACGTATTATTGGCCCGACCTTGAACATGTAAGCGATTATGCATTTTGCGGACTTCCTATATATTATTCCAACCGTATCGGGCCTGGTCTTGGAGGGCAGTTGAAGCCAAACGCTTTCGGGCTTTATGACATGTCGGGTAACGTCTCGGAATTTTGCAGCGACATCGGCGCCAATTATAGCGGTGCATCCGTTACCGATCCTACGGGACCCGCGTCAGATCCTTCGCAGAGCACTTACAATTCAATTTATACGCAAAGGATCGTGCGCGGCGGAAGCCGTTTCGACACCGTACAAGACTGCGCTTCCGCCAGACGCGATGGCTGGTATCCGGAACGCCGCCTGTTCACGACCGGCTTCAGGCTCGTTCTTTCCGCTAAATAGCAAGTTTATGCCCGTTAAGTCGCACAAGTTTTAAATAAGGAGAATGCACGATGAAAATAACGAGAATTAAACTTTTGGTTTTATTTGCGTTCTGGATCCTGACCGCACTGTGCCTTACAGGCTGCGGCCTCTTCGGCGGCGATGACTCAGAGGTGGCGGCCGTTACGTCCACGGCCCCGCTTTCAAGCAGTCCGGCGGCTCTGGCGTTGATCACAAGAAGCGTTTCGGATGATTTTTCTTCGTTTAAAGTCCAGGACCAGTTGTATTCCGCTCGTTTACAGCTCGCTTCAGGCGCCGGGGCGCTCAAAGAAAAAAAAGCGCCCGGAAAAATGATCACTGAAAAAACCGCGGTCGGGACGACGAAAGTGAGTTACGGGCCGGCTGACGCCGTCGATGTTTTAGGCGTCGCCTATACATTCACTGCCGGGTCACAGATATTTCAAACGCTCGATTCTACTGGCGCTCCGGTCGACGATAAGGCGAAGGTGGATTCACTTGTCATAATAAATCAGTCCCTGGCCTTCAGATTTTCCGATGAAGGGTCCGCCGTGTCCGCGGTTTCAAACGGGAAGCTGAAGCTCGCCGGATTTCAGAGCAATTCAACATATTCAGTAACGCTTGAGGATTTCTCCATTGCCGGTAGGATAAATGGAGTGGATTCTTTTTCCTGGAAGCGGAACGGCAGCGTTATTATTGACGCGGCATCATACCCGTTCCCGAAAAAAAACCAGAGCGAAAGCAGCACACTGGCCTTCAACGGCGCCGAATACAAAAAGCTGACGGTCTACAATGGAACGGACAGCGCAAGCAGCTATATCAGCGGCCCGGAAAGTTTGAGCGTGTCGATGAACCTGGCCTCGGGAAAAATAAAAAGCAGTACCAACGGCATCATTGCCCCGGTCGAGGACCGTTTCTCCAAAGACTCAAGCGGCGTGATCACGGATAAAGTTACGCGGCTGCAGTGGTTCAGATCGACCGAAATGAGTTATACATGGAGAGAGGCATCCAATTGGACCAAGGCTCTTTCCGTCGGCGGCGGCTGGGAGCTGCCGTTTTATGAGCAGCTTCATGTATTATACGGCACGGCCGGTTCCGCAGATTTCTTCCCGGTAGAAACCTGGACGCGTGACAATACCGGACCTACGGGCCGCTGCGTCGGAACATGGTCACCCAACGGCTACGACAAATCACGCGGCGAAGCGGTTGCAACCGGCGTGCTGGCCGTCCGTCCCATTGAAGTCTCAAACCCGATGCGGATACAAGCGAAACATTATACTCAGCAGAGTTTTGCTCCCTTACGAAGTGGCGATCCCGGCTGGTCCGAATATGTTTTAAGTAACGATGACACCTATTCCTATGGTTTTAACACACTGTTTCGCATTTATCGTATAATACCCGGCGGCAACAATGGGGAATTCAAGCCTCTGGGCGACTTAATGTTCCCGCACTGGGGGGATAGGCGTATACAATATCGGTTCGCCAAAACCACTGAAGCGCCTGATGCTCTGGCAAACCCGATCGGCTTCGAATGGCAGGGAGATAATGCCCACAAGGGCGGCAAATACGGCCGCAGTCCGAATCTTCATTATTTTAGAATTATCCCGCCACCCGGTTACGTGGCGCTTGGCTATTGTTACAGAAAAGACCCGGATTCCCCGAACAAGGAAGATTACTGGTGCGTGAAAGCTGAATATGCGGTGGCGGTGACCTACAGGGAACTCTTCAACGATTCCGGCTCGGGCTGGTCATACCACGACATGAATTTGTATGAAGGCGTTCTTTTGCCAAATCAGACCGCTCGTCCGGGAAGAGAACTCCGCATACCTTCGGTCAGCAAAGGATACTGCACCGGAAGCGGCCACCCGAACCCCGGTCCGCCGGTATTCTACGCGCTGGATCTTCCACAGGGCATATGGCCTCAACCGGAACGCTGATGGCAGCGTCAACAAAATAAAAACGCCGGAATTTAATGTCCGGAATTCTTTTTGATCTTAACTTTTGCGATCCTATATTCCACATCAATTGTGCAGCAGGTTGTCGCACAATTATTCGCGGTTATAAAAGGCGTGCCGGCACACTGGCAGACAGCTCTTTATTTCGTGTTTTTCATCCTTTGGTTTGAAACTCTTGTGTTTCGAAGCACGCGCGCTGCCGGCCCAAACTCTTAAATGCAGCGGTTTTCGCGGGCCGATCTATTTCATTCCTTCTTAACCAGGCCCAAGACAGGCCATAGTTCAATAACTTTTATCCGTTCTCAAAACCCCTTTGATTTTAAACGAAGTTCATGTATAATAAATTCCGGTCGCGAAACCGCGAACTCTTATAAACCGGAGTAATAAAATGAAACTAAATAAAAAAAAATTTTCGAAATTTTTAATACTGCTCTGCGCTATTTTATCGCTTAACCTGCTTGCCGCCTGCATGGGCGAGGACAACGCGATAGTAGTCACCGGCGCCAAAGACGCCAGCCTCAGCGTTTCAGGCACCGTCGGAAGCGCGAATGCGCCGGCGTTAAAAGCACCGTCTTATGCGATAAATTTCGCGTCGGGCTATTCGATATCGGTCGCCGACGAGATTACCGGCGCCGCAATCATGGGCGCGACGGCTTCGTTCACGGGCGCGAATTCATTCACCGCCTCGGTCCCTCTTTCAAATGAAGGAAAATATGCCGTTATTACGATAAAAGACGCGGCCGGCCGGCCGATCTATAAAAAATTCCTCGGAAGGATACCTTTGCAGTCCGGCGGCGCCATGACGCTTTCGGACATTAAGATCGACGCGGATTCGACGGCCAGGGCTGTTATGCTCCTTGAAGATGAGACGAAAGCCCCTAAAATTGCTATAGCTACGGCCTCCAACGGCGGCACCAACTGCGAAGACAGCCTCAGGGAAGTAATTACCGATCTGGACATGCAGGCCGCCGAGCTTTCGAAAGCGATAGACGCTATCGTATCGGTGCTGTTATCGCCCGAGGTCCCCGAGTCCGTCAAAAACAAGATATTAACAGATGTTTTAAACGGGGTCGCCGAGCTTCTGACGGTTTTCGTCAAGATCGCCGAAAGTTCGAATGACATACAGAAGGCCGGCATAACGGTCACGCCTTCCATCATAGTCGGTAAAAATATCATAGACTCAAGCTCCGACCAGACGATGATCGGCGCCGCCGTTACGCAAGTCAAAGCGAATATGCTGGAACCGGTTTCCCCCGTATTGTTCTATCCCGGCACGGGCAACTACGCATCGGAACAGTCGGTCAAACTTACCTGTGATACACCAGGCGTTACTATAAAATATACAATTGACGGTTCGGAGCCGATGGTGGTTCATGGTATAGATATAGCCAGCGGCGGCTCGATACCTGTCAACAAAACTACGACGATCAAGGCTATAGCGGTAAGAAAAGGAATGAACAGACCAATTGTGACCAGCGCGACGTATACGTTCAATTATACAACGTCCGCGGCGGCACTTCCTGAGATCACGATCGACCTTGGCGGCGGCGTGATGCTTGAAATGGTGAAGATACCGGCAGGAACTTTTCAGATGGGCCAGAACGGTGTCGCAGACCCGCCACACAAAGTGACGATATCGAAAGATTTTTATATCGCTAAATATGAAATGACCCAGCGTCAGATATCGGAGGGGGCGGACGTCAGATATGGGTCGGGTTTCGGAGTCGGCGATAATTACCCTGAATACGATATTTCATGGAACAATATATGCCAGCCGGGCGGCTTCATCGACAGGATAAACGCCAAAACCGGCAAAAAATTCCGGCTGCCTACCGAAGCAGAATGGGAATATGCCGCGCGCGGCGGTACGCAAACGCCTTATTGCTGGGGCAACGATTCCATTTATTCCCTGGACTTTTATGCATGGTATGCGAGTAACGCTTTCGTATCGTCGCATCCGGTGGGCGAAAAATTGCCGAACGCTTACGGCTTGTATGATATGATCGGAAATGTTCAGGAGTGGTGCAGTGACTGGAGCGCGGGTTATTCGCCTGACGCGGTTACCGATCCTTCCGGACCTGCCACGGGCACGCAACGGGTTCTGCGCGGCGGTTACTGGAACACGGGCGCTTATGGATGCTTTTCGGCCGCCCGCGGCGGCGACGAACCGAGTGTCCACGCCGTTGACTACGGCTTCCGTCTGGCCATGTCCGCCGACGGTTCAGCGATAACGGAAACGGCCGCGACTCCGGCGCTCGATCCCGGCCCCGGTTCTTACGTGTCGTCTCAACCCATTGTAATTTCATGCGCGACACCTGGAGTTACTCTGAAATACACTACGGACGGTTCGATACCTTCGCCGACGAATAACGGCATAACGATGGCCGCCGGCGGTTCGGTGACGATCTCAAAAACCACGACCATCAACGTGATAGCGTTCAAAACCGGCATGACAAGTTCGGCCGTTGTAAAAGCGGCATACACGATCAATGATTCGACGATCACTCCCGCCACGGCTATTTTCAACAAGAAACCTTCCGAACAGGCCGACGTGGTTATAAATTTAACTTTGAACGGCAATACGTTCAAGGCGATCCGGAACGCCGGAAGCGCATTGATCGCAAATACGGATTACAGCGTTTCCGGAAATATCGTCACGATCAAAAGGTCTTATCTTTCTAAAGTGGCTGCCGGACCCGCGACTTTAACGTTCGTTTTCAGCGCCGGGAACGATCGTGACCTGAGTCTTATGATCGCCGATACGACGCCCGGCGCGCCGGTTATCACGATCGACCTTGGCGGCGGCGTGATGCTTGAAATGGTGAAGATACCGGCCGGAACTTTTCAGATGGGCCAGAACGGCGTTGCCGACCCGCCTCACAAAGTGACGATATCGAAAGATTTTTATATCGCTAAATATGAAATGACCCAGCGTCAGATATCGGAGGGGGCGGACGTCAGATATGGGTCGGGTTTCGGAGTCGGCGATAATTACCCTGAATACGATATTTCATGGAACAATATATGCCAGCCGGGCGGCTTCATCGACAGGATAAACGCCAAAACCGGCAAAAAATTCCGGCTGCCTACCGAAGCAGAATGGGAATATGCCGCGCGCGGCGGTACGCAAACGCCTTATTGCTGGGGCAACGATTCCATTTATTCCCTGGACTTTTATGCATGGTATGCGAGTAACGCTTTCGTATCGTCGCATCCGGTGGGCGAAAAATTGCCGAACGCTTACGGCTTGTATGATATGATCGGAAATGTTCAGGAGTGGTGCAGTGACTGGAGCGCGGGTTATTCGCCTGACGCGGTTACCGATCCTTCCGGACCGGTCGAAGGCACGCAGCGTGTCATTCGCGGCGGTTACTGGAATACGGGCGCTTATGGGTGCTTTTCGGCCGTCCGCGGCGGCGACGAACCGGGTGTCTACGCCATTGACTACGGCTTCCGTCTCGCCATGTCCGCCGATCAGTCGGGGCTTACCGGCAAACTCGAAACCCCGGTCTTCAGTCCGGCCAGCGGCACATACAATATCGCGCAGAAAGTAACGATAACCTGCCCTACGGCTGGAACGGAAATTTATTACACGACCGACGGCGCGGCTCCCGACGCCTCGAAAACGAAATATACGGGCGCTATTTCAGTTATCGACACGACGACGATAAAGGCCGTCGCGATAAAAGCCGGTCTGGCCGATTCCGATAAGGCGAGCGCTTCTTACACTATAAATCCGGAGCCGCTTATAATCGTGGACCTCGGCGGCGGCGTGAAGCTTGAAATGGTGAAGATACCGGCCGGAAAGTTCCGGATGGGCCAGCCCGGGATCTCAGAACCGGTCCACGGCGTGACCATATCCCGGTATTTTTATATCGGCAAAACCGAACTGACGCAGGGACAGTGGAAAGCGGTAATGAACGGGGCGAATCCCAGCAGCTTCAAAATTTCCGACAGTTATCCGCTAGAGCAGGCGTCCTGGAATGATATATGCCTGGCCGGCGGTTTTCTTGAAAAAATTAACGCCACGACCGGAAGGACTTTCAGGCTTCCTACGGCGGCTGAATGGGAATACGCGGCGCGCGGCGGAACGCAGACAATCTTTTATTGGGGCGACGATCCCTCGTATTCGCTGATCGGAAATTACGCGTGGTATAAAAACAACTCCGCCTCGACGACCCATCCTGTCGGCCAGAAGACGCCGAACGCTTACGGTTTATATGATATGGCGGGTAACGTCCGCGAGCTTTGCGGTGATTACTATGGCGGTTTCTCATTTGTCGATCTTACCGATCCAACCGGACCCGAGGCAGGCTCTTACCGTGTCGCCCGCGGCGGCGCATGGAACGTGACCGCCGATCAATGCAAATCGGTCAGCATGGGCGGCGGCATCATTCCCAAAACCGGAAGCAGCAGCGTCGGTTTCCGCCTGGTCCTGCCCGCCGGCAAGTGACGAGGGCCGGCAAGCGTTTCTAAGGTCGCCAGAATTTCGTGAACTCGCGGCGTTATACGAAATGGCGCCTGAAATTCGATCAAGGAGTAGTTACATATGGAAAATGAACAAACATCGGGTCACGCTTTTGATCTAAATTTAATTTGCGAATATTTCGCAGGGCTGGAACGGCAGGGGCCCGGCAGTCCCGAATCTACTATTAAGGCGCTAAGTTTCATCGATAATTTTTCAAATGAAATGAAAATCGCGGATCTGGGTTGCGGGACTGGCGGTCAAACAATGGTGCTCGCGCAAAATACCACCGGAAATATCACCGGAATAGATCGTTATCCCGGTTTTATTGATATTTTTAACAGGAATGCCGAAAAATTAAACCTCCAGGACCGAATGAAAGGCATTGCCGGTTCAATGGACGATCTATCGTTTCCAACTGAAGAATTTGATCTTATATGGTCAGAAGGCGCCATCGCCAGTATAGGTTTTGAAAAAGGCTTGAATTATTGGAAAGGGTTTCTCAAAAAAAACGGCTATGTCGCCGTAACGTATGAGTCCTGGTTCACCAATGAACGCCCTGCTGAAATTGAAAAATGGTGGCTGGATGCGGTTCCTGAGATCAGCACGATCGGGCAAAATATTTCAATAATGCAAAAAGCGGGTTATGTTCCCGTCGCGGCGTTCACATTGCCAGAAATTTGCTGGATAGATAATTATTTCATTCCGCAAAAACCAAGGCAGGATGAATTTTTGAAAAAATACGCAGGCAATAAAGCCGTCGGGGATTTTATCGGATTTATGAGGCGCGAGGCGGAGTTGTATTCAAAATATAAACAATATTATGGGTATGTCTTTTATATCGGAAAAAAAATATAAAATAAAATGGCGCGCGCCGTTTCAAAACAGATCGGGAATTTGAAAGAAAGGCGAATTTGTGAAAATAAATATTATTCTCAATGAAAATAATGTGATCTATCGAACCGAAAATACTGATGAAATAACCGGGTCACGGCTAAAAGACATGTATTATTCCAGGATCGGGGATCATTACGAAAAGTGCTATCCGATCCAAAAATTAATGTTCGAACATGATTTTAAAAATATCGAAAAAAGATATAACGCATTTATCAAGTCGGAAATAGAACCCCGAAGATCGAGCCGGAAATTAGAAAACGCATTATTATGGATAATAAAAGAACATGAGGAAAATGATGTGAAATGGTGGCTGACCGGCAGCGCCGCGTTATACGCCAGGGGGTTAAAGATCGAACCGCATGATATCGACATAATGACCTATAAAACGGAAATACCAAAAATACAAAAAATAGCGGCTCCATATATAGTCGAACCATTTCACCATGTTGAGAACTGGGTGGTAAAGGGATTCGGGGTAGCCTATAAAGAATATAGAATTGATTATGCGTTCGAACCTGAAGACTGGGTAGATAAAAATGGATGTGTTGATTTCGGGCCGAACGCGGAAAAATGTCTTGAAGAGATCAAATGGATGGGGCATATTATAAAAGTACCCAAAATTGAATTCCACATCAGGTCCAATGAGATCAGGAACAGGCTCGAAATAGTCGAAAAAATAAAGGAAGCGATCCGCCTTCGTCTTACTTCTTCTTTTCGGGTTTGAAACTCTTGTGTTTCGAAACATGCGCGCTGCCGGCTGCAACTTTTGAGCGCAGCGGTTTTTTGCCAGTATCAATTCCTTGAATTATTAAACGAACCAAAGAACGCTTATTAAAATTTGACTTTAGATCGCAATTTCGGGCTTTAAAATATCAAACACAATAAGACAAAAACACGGCCTGCTTAACAATACTTTGAAAATATATTAAGGAGCGAAAATGAAAAAATACATAATCATGGCAATATCTATAATACTGGTTTTAAGCCGCAATTATATATGCATCGCAGGCCCGTTTCACGACGCGGCATATAATAATTTTACGAAAGAAGTGGAATTATTTATTAAAGGAGGCGCCGATGTTAACTTCAGTGATCTTGAAAGTGAAACACCCTTGCATTTTGCCGCCTCCGGCAACTCTTTAGAAGCGGCGAAATTGTTAATTGATAATGGAGCCAATTTGAATGCCGTTAATTTTGCTGGAAAAACGCCTCTGCATAAGGCTATAGGGGCAAGATTTATAAAAAGAGACTCAGTTGTTCGCGCCGCCGCTTCCACGACGGAAACGCCGCTTCACAGTGCGGTACTGGAAGGATCTTTGAAAATGGTGAAATTACTTGTCGATAAAGGAGCGGACGTAAATGCGCAGGATTCCGGGCGCGAAACGCCGCTGCATTATGCCGCCCATTCCACTACCGACTTGTATGAAGAACAGGCGAAATTACTAATTGATAAAGGCGCCGATGTAAATGCCGGAAATTATGCCGGGAAAACACCGCTGCATCATGCCGCTTCAGGTAACCCTGAACGAACGGCGAAGTTATTGATCGATCGAGGCGCCGACTTAAACGCAAGGGATTCCGAAGGAGAAACGCCGATGCACGAGGCCGTCGCGAATAGATCCCTGAAAATGCTGAAACTTCTTATCGATAAAGGCGGGGACATAAACGCAAGGAATGATTTTAAAACTACGCTGCTTCATAAAGCCGCCAATTATGACTCATGGGAAATAGCGGAATGGTTAATGAAAAAAGGCGCCAGCATAAACTCCAGGGATAAAAATGGGAAAACGCCGCTGCATTGCGCCGCCTTCAGTCATTCTCAAAAAACCATGGATTTGTTGATCGATAAAGGCGCCGATCCGGACGCCGTGGATCACAAGGGGAAAACTCCGCTTCATTATGCGGTATTTTCCTGCGGCGAAACAACTGATTGCCCTTGTTCAAAAGAAGCGACGGACTTATTAATAAAAAAAGGCGCGGACCTGGACATCAGGGATAAAAGCGGAAAAACGCCGCTGCATTATGCAGCTTCGGATAATTCCGTTGAAACGGCGAGATCATTGATCGAAAACGGCGCCGATTTAACTGTTGAAGACAATAAGAAAATGACGCCGCAAGATTATGCAGAAAAAGGCGGTAAGATCAGAAAACTTATTGAAAACGAAAGTTTGAACTTAAAGTAATTTCGAAGTTCCGGAATTAACGTCTCGATGGTTCATACCTGCCTTTAGCCTGATATTCTTATCGCATATCACGAAGGAGTTTCTTTATGAAAAATTTGAGACCGGCCATTTTTGCCGTTATTATTATTTTTATGTGCGCGTTTCATGTTCGTACGCTGGATGCGAAGACTTCCACGCTGTTTCTCGAGTTCGTCAAACACGACGGTTATATCGAAGCCGATTCCAGCTTTGACGGCGATAAAAAGAGCGCCGAACTTTCCGATAAGGACGGCGGCCTGACGAAGCGCATGAAACGGCTGTATATGATGCTGCAGGATCATGACAAACATTCCGACGATGAATTCATCAAAGAATTGCAGGAGACCGGAAATATATTCTACGGCCCGTTCCATGACGCCATAGAGGGCGCGGAGGTCGTCGCCATCCGTATTCCCATGTCCATGACGCGGTTCCCGTTCGAACAGATGTATCACGGCAAAAAACCGCTGGGACTGCAAAAGCAGATCGTCGTGTATTCCGGCAAATATCCCGAAGAAAAGCTCAAATTCAGCGACATAGAAACGGCGCTGGTTCTGGCCGATCTTACCGCGGACCCCGAGAAAGCCTGCAAGAGCATGGCCAAAAAACTCGATGACGCCATTTATCGCGATCTCTCCGGCGTCGACAAAGAATATCTCAAGGATCTTCGCCCGCACGACCTTTTGCTCGTCAGCGCTCACGGCGACGTTACTTTCGAGGAAGAAGACTGCATCGATATCGGAAAGAAAGAGATCTATCCGGATTCATGGGCAAAGGTCGCTCCGCAACTGGCTTATTTCGACTCATGCCAGCTGGGGGCGAGTAAAGATTTCATCGAAGCGTTCCAGGAAGCCGGAACGAAATATTTTGTGGCTCCGATCACAAGCAACGAGGCCGGCAATTCATCGACCAGAACGATCAAATTCTTTTTCGAGAATTTCATGAATGGCGATACCCCCGAAAAGGCAATGCTCAAGGCGAAAACCAGCCTGTTCGAACTCTACTCCAGGGACAAGGATATGCCTTACGGGAAATTGCTGTACCGGGTCATGCCTTTCCGCGTCTACCGGCTGAACTGAAGCGGCCGGGGATATTCATTCGAGGCAAGTTTACGGCTTCACGGCCGGGAACGCTCGTGCGATGTCCGGCGCGGCCCGAGGAATATTCAATGATGGTGATACAGGTTCGCGAAAATCTTGTATGAGGTGGTTTAGAAATGGTGGATCGCTTTATGTTCAGTTATCGTTTCAGGGCGAGCGCGTCAGGTTATATTTTTATATTATTTCTGTTCTTTACATTTTCAAGTTTTTTCTCGCGCCCGGCCGGCGGCTTTGAGAACGAAAGAACATTCGCGGCCGGACGGCTCAAACTTGACGCGGTCAGCCGCGATCGCCGGGAAACCTTCGATACTTGCGAAGCGCGGGTTTTCGACATGGAAATTTATTATCCGGCGCTTCGGCCCGCGTCTCAAAAAAGCGCGCCATACGATAGTTTCTTCAGGCCGCGCTCGAAAGAGGCGCTCTCGCTCTTCCTTAAAAAAAATCAATTGATCAAATACGAAAAATTTTTCAACGATCTTTACACCGGCACTTTCATCGACGCGGCGCCGGATGTTTCGGGCGCGCCGTATCCTGTTATTTTCTTTTTTCCCGGAAGCGGCACGCCGGCCGGAATTTATCTTCAACTGATAAAAAGGCTCGTTGGCTCAGGGTTTATAGTTGCCGCGATCGGCGACCCTTACGAATCGTCGGTGAGCGTTCTAAGCGGCGGAAGGATAATTCAGAAAGCCGGCGAATATGAAAAAGCCATGACCGACGAGGTCCGGGTGGCCGGGATCGAGCGCCTGCTGACGCTTCGACGCATCGATGATTTCGGCGAAGCGTTCGCCCGGATCAGAGAGCTCTCCGAAAAAGGGCCGCTGGCCGGAATTTTCGATCTCAGCCGGGCCGGCGCGCTCGGGCATTCGTTCGGCGGGAAAACCGCCATGATCTTAAATAAAATGAGGCCCGAGATAAGGGCGGCAGTAAATCTCGACGGCTATTTTTACAACGCCGGAACTAAAACGGCCGTGAACGGCGCATGGTATTTTCAGCATAACCCGGTCCTTTTATTGTCCTCTGAAGAATTCTCCCGCGACGGCCATCCGATCCGCGAAGCCAACCGCCGCAGCCTCGAGCTGTTCGCCAAGATCTGCGGGCCGCTGCTCGATATAAAAAAAGTGAAAAATTCGAAACACATGTCGTTCTCTGATCTCGGCGCCGTCCTTCCGGGTAACGACGGACTCGCCTTCACAGCCTCGAAAAGCCCTGAAACCTTTTACGGCGGCATAGCTGAAACCATCGCCGCGTTCTTCGATCGGAATCTGAAATGAAAATAATAAAACTTGCGAAAATAAAAACTCTCCGAAGATCAATAGACTTCCGGAGAATTTTTTATTAAAGATATCTATTTATAATACGCTCGAGAAAAAAAGTATCTCGAAAAATCATTTGGCCTAATGAATTCAGTCTAAAAAGATCAAAATTTAGTGCAGTCATGCTCCGACGTAGTCATCATAGACGCGCAGCCTCCCTTAAAGTCACCTTCGCCAATCATGCTCATTATTGCACAGCCGAGTCCCCACGCCACGATGCTTATTACAATTGCTTGCGTCTTTTGTTGCCCGCCGCCGGCTACTTTAGACAGGTCGCCGTCCGACAATTCCTTGTTTGAGTTGACTTTATCCAAAATTTCAGCGCGGGCAGCCAGCAGATCGTCTTTTGAAAAAGAGAAGCCGGAAGTTTTTCCGAACTCGATAAGTTTTTCAGCCATTTTAGCTTCGGCGTCCTTCTGGTGTGCTTGCATCAATTGGGCATATTTACCTTTTAAATCCGCGTCTTTTTCCATTTTGCCGAACATCTGTTTTACGTTGTCTTTACTCATTGATGGTCACTCCTCGTTTTTTATTAACTGATCTTTGAGTTCCGAAAGAAGATTAATAATTCTAGAATCCTTGATCTTTAAATTCGAGGCCATGATTTTTCTTATAACCGCGATTTATTAAATCTCTTCAGTAATTATTTTACTATAATTTTTTGCTCTTGTCAATTTTTCGGGAGTATCTGAAATCATCGCGTTAACTCCACTCAAGTCAGTTATTCTTTATGCGTGCCGGCCGCCACTCTTAAATACAGCGGTTTTCCGGACCCGGACATTTAAAAAGCTTAAGAATGGCTGTAGTGAAGGATATTTATTAGTTGTTCTGGTTTATAATACTTGAAATAGTATTTTCGATCTTTGTTATGAAAAGTTCCGCGTTTTTAATTTGTAAAATTACATCTTCGACGGCCACGACGTAAAAATCATCGTAATCGCTTCGTTCTCTGACTCTTTGTGAGCCGACCAATATTTTATAATATTCTTTTTCGATCTTTCCCGTAGCAATATAACTTTGATTGAAGTAGCCAATTATACCTGAATGTCTTTTTGAATCCAGGTTGTCGATTGCAAGTAGCGCCCGTGTCGCGTGAAATATCGAATAATAAGATCTGTTCAGCGCTTGCGCATAATGTTTGTTCTCATACAATAACTTCGCTGATTCGAAATCTTCCCTGGCTTTTTCGAGTCGGTATTTGATAAGCGCCAAAACTTCATGCCGCATAAAGTTCAATGCCTTCTTCGGATATATTTCTGAACAACGGCCTGTAACTTTTGTATTCAAGATAGTTTTCAGGGTTTTCTAAAAAGATGGACGGCAGGATCGAGTATTTTATTGAAAGATCGACCGTCAGGTCCAAAATTATATCGTCATATTTTTTCAGATCGGTTTCATTGACAAGCACCATTATGTCGATGTCGGAATCGCTGTCATTGCTGCCTTTGGCGTAAGATCCGAAAAGTATTATTTTTTCGAGCCTGTTATTAAAAACTTTTATTAACTGCTCTTCGAGTTCCGAAAGCAGACTTATAATTCTCGAATCCTTGATCTTTAAATTTGAGGTCATGATTTTTCCTTATAACCGCGATTTCTTTAATATATTCAGTACTAATTTTACAACAATTTTCCGTTTTTGTCAATTTTCCTGTATTTTAGTTGTAAATCTTTAAACGGGGTAAGATACTTGTGTTTCGCGCCATCCTCGCCGCCGTCCTCCACTCTTAAATGCAGCGGTTTTTGCAGGCCGGATCGATTCCGGACATTAAAAAAACTTTGATTTCATCTGAAGTTTGTGTATAATAAAGGACGAGGACCTTGAGAACTATTTCATCGTCATAAGCTGAGGAGAAAGAAATGAAAAAAGTTATTCCGGCAACGATCTTTTTATTATTTGTTTTTGTATTGCCTGCGTTTGCGGAAGATACTATCGAGAACCTTATAAACGCGAATCAGGGCGCTGCCAGGGCCCGATCTTTATCCGCGCCCGCCAACGAGGTCCCCATGTTCGAAGGCGTTAAAAAGACGCCGGAACAATTGAAGGCCGATCGTGAGTTCGTGGAACTTGCGATCAAAGAAAAAGGCGGCAGGGCCGAGGCGGCTGGCCATATGATAAAAAAAGGCTGGGAAGCGTGCGATGAAAACGATTTCGCGACGGCGGCAAAGCGTTTTAATCAGGCCTGGCTAATAGATCCTGATAACGCGAAGATTTACCACGGGTTCGGCGTCTGGGCCGGAAAACAGAATAAGATCGGCGACGCGCTCAGCTATCTTTTAAAGGCGGCCGAACTTTGCGGAACCGACCCGGCGATCCTTTGCGATCTCGGTTTCGCTTACAATATTTGCGCGCAAATGAACCAGAATAACCCGGAGCAAAAAAAGAAATATCTCGCCGACGCCTGCGGCGTTTTTGAAAAAGCGAGCAAACTCGAAGGCGTAAGAGATATTTTATTTGAAAACTGGGCCGCCTCGCTTTATCAACTCGGCGAATATGAAAAGGCGCTTGAAAAATTAGAAAAACAGAAAAAAATGGGCGGCCGGGTCAGTCAGGAAAAGATCGATCACATTAAGGGCCTGATCTATAAAAGTGAAAAATTGAAGCCCGCGGACCATTCAGCGGCGCGATCGCAGGATGTGAATTTATATTTTAAAAGCGGCGCCAATTATTATTACAAAGGCGAATATGATAAAGCGCTGAGCGATTTTAACAAGGCGATCGAACTGGATCCAGACGACTATTCCGCTTATTGCAACCGCGGTTCGGTTTATGAGAGAAAAGGTGAATACGCCAGGGCTCTCAGCGATTATAATAAAGCGGTCGAACTCAATCCAAAAGACCCGGTCATATATTTTTATCGCGGCCTGATCTATGAAAGCAAAGGAGAATTTGACGGCGCCATAAATGATCTAAATAAAGCGATCGAACTCAATCCCGAATATTATTTTGCCTATAACCATCGCGGCCGGGCTTTTTATAATAAAGGCGAGTATGATAAAGCTATCAGTGATTTCACTAAAACGATCGGGTCGGGTTTTGAGGATCCAACAACATACTATAATCGCGGTCAGGCATATAAAAAGAAGAATGATAAAGATAAGGCTCTCAGTGATTTCAACAAGGCGATCGAGGTTGATCAGGATAAGCTCCTGGATAAAAAAGCGGGCGGCGATCCGGATAAGGCTATAGTTACTGAACGTGAGCCTTTTAACATAATGGCCCGCACTAATCGCGCGAAGAAACAATCGAACAGCTCCGATATTGAAAAAGATTCATCGCAAAAATGATGAGCACTCCCGCGAATATCAAGCCCGCCAAGCCTCGTCCGGGTTATAGTCGCGGCAAATTAAACAGCCATATTTATTTTAAAACAAGGCGGCGCGTTATGGTTTGAAACTTTTGTGTTTCGCGCCATCCGCGCCGCCTGTAAAAATTCTTAAATGCAGCGGTTTTTGGGGCCAGATCAATTCCGGCCATTAAAAAAACTCAAGAATAGCCATAGTTCAATAACTTTCGTCCACACTCAAAAAAACTTTAATTTTATCTGAAGTTAGTGTATAATAATTTATGATCACGAAGCCGCGAACTCTTATAAACCGGGGTAATAAAATAAATCAAAAACGATATTTTATCCGAGGTCGTTTATGCCTGAGCGAAATTATAAATTTTAAGGAGAAAATCTATGGAAAATAAGAATGGCATGATTGTGCTGATCACAGGAGCGAACAAGGGATTGGGTAAAGAGATCGGGCGGCAGCTTGGTTTGCTCGGTTACACGGTTGTCCTCGCAGCACGAGATCAAAAAGCCGGGGCTGCAGCTGCTGCAGAACTCGTGGCTGCAGGTTGCGACGCCCATACTGTTCGTCTCGAAGTTAACAATTCTGATGACATCGCCAACCTGGTGAGTTATCTTGAAACGACTTTCGGTAAGCTGGACGTACTCGTGAATAACGCAGGGATCGCTCTTGAGTGGGACGGAAAACCTACCAATTCAGACAAGATTCGTCGCACCCTCGAAGTCAACCTCATCGCTCCTTACGCGATAACAGAATCCTTGATACCACTTCTCTCACGTAGTGATGACGCACGGGTGATTAACCAGTCGTCAATGCTCGGCTCGTTAGGCACTGCTGAGAATAATTGGGAGCAGGTTGCGGGTTTTATGACCGTTGGATATTCGACGTCGAAGGCTGGTCTCAACATGCTAACACTAATTCAATCTAAAACATTGGAGAGTAAGGGTATAGTGGTTGCTGCTGCCCATCCTGGATGGGTCAAGACCGATCTTGGGACTCAAGCGGCGCCAATGGAGGTTGACGACGGCGCCAGTACTGTCGTTGATCTCGTAACAATTGCCCGGGATCAATTCCCTAACGGCCAGATGGTACACAAGGGCAAACGGATACCTTGGTAGTTTTCGTTTTAAACTTTAGGAACTATCAACTGGCAATATTGAATATACGCCGCCACAAAACGATCCGACAACAGCGGCTATGAGATTAAAGAACTTAAATATATCTTAATTATTATCATCTTAATTTTCGTAAGTTAGAATAATTGCAATTCGCTTATTATTCTCAGCTCTGTCACGGGCCCTGGCGGCCGGCGGGTCGAGAGTGCAATGATGGTAATTCCCGGCGGCCATAGTCGCCTTTGAGAAATGAGGAACAAAATAATGAAAGAACTCGAGGAGGGCAAAATGACGAATCTCGAAAGCAATATTAAAAAGATGAAAGAAGAAGCCGAAAAAAAAGGCGAACTCAAAGTGAAGAACGAAACAGCCATAAAAATGCTCAATAAAAATATGGACATAAAAACCATTTCTGAAATAACCGGCCTTTCAGAAGCGGAAATAAAAAAACTCAAGGCGACCACTAAAAAAGCTGCATAACTTCTAAAGCTTCAAAACAACACCTGTAAAGCTAAATAAAATAAATCAGAAGACATCCGCTGAAATCCTAAATAAAAAGGACGCCGGGATGTCTTTTTCATTATCAGGCCTTCGTCTTACTTACTCTTTTCGGGTTTGGAACTCTTGTGTTTTGAAACACGCGCGCTGCCGGCCGCCACTCTTAAATGCAGCGGTTTTTGCGGACTATATCAATTCAGAACATTGAAAAGGCTTAAGAATAGCCATATTCCAATAGCTTTCACCCATTCTTGAAAAAACTTTGATTTTGCCTGAATTTATTGTATAATGGCATAAGCAACTTGAAGTCACAAATTGTGACCTCAAACGAAAAAGGATGCCCCATGCTGCCAGGCCCGATCCTAATTATTGAATGCCCATTTTGCTCGACGCTTATAAAGATGAGAACTTTAGCGAGCGGCAATACTTATGGCGCCACCAGATGGTCGGACGGCATGCTCGACGCGCCGATGTTTGAAGAAAACCCCGAATTAGCGAAGTGCAAAAAATGCGGCCATTTCTACTGGATCAAAAACGCCAGAATAATCGAAGAATTAAACTGGTTTTCCGCTGAAGCCCAAAACGCGCGGCTTGATCTGATATATGCGGATCTCGACTTCATAAAATTTCCGACGCTGAAACAATATTTAAGATCGCTCGATGAGATAAAAGATAACCACAAATATATAAGGCTTCAGATCTGGCGGCTGTATAATAACAATTACAGAAGAAGCAGAAACAAACAATTATCAGACGCCGCTCAGTTAATTTACGATGAAAACGCGGCGGAATTAATTAAATTACTAAGAAGAAATACTGAAGAAGGCCGGATCTTAAAAACCGAACTTTATCGCAACCTCGGAAAATTCGATCAAAGCCAAAAACTGTTAGAGCGGATCAGCTATCGATACATTTCGCGGTGACGGCATAATTCATTTTTTTATCTTTGATTTGAAACTCTTGGGTTTCGAAACATCCGCGCAGCCAATAAAAACTTTTAAATACAGCGGTTTTCGCGGACTGGATCAATTCCGGACATTGAAAAATCACGAGAATAGTCATAGTTCAATAACTTTCATCCGCACTCAAAAAAAACTTTAATTTTACATGAAGTTAGTGTATAATAAATTCTGATCATGAAGCCGAAAACGCTTATAAACCGTGATAATAAGAGGAAGTCGAATGAATGATATAGTCTATGTAAATCTTTATGCTTCGATAAAGGAAGTTATTGATAAGGCCAGAAACACGGTTCAGCGAGCCGTAAATAACACACTGGTTGAAACTTACTGGCATATTGGCAAACTCATTGCGCGAAGAGATCAATAACCACAATTAATTGCTTGAATAAAATGAAATTTTAATATATAATATTTAAAAATACGATTGGAGGAAATGATGGATTTTATCAGAACTGTTACTAACAGCAACATACTCATCAATGTAATAAAAATCCCCAAAAGTCTTAAGAATAAACAGGTCGAAATTTTAATACTGCCCGTTGAAACAGACATCTCAAAAAAAGAAATTCCGGTCAAAAACAAAAAAATGCGCGGCGCATTAAAAAAATACAGTAACACCAAGCTTTTAAAGCAAGAAAAATCATCATGGATGGCGGCGGCGGAGGAAAAACATGAATCTCGTTGATGCCAATGTTATATTGCGCTATCTATTGGATGACGGCGGCGAAGTTAGCGAGCAGGCTTCAAGAATAATCGAAAACGAAGAAATATTTATTCCAAACGAAGTGATCGCCGAAGTCGTCTATGTCCTTGAAAAAGTATACAAAGCCGAAAGAAAAGACATCTGTAAATCACTTGGCGAGCTGATACAAAACGATAATATAAAAACTAACGATCAACACGTTATATCGACAGCACTCAAAACATATTATGAGAAAAAAATTGATATTGTCGACGCAATTCTTCTTGCATATTCAAAACTCAAGAAATATAAAATTTTCACGTTCGATAAAAAGCTAAAAAAACTTATTGAATAAAATTTCGTCACCGAAATTTTCCATTATCGGCCTTGCGCCCGATGATCAAAAACGGAAAAGTATTTTCGGCCATTTTAGCGCATCACTGTTTTTTCGGTTGATTTTTCAAACTATAAATGGCCGGCTGAGCATTTTAGGCATTAGAAGCTGGTTTTCCGATTAAAGGCAGGTAAATTTCTGTTTTCGTCCATTTTCGCACCCGCCTTACCTGCTCAAAATCGCTTCGCAGGTTTTAATAAATACGCTGATTCAAAAGGATGCCCCATGCTGCCAGGCCCGATCCTAATTATTGAATGCCCTTTTTGCTCGACGCTTATAAAGATGAGAACTTTAGCGAGCGGCAATACTTATGGCGCCACCAGATGGTCGGACGGCATGCTCGACGCGCCGATGTTTGAAGAAAACCCCGAATTAGCGAAGTGCAAAAAATGCGGCCATTTCTACTGGATCAAAAACGCCAGAATAATCGAAGAATTAAACTGGTTTTCCGCTGAAGCCCAAAACGCGCGGCTTGATCTGATATATGCGGATCTCGACTTCATAAAATTTCCGACGCTGAAACAATATTTAAGATCGCTCGATGAGATAAAAGATAACCACAAATATATAAGGCTTCAGATCTGGCGGCTGTATAATAACAATTACAGAAGAAGCAGAAACAAACAATTATCAGACGCCGCTCAGTTAATTTACGATGAAAACGCGGCGGAATTAATTAAATTACTAAGAAGAAATACTGAAGAAGGCCGGATCTTAAAAACCGAACTTTATCGCAACCTCGGAAAATTCGATCAGAGCCAAAAACTGTTAGAGCGAATAAGCACTGAATACGACGATATAAAGGCCGCCATATTAAAAGAGATACTTTTAAAAAACAAGCGCACCATAAAATTACCGGACCCCAAAAACTTATCTGACAGCCCTGTTCTCAAGAAAAACGCCGGCGGAATATATTTGCTCGATTGTCATATCGTCGGGACTTATTATCAAAATGTCAGCGATATATTTTCCGATCTAATTACAGGCGAAAAATTAACTTTAAAAAGAGAACCCGATAATAAATTTGATAATTCAGCGATCGCGGTTTATAGTCATGCCAATATCAAGCTCGGCTACATTCCGAAAGCCAAAAATGAGATTTTAGCCCGGCTGTCAGACGGCGGCAAATTGATTTATTTCGCGCGGCTGGATTCAAAAGACAATGATAATGGTTATATAAATTTACAAATATCGATACATTTCGCGGTGACGGCATAATTCATTTTTTTATCTTTGGGTTGAAACTCTTGTGTTTTGAGACATGCGCGCTGGCGGTAGAAACTCTTAAATGCAGCGGTTTTTGGGGACCGATTTGTTCCAGGGAGATTTAAACAAAACAAGAACGATTATTAATTTTCGACTTTTTATCGCATGTATGTGTTCAGGCTTTATCGATTATCGTAACAAAATATTTTTTTCGTGAAACGTGGTCGCAAATTCCTCCGCGAATTTCCGCCGCTTGCCTCTCGCCGGCTCCCGGCCATCCATGGCCTACGCCGGCTCCGAGACATCCCGCAAAAATATTTTGTTACTGATAAAGAGGTAAGTTTCAAACACTTTCGCCGGGACGAATTCATAAACATTATAAAAAAGCAGGCGACTGAATGTGGCAAAGAGCAAGCTGCGTTAAATGCTTTTAAAACACCTGTAAACATTGATTTTTAAAATTTGCTATAATGAAATTACCCGAAAAAATAGCGGCGAAGCAAAAAATATTAAGTGATAGCGGGCACCATCATTTTTTTCACAAAAAGCTTAATTTTTTTATAAAAGTATGGTATACTGAAAGAAACTCAGGAGAAAAGGATCATCATGACAAAAGAAATAACTATTAAAGACAATAACGTTAAAGAACTTTTAGCTGAACTTGAAGTCAGATTAAGAGACTTGTTCAAAACAGATCTTAAAAAGATCATTTTATTTGGTTCCTACGCTAAAGGCAATTATAACATTGAATCTGATATCGACATAATGGTTTTATTAAATGAAACCGATCTAAACAGATTTGATGACGAGATCGCTGACGTTGTTGTTGATTTGATCGGGAAATATTCGATTTATCCATCAATTTTTCTGGAAAACGAAAAACAATATTACAAAAACATGAATATGGAAGCGCTTTTTAAAAATGTTGAAAATGAAGGTATAGAACTATATGCCGCCTGACGAAAGAATCAGTCTTTCAAATAAATTCAAACATTTTCCGCCCTTCGTCTTACTTCTTTTTTTGTTTGAAATACTTGTGTTTTGAAACATGCGCGCTGCCGGTAAAAACTCTTAAATGCAGCGGTTTTTCGCGGGCCTGATTAGTTTCGGGCATTCTTGAACAAACCCAAGAACGCTTATCAGCAAGGCATTTTAAAACACAATATTCAAGGCATTATCAATTATCGTAACAAAATATTTTTAGCGTGAACGCGGTCGGAAATTCATCCGCGAATTTCCGCCGCTTGCCTCTCGGAGGCTCTCGCCCATCCATGGGCTCCGCCTCCTCCGAGACATCCCGCAAAAATATTTTGTTACTGATAAAGTATTGAGCCGGACACTTATGACACGCTGAATCGATAAACATTCTTAAAAAATGATGGAGATTGAATGTGGGAAAGGATATACGCATTATTGAGAGCTTAAAAAGCTTGCAAATGTTGATATGCGAGCAAAAACGTCGCGATTGACTATAAAGTAATAATGTGCTATAAGAATTAGGTGCCGAAACATTTGTGTATTAGATCATTTGTCAGAAGAAAAATGGCTGAGGAAAAATGAATTTTAAAAATATAATTATCGCAATTATGATAATATTATTAACTTTTTCGAATGCTTATGCGAAATTTTCCGAAGCTGATTTAAACTATGCCCAAAAGAAAATCAATGATAATCCGGACAATGCTGAAAATTATTATAATTTGGGCGTAGTTTGTAACGATTTAAATAGATATGACGAAGCTATTGAAGCTTATAAAAAAGCTATAGAGTTGAAAAACAATTATATAGAAGCCCAATGCAACCTTGGCGTTACCTATGAAAATTTAAATAAAAACAACGATGCTTTTGACGCGTTTAAGAACGCAGTGTTTATTGATTCAAATAACTTTGGCGCTAACTTCGGATTAGCGAATGTTTACAGAAAAATCGGAAATTACGATGAAGCGATAAAATTTTATAAAAAAGCCATAGAGTCGAAACGAAATTCATATGAATCATACTATAATCTCGGGTTGGCATACGAAAAAGCAAACAAACTTAACGAAGCTGAAAAATCTTATAAACAGGCTGTAGAAATCAAACCGGACTATGATAAAGCCCTGGATAAACTCGTCAACATTCAAATTTTAAAAGCTGATAATGAAAAAGTTGTAAACAACTATAAAAAACAGACTGAAAACTTAAATGATAGTCCGAAGCGGCCAGCCAATACTCCAAATCAGAATATTCAAATTCCCGAACCGCCCAAAAATCCAAAGTATAAAGTTGAAAACATAATGTTTTATGGAACTATAATGCTTGTTATTTTCATATTATTGGCGATTACAATATTTCTGTTTATACCAGCGTTTTTTCTGATGATCGGTTCGGGAATCGCCGACATAGAAAATTCAACATATAAAAAATCTCTTTTAGCGACAATATCATCTACATTTATTTTCTATTTCATAGTATCGATGGAAATTCGAAATTTTCAGGGATTGATGCTTGTGGCATTTATTTTATCCATTATTTCCATACAAACGGTATATAAAACAACATTTGGAAAAGCTCTAACAGCATGGATATTCGGGACCGTAACAATGATGATCGCAAATTACATAGTAATATTTTTGCTGTTCTACTTTGTCGGCGGTTACATGCTGGATATGATACCCGGAAATGTAACCAAAAATTATTATATCAAAAAAGCAATAGAACTCGTTTCAAAACCGAGTCGGCCAAACACAAATCAGACTTTGCTAAAACCTTGAAATGGATTATAAATTATGGCGTTAAAATTATCAAGAAAAACAGTAGAAAGAAAGTCAACCAAATTCAAAATATCTGCTGGTTCAATCACCAGGGCGGCAGGCTCTTTATTTCGCTCGCGGCGGCTTTCGCCTTGCTCGCTCATAAATATCCTTCCGCGATTAATTCCAGGCATTTTCCCGAAAAAGTGGAGATTGAATGGGGAAAGGATAATAGGGATGGAATAAGCTGAAAATAGCTGAAGGCATGGTTTTGCGACAGGTATTGTCATGATTGACTAAAATGAAATATTGTGTTATAAGAATTATATACAAAAAATATTTACCTAACTGGCACAAAATAATTATCAAGTTAAACAATAAACAAGCAATTTTTATGCTATGTGACGGTTAATTAAGAAAAACACAATAAATATCAGAAAAATTCTAATTTCAGGAGTATTTATGATCATTAATAAAGAAGAAGAAATACTTAAATCGATTATTGCGCATATAAAATGCGGCAATAATGACGAAGCAATTAAAAGTATTAAAACTGATCCTGAAATTTTATCATGGAAAGTCAATAATAAAGCTATTTATAAAGCTATAAAATCAAGCCAAAACAATAAAATTATCGAATTGATAATTCCGATCAATAATGCTCTAATAACAAAATCTGTAAAAGAAAATAAAATTAAAGATTTTCTATTGGAACGATTGATGGAATATATGCCCGACATAGATATTTTAAAGGAATCGCTCAAAATTTCTGAACAAAATAAAAACGAGGGTTATAAAAAGATATTGAATAAAATAATATTAAGTTATGAGTTAATTGAAGAACTTGAAAAAGGAGGCAAATCGAAAAAAATACAAAATTACCTGGATTCTGATGCAAGCGTTAGATATGAAACCAAGGACAACAAAACGGCATATAAAACAGCTGTTAAAAACTGTCCCGAATTTGTTCCGCGGATAATTGAGAAGTTATTTGACGAGACAAGAGGCAATCTTGAAAAAGACAATAGTAAAGATATGATAGACGGACTAATTACCTTGACCGAAAAACAAAATTCGAAAGATATTCACTTTATTTTTGAACTTATACAGAATGCCGAAGATAATGATTATGATCAGGAATTAATGAAAAAAAATAAAACTGATCCTTTTATATGTTTTAATTTATATTCAACACCATTGACCTTAAATAATAATGAGTTTTTAAATTATTTGCATATAATCAACAACGAAAAAGGATTTAACGATTCTAACTTGAAATCGATATGTTCTGCTACTGAATCGACAAAAAAAAAGAAAGATGGATTTATCGGTGAAAAAGGTGTCGGATTTAAGTCTGTATTTAAAGTAACTGACTCTCCATATATATTTTCTAACGGGTTTAATTTTTACTTCAGAATGGATGACCCTAAAGCTCCGGTTGTTGGAATATATCCGTACAACGATGTTACAGATGTACCCAGAATAGTAGACCTCAAAAACACTAATATTATATTGCCCATGAAAAGCGGTAATTATGATATAATCAAAAATGAATTAAAAAACATAAAAATGGAAACGATCCTGTTTCTTGATAAATTAAAAATTATAATTATAAATATAAATATGCCCGACGGCAGTTACAATGGAAAAAAATTCGAAAAAATTGATATTGAAAAAAATATAATAAGCGTTCATGACGGCGAAATAAACCAAAAATACTGGATATTTAAACATAACATTATAAAACCGTATGAGATCAACATTGATATACGCGAGGATGTCAAAGACACAAATATTATTTTGGCAATGCCGCTTGAAAATGAAATATCAAACAATAAACTTTACTGTTATTTGCCGACTGAAATTAAGACTGGATTTCCATTTTTACTGAATTGCGATTTTATATTGTTGCCCAACAGGGAAGACTTTGAAAAAAACAACATTTGGAATGACTGGATCCAATCTAAAATTTCAGCGTCTTTTATATTATTATTTTGCGAAATGCTGAAGCATGAAATATATAAATTTGAAAGTTACAGATTTATTCCATTAATATCTGAAACTTATGATTATTTTCAAACCGTGGCTGTTGAAATAAATCGATTACTTGGTAGTTTTAAATCAATTATCGCATTTGATGGCAACATGTATAAACCTGAAAATATAAGATTGATTGACGATGAAAGCGCGAAAATATTATTGAACTCAAAATGGCCGAAATCAGTGGATATAAAATATGATATACCCGGATTTTTAAAGCATGAAAAGAACGTTATCGTAAATAACAGGATCGTAAATTATAGTGAAAAACTTGAGCTTCTTGGTTGCAAATATTTAAGTGCGCTTGAAAAGCTTGAATGTATAACCGACAAAGAATGGTTGGAACAAAAATTATCCAGTAGCCCCGACTGGATAAATGATCTGTATCATCTTATTTTTGATGAAATATACAGAAATGAAAAACGTAATAATTTTGACCAATTGATAAATGTCAAAGAAATTTTGCTTGACGCTGATTTTTTGCTCACGGATGAAGGTTCTCTAGTATCGCCTAGAAAAATAATATTTTTAAACGACGAACAAAGAGAAATTCTTGTGAATACTCCCGAAAAAATAAAGAAAAACAAAGATATTACAAATGTTTCAGCGTCTGAAAAATTATATAAATATAAAAATGAAATATCAGAGATCAATGGACAAAAACCGGGACTTGATTTTAACAGTTTTATAGATATCATTGAGAATGATAAAAATTTTATCGAAAATGTCATTAATTCGATAAGTTTAAAATATCGCTGGCATGATAATTTATATGATTATATATTTAAGAATATATACCACTCAAAACTGGAAAACGAAAATAATAATTCAAAAATTTTTCTCGGATATAATGGACAGGTATACAAGTTAAATGATTTTAGCATTATAGATAAAAATGAAAAAAAAATACTTATAAAATTATATGGCGATGAAGAAAAATTGTGTGATTCCCTGAGAGCCCAAAATATAATTCAGCCTCATAAAATAATTTATGACAGCATTTATGAATATAACGAAGAATCTGGAAACAATAACCACTTGGGCGAAGAAAAATTTTTGGAATCGCTGAAATTAGTCGTTAATGGAAATAATAAAATATTGAATAGTGCAGATTTTGAATTTTATATGGAATTATATGAATATATTTTCAATAACGCAGATTTTAATTATAGCGATTACATTGAAATAATTTCAAATATTAAATTATTTCTCGGTAATAATAACAAAATCAATTATATAAAAGATATATTTGTTCTTAGTCCCGATGAAACAGCCTTTTTTTGCCCCGATTATAAGTTGAAAGAACTTCCTGAAAATTTCAAAAATATTTCTAACACGATATTTTTGCACGAATCGTTAAGTAAATATTTGGATATGATACGCAAAAATTTCAATGGTCACAAAAAAATATCCAATGATGATTTGCTTGAAATCCTTGAAGATAGTAAATGGATTGAAAAAAGAATTTTTAACGATAACGAAAAAAGTTATGACAATTTGGTCATTTTCAATGCTTTTATATTTTCGAAGGTTCATATAAATGATTTAATTGATAGGGGCTCTAAATTTATTCCAGGCGATGACAATAAATTCCATTCTTCCTGTGAAATACTCCTTGTCGCGGAAGACAATACTGAAAGAAAATTTTTCAAGTCTTTCAAATCATATCTTAAACCAGAAATAAGAGACATGATTCCTGTAAACCGGATCATAAATTTTGACAGGAATAGAAAATATTTCGAATTTATCAAGCCTTTTTGTCATTTTCTATCTCCTGAAGACGTCAAAGCTATTATAAAAACTAAAGATTTCAATAAATTTCTTTTATCGAATAAATCCGTATTATCGGATTTTTATGATTATATTTTTTTAAATTCTGATCGTTTTTCACGTGAGCTTAATGAAGAAAATTATATTCTGGGCTTTGACAAAAAGTTTTACAGACCCGAAAAAATCAAAATAATTATGCCTGAAGAAAAAAAAATATTATCTAATTTTAAGCTTGATGTTAATTTAATGTTTGTGCCGATTTTGGACCAATTAATAGACGGTGTGAATAGAAGAGAAAAATGTATAGAGCTGGGATGCAGCGAATTAGGTATTGATGAATTTATAGAATCTATAAAATGTTCCTGCATAAGCTTGAATAACGTAAAATTTGTTGCGGAATTATATGAATATTTGAATTCCAGATCAATACCTGGAGAAAAACTTGTGCAATTGAATATAATAATCATTAATGAAGCAAACAATAAAAAAGCCGTTAATGTTTTAGATGATAGACAAATAATATTTTTCCCGGCTTCAGGCAGCAAAATCAGTCCTCCTGATATTGAAGGATTTGATATTAAAATATTAAATTCCGAGTTATATAATGAATTGAGCGGGACGTTGAAGGACTGGCTGAAAAAAAATTTCAATGTCAAAGAAGAATTCAGCCACGTAAGTTATATTAACGATGTCATTATCAAATATTTTGAAAACGGTATAGAGCTCATAAATAAAGATGTGATTTATAAAATTACCGATTATCTTGCCGAAACTATGGCCGAATGGAAAAAGAATGATGATGTTAATAAACGGCTGGATGAAAATATAATATTCATAACCGCCGACAATGAATTGATCAAACATGCCGAGGTTGATGGAAAAACAATTGTGATGCCGGAAAACATGGATGAATTGACAGGCTGGCAAAATTTTCTTGTTTCGCCGAAAGATCGCGGTCATATAATTTCATTAAATTCCTCTTATGCAGTCGACTTAACCAGAAATAAAAAAGAACAGATTCGTAGTTTGTTCAAGAAATTTGGAGTGACAGAGTTTCCGGACCCGCCAGCAAGAAATAATATTGAACCATGTTCAATTGATATCACTTCGCATGAAAATTTTTGCCTTGAAAGGACACCTGCTCAATATCAATTTTTTATTCAAACCAATTATATTGCACCTGAATGGCTTAAGAAATTCAACCCTGAAAAGGGTTATGATCATTATAGAAAAAATATAATGTCATTGATTAACTGGCTTACAAAAAAGAAAGACGATGAAATTAATAATTTTTTATATTGTTATATGAAAAGTGGTAGAAACAAAGAATATTTCTATCTGCCTGACAGCAAAAGCTATAAAACTGACTTTTATATAACTTTATTGACGACAAAATGGATGCTCTCTTGTAAAAAGGAGAATGCCGGGGATGAAATGTTTATTTGTCCTCTTGATATTTTTTCCGGTGACAAGCTGACGAATATATTTGCGGATAATGTTAGATATTTAAGTGATAAAATTAAAGTCGATGATAATATAAAAAAAATCTTGAAAATCCAATGTGATGATTCTTTTGAAAACTATGTTGAATACTTGAAAAGTTTTACGGATGAATACTTTAATAATACAAAAAACAACTTCAGAAAACCTGATTTAAATGTTATCAAAAACATATATCACGAATTTGACAGAGTAAAGACGGAACCTTATATAATTATAAACAACAAGAAAGTAAGTTTATTTAATGAATTGCTGGAATTTAATTCCGTTCTGATCGACGCAGGTAATAATATCTGGATTAACCCTAAAAAAACTGGAAATTATCTGCTTTTTTGGAATGACCATGGGCTTTCAAAATTTTCTGAAGAGATCATCTGGCTGAAGGATTACTATAATGATTATACATTATACGATTTTTTTAAAAAGCTTAAAATCGTTTCTGATCCAGATATAGAAACATACTGCAAAGTATACATTAAAATACAGGATTCAGAGCTCAATGCGAGTAAAAATATCGTCAGTGTATTGACAAATTTTTATAGCGCTTTGACTAGGGCCGAAGATAAAGTGATCCAAACATTAAATAGTAAATATTTTTTAAATTTTAGATTTTATACGACTGAAAACAAATTTGTGCCTAATGAAAATTTATGCTATTTGGACAAAAAGCATCTTTGTGATATTTTTGGTGATTCCTCCAAGGTCAAATCCGGTCGGAAAGTAGATTATTTCTTTATTCCTGAAAGATTTCAAATCCTTGAAATCGATAAAATACTGAAATATTTCAATATAGATAAAGCGAGCGACATAATAACTATATCAACAAATCCTGGAAATCTTGATTCGATTGAGAAATGTAATAAACCGTTATTATTGACCGATAGTTTCTTTATTGGCCTTTTCTATGGTGTAATAAATGAATTAAAAAAACAACCATTGGTGCCGATGGATAGCATTTATAATAACCTCAAATATATTTTTTCAATCTGCGAATACAGGACCGGAAAATTTGAAATAGAATATAAGCTATTCGAAGATTCGCGCGTTGACAAAGAAATAACTTATTATTTTGATAAAACTAAAAATAACTTGTATTACTTTAAAGAGAAATTTTCCGAAAGGAATATTTCAAAATTTGCTTCCGAATTATGTAGTATAATATTTCAAAATGCCAATTTTAATAAAAATTTTAATGATATATTGATACGGCTTATGCTCAAGGAATATAATGATATTTTATATATTATTGAAGAAAAAAAGTGGGAATTAAACGACAAAGAAAAGGGAGCTTTTCATAAAATATTTGAAAATTATAATAATTATTTTTCAAATGGCGCTCTTGACGAAAATATAGAAAATGTTAGAATAGAGCTGCCCAGTGTGATTCCTTCCCCGCCTAAAACCATTGAAAATGTTCCCGCCCCTTCGGTGACTAAGCTTTCACTGCCAAATTTGCCTGCAAATATAAAAGACGAGGGGTGGGCTCCTGTGCCCACCGACAGCAAAATAAAAATCGATTCTTTGATAAATGCGTGGTCGGATGATAAAATCAAACCGACAGTTAGCTTAGAAAATACTTTTGTCGGAAATAAGCCAGGATTTTTACCTTCGGACAAAAAAGCAAGTGGGTCTTTATCCACTCCGCCTCGACCACAGAACGATACAAACGCTTTAAACAATAACAACGACTCGAATAAACCTGTAAGTCGGAAAGATGGTTCGAACGATGATTGTAAAGCCAGATCTCCGTTGGCAACTCTTGTTGATAAACAGAATAAAGAAGTAAAGCAGGCGGGTAACAGATCGAATTACAGGCCGGAAGGCGGTCCACACACAAAAAAAAGTGCAGCCAAAGACAAGGAAGAATATGAAAATTCACGCGGTAAAGGGAAATTTAAAACCATTGTTTCTAAACGTTATTATCCTGACGATACTGAAAATGAATTTGAAGAACGTTTCGAGAATTTTTTAAGAAACGATACAAACTGCCGTTGCCAGATATGCGGAAGATCATTCGCAAATAAAGAAAGCGGTACTGAGCATATATTCAAGCCGAAAATATTTGATAGACTAGGTAATCATTTCGGCAATATGCTTGCTTTATGCGGGTGGCATTTCAGCCTTATAAAATATGCCACTTGGAAATTCATTTCCATAGAAGGTAAAGTATTATCGACTCTTGATGAAATAATTAATCACATAAATAATCTCAAGGAAACCTTGAGTGATGATGATAATGTGATATTTAATCTTGAAGCGGAATTTTATAATGTTTATGAGGAAGATTCAGAAGAACCCAAAAAAATTCGTGAGAAAATAATGTATAGTGTTTCACACTGGGATTATTTTCTTGAATTTTTTAATGATGAAAGTAAATAGGAGATAATATGACTATCAGTGTCGGAAAAAAAGTCAGGCTTAAAAATAATCCCGCCTTAATTGGCATCGTGATGGAAGTTAAACCCTCTTTTGTTAAAGTTTTCATCAATGGCAATGAGGAACTTATTCCTATCGACGGCGTTATTCCTTTTGAAAGTGAAAAAAGTTGTTCATCCGTTGATGAGTTTATTTCCGGCCTGGTCCATAACCGTATTAAGCATAAATTAAGTGAACAGCTACTTTCCTACAGAGCCACTAAAACAGATCTGCTTCCGCATCAGTTCATTCCGGTTAGAAAAATTCTGGCTAATGGTTCGCAGCGCCTGCTTATTGCTGACGAAGTCGGAGTAGGAAAAACAATTGAAGCAGGGCTGATCTGGGCCGAACTTGAAGCGCGCTATCCGGACGGTCTTGAAAGCGTTCTGATTGTATGTCCGAAATCTCTTTGTCAGAAATGGAAAGAGGAAATGGAAATAAAATTTGATTTTGATGTTGAAATACTTGACTCAAGATCTTTCAGAACGGTTCTTAATGTCTTTGCACGCGATGGTTGTATTTCTCCGCGTTATGCTCGCTCGATAATCAATCTTGAATCTATCAGACTCGAGGAAACTATTGAAGATTCTGGAATTGCCTGGGATCTTGTTATCTTTGACGAGGCGCATCATCTTCGTAACACTTCGACGGCATCGTATGCTGTCGCCAGAACAGTTTCGGAAAGAGCCGGTTCACTTGTGTTGATGACCGCGACTCCTGTCCAAAATTCAACGGAAGATCTATTGAATATTTTTTCAATACTGGGCCTCGACACTAATATGAACTCGCTTAATATTCAACTTGATTGGGACATGAGGTTGAACAATGTTATCAGGCTGGTTAAGCAGGTGCCAATGGGATGGCTAGAGTCAGCGTTAAATGTTCTAAGGACATTATTGAACAATCAAATGCCAAGAGAAGGTATTTTAAAAATTATAAATGAATTGGGAACGGCTAATGATATATCATTGGAAAAAAAGATCGCGCTTATTGAAATTATAAAAGACGCTCAGTTCTTTTCACCTTATATGACAAGGACGATGCGATCACAGATCGATCTGAAGCGACCTATGCGGGAACCAATAACAATGAATTTTCAGTATTCGCCGATAGAACGCAGATTTTATGAGGCTATATATGATATTGCAGTTGAAAGAGCCCATGACCGCGGTGTTAACGCAACGGCATTCTTAACGCAAATGGTTGAGCGCCGTACTGCAAGCAGCGTACACGCCGTGGCTGAGGAAATACTTCAACTGAACAGTATTGAAATGGAAGAAGAGTTAGAAGAACAGATAGAGAGTGTAAGTTTTTCTAACCATGAGGTGGCAATATTGGCGCCGCTTGCTGAAGAAGTTATCAGGCATGATGATACCAAACTTCAGATCCTCAAAAACATGCTGAATAAATTATTTAAAGATATCGGTGTTGAAAAGGCGATGATCTTTTCGACTTTTAGAAAGACATTGTCATATTTATCGGCAATGCTAAAAAAAGAAGGATATAAGCTCGATGTCGTTCATGGCGGAATACCGGTTCGAAAATCAGAATGTCGTAATGGTGAGAGAAGCCGCGAAGAGATCGCCAGCGATTTCAGGGCCGGCAAGTTTCAGATACTCCTGGCGTCAGAGGTTGCAGGTGAAGGGTTGGATTTTGAGCACTGCAATGCGATCATAAATTTCGATCTGCCATGGAACCCGATGAGAGTTGAACAGAGGATAGGACGCTGTGATCGTTATGGCCAAAAATCTGAAAAGGTTTATATTGGTAATTTTTCAAGCAATGACACTATAGAAGGCCGTATGCTTGAAAGGCTTTTTATGAGAGTCGGCATATTTCAAAGCGCCATGGGAGATATGGAAGCGATATTTGGCGAGCTTATAGGAGCATTCGGAAGGGAAGTGTTTTCAAAAAGTCTAACTGCTGAACAACAGGCTGAAAGACTTGACCGAATTGCGGAAGCGGTTATTGTAAGACGCCGTGAGCAGGAAAAAATGGATGGCGAATATTGTAACTTATTAAGCAGCGTTCAGAGATTTGAAGTCGAAAAAAGCGAATTTCAGGAAGCCGAGAAAAAATTTCTCGATATGAGTCATTTGAAGATTTTTATTAAGCATATATTTTCAATGGCTTATGATGAAAATTTCAAGGAGCGTCAGGACGGGAAAATTTTCGAATTGCGTTATAATGAGAAGCTTGAAAGCGATCTTGCCGCATTGCCGGCCAAATACTCGAAAGCAGCTCTAAAACAAGCTATCCGTAAATTTAAAAAGCGGTTTTCAGAATTGAAGAAGCTCAAATTAAGTTTTGAAAAAGAAATAGCTAAAGAAGATGACTCGGTTGAATTCTTTACTTTGCGGCACCCTCTTATGCTGCTTGCAAGATCTCTGGCTGAAGGGCGTTTTGGAAATATTCCCAGGGCAAAGATCAAATGTTCTGAAAATCATGAAATTCACCCGTTCAAGTCTGGCGACCATTTTCTTGTGTACTGGTCTGTTATATCTCTCGAAGGCTATATTTCAAAAATCGAACTTGTAAAAACAGCGTATGATATAAAAAAAGGTGAAATAAATGATAAAGCCGGCGAGTTGGCGGAAGAACTGATTATTAAATCAGAAATGCTCGGGCCGCAAAACGAGGATGTAATTGCCGGATGTAAAAATAACATTGAAGAACATATAGAACGCATCTATAAAACTGTTATGAAAGAATTTTCGTCCAGAAACGGCATCTTTATAAGTAAAGCTGTCAGTAACCTTGAAAGATCTAATGAATCAAAGATGCGCTGGATAAGAGAATATCTAAGAAACACGGGTCTTGACGAAAGAATCAGAAGATTATACGAAGGTCGTCTTCGTAATGCCACTGCCGCTTTCAATGAAAAGAAAAACGAACTTATGACTAAAGTAGAAATCGCCTGCAGCCTTCAGACTATTGGGACATTGGAAATTGAAATAAGTTAGCTGAACATGCTTTGAAATCATTATATTATTCCTTGACATATATACTAAATGATGATACTTTATTCCTACTGAAATTTAGTTTGATATATCAATAAGCGAGGTAAAAATGCTCCCGCAAATCGGTCAGCTTGTTCAAGTCCGGAACATGACATTTCTTGTTAACGATGTCGCGGCTTCCAATAACATAAGCCCTGCATGCACGAAAGTTACGCTCGAATGCGTCGATAACGACAGGCTCGGGCATATCATGGATGTTATCTGGGAGCGCGAAAACGATCAGACTCAGCATATTTACAGCGATGAAACATTCCCTGATGTAAACGAACCGTTTGATAATCCGGACAGGGTTGATGCGCTGGAACTCGCGATTTTATGGTCGTCACCATCCGTTTTAGACGGGCCGAAATTAATGTCGCCGTTCATGGGCGCGATCCAGATCGAAGATTATCAGCTGGAGCCGGTTTCGCGGGCGCTAATGCTGCCAAGAGTGAACTTGCTGATAGCCGATGACGTCGGACTTGGTAAAACGATCGAAGCGGGCCTTATCGTGAACGAGCTTCTGGCTCGCGGCCGCATTAAAAAAATATTGATCGTTGCGCCGGCTTCATTGACTTTACAGTGGCAGGCCGAAATGGAAGAAAAATTCCAGCTTGAATTTAAAATCATAGATAGAGATTACCTTTTGAATTTGCGAAGAGAATACGGCATCAACGCAAACCCGTTCACTTCATTTCCAAGACTTATAATATCGATAGATTATTTCAAACGCGAACAGGTGAAAAACCTTTTCGCACAGTCCGATTCGGGCAACAATGCACT
>CAZKCG010000027.1:0-63594 GCA_964551445.1 uncultured bacterium | reverse complement strand
CGGAAAAATCGGCTAACCGTTGCTCTGGGCTTTGGCGTTCACGTTTTTTACCTACGCCATAACCGCTTTCATCGAGTTAGGTTATCTTTAAAATCCCAAGGACAGAATGCTTTTGAAAAACATTCAGGATGCTATACCCGAAGGATTAGCCGTCGGCATCTACTCTCTTTTCGCGGGTATCGAAATTAAAAAAATGCCAAACCTTGAAACGCTGAAGGCCCTGCCTATAGACTTCACCAAGTACGGAAAAAACAAAACTTCCAACGGATATTTCAACCTTTCTTGCGAGCGCTTGCCTTTTTAGAAAAAATGGCTATAATATATTTTAGGTTCTTTATTGTTTAAACAAGGAAAAAATAGTTCATTATAAGTTGAAAGTTAAGAACGGATAGTTGAGAACTGAAGGATTTTTCGACAAATAAAAAAAGCATTTTTATTTGTCAAGTCTTGCGTAAAGCGACGGACCCAGGAAGGCGGCCGACCACCGCCCGGCACTGTGCGCCGCAGGCGCCCACATTAACTATTCACTATACACTCTCAACTATACACTTTAAACAGGAGGGATATTTATGCCTGCTTTCATAATTCTCATATCTCTTGTGATTTATTATCTTCTTATCTATTATTACATGATAAAGCCTAAACAGACAGCGCTTGAAGAATCCAATAAGAAACTGAACCTGCTTTATGAATTGAGCGTCGGCTTCCACGAAAGCATTTCCTTTGAAGACTCATTCCAGAGAATACTCAACCGTTTCCTCGGCATTGTTAACGCCGAGGTCGCCTCGCTTTTTATCCTTGACGATAAAAAAGAGTTCTTCTATTGCCCCGTTGCCGTAGGCCCTACCTCGGAAGAAATGGAAAAAATAAAGATAGCTTACGGTCAGGGGATAGTTTCAACGGTAGAAAAAGATAAAAAACCGGTTCTTTTAAATGACGTTTCAAGTGAAAAAAAGCATTTCAAGGGTATTGACGAAAAGATAAACTTCCAGACCAGATCAATGATATGCGTTCCGCTTTTTGTAAGCGATAAATTCAAGGGCGCGATCCAGGTCATAAATAAAAAAGACGGAAGCGTATTCACGGAAGCTGATGCAAATCTTCTCAACACGATAGCAAATCTCACGGCCATTGCAATAGATAACGCCAACCTGATCAGGGAACTCCGGCATAAATGAACGGTCCGCGGCTAACGCGGCTCGTCATAATTTCTTATTATATTCTCGATCTTATCTTTAAGATCTTTAAGTTCATCAATTTTATCTCTGGCTATATAATCGATAATGACCTGATTGTTTATTATTATCTCGTCATCAAGTCCGGCTATTTTCATTATCCGGGGAAAAAGATAACGGTTCAAAAGCCGCTGCACGAAGTTCTTTATAGGCTCGAACAGCACCGCTACCATGAAGGCGTTGACGATATTGACGAGAAATGAATTGGAACCGAGCCAGCTCTGCGTTATCTGTTCAAGAAAGACGCTGGTTACGATAAAGAGCATAGCGACGAATATCATCATAAGCGAATATAGTATTCCGCGGCTCATAGCCACTTCGAGCTGGAATGAGCGATATTTCACTATCGCGTAAGATGTCATTACGGCGAAGAATATTATTCCGTATTCAAGCGTGGAAAAATTTACGTAAATGCCGGTTATCTTTTTCGCCATGTCGGCCATCGCGAAAAATGAACATACCAGTATGCCCAGAAAGATATGCCTTATCTTGACTCGCACTTCCTCGTCGCATGCCCCCTTATAAACGCTGAAAAACAGATATGACGAATAAAAGATAGATATGACCAGGGCCGAACAGAAAATGTAAAAGTCGCGGCCCACCTCCGCCACGTACCCTATCGAGGTCTGATGAACGCCGGTTATAAATAATGAAAAATAATTTATAACGGAAAATACCCCCGCCGCAGCATAAAAGAAAAGGACCGCGTATCTCACATGAGTTTTTTCGTATAATGACAGGAAAAGCGCCGCGAAGTGAGGAAGCAGACATAACACAAGGACCGGTCCGTACAGGGAAAAAGCGGCCCACCGCAATGCCGTCTGCGCGTCGGACGAAACATAGAGCATGGCGACGCCGGCGTTATAAATTGAAAGGCCGGCGCAAAGAAAAAAGAAGAAACGGTAAAGCGAATAACGGCTCCCCTGGCTCAAAATGAAGGCGCCCAGAAAAATCGTGAAAACGCATGCCAGCGCGGGCGGTATGGCTAAAAATGTTGAAAGCTGCATATATCCGGCTTAACCGTCAGACCGGCGTACGCCGGTGATCAAGGGCGAGAGCCTGTCCGCGAGAGCGGCTTCAGACAAAAAAGGAAATTTCGAACGGTAGGAACGCGCAAGCTCCAGGTCGATCTCGGCGAAACCGATCCCTTCATCCGCCAGGCAGTTATTCAAGACCTCGCCGTCATGCGAAACGGCCATCGAGTTCCCGCCGAGCGCGAGAAGCCCGTCATGGCCGCAAACGTTGGACGCCAGCACATAGCACTGATTTTCAACCGCGCGCGCAGGCATTATGGCGTTCCAGTGGTTTATGCGCGAGGCGGGAAATTGTGAGGAAACCGTTATCAATTCAGCGCCGTTCATCGCCGCGATCCGGAAAAGCTCTGGAAATCTTATGTCGAAGCATATAAAAGGCGCTATTTTTATACCGCCGGCGTCGATGACGGAAACCGAAGAACCGGGTCTGGTATAGGCGTCCTCATTATTTTTCGTGAAGACCTGGATCTTATCATATGTCCCGCAGACACGGCCGCCGCCGTCTATGACATAAACTCTGTTGAACACGCGCCTGTCCGTGCCGTTTCCATCGCGGAAAGCGAACGAGCCGGCATTTATTACCGCGCCGTATTCGCTGGCGGTAGAGCATATTTTTTCGATGATCTCGGGTGTTTTCTCCACGAACGGCGAATTAACGATATCGGGATGGAGCCCCGTTATCCACATCTCGGGCATCACTATTATTTTCGCGCCCGAATCGCAGGCTTCGCGGATATGCAAAAGGCCGGCCGCGAGATTATCTTCAGGACGGGTTATATCGATCTTCATTTGAACTACGGCGGTGATCATTTTACATCACATCTCATTTTTATGCATTCGCACATCTCTTTATATTCGGGCTCGGTGACCTTATAGACGAATTCTTTAATTTTGTTATCCTTGAGGCTTTTTTTTATGAGCTCGAATTCAAAATCAAATATTGCGGGGCTTTTAGTATAAACGATATTCCAGTTGACGGCCGCCGAATGGAATTTATCCTCGCATACTGATATAAGTCCGAGAACGAATAAAGAAACGTAGTGGTCGGAAACCTGGCGAATATTTATATCGGCGAGCCTGGCCGCCTGTTCGTAATCACTTATGAAAAGATGGATCTTCGCCTGACAGGCACGGTCCTCGAGGGTTTCCGGGATGAGCTTCAGCGCACTTTCCCAGTAAAATTCAGCCTTATAATTTTTTTCAAACCTCAAGCATATGTCGCCCGCGTACATCAGCGAAAGAATATCGTTCGAATGATGCTTTAAAATATCGGTGAATACCGCGAGCGCCGATTTATAATCCTCGCGGTAGTAGTTACAGACGCCTTCGATCTTTTTAAGTTCGAGCGTTTTTTTATCTTCGGGAATGTGTTTGAGTTCGAGAAGGGCGTTCAAAAAGTCGGCGGACTGGTAATAGAGCCTGACAAGCTCCAGGTGGACCTGGGGAAACCCGTCATATTTCTCGACGCATTTTTTATATACTTCGATCGCCGGGCCTCTCATTTTCTGCGCCATGTAAATATCGCCGAGTGTCTTCATAACGATCGGCGCCTTCACTGCCGATGCTGCAAGATTTTCAAGTATCTCACGCGCGCGTGATATCTCGTTTGCGCCAAAATGCCAGAGCGCGTCCATTATAAGAAACATCGGGTCGTCCGGAAAGCGCTTCAGCGCGTAATCTATCATCTGGCGGAGTTTTTCGCGGTCGCCGCGGGCCTCATATATATTACATAATTCGAATATTGTCGGCTTGTATCCGGGGACGTTGTTTATGATCTCGACGAATTGTTCTTCAAGGCCCGAAAGATCGCCTTTAAGCCACATGAGGTTGTTCTCACTTAAAAAATAACTGTCGATCTTGAATTCTTCCGCCTTCATCATGGCCGCTTCTTCCGATTCATTTTTTGGATGAGTAAGTTTATTCATAAATCATCTCCGCTGATTATTATAACAAAAAAAAAATGCAATTTCAATTAAACTCTTATTGAATTTTTAAACTCATCTGTGGTAAAATGTTACTTATACTTTTTACATAGGATTTGAAATGGATTTTCACGGAGGAATAAAATTACCGCTCAATAATGAGCTTACGGACGAAAAGCCCCTCGTTTCCCTTAAAATACCGGCGAAGGTTTGCGTGCTTTTGAGCCAGCATAACGGTTCACCAGCGGTTCCGTGCGTCAAAACGGGTGAACGCGTCAGGACCTTCGACTTGATAGCCAGGGGAATGGGAGCCGTTTCATGCGACGTTCACGCTCCTCTTTCAGGTACCATCGAGAGCGTTTCAGAATTTGCCCATCCTCATTACAAATATTCACAGGCCATAGTAATAGCTTCCGACGGCCTGGATACGCCCAACGGTGATATAAAAGTTTCCGACCGTAAGGATTTCTCGCTGGACGAATTGATCGAAAAGTCCAAACAATGCGCCATCGTTGACAGAGCGGCTTCCAAGCACCCGCTCTGGTACAAGCTTTCCGAATTAAAAAACAAACAGTTATATTACCTCATAGTAAATTTTGTCCAGAATGAGCCATACGTGCATAGCGTTGAAACGATGGCACGCTATTTCACGGATGAAATCCTGAACGGAATTTTGTTCACGAGTTCGGCCCTCTCGCCGAAATTCATTTTTCTGGCCGTGCCTTACCACATGAAAAAGCTTATAGCCACGCTTGAAAGCGCTATAGCGCCGCATAAAAACATTAAAATAATCAGAGTTACCGATAAATATCCGCAGGGCGATGAAGCGATCCTCGCCTCATGCATACTAAAAGCCGACATAAAACCCGGCAAACTTTCCGATGCCGGATGTTTTGTCCTCGACGCGTCCGTAGCTTATTTTCTTTATGAAGCCATGAAATTTAACAAACCGCAGATAGACACTTATATAACCGTTTCAGGATACGCAATAGCAAAGCCTTCCAACGTAAAGGTCCGCATCGGAACGATGATCTCGGATATAATAGAACAGTGCGGCGGCCTTTGCGGAACGGTTAATTCAATGGTCATAGACGGGCTTATGTCGGGATACTCCCAATTTACGACGAGCGTCCCTGTAATAAAAACCACGAGCGCCCTTACGCTTCTTCCGACCGAACGACTTTCGACGCCCAATGAAGAAGCTTGCATGCGCTGCAAGAAATGTATCGATCATTGCCCTGCTTTCTTAAATCCCGTGCGCATAAACCGGCTGAGCCGCCAGGGGAAACACGCGGAAACGGTCAACGCCGGAATTTACTCCTGTATAGAGTGCGGCGTCTGTTCCTATATATGCCCTTCGCGCATCAACATAACCCACTCGATCATACTTTCAAAAAAAATGATCCTTCAATCCAACATCAAGGGGCGTGAGAACTGATGTCCGATATGGAACTTTCCGTTTCAATACACCCCTATATACATTCGCCCCTGTCTAAAAGTTCCATATTTTTCAACAGGGCGCTGGCGCTTCTTCCGGTCATTCTCATATCCGTTTATAATTATGGGCTTATGGCCATGCTTACCATTTTAACTGCTATTTTAGCCGTTCTTCTTCCCACTTATTTCGAACTGAAAAAACGCGGAAGGCGCTTCGCCGACATAGGATATGAAAATTACTATTACGCCTTTCTTTACGCGCTTCTGCTGCCGGCCGGAGTCCCTTTATACGTGGCGGCCGCCGGCGCCGTAATAGTCTACCTTCTGATCTTTTTCCCGCCTTCCGGAACCATTTTCAGGGTCTTTAATCCGGTTTCGATAGCGATAGCTCTTCTGACGGTTTCATTCGGCAGTAAGATGCTTTATTTCAACTATCCACGGCCGTTCATGTCCGCGCAATGGTTTTTTCCATTCCCTTTCGACGAATATTCAAACGGCTTTATATTCAAGAATGCCACCGTCATTTCAGACGCCAGTTCAACGGGCCTTCAAAACCTCATAAAACTTCTGGCGGGATGGTACCCGGGGCACTACTGTGAAACATCTATAATTGTAATACTTATGGTGGCATTCATACTATACCTGAAAAGATCCGTGGACACGGTTTCGATCGCGGGTTCCTTCTCCGGCCTTTTTCTTGCGACCGCCGTATTCACTTTTTCCAGAGGGTTCTGGGGCGTCGTCTCCGAATTCGTCTACCACGCTTTCGGAAGCCTGTTCCTCTTTTATTCGTGTTTTGTTCTCACCGACTATTATTCATCCCCCGAGCGCCCTTTTTCAAGATTTATTTACGGCGCGTTTTTCGGCGCTATGGCTTATATGCTAAGTTTTTACGGCGGCGGTATGGATATGACGAACTACGCTCTTCTTATTTCATCATCCATAGTGCCGGCGCTTGACGAGACAGCCGGATGGAGGCGGTCATGATAATGAACGCGCGCAAGACATTCGCGGCCTCTTTAATATTCGCCTTTTCCATATTATTTTCCATAATGGCCTCGGATATTGCGAAACGGCCGTTCTCAACCGCTGCTGAAATATCGCAAAACAGCGATATAAAACTTTCGCCTGACGAAATATACAGATCGTTTCTCGGCAGCCACATCAAAAATGACGACCTGCCTCCCGGAATTTACGCCTGGCAGTCCGGCGTTACTCCCGAAAAACTTGATTCTTATAACTCGAACATCGAACTCGATAAAGACGGCGCCGATTTTGAAGAAGCATTCAAAAATTACAGATTCCCCGACGAGAAAGCGCCATGGATCAAGCTTTTCGTAAAGCAGGACCGCGCAATGAGCTTTACTTCGCGCGGGCTTATCTTTAAATCATCCGACTCGGTCGACGACATGGAGCTTATTTCAAACAGGATACTCACTAAGATCCGGGAAAATCACGGAATTAAAATGGCTGACGATAACGGCGCTTCGGCCGCGAATATTTATAAGGCTATCTACAATGCAGTAAAACAAAAAATGAGCATTTCAAAACCGCGGGAAATAAAAAAAGACGACATCGTCCTGAGTGTGGCAGACATTATGATAAACGGCGCCAGGGTCGGACTTTATTGTGAAACTTTTCTTCCCGGAAAATTCGAACAGATAAGGGCGGCCATCACAATAAAAACCGGCGGACAGATATGCTCGATAATGGTTTTTCCTTTGAAAAAAACCTTTTTCAGAAACGGCGTCAGCGATTTTCTCGACCGGTTCAGCGGACTTCTCATAAGCGATGTTTCGCCCGAAAATATATTGCTTGTGACCGCCGCGGAAAGAAAAAACAATATGTGCGCCGACAGGTTCGACTTTATAAAGGATATACATCCCATACTTTCGGTGATCAAAGACTCGATCAATTCAAGCGCGCCCGATAAAACCGAAGGAACGAACAAAAAGGATGGCGCAAATTGAGCGATTTTAAAAATATTAAAATAGCCGTAACCGGTATATTGCCTTTTCTTCTGGCCATCGATTGCCTGACTTCCGCTATTTTCTACTCGATCTTTACGACATCGGCCATGCTCGTGACGGCGGCATTTTTATACCCGCTTAAAAATTATGATATCAAACTTAAATATCCCGCGGCCGTTTTTTTTTCACTGCCTTTCAACCTTGCCCTCTATAATTTCTTTCTGTCCAGAAATTATTATATGGGATGGAAGCCCGAAATTTATATTTTTTTAACCGCTTTCTCGATATCAGGCATTTATCTCGGCGGCTATTTCAGAACGGCCGCGAAATTTTCCGAATGCTTTAAACAGTTTTGCATAATGGCCTCGGTTTCGGTGAGCATTTTAATTATCACGGGCCTTGCCATAGAATTTTCAAAAAATTTGCCGGTTTTAGCCGGGATCAACGCTCTATATTATCCGGGCCCGGTTATAATCCTGGCTGGTATCCTGGCGCTCGGCGCAAGCAAGATACTCGAAAAATTAATTTGATTAATTCAGCTGCTGATGATATAATATAACCTGTAAATTTAATAAAAAACGAGTTGATATGATAACGACCTTCATGATATATTTCAACGTGATCCTTTTTCTGGGCTTCGGCGCCGAGCTTGTCCTTTTTTCAAGTAAAAGCCGCGGCCGTGATTATTTTATGACCGCCGCCGTTAATTGCTTCACCCTTATCGCGGTAACCTCTATTTTAGCGGCCGTGATGCAGCTGGCGCCTGACTATTCTAAAAATGATGCTTATCTTTTCGTTTTTTCAGTATCGGCGGCCTTCTTTTTCAATCAGTCGATCTACTGGCTTTCCGGCCACGCCGATAACGGCATATACGACTCGCTCAACTTTCTCTCGTGCCTCGTCCCTTTCTACATTTTTAAGTTCTCAAAGACCGCCTCCGACGCGGTTCTAAATTCACTCGGCGCGGCCGCAGGATTTTTAGTAATAGCCGCGGTTTTTTTCTTCATCAGAAAAAGGATGGCCGCGGAAGCCGGAACCCTCAAAGAATTCAATGTTTTTTGCTGTGAGCTTATAACTCTCGGTTTTTTATCCGTCTCACTTTCTCTTTTTTTCAAGGTGGTATAAATTGAAAAAGAACAAGAATTACAAAGTTACGATCCCGTATTTCGACAGCGGCACAAAAAAAGAACATACCGTCGAGTTTCCGGTCAACGCCGCAAATGAAGCGCAAGCCATTAAAAACGCCCGCGAACGCTTCGAAATGTATGAAAAATTATCACAGGCCTCATGGATCCGGGTGATCCGTGAAAACGGCATTTCAGTGGAAGAGATAATCTGATCTTAAATTATGAGTTCAATTTTTTCATTAGCGTCATTTCTCGCTTTTAATTTCATAACGGGTTTTATAGCCGAATACGCGGGCAACGGCCGCCGTTCGTTCATTAACGGCGACGAGCGCTCCTCTCTTATCCTGGAACTTCTGCCGCTTACCGACTGCGAAAAATGCGGTTTTAAAAACTGCCGGGAATTCGCCTCGGAGGCTGCGTTACGGCCTGGTCTCATATATCTTTGCGTCCGTTCATCGGCGGAACTTAAAAAGGCTTCCGGCCGGATCTGGGGATACGATACCGGTTCGTCAAGGGATTCTTCTCCGGTCGCGCGGACCATGTGCGCCGCGACGCAGTCGGTCTGCCGCGAAAAATTCAAATATTACGGAGTTAAAAATTGCGCCGGAGTTAACCTTTTGTGGAACGGAAACCGCGAATGTTCTTATGGCTGTGCTGGTTTCGGCGACTGCCAGGCCTCATGCCCGGTCGGCGCCATAGAACTCGTCGGAGACTTTCTTCCGAAAGTAAATGAAATGAAATGCATCGGGTGCGGAAAGTGCGTAATATCATGTCCTTTCAACGTTTTAAAACTCCAGGACAGAAAACTTCGCACCTATGTAAAATGTCAGACCCGCGATGACGGAATGCAGGTACATAAAATATGTCAGGCCGGCTGTATAAGCTGTCAGGTGTGCGTCAAGGCCTGTCCGCAGCACGCATTCGAGTCCGGGGCGGGCGCACCTGAAATATTGGCGGAGCGCTGCACCAACTGCGGCATCTGCTCGATCAAATGCCCGACAGGCGTTATAGAAAGTACCCGCATGCATGAAAATCTCGTGTTAATAAACGCCGAAAAATGTAATCTATGCGGAATATGTTCAGAAATTTGCCCGACGCGGGCGATAGAGACTACCGATAAAGAGTTCAAAGTGAACGAAGAAAAATGTATCGGGTGCGGCCTTTGCATCGGAAGATGCCCGAAAGGCGCTATCGTAGTTAAGATAAACGAATAAGGTTATCGCCCGGGATAAAAGTTCGCGGGATCGATCCGGACATTATTGACATCATAAATATCATAAAAATAGGGGTAGAGCGATGACTGAAAAATTTCCGGCGCGGCATTTTCAAAAGTTGGACCAGGATCGTGTCCGCTGCCTCCTCTGTTCCAAACAGTGCGTAATGCTGCCCGGAAAAGCCGGGTTCTGCAAATGCAGGATCAACGAAGGCGGAGAGCTTTATACTCTCAACTATGGAAAAGCGGTCGCCATCAACATGGACCCCATAGAAAAAAAACCTCTGTATCATTTTCTGCCATCTTCTCTAATCCTTTCCCTTGGAACCAATTACTGCAATCTCGCCTGCAAATTCTGTCAGAATCATGAGATTTCGCAGCATAAAACGAATTTCACGCTGGTGAATCCATCTTATATACTCTCCCTTGCCAGAGAGGCGGCCAATTGCTGCGGCGTCGCTTTCACCTACAACGAGCCGGCGATATGGTACGAATTCGTTTATGACTGCGCCAGGCTCCTGCATGAAAATGACCTCAAAACGGTCATGGTGACCAACGGCGATATATCTGAAAAAGCTCTGCGCGAACTCGCGCCGTACATCGACGCCATGAACATAGACCTTAAAGCCTTTTCGGATAAATTCTACGGCGAGGTCTGCGGAAACGGCTCGCTGGAGGCTGTAGCAAACACCATCAGACTCGCCTGGGGCCTCGGCATCCACGTTGAAATAACAAACCTTCTCATCCCGACGCTTAACGACTCAAGCCGGGCTGTATCGGACCTTGTTGATTTCGTGGCGTCGGTTTCAACCGACATTCCGCTTCACTTTTCCCGCTACCATCCGTCTTATCTTTGTGAATTGCCGCCGACGCCGGTTAAAACTCTCAACATGGCCTACGAGATAGGAACTCATAAACTTAAATTCGTCTATCTCGGAAACATAAGCGATGCGGCTAAAAACTCCACGCATTGCCCATCCTGCGGAAAAGTTCTCATAAGCAGGCGATCTTTTTCAAGCGACATGACCGGCCTTTCAGAAAACGGATGTTGCGGCGCCTGCGGCGAAAAAATATATGGCACTTTTCATTGACTATTTAACTAAAAAATGGTAAAATTTTGCTAATTTATTTTGCTGGAGAAAAAAATGAGACAAAACAGAAACTTCAATTTTAAAGCGGTTTCCTCGACGAACGAAAAAATGCTCATCGTTCTTTCGTGGATAATAGTAGTTATAATCGTCGTGCTTATCGGCTTATATTACGGCCAGCAGGTCCGCGAACAGGAAGTCGCCGTGACGAAATTAACCGGGACCGGAGCCGCGAGCGTTGAGGTCTCCGCTAACGCCGACAGCCGCATCGAGGAAGGCGAGCTTAAAATCTCCAAAGACGCCGGTTCGGTCATGACGGACACCATGACCATCAACAAGAACGAATTCTTTACGGTCCAGATCGGTTCAGGCGCCGAAAATGAATTTTATGACGAGAACCGTTCCGACGAGATCATCAAGGAATTTTCGGATAAAAATCTTTACGCCAGAAAAATAATGATAAAACCCGACAGAAAACAATTCGTAGTGCACATAGGCCTTTTCAAAAGCTACGAAGACGCCAAGGCCATGCTGAACGCGGCCAAACTCAAAAATTACTCGGCGAAAATAACCATAACGCCCGACCCGAACCTCGAAGTGGCTTTTATGCCTAAATCCCCTGAAGAAGTTAAAAAAGCCTCGGAGATCGTTGTCGCTACTTCCGATTCAAAAGTTTTGAACGCTTTGAAGCAGCCTGTTCAGCCCGAAAAAACCGAAGAATCCGCTAAAGAGAAAACCATAACGCCCGCTACGCCTTCGCCGGCGGAAAAAGAACCGGCTAAGGCTCCGGAAACAAGGCCTGAAGTAAAACCGGAAACCAGGATCGAAATTAAAACGCCGGATATCAAGGAAAAAATAAAGGAAGCTGAAGCTCCCAAAGAAACCGTAAGCGTCAAAGAACCTGAAAAAACGATCACGGAAGTTAAAACCCCGGGCGAAGTAAAACCCGCCGAAAAGACCGAAAAAAAAGAAGAACCGGCTGCAGCTAAAATGATCGAGGAAGAACCGGTCAAGCCGGCTAAAAAAACGGCGGAAACTAATACCGCCGCGGCTAAAAAAGAGCCTAAAAAAGAAACGCCGAAAGAAAAAACCGAAACGGCCAAACCCGAATCGAAGGTAAATGTCACGGCCGATGCCGCGGGCGAAAACGAGGTCAGCGAACAGCCGGCCGAAGACGAGATAGTCCCAGACGATGAAAGCGCTAAAACAACCAAACCGGCCGAAAAAACCAAAGGAAAAAGCGGCGGTTTCTACATACAGCTCGGCACCTATAAAAACCAGAAGAATGCCGACAGCCTTAAATCCAGGGTCATTAAGCTCGGTATGAAGGCCGCAATTATTCCTGGAAAAGCGTCGTCAGGCGACACGGTCTACCGCGTGAGGCTCGAAGGCTACTCCACGAAGGACGAAGCGGCCGCTGAAGCCGAAAAACTCAAGGCCGAGATCCCCGAAGTGACCAGCCCTTACATTTCATCCAAATAAAGCGCGGAGATGTCATTGACGGACCGATATAGTGAAAAAGTAAATCAGTTTTTTATAATATATAAATAAATTTTTTTGAAAGGGGGATATGCTTTTTAATTTGGTGCCTCTGTCAAATAAACCAAAAGACCAGAAATAAGCATATGTTTTATGGCAAAAACTTCGTCAAAGAACCTCGAGAACAAGATCTCCTATTTATTTCTCGCCCCGTTTTTAACCGTCTTCTTCGTCTTCCTCGCCTATCCGGTCATTTACTCTTTCTTTCTGAGCTTCCAGGAGACCGGAACGGGCTATTCCTTAGACTCTCTCAACTGGGTCGGAATTAAGAACTATACGCGCCTTTTCACCGACTACGAGTTCTGGTGGGCGATACTCATGACGCTCTACTACGCGATACTCATCGTGCCGATGGGCATACTATCGTCGCTCGTGCTCGCGATATTTTTAAACAACAAGATCTCATTCAAAAACGTTTTCCGCTCGGCGTACTTCCTTCCGAACGTTCTGGACATGCTCGTCATCGGCATCATCTGGACGCTCATATACAGCAAGGGCGGCATCGTCGACACTCTGATAAACTACGCTTTCGGCTTTTTCACTTATAATTTCCTCGGGAATTTTTTCAATCATTTCTTCCTTTCGCTCTTTACGATGTTCACGCAAGGCATCGTTTACGGCCTGATACTGCTCGGCATCTATAAGATATATTCAGTTTTTTCAATGAGAAAATACGTCAAAAGCGAAACGGCCGGATCGCTTCTGGACGTTCTTTTATACGGCACTGCTTTCGTATTGCTCTTCGGAGGCGGCGGGCTTCTCGGCGGATTCGCCGGCGTCGCGAAAGACGCGCTCGATCGCGGAATTTTAGGGACGCCTGCCACATGCATGCCGGCTGTCGTTTTCGCTCTCGTCGTTAAGGGCGCGGGTTTCGGCATGATATTATTCCTTGCGGCCATTCAAAATATTTCGGAAGCCATATATGAAGCGGCCGATATAGACGGCTGCAACGAGGTCCAGAAATTTTTCTATATTACCCTTCCGCTCGTAAAACCAGTGATATTCTTCATGGCTGTGACCGGAATAATAGGCGCGCTCAACGCATTCACCGAAATTTACGCCATGACCAAGGGCGGCCCCATCCTCACGCTCTTCGATAAATCGCTGGGCGCCACCAAACTCACCGGATATTACCTTTTCACGAAATGGGAACAGAGCGAATACGGCTACGCAGCGGCGATGTCCTACGCGCTTTTGATCCTTACGATAGTCATCTCAAAGGTTCAGGAAAAATTCCTTAACACCGAGGATTAACCGGAAGAAAACTATCGTACGCGCCCGCGGCGCGAATTTCGAGAGATTTTAAGAGGAGACAGACCTTATGATGGATAAAGCAAACGAAACACTTGCCAAATATAATAAACAGATCACGAAAACCATTCTCTACGCGTTTCTAACGCTTGGAGCGCTCGTGGTCCTCTTCCCCCTTTTCTGGATGATACTTACGGCCTTCAAAGTTTCCGGCACGGCCTTCAAACTCCATTTCTTTCCGGACGCCGGCGAAAAATTATACACGCTTGAAAATTTCAGCAAGGTATTATCCGAATTCAGCTTCATGAAATATTTCGTCAACAGCATCATCGTGGCTTCGCTCGCTGCGGTCTTCGCGACCTCGTTCTCCTGCATGGCGGGATATGTTTTCGCTAAAAAAGATTTTATTTTCAAAGAATATCTGTTCTACCTTTTAGTCGCGACGATGATGATCCCCGGCATGATGTATCTGGTTCCGCAGTTTGTGATAACTATCAAACTCGGCTGGTTCGACACCTATCAGGGGCTTATAATTCCGCATCTGGCCAATATTTTCGGCGTGTTCATGATGCGCCAGTTCATGAGAAGCATTCCGGATTCGCTTATCGAGGCCGCGAGGCTCGACGGCGCCTCCGAATGGCAGATCTTCACCATAATAATCGTGCCTCTCTCGAAGCCGATAATCGTAACGCTTCTGCTTCTCACGTTCCTGTTCCACTGGTCGAATTTCATCTGGCAGCTGGTCATCACGAAACCCGGCTCCTCGATATTGACGCTCCCCGTCGGCCTGGCTTATTTCTCGGGCCCGCACGGCTCCGAATGGGAAATGATGATGGCGGCTTCGTGCTTCTCGATAATTCCGATAGCCGTTCTGTTTTTAATAGCTCAGAACTTCTTCATCGAAGGCATGACAAAAGGCGCGGTAAAAGAATAAAGGCGGTATGATAAAATGATAAAAAACAGCATGATATCGACAATTGCAATAGGCGCTCTTCTTTTCTTCTTTATATTCGGAACGCTTTTCTGCGCAAAACCAGGCGGAATGGGCGCGAACGACATACTCGTGTGGGTCTCCTACGGCCCCGACGAATTAAAGATTTTCAATGATATAGCGGAAAAATGGTCGAAAGACAATAAGGTCTATACCGTCCATGTGGCCCAGATCCCGTGGATGGGCCAGGAATCAAAATACAGAACTTCTCTTATCGCCGGCTCGCCTCCCGATATAGGCCGAGTCGATACGACTTTCGTGCCGGAACTCGCATATAATCAGGTGTTGGAAGACGTTAAAAAATTCGTGGCCGAAGAAGAGGCAGCAAAAAAAATGGGGACCAACGAGATACTCGCCGAATATGTTCCTGCTGCTATAGAGTCCTGCATCATCCGTGAAAAGAACGGCGAAAATAAAATATACGGTTTTCCCGACCAGACCAACGGAGCTTGCCTGTTTTTCAACAAGGACCTTTTCCGCCAGGCCGGCCTGGATCCGGAAAAAGCCCCGAAAACCTGGGCTGATTTCCTCGAATACGCTAAAAAACTCACCAATAAAGATGCCGACAGATTCGGTTTCGGAATGGACAACTCGCTGTGGTGGTCGTTCCCGTTCTTCAACACCTATGGAACCAAATTCCTGAGCGACGACGGCATGAAATGCCTTTTAAGCTCACAGGAAGCTAAAGACGCGCTTCAGTTCAAGGTCGACCTTTTCAGAAAACACTCCGTCGAAGGCGGGGCATGGGCATCAGGCGGCCAGAACACGGAGACCGGCTTCATAAACGGAAGATACGCGATGGTATTGATGGGCCCCTGGAACGTTTCCCGCTTCAAGAACGCGAAGCTCAACTTCGGAGTATCGCTCATACCCGAAGGTCCTAAAGGCACATCCACCAACGTCGGCGGAACCAACATGGTCATCTTCAAGAAAAAGCGCTCGCCCGAACAGCTCAAGGCGTGCTATGAATTTCTGCGCTATCTCACCTCGGCTGACGTGCAGGCTGAATGGGGCTCGAAACTCCGGCAGATCCCGGTCAATTTAAAGGCGTACGACAAAATAAAGATAGACGATACGGTTGAGGCATCGATACTTCGTGTCTTCATGGAACAGATGAAAACGGCTCAGCCGCGGCCCAAGGTTTTAAAATACGCGCAGCTTGAAACTCTTATAAATCCGGAAATGGAAGCGGCGTTAAGCGGCGCCAAGACCGTTGAAAAAGCGCTTTCCGACGCCGTAGAACGCATCAATAAAGAAGTCCTCGAAGGCAATAAATAATATGGCCGCGCTTGGGATCGATCCCGGACTGAATAAATTCGGCGTCGCGGTCATTGACGCTGATGAAAAAATAATATACCGTGAAATTCAGAGGCTTCAGGATTTTGAAAGACAGAATTTTGTGTCCTCTGAATTTGTTTTTAAAGCGCTCGCACCGGTCCTTCAAAACATATTCGATAAATTCGATATTTCAGATATCGCGCTCGGCGACGGCACCTGTTCAAAAATTTTTGAAGAGGCGTTGAAAAAATTTATTTTATCGAGTGAAAAACTCTCGAAAATATGCGTTCATGTCATCGATGAAAAAAATACTACCGAGGCAGCGCGCGCGCTTTATCTTAAATATAATCCGCCCGCTTTCCCGATGTCGCTTCTTCCATCCACTCTCGTACCCGTTTCAGAGGAGGTCGATGATTTCGCGGCGGCCGTTATCGCTATAAAATTTTTGAAAAATATATAGCTTTATAAATATTTTCATTTTTAAACGGCCGAACCGTTTTATTATCCGTTAATTATTCAGATTAAAGATACTTTTCTCCGTTTTTTGTATTTATTAATATCCGAATGGATGGTGCTAAAATTACTACGCCCGCTAAATTTCACTTAAAAGGCCTGGCATGCGCCCACTGCGCCGCGACGATCGAAGAAGCCGTCCAAAAGACCGGAGGCGTTTCCGCGGCAGCCCTTAACTTCATAGACGGCATTCTCGAGATCACGCCGGCCGAAGGCACGGTTCCTCCCGAACTCGCGGCCATCCAGGCTCTCGTAGATTCCATCGAGGACGGAATAGTCGTCGAGGCGATTAACGAAGACGAGATCGACGAACACGCCCTTTCGCATCACGAAGGCGAGGAGACCCTTCGCGCTCTTTCGTTAAGAATAGCCGCGGGGCTTATTTTTCTCGCTCTCGGAATATTTTCAAAAGGCGGTCCGGCGGAAGTCCCTTTTTACCTTATAGCTTACGCCATAGGCGCTTACCCGCTTTTGATGAACGCTTTTAGAAATCTCAAAAACAAGAATATATTCGACGAAAATTTTCTTATGGTCGTCGCGACGCTCGGCGCCTTCGCGATCAAAGAATATCATGAAGCCATAGGCGTCATGATATTTTTCCAGATCGGAGAGCTTTTTCAGGAATACGCCGTGGATAATTCCAGAAAATCCATAAAATCTCTTATAAACATGCGCCCCGAATTCGTGAACCTTAAAAAAGACGGCGCAACGATAAAGGTCAGGCCGGAAGATGCTGCCGCGGGGGATATTTTCATCGTAAAACCCGGCGAACGCGTTCCGCTGGACGGAACCGTCACGGACGGCGTCTCGTCGCTCGACGTTTCAGGACTTACGGGCGAATCCATTCCCCGCGACGTATCGCCCGGAGCCGAAATATTGAGCGGATCCATCAATATCAACGGACTTCTAACGGTTCGCGCCTCAAAAACATTCAAGGAATCCACCGTCTCGAAAATTTTAAAACTTATTGAAGGTTCATCGCTGAAAAAAGCGAAAACCGAACAATTCATAACCAAATTCGCCAGGTATTACACGCCGGCGGTAGTCATTTTCGCGGTCCTTCTGGCAGTGGTCCCGCCATTTGCCTTAAACCAGCCGTTCTCCGAATGGTTCAGGCGCGCCCTTATATTTCTCGTAATAAGCTGCCCCTGCGCGCTCGTTATTTCAATCCCGCTGGGTTTTTTCGGCGGTATCGGCGGCGCGTCCAAGAGAGGCATTTTAATAAAGGGCGCCAACCATCTCGAAGCCCTCAATAATTTAAAGACCGTCCTCTTCGATAAGACCGGGACTATAACCAAAGGCGCCTTCAAGGTAGTGGCGATAGAACACGAGACCGGCGATGAAACCGTTTTATTAAGATATGCCGCGCTCGCGGAATCGCACTCGAACCATCCGATAGCCAGAGCAATATTAAAGGCTTATAACGGCCCGATCGACGAAAAACTGATCGAATCGTATGAGGAAATTCCAGGCGTCGGCATCCGCGCGGTCATTGAAGGCAAGACCGTTTTTGCGGGCCACGACAAATTTCTGCACGATGAAAAGATCCAGCACCGTGTCTGTATCGGCGCCGGAACGACCGTTCATGTTGTCGTAAACAAACAGTATTCAGGCTATATCGTCATAGCCGACGAACTCAAGGAAGATTCCGCCCGGGCGATGAGCGATCTGGCTGAAATGGGCATCAAGACGGTCATGCTCACCGGCGACAACGAAGGCACGGCTAAACACATCGCTGAGAGCGTCAATGTCGGCGCTTTTCACGCCGAACTTCTGCCTCACGAAAAAGTAGAAAAGCTTGAATATTATAAAAGTCTCAACAAGAGCGGCGGACTGACGGCGTTCATCGGCGACGGGATAAACGACGCGCCGGTTATAGCCAGGGCCGATATAGGTATCGCGATGGGCGGACTCGGATCTGACGCCGCCATTGAAGCCGCCGACATAGTCTTCATGGACGATCGGCCTTCAAAGATCGTCGAAGCCATAAGGATAGCGCGGAAGACCCGAACGATAGTGTTTCAAAACATAGTATTCGCGCTCGGAGTGAAAGGCGTCTTTCTGGCGTTAGGCGCAACAGGCCACGCCAATATGTGGGAAGCGGTCTTCGCCGACGTGGGCGTCGCGGTTATCGCGATATTCAACTCCATGAGGACGCTTAAAAATTGATGGGGCTTATTTAGCGCCGGCGGCTTTGAGTACTTCAACAACCTTCGCGTTGTCAGGATTCTCGGTCGCGTAACGCAGCACCGACTGGCCTTTTTTGTCAAGGTGGTTCACGTCGGCTTTCTTTTCTATAAAAAGTTTCACGAGTTCTTCATTTCCTTTTGAAGCGGCGTAAACGAGTGCGGTCTTTCCCTTGTCGCTCTCATCGTCAATTTTGGCGATCTTATCGATAAGCATTTTCACTATTTCAGCGTTATTTTCTTCGGCGGCTGTTACCAGGGCGTTCTTGCCGTGGTTGTCCCTTATGTTGGGGTCGGCGCCGGATTCAACGAGCAGTTTCACCATATTGGATATGCCTTCTGAAACGGCTATGGCAAGGGCCGTCTGGCCGCTTTTGTCGACCGCGTTTATATTCGCCTTTTTTTCGATCAGGAATTTTACGACGTCTATATTTTCACGGTAATTTATAGCCTGCATCAGCGGAGTTTCACCGTCGTTATCGCAGGCGTTAACATCCGCCTTTTTTTCGACGAGCGAGCGGACGACCTCGATATTGCCTTTGAATGAGGCCATGCTCAATGCGGTATCTCCCTCGTTTGCAGCTATCGTCACGTCGGCCCCTTTTTCAAGCAGAAGCGCGACGGATGCGGTGTCGTCCTTGGCCACGGCTTCGATAAGCGCGGTCCTGCCCGTTTCGGAGCGTTCATTTATATTGGCTCCCTGATCGATAAGCGATCTTATTTTTTCGATATTGCCGTATTTGGCGGCCCGAACGAGCGATATGCCCACTTTTTCATCCGGCCCGTCAGCGGCGTAGGAAGGCGTTGCGGCAAGGACAATTAAAAATATAACGGCTATGATGTTTAATTTTTTCATTTTCATTTCGGGCTTGCTCCTCTATAATTTTATAAAATTATTTTTTTATTCATGACTCTTATACATGCAGCGGTTTCATTCTGACAATTGCCGCCGGGAGAATTTTTGCGACGCGCATTTAAATGACTTTAAGTTATATTACGATGGCCCGATTATCCTATCATTTTTAAAATTGGATGTCAATAAATTTAGGTGTAGTGAAAACAAAAAATCCTCCACTATATTTAACATCTAATTTAGACTTGAATTGGTTTATTATAAAGCGGTTCAGTGATCGGATATGATTTGTGATGACGATAATTAATGTTGCGTCAGGATACATAATCTGGTAAAATAAATACTGCTGCGGGAATTATTCCGCCGCAGTATTTTTAAGGTGGAGATTCATGAGATCATCCAGATATTTAACGGGTTTAGCTTTTATCATCGTTATAACGGCCGCTTTAATTTTATCGCCGGATCTTCAAAAAAACGCCGGGGAAAACACTTCAAACATAAATATTGCTCCGGACAAAACGCCGGAAAACCCGAAACAGATTCCTGAAAATTCAAACGAAGTTGAAATATCCGGAAAATTAAGGATGGTCGGCAGCGCACCGTTTTACGAGTTCGTAATTACAACGGCGGATAACGTCGATTATTATCTCGAGGCCAAAAAAGAAGAGCTCGACCGCCTCAGATCTTATCAGGGCAGGAACGCCAAAACTTCAGGCATCGTGAAGATCCGGCAGTACAAATATCCAAATCCGGCGTATGACCATGAAAGGCGCTCGATATTCCCTAAAACGCTTGACATCAAATAAGTTACGATGAATCCCCTTCTTCTTCAGCCCTCCGGCGGCGCGATAAATTTCATGCGGAACGATGACTCGAGTTCATCGTTTTCACTTTTCGTTTCATTTACAATGCTTCTTTCATATTATATTGCTTTTTGCCGCCAGTTGTGTTAAAATTTTTAAAATAAATCCGGCGCGGGCCCTGAAAAAACGGCGGCGCTTGATCAGATAAATACGAATCACTTAAAATAGCATATATGGAGGTTCTTATGGGATTTTTAGAAGCAACTTTGTGTTTCGCGGTTTCCATTATCGTCACGGTCGCGTTTCTGGTTTATTTCAATAGTTCCATCGCAAGGCCCATATTTTCAGGATTAAAGGACCGCGATTTCGAACTGGCGGTGACGTCGCTTTTTCTCTTAGGCATAGGCGTTTCAGGTTTTAACGTATCGTGTAATTTTCTGAACGTGGGATTCTTCAAGCCTATCTTATTATCCGCGCTCATGACCTTGAACGCCGTTCTTACGGCGCTAATGTCGGGACTCGCGATAATCAGCGTTTTCTTCGTAGGCCGCGCGATAATCACGCACGCGTCGGTTCTGTCCGGAAAAAACCAGCTTGTGACCGAAGATGTCAATTCCGGTGAAAAACCTGTAGTTGAAGCCGTCGCGGACAAAAAATAATAATCTTCGGAGACAGACCTGATGAAAGTAACGCTCTTCATACCCTGCATCATCGACCACTTCATGCCCTCCGCGGGCCATGCGTTGGTCAATATATTAAAAAAATGTGATATTGAAATATTCGTCAACAAGTATCAGTCCTGCTGCGGGCAGCCCGGCTATAACATGGGCTTTCACGAAGACGCCCGCGCGCTCGCGCAAAAATTCTTCAAACAGTTCAGGCATGATAAGTCCGATTATATAGTCGTGCCGTCGGGTTCCTGCGCGGCGATGATAAAGACGGCCCACCCGAAGCTTATTCCTGAAAAGGCTGACGAAAAGGTCTTTTCGAAGATCCGCGAATTCTCGGAATTCTTTCATGCCGAAAAACTCCATGAAAAACTTAAGATGTCTTATAAAGGCGGGATCTTTTACCATAAATCATGCCATCTCTTAAATGAAATGGGTATCGACGCCGCGCCGAAAGCGATACTCGACTCGATCTCAGGGCTTAAATATTTCGAGGCCGGGATCGCGGAAAACACATGCTGCGGCTTCGGAGGATCTTTTTCGGCCGCCATGCCGGAGCTTTCCATCGACATCGGAACGGCCAAACTCGATTTCATAAGACGGGCGGGGTTAAACACAGTCGTAGCCTGCGACAGCGGGTGCCTTATGCATTTAAAAAGCGTGGCGGAGGCCAGATCGTTCAAAATGAATTTTTATCATATATGCGAATTTATTGATATATGTTCGAATTAAAAGGCGATGGTGATCTATGATACAGGTCCGTAAAAATTCACAAAAAGCGCTCGCGGACAAAAAACTGCAGGCCAGCCTGAAAAAAGCTACCACGACCGCGCTTCAAAAAAGAGGCGCGGCGATAGCCATGTCTGAGACCTACGAACTGTCTCGCGAACGGGCCATAGCCGTCCGGGACGCGTCCATAGCCGGACTTTCGCTGCTGCTGGACCAGTTCTGCGCCGCCTGCCGCAAACTATCTATAAAAATAGATATTTTTGACGATTACGAAAGCGCCAACGCGCGCGTGCTCGAAATTGTAAGATCGAAGGGCGCCGAATACATCGTAAAATCCAAATCGATGCTTACTGAAGAAATGGCGCTTAACGATCATCTTGGCAAGAACGGCGTCGTTGCTATAGAGACCGACCTCGGCGAATTCATAGTGCAGCTCGCCGGTGAAGCTCCGTCGCACATAACCGCGCCCGCTCTTCACAAATCCAAAGAAGACGTGGCGGAACTTTTTTCAAAAAAACTCGCAATGGACTATACCGACGATGTCGATGCGCTGACCGGGTTCGCCAGGGATCACCTGCGCGAAAAATTCCTGAACGCTAAAGTGGGAATTTCGGGGGCTAATTTCGCGATAGCCGAAAGCGGTTCCATCGCCATTGTCGAAAATGAAGGCAACGCGCGAATGTGCTTATCGCTTCCTGAAACGCACATAGCGATCTTCGGCGTTGAAAAACTGATTCCACGGCTTTCCGATCTGCCTTATTTCCTGGACCTGCTTTCCAAATCGGCAACCGGACAGATATTGAACGCCTATACGACGGTCGCCGGAAATCCGGCAGCCGGACATGAACGCCACTACATCATCGTTACGCATAAACGGTTTGAAATGGCCGCCGACCCGGTTTTTAAAGAGGCGCTCCGCTGCATCCGCTGCGGAGCTTGCCAGAACGTCTGTCCGGTATTTCAGCGGATCTCCGGCCATGGATACGGCTTCACCTACGGCGGCCCGATAGGCGTCATGCTCGCGCCTTTTTTTAAAGACTATACCGAATGTGAGGAAATGATAAACGCCTCGACGCTGTGCGGTTTCTGTTCGTCCGTATGCCCGATGAAGATATCAATCCCTCATCTTATAGTTGAACACCGCAGAAGGCTCGCTGAAGACTATGACGGCCGGGTTTCGCTCGTTCACAGATTCAAAAGGATCTTCTCCTACGCTTATCGCGTGGCCATGTCGTATTATTTAATAAGAAAGCTGGCGAGACCATTCGCGAGGATGTACTTCAAGTTTTCTCAAAAGGCGCTCGGCTATAATTACGTTCCGTTATGGAATAAATTCGCGAAAAGGCATTTTATCGATATGCCTCGAAAAACTTTCATGGAAGGACACTTTAAAAAATGATAACGCGCTTCAACGAACGCTTCAAAATGAACGGCGGAACCGTTATGCACTGTAAAAACGCCGCCGGGACCGTTGAAAGCGTTAAAAACATAATTAAAAATGAAATGGGCGCAAGCGGGTCTTTCAAGATCTTCATTTCGGCTTCCGTTCAGGAAAAATACGATGCCGGCTTTACCGGAAGCCTTAAATCAAGGATCCTTTTCGATAAAATGACCGTCGAATTCGCTCAGAAATTCGAAAACGACGTTATGTTAACGGTTTCGACGCCCGACGCGATCCTTATCGAAGACGGAGCTTTCGCATTCGCCGGCACGGGAGAAAATTCTGCTGAAACTCTGGTCCCGCCGTTTAGCGTATTCATATCAAAAAATCCTCGCGCGTATAAAAATATGCAGGATTATTTTTCGAAGGCCGGGCCTTCCGAAAACTGCGATCAGCCTTTAATAACGCTTATATCCGGGCCTTCCAAGACCGCCGACATTGAAAAACAGATAGTTTTGGGCATGCACGGCCCCAAAAAAGTTTATTCGATAATCCTTGAATAAAAATTGACGATGCGCGGCGCGGCGATCGCGGGCCTTATAATTTAACGCGGCATAAAACGGGAATTATTTTAAAATGAGTATATTGCGTTTGATCTCCATAATATTATTAGCCGCGGCGCTTTTTTCGGGAACCGGCCGTTCTCCCGTTTACGGAAGCGGAAGCCCGGTGCTTATAACCGATTTCAATCCGGCTTCCGGAAACTATAAATGCGGCGATACCGCCGTTTCTTCGGTCACTTTCAAGAATTCTTCGCATGAAAAAAAAAGCTTCTGGGTCGGCTATAGCGTCTGCGACGCGTCCATGGTCTGGCACGACGCGCCTTATACCGGACCCGTAATTTTAGAACCGGGCGCCGTTTCGACTCCGGTCAGTCTGTCCTGGAAAGTTCCGGACGACGACTCTTTTCCGGACGGAAAATTCCGCGTCAGAATGGCTTTATGGAACGCCCCGCCCGATTTCTTATCTTCCTTACGCTATGCTTTCATAGACCGTGAAAACTCTTTTTGCGTTTCGAACACTCACCTCGAAAAGGTTTTCACGCTGGGCGGGATCGACTTTAAACCCGCTCCCGACACTTCCAAACCCACCCGAAATCGGGGAAAACTCCTTTTCAGAAACGTTTCATACTCGGACGGCAAAGCTGAAATTGCTTTTCAGCCTCAAACATTCGACGGCGGCCAGATAGAATCGACTTCGACATTCACTTACGGGACTTTTTCCATAGAGCTCAAAACCTGCCGCGCGAAAAAATCGGTGACCGGTTTTTTTCTTTACGACCCTTCGAGCGAAGACGAAATAACCATGGAGATCTTTAACGACGATTCAAGGCGCCTCTGGCTCACATCATATATATCGTCCGGAGATCCGCTTGAAAAGATCGAGATAAAGCTTCCTTTTGACCCTTCGGAAGCGTATCATAGTTATGCGATATCCTATTCTGAAGAAAAGATAGTTTTTTACGCCGAAGGATCGATCGCCGGAACGATAGAAAATTCCGGAAACACGAAAAAAGTGCCCGCCGGTTCGAAAATGAAAATTTTAATAAACTCATGGTTTCCGGGATGGAACGATTTCAAGCCTTTTTCCGACGAAGACAGGCCGCCGGAAAGATGCTTTACGCATATAAAAGATCCTTTATATAAGCCGGTTTTAAAATGACGGCCCTATTTCGCGTATCGTTAAACCCGCGTCATATCGACGCGGCAAAAGCCCGTTCGACGGCGCGTATAAGTTCACCGCTTCTGTAAGGTTTTACAAGAACTCCGCAAAATCCGTAGTTCGCTGGATCCGACATTACGGGATCATTCGAATACCCGCTTGAAACTATAGCTTTTACCGAAGGATCTATTTCACGGATCTTTTTTATGGCCTCGCAGCCGCCCAAACCGCCCTTTACGACAAGATCCATAATTATCAGGTCAAAAGATTTTTCAAGTTTTTTAAATCTTATGAACTGGCTCACCGCTTCAGCCCCGTCGCGCGCTATCTTAACCTCGTGCCCGGCTTCGGAAAGCATTTCATACAGCGGCAAAAGCACAGTCTCGTCGTCATCCATAACGAGAATGCGTTTTTTCAGGGCCGGAGTTTCAAAAGCCTCGGTTTCCGTCTTTCCCGCGGCGAGCTTATTACCGGCCGCCGGGAGATATACTTTAAAGACCGAGCCTTCCATAGGGCGGGATTCGACGGTTATCGTGCCTCCATGGTTTTTAATAATGGAGTATGAAGTTGAAAGCCCCAATCCGCTGCCCGTCTTTTTAGTGGTAAAATACGGATCAAAAATTTTCTGACGGATCTCTTCTTTTATTCCGCAGCCATGGTCCGCGACCGATATGGTTATATATTTCCCACGGGCGATACCGAGTTTCAGGTCCTTATCAACCTCGGCGTTCGCGCATTCCACCTCGATCGAACCGCCATCCGCCATAGCCTGCTGCGCGTTGATGACAAGATTTGTGACAACCTGCGCTATCTGGCTTTCGTCGGCCTCGCACGGCCAGAGGTCTTCGTCTATTTTCAGCCGGCACGTCACGTTCGCTCCGCTGAGCGCAAAATTCGATGACTCCCGGACGATATCCCCGATGAACGCAATGCTTTTTATCGGAACTCCGCCCTTTGAAAAAGTTATAAGCTGTTCGGTGAGTTTTTTCGCCTTATAAGCGACGTTTTCAGCTCTCAATAATATTTCATGCGTTTTTTCATCGGATTTGATACGGCGTTTGGCGAGGTTAAGATTTCCGATGACGCCCATCAGAACATTGTTGAAATCATGAGCGATACCGCCCGCAAGTATCCCGAGGGATTCGAGTTTGGATGTCCTTATGATCTCTTCTTCCATCTTTCTTTTTTCCGTTATATCCCGCAGAATGCTCGTTATAAATATTATTTTTCCGTTCTCATCGCGAATGGCGCCGCCCGATTCTTCAACCAGTATATATTCTCCGGAAGCGGTTAATGATCTGAAAGTGACGGGAACGTCAATGCCGTTCTCCAGTATTTTTTGAAAACCGTCCATAACTTTCGGAATGTCTTCGGCATGAACGAACTCCATAATATTACGCCCTATAAGGTCTTCAGGCCGATATCCAAACCGCATGACCTTGGGGCTCGCGTACGTTAAAACGCCTTCTGTATCGTAGGTCAGAACGACGGATTCGGTATTTTCAAGGATCGTGCGGTATTTTGCCTCGCTGAAGCGCAGAGCTTCCTCGTTTTTTTTCTGTTCGGTTATATCTATCATCGTGCCGATTATGCCTGAAATGGACCCGGACGCGTCGCCAAACGCGGACTTGGTTATCAGCATATCGCGATACTCATTCATCAGGTAATTATAAAGCCGGCATTCGTTGACGCATGAACCGCCGTTCTCTAAAAGTTTAACGTCCTCTTCATTGAATTTTGAAGCGATATCCGGCGGAAAAACTTCGAATATGTCTTTTCCGACCACGCCGCCGGAATCATTTCCGCAGAAATCACAGAAAGCATTGTTAAAACCGATATATTTCTTTTTACGGTCCTTATAAAAAACCGGATGCGGCATCGAAGAGATAAGCGCCTCGACAAGGCGGAGATTTTCCGCTATATCTTCCTGCGTTTTTTTTATCTCCGTGATATCTCTCAGAACTCCGACGATGAACTTGTTTTTAAAATTGTCTATGAAAAGGCTTTTTTTAGTAAGTATTAAATGAATATTGCCTTTAGAATCAGTGAATTTTTCTTCATTTTCATTCGCCAGACCGGTTTTTAAAACCATCTCATCCTTCTGCCGGAAAACCGCGCTTTCATCGGGCGGGAAAAAATCAAGATCGGACCTGCCTAAGATATCTTCACGCGAATAACCCATAAAGTCGCAATATGAGTCGTTTAAAAGAACCCACTTATGATCTTCGTTTTTCACGAAAACCGGGTCGGCTATTGAGTTTATGACCGCGTCAAGAAAATTTTTATTATTTTCAAGTTCCTGATGAATTTTGCGATATGCGGCGGTCCTCTCGCTGACCTTTGTTTCAAGGATCTCTCCCGCGGCTTTCCTTTCCGTTACGTCGAGCGCGGTAACGATGACGGCCGGTTTGGAATTATAATCGATCACCCCGGCGGTAACGTCAAGCCATCTCAGATCGCCGTTTTTCGTGAAAAATCTCATTTCATAGCTTGAAGGCACGGCCGCTCCTGCGATACGGGCCGCGCCTATATCTTTAAGAAGCTCTCTTGAATCTGGATGCGCGTTCTGCCAGAAATCCATTTGATAAAGTTCTTCCGGGCTGTACCCCGTAAGCTTTTGCATAGCCGGATTGGCGTATTTGAATTTATCGCCCTGATAAATAAAAATAGCAGCCGAAGTGGTCTCCATCAGCGATCTGAACTTGATCTCGCTTTCGCTTAGAGTTCTTAATATATCTTTTCTTTCGCGCATGTCCGCCGCGCACACGAAAAGATATTCACGGCCGTCAGATTCAATAAAGTGGATGTTGACCTCGACCGGGACCAAAGCTGAATTTTTACTTTTATAGCGGCTGTGAAAATTTAGAAACCCGTGTTTTTTAACTGATTCAAAATGATCTGCCCATGTCTCTTTTGAAATAGATTCATCCACTTCCCAGCAGAAAAGTTTTAAAAATTCATCGGGCGTGTAATCAAGAGAAAAAGGCGCGGAAGCGTTCGCCTTTACGATCTTTCCGAGTTCATCTATCCATAACGCCGGTATCTGAAGTTTTTCCAGAGATATACGGACCAGTTCGCCGTCTTGAAAAGAATTGTTCGTATTTTTAATGTCTTGCGTCATAAAAATGATCCATATTTTAAAATTTTATTTTTTATTTTACATTACGGATTTTCATGTGTCAAGATATATGTTTCGAAAACCAGAAAATATAGCGCGCCGTAATTTCGATCCAGTGAAAATGCCGCTTGAAAAAAAAGAAAAAAAGGGGTATAATGTAATATAAAGAGGAGTTTGTTTCTCCTGATTATTTTGAGGGAGTGTTTTATGAAAATCGCCCTGAAAATTTTTGTTGCGATGATAATGGTTTTAATTTTATTGTTTAATACCGCTGCGCCTCTTTTGGCAGCGGAAGCGAAGGTTATCCGGGTAGTCGACGGAGATACGCTCAAAATTAATTATTCAGGAAAAATCGAAAGCATAAGACTGATAGGCATCGATACCCCGGAAAGTTATAACGGCTCGAAAGCACACCGTGACGCGCGCCGCGGCCATACCGATGTTTCCGCCATACTTGCGCTCGGCAAAACAGCCTCGGATTTCGTAAAAAAACTCGTAAAAAAAGATGACGCTATAAGTATCGAATTCGACGTAACTCTTCGTGACAGATATGGAAGGCTTTTAGGCTATGTATTTCTTCCTTCCGGCAAGATGCTCAACGAGGAAATAATAAAAGCCGGTTACGCTAATATTTTGACGATCCCCCCAAACGTTCGCTACAGCGCGAAATTTATAACCGCGTATAAAAATGCCCGGGAAAAAAAGCTCGGGCTTTGGAAGGAATGAAACTTGCTTCCATTATTAACGTAAATTTTATCAGCAATAATTAAAAGAAAAAAAGAGGTGATCCGCATGTCAAATTCATGGTTCAAACAAATATTTCTAACCCTCGCGGCGTCTTTAGTTTTATCGTTTGACCCGTCCTGTGTCCTTGCGGCAGCGGCCGAAAAGGATACCGAAGGCATGTCCGTCGACGATCTTTATGAACAGTACAGGAACGCGCCGGAAGGATCCGACGAAAAGGCTGAACTTTATAAAATGTACCTTCGCGAATACTCTAAAAACAATAAAACCGGAGACGGATCAGAAACTTATAAGACTAAATATTCCAACGGCGGAGACGACGAAACGGCCTCGCAAAATTCGGGCGATGCCGTCAAAGACGCTTATGAAAAATATAAAGAAGCGCCGGCCGGACCTGAAAAAGACCGTCTCTACAAAGAATACCTGAAATTTTACCGCGAAAGTTCAAATACCGCGCAAGTTTCAAAAAAAGAAAAGGCTGATGAAAAAAATAACGGCGGCGTCACAAAATATAAATATTCAGGACCAAAAACTGATGAAAAATCATCATCTGAGAAAAAAAATAACCAGAACTACACTGACCTCGAGAACGCCAGGGCAAGATCCGATGAAGCCTATGATAGATACAGGAACGCGCCGGACGGTTCAAGCGAAAAACGCGAGGCCTACGCCGAATACCAGAAGGCCTACCGCGAATACCTCGCCAAAAATTCAGAATCGAAAAAGACCGGAACCGCAACAAACGCCGATCCGCGAAATACACGGGGACAAAAACCTCAGGGACGCGAAAGAACGGAAGAGCCGGGCAGGAACTATCAAACTCAGGGCAGAATGGCCGCGCCGGGGGTTAGCTACCTCGCCGATACTCCTAATACGCCCCTGCCAAGCGTTTCCGGCGGAGGGGGAGGCGGAAATTTTTTCAAAAAAGCCTTCAGCAAATTCGAACTTTCCACTGAAAAACTTATCGGGGCCCAAACATGCGCCGCGCTCGAGCTTTTATACGGCGTGAACAAGGACGCCGACCTCAACGCGCGCTTAAACAGAGTAGCCACAAGGATCGCCGCCGTTTCGGACCGGCGGGACCTCGATTATAAATTCAAGATAATGAATATGAAGGAAGTCAACGCTTTCGCCGTCCCGGGCGGCACGATATACGTGACCAGGGCGCTTTTGGACTTCACTTCCTCGGACTCCGAGCTTGCGGCGGTCCTGGCTCATGAAATGGGCCATCAGGTCGGAAAACACTCGATAAAAGCTTTTGAAAAAGCCATGCTGATAGATTTTTTTATAAAAAATTCAAAGATGGGCGCTATCAAAAACAATCAACAGGCGCTCGAGATAGCCAACGCTTTTATGTCGCTGAAATATTCGCGCGCCAACGAGATGGAGTCCGACAGGTACGGCTTTAAATATTCCACCATGGCCGGTTACAACCCTTACGGCATGGTAAAATTCTTCGAAAAACTCAAAAACAAATATGAGCCGGAAAAAACGCCCGCGTTCATGAGACTTCTGCAGACCCATCCTTCGACCCACGACCGGCTGATAGAGGCCCAGAATATGGCGGCCCCTTATGCAAAAGCAAACCCGCAATGGCAGAACGCATATTCGATGCTGCCTAAATAAAAAACATCGGGAAGGAACGGAAAAAGATCTGCTGAATTATAAACTCGAAAAAGACTATCTGGCGGCGGCGGCCCCTGACATCGCGAAGATCGCCGGACGCGAATGGATCATCACCAACGGTCTCGGCGGCTTCGCTTCCGGTACTCCGTTTCTGATCAACACGAGAAAATATCACGGGCTTTTGACCGCAGCCTTCAACCCGCCAACTGACAGGTTTTTAATGCTTTCAAAGATCGAGGAGGAAATATCGACCTCCGGCGAGGAATTCTTTCTCGCTTCGAACCTTTACTCCAAAGGCAAAGTGATACAGCCTGCCGGCTATCGTTATCTCGAATCGTTCGAGCTGGGCCCCGATCCGGTCTTCACTTACCGCGTCGAAGGAAAAAATTTCAGCGCCGTCATCACTAAAAAGATATTCATGCCGTATCAGACGAACTCGGTTATCATAAAATACGAGGTCATATCCTGCAGCGGGCCTTTCACGATAAAACTCTATCCTCTGGTCACATGCCGCGACTTTCACGGAAACACCGACGCTTCCGTTCCCGGCTTTGAACACGGAATAACTCATTCGAACCTCGAAATGAACTTCATTTTCAGATCCGCCGCCTTCGGCGAAAAAAAACTCAGGATCTTTTCCGACCGCGCCGCAGCCAAACAAAACGAGAACTGGAGCAGAGGCCTTTTCCTGGCGCGCGAGGCTTCACGGGGCGAAAATCCGGACGAAGACCTTCTCTGCCCAGGCCGTTTCACGCTGAAAGCGAAAGTGAACGACGTTTTTCATATCGCCGCTTCAGCCGATGATATCGCTTTAAAAGGCAGTTTCGCATCTCTCGAAAAGAAAAATTCGGCCAGGTATGAACGCATCCAAAAAGACGCGCAAGGCCGGACGGACTTTATAAAAAAACTCACCTATAGCGCGGATTCCTTCATAGTCGGGCGGAGTTCGACCGGAAAAAAAACCGTGATAGCGGGTTACCACTGGTTCACCGACTGGGGGCGGGATACCATGATCTCGCTTGCCGGATTGACGCTTGTCACGGGCCGCTTTGACGCATGCCGCGAGGTGCTTCTGTCGTTTTCCGAAAACATACGCGACGGCTTAATACCGAACAGGTTCCCGGACCGTTCCTCCGATTCTCCCGAGTATAACACCGTCGACGCCTCGCTTTGGTTCTTTTACGCGGTCTATAAATATTATATTTACACGGGCGATAAAGCGTTCGTCGAAAAACTTCTTCCGGCGATGAGATCGATAATTAAAAGTTATGCGCAAGGGACCATCTTCGGCATCCGAATGGACCCGACGGATCTTCTCGTCTCTCACGGTGAAAAAGGATATCAGCTGACATGGATGGACGCTAAGACCGGCGATCGCGTCATTACTCCGAGGGCCGGAAAAGCGGTAGAGATAAACGCTCTTTGGTACAACGCCCTTTCATGCCTGCGTTTTTTTGAGCTGGAGACGGCGTCGGGCCGGCATGACGAAAATTCGGACATCATAAAAGGATTTAAGGATAACTTCCTGAAGCGGTTCTCAAACCCTGCCGGCGGGCTTTACGACATAGTCGACGAGCTCGGCGATTCCGGCGCTTTAAAAAACGCGGCATCGCTTAAAATAAGGCCGAACCAGATTTTCGCGGCGTCCCTTCCGTTCACGGCGCTCGGCGAAAAAGAGGCTTTAAGCGTGGTCGCGGCCGTTGAAAAAAACCTGTTCACGCCTTTCGGACTGCGTTCACTCGCCCCCTCCGATCCGGAATATACCGCCAGATATGAGGGCACGCGCCTCGAACGCGACGCCGCTTACCACCAGGGGACCGTCTGGGCCTATCTCATGGGGCCTTTCATAACCGCTAAACTTCGCGCGGAAAAATACAGCGGCGGCTCGCTTGAATTCTGCCGCTCCGCTATCCAAAATTTTGAACGGCACTTAAACGAAGCCGGTATTTTTTCGATCTCGGAAATTTTCGACGGAGACGCGCCGCACCGGCCGCACGGATGCATTAGCCAGGCATGGAGCGTCGCCGAGATATTAAGGGCGGTCCATGAAGATATCGAAGGAAATATGAGGCCGGAAAAATTCGGTCAGTAGATGCGCGGCGGAAGAAGCTCGTTCATTCCCGTAACTTTCCACACGCCGGAATCGTTTTTGGTGACCGTCACCAGTTCTTCCACGATCGTGTCAACATTATGCGAAAAAGGTGATATCGCCCTGTAGCGCTTGCGCAGTTTCATCGTCACTTTGGCGTTATGGGCGCTGAATAATATATAAGTTTCATTGAATTCATAGTTTATCGATTCTATCTTTTCGAAAAAGTCCTTATAATCGTATAAAAGTCCGCGATAATTGATCCTGAGAGCGTTGTTGAACCGGTCCGGAAAGTCGATATTCTCGTCAAAGCAGTTCATAAGCGAGTTCAGGTCGCGCCTGTTAAGCGAATCGCAGTAATTTTTAAGGATGGCTCTGACGGGCTCCTCGTCGGAGTAGTTATTTCCTACCCAGAAGGCGTCGTTCTCCTTTTGAATGCATCCGCTTGTGAATATGACCAGAAGCGCAACTATCGTTATTAAAGCGCGCGAGGCGCTGAATATTCTCTTCATTTTCCGCTTTTTACCCTGTTATTTTTTTTACTTAAATATATCGATATTATATTGTTGCCGGGTTTCAATTTAACGCTCTGAAAGATCTTTTCATACCCTTCCGCGTCGCATTTTAAAAGCTGTTTACCCGATCTGGGAATCCTGAACTCGAAATTGCCTTCCTCATCGGATAAAACCCTCATTCCCGCTATATCGACGAGAGCCGCTCTTACGGGTTCGTGAGTGGATCTTTCCGCGACCGTTCCGCGTATCACTGAATGTATTGTATGGCGTTCCAGCATAACGGTCAAAGGGCCGGATTCAGCTTTTTCTTTTTTCATTTTCTCTTTATACGGGAAATATCCGTCAGCGGCCGCCGATATTTCGAAATCATTATAATTTTCCATGCACTCGAAATATCCCTCGTTATCGGTTATGAGTATCTGCCGGTTTATTCTGAGTTCGGCCTTTTTTATGGTTTCGGTCGTAACCCTGTCTTTAACCGTTCCGCAGATCCTGAAACTTTTTTCGACAGGCGCAAGCGCTATGTTTTTGAATTTAATATATTCATGATTTATTATATTCTTGAAACTCACTTCAACGGTCGTATCGTAATATCCCGCTTTTTTAAACACGACGGAGTTATCGCCCGGAAGGAGATAAATCCTATATTCCGCGTTCCCGCTTATAACCGCTTCGACCGGTTCGCCGTTATTTATTATAACTACGCCCCGGGTTATCTTCGCGCCGGTTTTCTGAGAGGTCACCACGCCCGTGAGTATAAGGCTCTGCCCCGCATGGCATGAGCATATTCCCTTTTCCTGAAGAAAAGAGCAGCAAACCGCGTATATTAATAAAATTGAAAACAAAAGTTTGATTTTACGCTTCATTATATCTTGATATCGGCATTAATTTATGATACAATTAGGCTTTTATAAGCATATATTAATTTGATCTCAAATGGATTTTTGCGGAGGGAAATATTAAATGTTCTTAGAATTAACGGGACCCGGCTTTATCAATTCACTTAAACGCGCGGCTAAAGTTTCTTTAATATTAGCTTTTTCACTCTCGCCGTCATCATCGCAAGCCGCTGCCGCCGTTACGCCACAGACGGCCGAACCGGCCGCCGAAGCTCCCGCTAAACCTTTCAGCGAAGCTGAAACTAAAGCGGCGGGTTCCATAATAAAAGAGTTTCTCGACTCGCTCGCCGCCGGCGATAAAAGTCATGAAAAGTTAATATCTACGGAGATAACCGAGGTCGATCTTCACAATAATTATTTTATCGACAGGCATATATTAAAAAACTATAAACGCTCGGTCGAAATAAATCCTTCCGGCGAAGCCGTCTGCACCTACACCGGCGACGGCGAGACGATACGCCAGGAATTCAGCGTTATCCGCGATACGCCCAAAACTCTTAAAATCAATTCCATATCGGAAAAGCGTTATCAGAAGATGAACGATAATCGACGCAAATGCTACCTCAACACCCGCGCGGTATATAAGGTCGCAAGCCTCCTCAACGCTTTTTACGAGGATATGCAGGTCCCGCCGGGCGTTGATTTCGAAACGCTCAGATCCAAAAAACTTTTAAGGGATATCCCAAAATGCCCGGACGGAGGGGAGATCAAACTCGCGCTCGTGCGCGGAACGGATTCCGCCAATCTCGAAGTTTTAGCGAGCTGTTCCCGCCACGGAGACTTTTTCGAAATGTATAAACTCGACGACCGTATAGCTTACGACTATGAAAAATATAACCGGGACGTTGACGCGGAAGAAGCGCCGGTCCTTGAAAAATTAGCCGGCGACGCCTATCTTCAATCACTTAAACTTCAGCCGATAGAAAACGCTTTTTATGCCGCGCTCGAAAAAAAAGACGCTGCCGCGATGCAGGAATCTTTGAAACAGGCCTTAAAGATCGACAACAAGCTCGCCAACATGTATCTTACGATCATAAGAACTTTGCGGCAGGCCGGAAACGAAAAAGCCGCCCGCGAGGTTTATGATACGGCCGTAAAAGTTTACCCGAAATGGGCCGCGCTTAAAGAAAGCCTTACCGAAAAACTTCAGAGATCGGATGATGACGAAGAAATGCCGGGACAATAATATCAGTGTATAGAGAACAGTGAAGAGAGAATAGTTGTGGACGCCCGGCAGGAGGCCGCAGTGTCGCCGGTGCCACGGATGGCAAGAAGGCGACCGACGGGCCTGAGGTCCAAGTATCGCTGAAGCCATGGACGATGCGCCAGGAAGCGCAAGTGCCGCGATGCCATGGACGACGGGCCTGAGGCCCAAGTGTCGGCGAAGCCAGGGATGGCGGGAGCCGACGGGCAAGGAGCAACGTGTTCGCTTCGTTCACTTTTATTTTTAAAAAAGTGCACTAATGATAAAACAAGAAACGAAACTTTTTAAAAATGGCGGCTGATGCCGCGATATTAACTTTTCTCTATTATCTTTTCTCTTTTCACTATTATATATTCCAGTCTGTTTTAAATGATTTGTTGGAAATTATAAAGCTTAAATAAATAAAAAACGGCCCTGCGAGATCGCACCGGGCCGTCTTTTATTTTATATCACTGTAAGGTTAGCTTCGTCAACTTTCCTGTTCGGGGATGATCGAAGGTTTGATCAGAATAATCAACTGTTGAGTATCCTCGCTGACCTTTTTGCTTGAGAAGAACGCTTTAAGAAGCGGTATGTTACCGAGAACGGGGAATCTTGTCTGACCCGTCGTGCTGCTCTCTTTAATAAGGCCGCCGATCAATATCTCTTCTCCGTCCTTGACGCGAACAACGGTATTTGCGAGTCTTCTGCCTATGAGGGGCAGCTTGTTGGTTGCGTCATCGTATTTTTCAAGGTAACTTACTTCCGGGGCTATCTCGGCTGTAACCCAGCCTTCATCGTTGATCTGAGGTGTTATTGTAAGTTTTATACCTACATCTTTTTCTCCGGCACCCTGATCGCCGCCGGTATAGTACGCTATCTTCTGGCCAACTTCTATGCTTGCCTTCTGACCGTTCAAAGTAGCGATCTTGGGATTGCTGAGAAGTTTGCCGTTGCCGCTTGTTTCAAGGGCGTGAAGGGTCGCTTCGAAGAACATGGGACCTCTGAAGAAATCGCCGAGCTTAAATACGTCGCCCTGTCCGCCTACGCCCAAACTGTTAAGTTCCGGCCTGTATGAAGATGAACTTGCGCTTTTAGCCTGAGCTTCGGTGATAGCTCCGATCTTACCGGTGGAACTCGCCTTGCCTTCAGAATATGTTCCTGCGCCCCAACCCCACTGCATTCCGAGATCATGCGCGCCGCTGGTTAACACTTCGACTATCTTGGCCTCTAAAAGCACCTGATGCACTTTAACGTCAAGCTGTTTAACCAGATCCGAGATCTGATCGAGCTGTTCTTTGGTTCCCTGTACGATTATAGCGTTTATGCGTTTATCGACGGCAACTTTAATAGGGGTTCCGGTCGTTGATTTATAAACTTCCGATATAGTTCTTTGAACTTCTTCGGGTTTAGCGAAATTCAGTTTGTAGTTTCTGGTGGTGTTCCTGTCAAAACCTTCCGCAAGGGCTTTTGCCTGTCCGATCACGAAAGTATTTCCTTCTTTTCTGACCGCGAGATTGTTGGTCTTGGCGATAAGCTGAAGGGCTGTTTCGTAATAAACGTCCTTGAGCGAGAAAACGACTTTTCCTGAAACGGATCTGTCGCAGAGAATGTTCACGCCGGCCTGCTTCGCTATCGTTTTGACGACCTGCCTGATGTCTTCTCCACCGCCCTGCGTGCTCATTGAAATATATTCATTCGAGCTTCCGCCGCCCGCCGCGGGCGCCTGCGCATTCGCGGCCTGCGCGTTGATCAGTGATGCCGCTACCCAAAAAACAAAAATTGCAAACATAAAACCCGGGGCGATTTTTACTCTTCCCCTTTTCAGCGGCCTGCAACCTTTAACTCTGTGGTTCATAAGATACCTCCTCGATTCTTCGACTATTACTTTAAATGTTGTTTTTAAAACTAAAAAAATTTAACTTAAAATTCTTTTAACATGCTACGACAATATATCGATTATTTTTTGAAAAGTTTAATATGTAATTGTAAAAAAACATATTTTATTTTTTGAGAGAGGAGCTAAACGTCTTTTTTACTGGCCCTGAAGAAATATATCTCTTTCCTTTTGAACGCGTGAGTCGAATATCTTGACCTTGCCGTCGGTGACTTCGAGTATCTTGAAAAGCCCTGAGTCTTCCTGTTCGCCCGCGGCCATTTCATAGGTCTTGTTATTAAGAGAAAGAACCGCTATCTTCTTCGCGTCCGATCCTACTATGAATGTTACTTTTAAAGGAAGGGGCGGGACCTGGACCTCGGTCTTCTTCGCTACGTTCTGCTGCTGCGAAACGGGAGGCGCGACCGGCGGTGGAGGCATTACAAGAGGTTTAAAAGGATCTTTGGGATCCTTGCTTTTATCCTTGGGCGAATACTCGACGAAAGGTTCCTCTTCGCTTGCGGCAGGAGCTGCCGGAGCAGCAGCGGGGGTTGCGGCGGCCGCATCAGGAGCTGCCGGAGCAGCAGCGTCGCCTGCAGGCGGAGCCGCATCAGGGGCGACAGGGGCGGCTTCAGGAGCTGCCGGAGCAGCGTCGGGAGCTGCGGGTGGGGCGTCCTGGGAATAAGCGCTGCCCCATGATACCAATACGGCCCCTAAGATCATAAGAGTAAATACAATGGCCGTCAGGCCGGGTTTATAGTTAAATTTTTTAAACATTTTACAGACCACCTCCGGCGTCATTGAGAACGAACGATTTAACGTTAAGCGACATATTTATTTCAACCTTGTTCGAACCTTCACGGCCGATGAACGGCTGAAGCTGGAGCGTGCCGGCGTTAACGTTGAAAAGCTTCATATGTTCTAGCTTTCTGAGATATTTTCCGAGATCGTGATAGGTGCCGACTATTTGAAGTTCTATAGGAATTTCAGAGTATCCTTCATAAGGGACCAGGTTCTCGATCTTGATCTCGTTGAACTTTACCTTGGTGTCGAGGGCAGCCTGCTCGGTTTCCTTGAGCATCTTCGGAACGTCGACTTTTATCTGGATCTTCTTCTTCAGTTTTTCGAATTCTTCCTTGATCTCGGCAAGTTCCCCGTTCTTTCTTTTCAGGTCTTCTTCAACGCGTGTAACGTTGGCTATCGCCTTTTCAAGGCTTTCTATGGTCGCCATCTTGTCCTCGACCTGCATTTCGTATTCCTTGTAGTTCACGAAATACCAGACGCCGATCATGGAAGCGGCTATTATAACGAAAAGAACGAATATCATTACTTTAGTGTTGTTCATTTGTTTTCACCTCCGGTTGCGTTACCGCCCGTAGGAGCCGCCGTGCCGCCTGTCGGCGACGCGGTCCCGCCGGTAGCGGGCGTAGATCCACCGGTAGCCGGAGCGGCATCTGAACCGCCCGTTCCGCTGTCGCTTCCGCCGCCGCTCTTCTTGGTCCTGTCGATCTTCGCGGAGAGCGAGAACTGGTAAACGTCCTGGCCGTGCATCTGCGTCTTCTGCGATGTCGAAAGATAAACGTTGGATATGTAGAAGCAGTCGGTCATATTTTCGATGAATTTGGCTATCGAGGTCATTATCTTCTGCCCTTCCTGTTTTTTCTGATCGACGTTCGGATCGCTTCTGGCGACGCCCTGCATCAGGATTTTGCTGTCGCCTTCGCACTGGAAGCTCTTAAGCCATATGGTATCCTTCGGAACGAGAACCGTGAGATCCTCGAAAACGCTGCTCCACGGAACCATGTCGGATCCTATGAGCCTTTTTATAAGGTTGACCTGCTGACGGTAAAGGTTGATCTGCTGATCTATTGCGGATAACTTTTCCTGTTTATCGGCGAGGACCTGTTTCTTTTTATTTTCAAGCTGCTTTATCTTGTCCTGAAGTTCCTGAAGATGGATCTGGAAATTCTCTTCCTGCATTACCCATAAATAATAGCCCAGAGCCGCAAGTATTATAACGCCAAGAATAGTTCCGATAGGAACCTTTGGCAGCTGCATTCGCTTCTTTTGCGGAAGTAGATTTATTTTGATCATAAATTATATCACCTCGCGCAGGGCGAGACCTATCGCCGCAGTCAGTTCGAGCAAATGATCGTTCAGCTGGTCCGCGTTAGCGACGTTAGCCGCTATACCATTCATCGGATTGGCTTTTTCAACTTCTATGCCCAGCTCGTTGGCCAGGAACACGTCGAGATTTTTGAGTTTCGCGGTGCCGCCCGAAAGCAGGATCCTGTTGATGGTCTGTTCGCGGTGCTGCGCCTTGTAATAGTCGAAGGAACGGCGTATTTCTGAAGCCAGTTCCTCGATTATGCTTCTTACGACCTCGGAAACGTCGTTGTTTTCGCCGCCTTCGTCGGTCGATACGACCACTTCCTCCGTCTTTATGTTTTCCGCCTGAGCGAAATCAAGCTTCAATACGTTCATGATGGCGTTGGTTATATTATTTCCGGCGATAAGAATATTACGCGTGAATTTAAGGACGCCTTCCTTTATTATGTTGATGTTGGTCGAGCTCGCCCCGATATCGATTATGGCGGTGACTTCTTCGGGCCTTATCGATTTTTCCAGAGCGTTTATTATGGCGATATTATCGACGTCGACCACCTGAGGAGTTATATTGGCGTTTTTCAGCGATCCTAAAAAGTTCTTGAGAAGCTCTTTCTGGGCGCACACTAAAAGTATGAAATGCTGGGCGATGCCGTCCTCCTCGACCTGGGAAAGTTTATAAAAGCTCAGGTTCATTTCATCGAGAGCGTATGGCACGTATTGTTCCGCCTCATACTTGACCGCTTCTTCAAGCTCATTGTCGGCCATCATGGGGACCTTTATGAAACGCGAAATGATATTCTGATTTGAAAGACACGTTACGACATTGTTGGGTTTGATCTTCGAGGACTTGAAAAGATCCTTTATTACCTCAGAGACCGCATTGGTATCCACGATCTGTCCATCGGACGCGGCGGAACCCTGCGGAAGCTGAGCAATGCCGAAACTTAGGATCTGGGGGTCACCCGACCCTTTCTTTAGCTGTACCATCTTTATCGAATACGTTCCGATATCGAGGCCTATCGCTGATTTTGACGAACCAAAACTAAACATCGCTCTTCACCTACTTTGATTTTTTATTAATTAGTTTATTAATATATTCTTTTAACATCAATATCTCTCGTGAAATAATATTTTAATATGTCCCTGTAATTTCTGCCTTCAGCCGCCATTTTTTTCGCTCCGTGCTGGCACATTCCGACTCCGTGGCCGTGGCCGCTTCCGCTGAAGATTATATATGAGTTTTCAAGATTAGCGCGATTGTATGATGTTTTTTCTTTAATTATGTCGTCGATCCTTCGCGAATTCGTTGGCTTGAAGGCAGTTCTTCCGCCTTCTACGGCTATGTTGAAATAATTTGATTTTATATTAGAGCCTCCGAATGTTTTGCGGATCATTTCCACGGAGCAAAAGACGGGCCCGGAATGATCCTCGATCTCGACTGTATAAAATCTTCCCGAGCCGGTTCTATCCTCGGACCTGGAAGATATAACGCCGGTTATATTAAAACCGGCCTGGCGCATCTTGTTCACGAATTCCTTTTTGCTTATCCGGTATGTCCATGCAACCTTTTTATCCGCTGAACAGTATTGGCATTTAACAACTTTCAGATATTTCTTCGAAGGCGCTCCCGGCCATGCTTCCTCGACGGATTCGGTCTGCCCGCCGCACGCTGAACAATAATAGGAGTTTATCAGTTTTCCCTTATATTCTATCACGGCGCCTTCAGTTTGTACGACCGCCCTGTTGGTCTTTTCGGTCTCGTGAGCGGCGCCTTTATAAACCTGGCAGCAAGTGCTGTTACAAACGTCATATCCGAGCGATTTATGTTTTCCAAGCGTCGTTAATGCGTAAGTTCTGGCAACGACCGCCTGCGCCTTTAAGGCCTCGATGTCCGATTCCGGTTCCATTTCGCATGAGAGAAGGCCTTTAAGATAATCTTCCATAGTAACGTTATTTATGACGTATATCGAGTTTCTGACTATCACGATGTCAAAATCGCCGCGATATGGATTGCCGTTTATCTTCACGAAAGAATTCTTTTTAGGATAGATCTTTAATTTCGAAGCCCCGGTCTCGACGCCGCTGATCTTTAATGTCGTTTTGCCGCGCTTGTCCCTGCAAGCCGCTAACTTGAGAGTGAAGTTTTGAGCTATCCCGTTTTTTTTCAAAATTCCGGAGTATTCTTTAGAACGCGAATAATCGGCGTTACTAACGGTTATCTCAGCCGCTTCTTTTATTACCCCGACCTTAAGCTTCTGCGGATATTTAGCGTGAGCCGCGCCGGCAAAAGTTAAAAGGCACGTAAAAGTGAGCATTATAAATAATGAATATGAAAAATATTTTTTCATATTTCACATATCGGCTTTTATCAAAAATTATTAATTATTATGATAATAAAGCCTTAATTTATTTTAAAATATCAAAGAACCGGTCCTCAGAAAAGCTCGCTCTGCGAGGCTCCGCCGTTGGCGTCACGCTTTTTATTATACGGTATCTTCATATGTTCGTAAGCAAGCCTGGTCGCCACGCGGCCGCGCGGGGTCCGTTGTATAAATCCTAATTTTATAAGATACGGTTCGTAAACGTCGTATATGGTGTCTGAGTCCTCGCCGACCGAAACGGCGATAGTATCGCCCGAAACCGGCCCGCCGTCATATTTTTCGACTATCGTCGTCAATATTTTATTATCGATGGCGTCAAGCCCGAGCTTATCGATCTCGAGCATGGAAAGGGATTGGTCCGCTATTTGCGAATCTATGACGCCGTTGTGCCTGACCTCCGCGAAATCACGGACGCGTTTTAATATCCTCGTAGCAATCCTCGGCGTTCCGCGTGAGCGCCTGGCGATCTCGAAAGCGCCGTCACCGGTGATCTTGACCTTAAGCAGCTCGGCCGCGTTCTTTATTATGTCGACGAGATCCTCAGGCTCATAGTAATCGATGAAAAGAACCACGCCGAATCTGTCGCGCAGCGGGGCGGTGAGCATTCCCTGGCGCGTGGTCGCTCCAATAAGCGTGAAAGGGGGAAGATCGAGCCTTATAGTTTTAGCCGAAGGCCCTTTTCCAAGAATGATGTCCAGTTTAAAATCTTCGAGCGCCGGATAGAGTATCTCTTCGACCGTATGATTGATACGGTGTATTTCATCCACGAAAAGCACCGATTTTTCACCTATATTGGTAAGTATTGCGGCCAGGTCGCCCTGCCGTTCGAGTATAGGGCCGGAAGTAGTGGTTATGGCAACTTCCATTTCGGCCGCGATAATATTTGCGAGCGTGGTCTTTCCGACTCCGGGCGGGCCGCACAGCAGGACATGGTCAAGCGCGTCGCCGCGGTTTTTAGCGGCCTGCATATATATCTTTAATTTTTCCTTGACCTTTCTCTGCCCGATGAACTTGTCGAGCGTCCGCGGCCTTATATCCGTGTGCTTGTCATTGGCCTGGAATTCGGGATTTAATATATGTTCAAAATTTTCGTCTGCCGTTATGGCCATCAGAATTCACCGCTTATCTTTTTTTTAATGCTTGTTTAATTATTTCTTCAGTAGTGATAGGGCCCGCGTCTTTGCCTTTTAAAATCCCGTCCAGCATTTTATCGATCTCGGCATAACCGAAACCGAGAGAACCAAGCGCGAGCCTGGCTTCCGCAAACGGCGATGGAGCGGATCCGCCGGAAGACGCTCCCGATAAATTATCATAAGACGCGTCTTTGGATGCGGAATGAAGTTTCGTCATTTTATCTTTTAATTCGAGTATGATCCTTTTCGCGGTTTTGCTGCCGATGCCGGAAACCTGGGTCAGGCATTTTTCTTCTTCCCGGAGTATCGCCTCGATAAGACGGGGAATAGATACTGTATTCATTATGTTATAGGCTGTTTTGGGGCCAACCGAAGGAACGGAAGTAAGTGTATTAAAGAAATTTTTTTCTTCGCAAGAAATAAAGCCGAAAAGAAGGAACGCGTCCTCACGGACTATGAAATGAGTATATACATGGACTTCTTCGCCTGTCTCGGGAAGTTTTGAATAAGATGATGAGAGAAAGATTATCTCGTAAGCTATGCCGGAAGCCTCGATTATGATGGCTTCCTTCTGTTTTTCGAGCAGTTTGCCTTTTATTGAGTAGATCATAATGTGCACCGCTAAATAAATTATTTTTTAATAACACAATGAAAAGATCAAGAATAACTTGTCTTTTCATCGGAACTTGAGATTTTCTTTTTTCGGGCGCAGAGGATGGGAAAAACAACCGGCCGCTGAAATGGTTTAATGACTGATCGCTTTAACCGCTAAACTTGTGATCTTAAGGAAGGGAGCGGTCTGAATGTGGCATATCGCGCACGCTATGGCGTCTGCTACGTCGTCCGGCTTCGGGGGTTTATCCAGGCCCATAAGGACCTTTACCATCTGCTGCACCTGCTCTTTCGGAGCGGCGCCGTTCCCGGTTATCGCGCTTTTTATCTGCTGCGGCGTATATTCGAATATGTTAAGCCCGCATTCGTAAGCCGAAAGCATTACGACGCCGCGCGATTCGCCGACTGAAACCGCCGTGTTGACATTGCGGTTTATGAAGAGCCTTTCTATTGAAAGCGACTCGGGCTTAAAGCTGGCTATAAGCCCGACAACGCCTTCTTTTATTCTTTTAAGCCGTTCGACCGCGAGAACGGTTTTATCCTTTTCCCGCGTGTCGAAGATACCGGCCGTTATCAAACGGAGCTTTGACCCCGAACTTTCCACGACGGAAAACCCGCAGCGGTGGGTTCCCGGGTCAATTCCCATGACTATCAAGCCATGGCCTCCTGCATTGTTTTCTCGTCCATATCGTAGTTTGAATATACATTCTGAACGTCATCGTATTCTTCAAGGGCATCGATGAGTTTGAAAATTTTTCTGGCGTCTTCACCGGCAACCATTACGCTCGTATCCGGAACCTTGCTGACTTCAGCGCTCTGAACTTCAAGGCCGGCTTTTTCAAGCGCGGCTCTTATCGGTTCGAGTGTGTTGGGTTCGCCGGTTATTTCGAATATATCCTCATCTTGTTTCACGTCGTCCGCGCCTGCGTCCAATACTATTTCCATGAGCTTATCTTCGGTGACCTTGTCGGCTCCGACGATAAGGACGGCTTTTTTCTTGAACATGTAGCTGACGGCGCCGGCTTCGGCCATTTTTCCGCCGTTTCTATCGACGATATAACGAACTTCAGCGACGGCCTTGTTCTTGTTATCGGTAAGGACGTCGATGATTATCGCCGTTCCACCGGGACCGTATGCTTCGTAAGTGAGCTCGTCATAGTTAACGCCCGGAAGCTCGCCGGTTCCGCGCATTATCGCGTTTTTAACCGTGCTTTGAGGCATATTTACTTCTTTAGCTTTCTGCATGGCAGTTCTCAGCGAAGCATTAAGACCGGGATCGCCACCGCCGCTTTTAGCGGCCATTACGAGATCCTTGATAACCTTGGTGAAAACTTTTCCTTTAATAGCGTCTGTTTTGGCTTTTACGTGTTTAACTTTTGCCCATCTGTTGTGTCCTGACATTTATGCGTTTCCTCCCCTTTATGTAACTTAGAGTTTTTATATTCTGCTTGAGATAAAAATTTGTCATATTTTATCATAAATTTTCCCAATTATCAAGTAAAATTACTTTATAGTGATTAATAGTTGGCGAACCGTCACATCCTGGTCCGGCTTTTTTGAAGCCGCGAAAGAAAGAGCGGGTCGTTGCCGATATAGGAAGGCTGGCCGGTAGCCTCGGTAACGTTGAGCCAGAGAGTGCTTTCAGGGTCTATGATCTTTCGCATCTGCGTCGCTATGGATATAGGCACGTGCGAGAAATGGTTGTTCCATATCCCGACTATGAGATCGGTTTTCCCGGCCATCCCGGCGTGAACCGCGTTCTGGGCCAGCTGGCTGCAGAATATGGCGTCGGAGGGTATCGGCGGGGCCGAACGGATGATATAGCTGGGGTCAATATATTTCAAATTGGCCTTGAAATTTATGGATTTAAAATATTCGCTGATACGCTCTTTTAAGTAAACGCCGATATCGCCGAGCTTTTCGTTGCCGGACGAATCCTTGCCCCTTGATCCGGCGGGGCCGAAGAAGTGCTGGCCGGCGCCTTCCGCTATGACGATAACGGCATGGCGGCGGGCTTCGAGCCTTTTTTTAAGTATATTGAAAAGGCCGTATTCGCCTTCAAGATCGAAGGGGATCTCCGGGACCAGGACGTAATTGACATCCTGCGATGCGAGGGCGGCGTTAGCCGCAATATATCCGGAGTCGCGACCCATGAGACGCACGATGCCTATGCCGTTGAGAGCGTCCTTGGCTTCGGTGTGGGCGGATTTTATGGAATCGACGGCGATCGAGAACGCGGTTTCGAAACCGAAGGTCCTCTCTACGTAATTTATGTCGTTATCTATTGTTTTAGGAACGCCTATCACTGAAATGTTAAGGCCGCGGTTCAATATCTCGTCGGCGATAAGATGGGCGGCGCGAAGCGTGCCGTCGCCGCCGACGCAGAATAACACCGATATTCCAAAGTTCATCAGCCGGTCGACCATTTTATTGACGTCCTGATGCCCGCGCGACGATCCAAGGATAGAACCGCCTTTCAGATGGATATCCTCGACCATTTCCGGCTCCAGAAGCACCGGGTCGAATCCTGAATCCTTTACGAGCCCTAAAAAACCGTATTTAAAACCATAGATCGAACGGCAGCCGTAACGGTAATTAAGTTCCATGACGATGCCGCGGATAACGCTGTTTATGCCGGGGCAGAGCCCGCCGCATGAGACGATACCGCACTTTATCTTCTGCGGGTCGAAAAATATTTTATCGCGCGGGCCGGCCGTTTCAAAAGAAATCATATTCGAACAATTATCGGCGCCTGCCTGATTGCGGATCTTTTTAAGGGATATTTCATAAAGGAACCTCTCGTCGTCCTCGACGAAATTCGAAACCAGATCGTCATCGGTCTTTGAAAGAGGAAGCGGAGACGCGATATTGCGTTCCCCGAGATTTTTGACGAGAAGATCTTTCTGCGTTATCATTTTTTTAACCTCCGGATTTTTATATGGATCAAACGAGCGTAAGACTTTTATTGACCTTGTAAGCGGAACCGTTCTTTATGACGAATTCGGCAAGATTAGTTCCGTAACAATATGGCAGATAGTTATACGACATACCATCCATGACTATCATGTCGGCGTATTTCCCGACCTCTATCGAGCCTCTCTCGCGGGCGACGCCGATCGCGTGAGCGGCGTTTATCGTCGCCATGTTTATGGCGGCGGCCGGCGGCGTCCTCATAAGAAGGACCGCCTGGTTTATCGCCGTCTGCATGGAGACGCACATGTTGGAACCGGGGTTTGCGTCGGTCGCGAGAGCCATCGGCACACCGAGCTTCATCAGACGGTCGAAACTGACGTAAGAGGCGGTAAGCAGGCTGTAAAGAGTCCCGGGAAGACAGACGGCGACCACGCCGCGGTCGCGCATCGCGGCAAGGCCTTCATCGCTCGACATCAAAAGATGGTCGGCGGATATCGCTCCCATTTCGGCCGCGAGTCCGGCGCCGCCGCATTCAGTTATCTCGTCGGCGTGTATCTTTGGAATAAGCCCGTGCCTCTTACCGGCTTCGAGTATGCGGCGGCCCTCTTCGGCGGTAAAAACTCCCGCTTCGACAAAAACGTCATTGAACTTCGCGAGCTTTTTTTCCGCGATATATGGAATGCTTTTGTTTATAATCATTGCGATGTAACCTTCGCGGTCATTCTTATATTCCGGCGGGATCGCGTGGGCCCCCATATATGTCGAGACAATAGTAAAATTGGGCTGTTTAGATAACTTATTTATAACGTTCAGCGATTTGATCTCATTTTCATGGTCGAGTCCGTAGCCGGATTTTATCTCCATCGAAGTAGTGCCGTGCATGAACGCAAGTTCGACGCGCCGGTATGTTTCTTTATATAATTCGTCTTCGGTGCTCATTCTGATATTTTTAATCGTGTTCAAAATACCGCCGCCGGCGTTTAAAATTTCAAGATAACTCTTGCCGGCGACGCGCATGGCGAACTCATTTTCACGGCTGCCGGAAAAGAGCATATGCGTATGCGCGTCAACGAAACCCGGCATAACGGTTTTGCCGCGAAGCGATAACTCGCGTTCTATCTTGACGGCGACGCCTTTCGACCGGATATAATCCTCAACCGCTTTAGTGGTTCCGACCATTTTAATTTTCTGACCCTCGACAAGCACCGCCCCGTCAGCGATCTCGTGAACGTCTAAAAGTTCGAGGCCGGACTTCGGTTTTCCGTTCTGATTGGAACATGTGACGAGCTGCTGTATATTTTTCAATAAAAGAGCGTATTTTTCTTCCATATAACGATCACCTTTTTCTATCATGTTATAAATACTTTTTAATGATAACATTTAAAACCTTTAATTTCAATATTTTTTTACGCCGGAACCCCTATTTTGAAGCTTGGCATCATTGTTGATTTTTTTTCTTTATTATGATAAAATGATTCAAAACATAGAAACTTTAACGGAGGAAAAATGAAACCTTATAAATTATTGATCCTTCTGTCAGCCATGGTTTTTTTAAATGGCGCCGCCGCGGCTTCGCCGAAAGAAACGGCTAAAACGGATATTACCGCCGAGGTCTCCGTCTCCGAAAAAAACGATAAAGAAGAAAAAAAACCGGTGGCGGATTCGCTTAAAACCTTAAAATGGCATGAATACCTCACCGAAGCGTTAAAACTGGCCCGTGAAAAAAATAAGCCTGTCATGGTCGACGCTTATACCAGCTGGTGCGGCTGGTGCAAAAAAATGGATAAGGAAACGTTTTCGGATCAGGCCGTGGTCGATCTTTCATCGTCGTTTATCTGCCTGCGTATAAACCCCGAAGAAGACGAAATGTTCTCGAATAAATACACCATAAAAGATTTCCCTACCGTTATTTTCTTAAAACCTGACGGAACCGAGATCGAACGCCAGGTAGGGTTTAAAACAGCGGATGATTTCAGAAAAATTTTGAAAACGATACTTGAAAAAAACAAATAACCATTAACAACCTAAAACTAAAGAAACGGCTGGTAATCTTATGAATAATAAAAGCTTTTTCGGTCATATTTTTATCGCGGCGGCGCTTATATTTCTAACGCTTTCATCCGCCGCGCGCGCTACATCGCCGGAACTTAAAGTTCCCGACTGGGTTATCGTTTCCTCCTCGTTCTCTGATCCGCCGGAATTAAATTCCATTTCGAACGCGGTCTGTGAAATTTCCGCGCCTCTTTTCGATATAGAAGGCGGCGTGACCTGCGTTATAGCCGATACGGTTAAAAATGCCGCGCCATCGCTGAATAACAGCTTTAAAATAAAAAAGGGCGAAAAGGCCGTTTTCCGTTTTCCGATACAATTCGTGTCGGAATCTTTCGGAAAACCCTTGACGATCAAGGTAAGCGTAACTTTCCCCAAAAAAGAAATTAAAAGCTTCATAACCTCAATGAAGGCAGACGCGGCAGCTGCGGCAGAACTTCTGAACCGCCTTGACAAAGCCGCTTCAACCTATGAGATAAATTCAACGCTTGACTTCGCCATAACCGCCAGGGAAGGTTTTTCCGATTTTTCCGGCGGCATGTATCTGTGTTACTTAAAAGACGGTTACGTTATATCCGACGAAGACTACGGCCCTGAGTTTTCAAACATAACCGCGATCATCCTTAACATAAAAAAATATCAGCAGTTCATGGAAACGGTCAGAAAAAGTTCGGAGCTTAAACAATATCTTTCAACTCAGATGGATTTGGTATCTGGCGAAGACAAATATCTCCGGCTTCTTATGGCGGAAGCCGCTCACTACATAAAAAAAGAAGATTATAAAACGGCCTGCCTGAAATATGAAAATATTTTAAAAAAAGAGATCAACGGCGTCCAGAACGCCGAAACGCATGAAATTTTTTTGAAAGCATCCAACAATCTGGGTGTTTCTCTTTTCAAAACTTCCGGCCGTGAAAAAGAAGGCTTCGAGCTCTTCATGCGCATCATCGAAGACTGCGCAAAGCTTTCAGACACGCGGGCGCGATATGCGCATTACAATACCGGAATATATCACAAGTTGAATAAACGCGAAAAAGAGGCTGCATCCGAGTTCCGGAAATGCCTTATTATAAAACCGAACTTTACAGCCTGTTCTTCTGAATTGAATTCGGCCGCAAAGTGATTTTTGACAAATTTTGGGAGCGGTTTTTACGCGCAGTCGCGGTGACCGGCGGAGCTTCTTTTACGGTATAGAATATCCGCTGTCCGCCCGTCAGCAAAAAACCTTTCTCCGACGCGACCTGGTCCGTAAGCTCTATTTGAATATCGGAGCACGCGCTTTCGGGAATTTTTATGAAAAGGGTCTGAAGAGATTCGTTATATTTACATCCGATATTTATCAGTTTTTCTTTTTTCAGATCGAAGGCAAAAACATTGTTGGACATAATGGTTTGTTTCTTCACGGAAGAGCTGAACTTGATCTCAACCGTTTCGCCGCATGATATCTCGCTATTGTTTTCGGGTGTTATGGATGCTATATAAAAATTGTTTGATACATCCTGCCGGGGTGATATGTTTCCACCCATTATAAAGCCGGCGGCTCCCAGCCCTGCGACGGCTAAAATAAAAAACGCCGTTTTAAATAAAAATATTCCGATCTTTTGCGATGCCTGATTTTTTTTAACGACTTGTTTCATTGGCCACCTTAAACATAAAAATGATGTTCTCTATTTTATTATTCGGAAAAAAAATAAATTTATGAAGGTTTCAGCGTTTTTTTGCCCGATACTTACAAATATATAAAGGAAAAACAAAATGATCCCCTTGATCTCATTCGTAGGCAAGTCAAATGTAGGAAAAACAACTTTAATAGAAAAACTGATCCCTGTTTTTTCGATGCATGGCATCAGGGTCGGCACCATCAAACACCATATGCACGACTTTGATATGGATGTAGCCGGCAAGGATTCCTTCAGACATCAAAAGGCGGGCGCCGTTCAGACCGTTATTTCCTCGCCTGAAAAGATCGCTTTTATCGGCCGTTCCAGGCATGATCATAAAATAGATGAACTGTTAAAATTCTTCGACGACGCCGACATCATAATCACCGACGGCTATAAAGGCGAGGACAAGCCTAAAATAGAGGTTTTCAGGCCGTCCCATTATAATGTCCCGTTAGCCTCTGAAAACTCCCGGATCATAGCTTACGCCACAGACAGCCCTGAATTTTCTTTTCCAGTCAAAGCACCGGTGCTCGATCTGAATAACCCGGCGGTTATAGCTGATTTTATAATTGAATATTTTGATGTTTTGAAAAAAATTAAAATTAACGGAGCGTGCTGATATGAGTATAACTAAAACCGGAAACGAAGTGGATATCGAGGTCGAACTTTCAATAAACGATAAAAACGTCCCATTGAACGATTTTTCAGAACGAATCGTTTCAAGAACAATATATGGCATGATATCGGCTTTGAAGAAAGTTCCGGCCGCTGAAAGCGAAACGGAAAAAATAGAGATAATAATAAAAAGACGGAAAGTTCAATAAAATAAAAGTTAATTGCCGACGCGGTCTGTTTCCTGGCCTGTCAGTATTATTGCATTGTCCCCATGGCGGCCGCATATTATGACGCCGTTCTCGCCGATCCCGTATTTTCCGTTCTCAAGGCATTTAATGCCCGTTATAACGTATTTAACGCCGACCGAAGAATCCTGCGACATTGAATTTTCAACGATCTCCATCGTTACCGTGCGGTCTTCGTCATCGTTTAAAACTATATATCCTTTTTCTCGTAACTTTAAAATATCGAAATTCGAACGGTTCATCTGAAAATAGTTTTTCTTGTTATAAGCCAGAACTGCGGCGTTAACTATCGAGGCTTTTATGGTGCAATCGGCGAAATTGCAGATCGCCTGGATCTGCCTGGATCCGGAGTAGCGGGCTGATGTCTCATTTATGGCCTTTAAAAGTTTTATGAAAGTTTCCTGGGCGTTTCTCTGTTCACCCATTTTCTTATATATCAAAATAAGATTATAAAGAGATTTTATATCGCGGCCGTCAAGTTCGAGTATCTTCTTATAAATTTTTTCGTATTCCAGAAGCGATTCATGAAGCTTGCCCGTGGAAAAATGATCCGTTGCGATCTTCGAATGGCGCGTAACGTAGCCTCTGACCTCTTCCATAAGTTTTTTCTTTTCCTGGGAAGGGCGCGCGTCGTTAACAAGCGATATCTCAAGCACTTTAAGTTCTTCGCGCGGAACGCTCGCTATTTCTACTGTTCCGGCGGCCGATTCGACGGAAGAAGTATCCTCGAGAAAGTCCTCTATAGAAAAGTCTCCTGTAACGGCTGTTTCTTCAAACTTCTTTTTTTTCTTGGGATCGTCGATAACGACCTCTTTTATTATAGTGGAACGCTTATTCCTTTCTTCTTCAATGCGACGGAGCCGGTCTTTTTCTTCGGCGGCTTTTATTCCGGCAAGCCTTTTCTTTTCAAGCTCGTCTTCTTCGCGGATCTTTTTTTCAAGTTCGCTTTTTAAAGATAGTGCGACCTCATTCGATGAATAAAAAAGCAGCGCGGTATCGAGGGCGAGTTTCGCGTTGCGGGGATCTTTTTTTGAGTTGTATATATATTTGGCGAAGCCCAGCCACTCCGAGAATTTGGCGGGATCATATTCCTTTTTACCGGCGGCTAAAAGCCCGGTTGCCGTTTTTATCGAAAGATATGACGCCGGAAGTTCTGAGGGCGCGGAAGACCCGGATCCATCCTGGCCGTCGACGGCTTTATCGACGGTCGTAAATTTTTTTTCAAGGTTTGATTTGATCTTGTAGAGCATTTTTTCACGGGCCGCTACGTTAACCATATAAGAAAGCTGTTCATTGGCAGGATCCTGCTTTGCGGCATTCGTCGCGCAGAAAAGAGAACCTTCATAATCACCCCGGTTGAAAGCGTCAACGGCATTGGCGAACCATCGTTTGGCCGCGCCGGAGCTGCCCTGATATTCAGGGATAACAACCGCGAATTTTTTAACGGCTGGAATGCCGGTTTTTTCTTCGAGTATCTTCATATAAGCGAACGCTTCGGCATTGTCAAAATCAAGTTCGCATGCTTTTATAAGCGCTTTGTGAGCCGCTGCTGAATCTTTCCGGTGCTCAAAAAGATATTTAGCCTTGAGATACCATTGGACGGAATCGTACTTATCCTCTTCTGAAGCTGCGGCCAAAACAGGCGCCCCGGAAAAAGACAGAAACATGACCCCGAAAAAGATCAGGGCCGCGAACCATATCAGTTTTTTTTTTAAGGAAATATGTATCATAAGAAATGAATATTCTGTAAAATTATTTAATTCGCGGGCCTTCCAGCCGTAAGGCATCGGCCCGCGGATCAAAATTACTGTTAGAGAAGTTCGGAGGCGCGGGTGGCGAGAGCGCTTCGTTCACCCTTGGTAAGACTTATATGCCCCGCTATCGTCTCCTGTTTGAATTTTTCAGAGATCGTTGAAAGCCCGTTCGACGATTCGTCAAGATAGTGATTGTCTATCTGGTAAGGATCGCCGGTCAGTATTATTTTAGAACCTTCACCCGCCCTTGTAACGATCGTTTTGATCTCATGCGAAGTGAGATTTTGGGCTTCGTCTATAATGAAGTAGATATTCGGCATCGACCGCCCTCTTATATAAGTGAGAGCCTCGACCTCTATCAGGCCCTGATCGATAAAATATTTGTAGTTGTCTTTCCCGCCGGCCGCCGAAAGGAAGTCAAGATTATCGGTTATAGGCTGCATCCAGTTCTCAAGCTTGTCAAGTTTTCCGCCGGGAAGATAACCTATGTCTTTTCCCATTGGAACTATCGGACGGGCAACCAGGAGTTTTGAGTATATGCGTTCGTCAACGACCTTCTGAAGCCCGGCCGCAAGCGCCAGGAGCGTTTTCCCGGTCCCGGCCTTGCCGACTAACGATACGAGCTTTATCTCGTCAGACAGAAGAAGCTCTAAAGCGAATCGCTGCTCGAGGTTTCTGGCATTTAATCCCCATGGCTTCGCGCCGATATGATAAAGCGGTATAAGCTGGTCGAATTGTTTGTAATATTTGCAGAGCGCCGACTGACCGGTGCTTTCAACCTTCAACAGCACGCACTGGTTCGGGTAGAAGTGAACGTCCTGAAGTTTTATGCGTCCGTCCTTATAAAATTTTTCGATTATCTCCTTGGAAACTGAAACTATTTCAAACCCTTTGAAAAGTTCATGTACGTTGACCTTGTCCGACTCGTAATCTTCGGCGCGTATCCCTATGGCTTCGGCTTTAACACGGACGTTGATATCTTTCGTGACCATGACCACGGGCCCCTTAGCGTGTTCTAATTTTGAAAGGCCGAACGCCACCGATAGGATCTTGTTATCGGGCTTATCCCGCGTAAAAGCGCTTGACATGCCGTCGCAATCATGAAAATTAAGTTCGATCCTGACGATACCGCCCTGATCGTTGACCTTTACGCCTTTTAATATATCGCCCTGCGCGCGGATCGTATCGAGGTGGCGCATCGCGCTTCTCGCGTCCTGGCCGGCTCCGTCCTGCCTTGATTTTAAAGTATCGAGTTCTTCTAATACCATCATTGGTATTACGACTTCGTTTTCCTGAAATTTGTAGACGCAATTCGGATCATGGACCAGCACGTTGGTATCAAGGACAAATGTTTTCATTTCATTCCTTCTTTCATGAAGATTTTATTATGTTTCCGCCGTTGTTATTAAAGCTTGTCGATCAATATTTCATACGCCGAGACGCCCCGGCTTACCTTTATTACGTCGTTATATATCTCTTTTTTATTGCAGATGAGCAGTATCGGATAACTGCCTTCGCGAACGTTCTCAAATCTGAAGCTGCCTTTATAGTCGGTAACCGCAGTTTTTCCACCCATATAAACCTTTATCGGCGGGCATTCGTGATCCTTACGGTCTAATATTTTAACTCTTCCAAGAACCGTCGAATACTTAACGATGCGCGTCAGCCTTATAACAAGATTCTGAGTTTTAGGCGTTATGGTTATTTCTCTTTCCAGCTTTTCAAAACCGTTCTTTTGTATCTTTATCGCCTTCACGCCTATTCCAAGATCATTCATCCTGAAGCTTCCGGCGTCATTGGTCTGAACGAATTTTTCGCCGGATGACACAACCGCGTCGGGAACCGGATCATCGTTGTCGTCGCATATCACCGTGCCGGTCAAATTTCCGGTGCTTTTTCCAAGATATAGCGTGCCCTCTTCGTATTCGTTGTTTTTATTAAGTGTTACGTTAATGAGGCGTCGCGTCTCAAAGGTCATCTGGACGCTGTCCTGAAAACTCAAAAAACCGTCGGCGGAAACGTTGAAAGAATATACGCCTTCCGGTTTGTTGATAAAATGAAAAAGACCGTCAGCGGCCGTATATGTAGTGTCCGATGGTCCCGCCGAGTCGCCGCCTTCATTTATGAGCGTCACCAGAGCTCCGGCTACTGGATTTCCGGTAAAGTCTCTGACATATCCGGCTATAGGAAGGAGTCCTTCGGCGTTAGCCGGCATCGATCCCGAAAGATGCGCCGACGAAATCAACAATAGAATTATGAATAATGAAAATATCCGTTTAATGTTCATTCGGTTTTATGATTCCTCGTATTCAATTATTTTTTTGATAATGAAATTAGTTTCGGCCGGCATTATGTCATCAGGAATGTTCTGACCGTTGCTCAGGTATGTTATTGGCTTGCCCGTTTCAGCCGCCAGGCTGAACAGCGGCCCCCATGTGGTGGATTCGTCGGTCTTGGTAAATATGAGCCTGTCGAAACTCACCTTGCTGCCGAAGTTTTTCGTGATATCGAGCATGTCCTTGTATTTCGTGGTGGAAGATATTACGAGCAGCCGTTCTATGGTGACGTCCTTATCGGGATAGAGATATTTGTTCAGATCGAGCAGCTCAAGGTTATTGCGCTGACTCCTGCCAGCCGTATCTATGAGAATTATATCGGCGTCCCTGTGAGTGTGGATGCAAGGCATAAGATCGGATTCTTTGTAAACGACCTCGGTGGGAATGCCTATAATATCGCCTAAAACACCGAGCTGCTGGGTTGCGGCTATCCTGTAGGTGTCAATGGTCAAAAAAACGACCTTCTTTTTGAATTTCAAAACCAGATTGGCGGCTATTTTGGCAAGCGTGGTCGTCTTTCCGACGCCCGTCGTGCCTATGAAAGCGAAAAGTTTCGGCAGTTTATCGGGTCCGTGAGAAGCGTTATCCGCCACCGCATCGATATTTATCGGCCCGGATATCTTTATTATGCCGGCCATCTTCGTCCTTAAATGTTCTTTTATTATTTCCCAGTCTTCTTTGCTTGATTCAGGCATCAGCTGAAGCTCGGGCATTATTTTATTGATGATATTTTCCGATAACTCGGAACGCTGAAGCAATTCAAAAGCCCTTTGAAGTTTTCCGGGGTAAATTGACGGCCTCGCGGTATTTACGACCTGGACCTGTTGTGGTTTTTCAACGCTCTTCCGGTTCATCTGAACGGAAAGATCAAGGATCTGGGCCTGCATAGAGGCCATAAGCTGAAGAAGTTTGTCCGATGTTTCATCTTTAAAAGGTGCCGGCATGGCCGGCTGAGGTTGAGACTGTTGCGCCGGCTGCTGGTTTTCAGAGTAAAAGCGCTGCTGACGAACCGCGGACGAAGACGGGTATTGTTCGGAAGACGCGTATATCTGCCTTGGGTCTATTTCCTGATATTCCTGAAATTCATTGGGACGTTGAACCTGCGGAGCCTGGATCTTCCTGACCGGCTTCTGCTGAGGCTGCGGCTGACTCGAAACCGGAACGACGTCTATGGCGATCCTGATTTCAACGCGCTGCGTACCGCCGATGCCTAATATGCTGCCTACCTTGAAAAATCTCTTGCTGATAAGCTTGCAGTCAGAACCGAATTCGCTTCTTGCTTTATTCATAGCCTCGCTGAGCGTGTCAGCAACGTAAATTTTTTCTATTTCCATTCAAATATCACCTTTTAATTAAAAAGTTCGCCTATTTTGCTGAAAAAAGAGGAAACGCCGGCTCCTATTTTGTTCAGCGCCGTTTGAGATGTCATTTTTTCGTTTTTAATGTTCAATAATTTTTGAGCTATACTTTCGACGCATTTCGATGCGCTTGATGAAGGACTGCTGTATATAAAGGGTTTTTGAGCTCTGACCGCCAGCGGGACCGCCCGGTCGTCAAGAACATAGCCCAGATTTTCAAGTTTCACATTTAAGAATCTTCTGCTTACAGTGGCGAGCCTTCCATAAACATCCTGGGCTTCAGTTGGATTAAGCGCGCGGTTGACCACGAGCGACATGGTCTGTTCCGTTAATTTTTCGTCGGCGGCGACGGATTTGATTATAGCGTAAGCGTCGGTCATCGCGGGCGGTTCGGGAATGGTTATAAAAATGATCTCTGAGCATGCTTTTAAAAAACAAAGCACGTTTTTATTTATACCGGCCGAAGTATCCACGAGTATTATGTCCACCTGGTGCTCGAGCTCGTCCATTTCGGATATAAAGTGACGGCGCTCATTTTCATTGATATTGGCGAGTTCGGCGATCCCCGAGCCGCCGGGGATGAGCAGGACGTTCTCCGGCCCCCTGACTATTATCTCCGAAACTTTTTTCTGGCCCGTTATAACGTGATACAGGTTATATTTCGGCCTTATTCCATAAATGACGTCAACATTGGCGAGCCCAAGATCGGCATCGAGTATAAGGACCTTTTTCCCGAGCCTTGACATTGCGATGGCCAGATTAGCGACAAAATTGGTCTTGCCGACGCCGCCCTTTCCCGAGGTCACCGCGATCGATCTGGCTGAAACCGCCATCGGAACCGGATTATTCACGGTTTTTTCAGCCTGCATCTTTTTATGAAGATCACGGATCTGCCCGGGAACGCTTTCATTCAAGACTTCGGATGAAGGCTTGTTTTCAGAGTTCTTTTTCAGATATTCGCCCTGATTTTCAATAAAAAGTTTTCTTAAATTTGATATCTGGTCACGATTGATCATAACATAAATATTATAATTGTTTTTTTAATTTTTGTAAAGTCTTTATGTTAATAAAAACCCTGTTTTTTTATATTTTTTCAGCCGAAAAAAAATTCGCCTGAAATGTTTTTTCAAATTCCGCGTTACGCGGATATCATACCTATCGCGCGTAACTCTACGCTCTGATCTATTTCGTTATGCGAAACCACCGACACTCCGGTAAAATTCGGCGAGGTTCTCATCAAAAAGCGCCTGAAATAAGGCCTTATACCTGGAGCCACGAGAATTACCGGATGTATGCCGTTGGTCCTTGCGATATTAACCTGTTCTGAAACGCTCTGAGCTAAACGCTGAGATGTCTGAGGATCAAGCGACATGTAAACGGTTTTGTCGGAGCGCTGAAGCGAAGATATAAGGCGGTCCTCGAGTTCAGGGTCTATGGTTATAACGCTTATAGAAGTTTCGGAGCCCTGCAGCTGCTGTGATATCTGGCGCGCAAGCGCCCAGCGGACCTGTTCCGTCAACACGTCGATATCGTTTTTGTATTCTATAGACTCCCCGAGGGCTTCCAATATTAAAAGCATATTTCTGATTGAAATATTTTCTTCGAGAAGGTTCTGAAGCACCTTCTGTAAAACGCCAAGACTTATAGCGTCCGGCGATATTATCTCGTTGACGAGATCCGGATTGGCCTCCTTCAGAGTGCTGACAATGGTCTGAACTTCCGTGCGCCCCAGGATCTCCCGCGCATGCTTCTTTATGACCTCCTGAATATGGGTCGCCAGAACCAGCGATATATCCGCGACCATATATCCGGACATCTCGGCCTGTTCGCGCTGCGATTCGGTTATCCATACGGCTTTAACCCCGAAAGCGGGGTCGATGGTCTGTATTCCCGGGATCTCAAAACCCTGGCCTCCGCCCATGGCAAGATAATGGCCCGCCATGAGCTCGTTTTTAGCCACTTCAGTGCCCTTTATCTTTATCACGTAACTTTCAGGCTTCAATTGTATATTATCGCGGATCCTTATGGGCGGAACTATAAGGCCAATCTCTAAAGCGATCTGCTTTCTTAACAAGTGTATCCTTTCAAGTATTCCGCCATCGGTCTTTGAAACAAGCGAAACCAGGCCATACCCGATCTCCAGCTCTATAGGATCGGTGACGAGAAGCGAAGCGACGTTTTCAGGCTTGCGCTGTTTTTCCTCGTCTTCCTCTTTCTTTTTTTCAACTTCGGCTACCTGCCCCTTCTGCTGGTTGTCATTTATGAAATAGGCGCCAGCGCCTATAACTGATGCGAGAAAAATGAAAATGAATTTAGGAAGTCCCGGCATAAGTCCGAGAGCGAGCATGGCTCCCGCTGAAATACCAAGAACGCGCGAGTCGCGGAACATCTGCTGTGATATGTTGGCACCGAGGTTCGATTCCGAGGATGAACGGGTGACGATGATACCGGTCGCGGTGGATATCAGCAGCGCCGGAACCTGGCTTACCAGGCCGTCACCAACCGTGAGAAGCGTAAAAACCGCTGCCGATTCCGCCATGGTAAGGCCGTGCTGAAAAACACCTATAACGAAGCCGCCGACGATATTTATAATTGCGATAACGATACCCGCCACCGCGTCTCCCTGTACGAATTTCGAGGCGCCGTCCATGGCGCCGTAAAAATCGGCCTCTCTCTGAAGGTTCGTTCTTCTTTTTCTGGCGTCCTCGTCGCTGATCACGCCGGCGTTAAGGTCGGCATCGATGCTCATCTGTTTGCCCGGCATCGCGTCGAGAGTGAATCGGGCGGCGACTTCCGCCACGCGGCCCGCGCCTTTGGTTATTACTATGAATTGTATTACGGTTATTATAAGAAATATTACGATACCGACCACGTAATTTCCGCCGACGACGAAATTTCCAAAAGCCTTTATGACCTGGCCGTCGAATTTGTTTCCGTATAGTAGAATAAGCCTGGTGGATGAAATATTCAACGCCAGCCGCAAAAGCGTAGTTATAAGAAGAACGGATGGAAATATCGAGAATTCAAGGGAATTTTTGGTGTACATGCTTATCAAAAGTATTATCATGGAAACCGTTATATTGAAAGCCAGAAATAAGTCAAGCAAAATCGTCGGAAGAGGGATAATTATCATTAGTACCACGGAAACTACCGCGATAGTAACTATAAGATCCATCCGTTTTAATATTTCCGCCATCGGCACTTCTAAAAATGTAGGCATTTAAACTTTTCTCCGGCTTAACTAATACTTCCGCTGCTGTTTGTAAACGAACGCAAGAACTCCCGCAACCGCGGTAAAAAACTCGTCAGGGATCTGTTCGCCTATTTTCGCGCTGTCATATAATCCCCTTGCGAGAGGCTTATTCTCAACAATGACGATATTATTTTCTTTGGCTATCTCCTTTATTTTTTGAGCGATGAAATCCGTTCCCTTCGCGACGACAACCGGAGCACCGCCGGGCGTGTCTTTTTCATAGGCCAGTGCCACGGCGAAATGCGTGGGGTTCGTTATTACGACCTTAGCCTTGGGGACCTGCTTAAGCATCTGTCCGGTGGCTATCTTCCTGGCTCTTCTTCTCAATTCCTGTTTCAAAAGCGGATTTCCTTCCATCTGTTTAAATTCCTGCTGAAGGTCGTATTTGGACATCATTATGCTTCGCTCGTAACGCGTATGCTGGTAATAGTAATCGATAACGGCCATGAGAAGCATCGCGATAAGGACCTTGAGCCCGAGATCGAAAATAAGGGGCCCGGCCGAGGCCACTATCTGTTCGATATCCATTCCGAGAAACTTCGGGAACTGTATGAGATTCTCCCTGAAGAAACTATATGGAAGGTAAGCCACCAGAGCTACTTTCCCCAAAGACTTGAAGAATTCAAAGACCGGCTGCCATGATATTATTTTTGAGAAACCGTTGATCGGATTCATATGTCCGACGTTGAACATCAGCGGCTCAAGAGTATATTCAAAGCCGACCTGATAATAGCATATCAATATGGCGCCGGTCACCGAGCACAAAAATACCGGAATAACGGACAGAAAAAAAGCCGTCATGAATTGTATCAACGCTTTACTCACGGCAAGTTCGTCGAATCTCACTCCCATTCCGGAATATTGCGAGATCAAATACTGTCTAGACTGGTTGAGCATGTAATCGCTGAAATAATAGACCGAGGTGAACGCGCAAAGCAGCGTGACCATTCCCGTAAGATCCATGGATTTAGCGACGTTGCCTTCTTTTCGGGCGAGTTCTCTTCTATGCTGCGTGGCTTCCTCGGTACGCTGGCCGGTAGGCGAATCATCCGCGAAAAGCTGCAGGTCGAATTTAATTTCAAATATTAACTTTTTCTCTTTTTTTTCTTTCATTTTAAAATGTAGAGCATCCTTGTTATTTCATCGAAAATTCCCGAATACATAAGATAGGTCATATATCTTACGAGATCGGGCATATAAAAAATAAAGACCAGGAACCCGAGCGTTATGTTGACCGGAAAACTGATTATAAATACCTCGAATCTCGGAACCGCTTTTGAAATTATACCAAGAACTATGGTTACGATTATTACGGGCAGTATGACCGGCGTCGCGATCTTAAAACTCACTATAATGAACTGCGGAGCTTTATCCATGATCTCCGCGATAAAACTGTTGGAATAGCGGATCATGCCGAGCGGAACTATTTCAAGGCTCTGAGCGACGGCCCGAACCAGCATATGATGTCCATTAACGGTAAGAAAGACCAGAATAAAGATAATGAAATTTAAACTTCCTATTATGGATTCTTCCTGCTGTGATTCGGGATCTATAACGGAAACTATTCCAAATCCGAGCTGCATTCCTATTATTTCACCCGCCAGCTTTATTCCCTCGATGGTAAAATTTGCCATAAACCCGAGAAGTATCCCCAGAAGAACCTCTTTGATGACCACCAGGGCGAAAACCGCGGTTTCCCCTGGAATATGGACCACGCCCGATATCTGCGCCTGGATCGGAAGCAATATCAGCGAAAAAATAAAGGCCGAAGCGAGCCGGACCTGCGTCGGCATAGTTTCCGATCCGATTATGGGCGCAGAGCTGAAGATCCCGGCCACTCTCATCAAAAGAAGAAAATATGTCTCGACATATTCAAAGATCGATATGCTCACTTTAAAACCAGCTTTGCCATGTTAATAAAGAGATCCTTGCTGTAATCAACTATGAAGCGAAGCATCCAGTGTCCTAAAAGAACGCATGAAAGACTTATCGCCAGAATTTTCGGCACAAAACTAAGCGTCTGTTCCTGTATCGAAAAAGCCGTTTGAAGGACCGACACGAACACGCCGACGATAAGGCTGACCAGGATCACAGGCGCCGAGACTATCAGCGTAACGTATATTGAATTAACTATAAGCTCGACTATGACTCTTTCGTCCATTCACAGACCGCCTTACGCGAAACTTGAGACCAGGGACTTTATAATGAGATGCCAGCCGTCGGCGAGAACGAACACAAGTATCTTGAACGGCAGAGATATCATTACGGGAGGGAGCATCATCATGCCCATAGACATCAATATCGAGGCAACCACCATGTCTATTACCAGAAACGGCAGAAATATTATTATCCCCATTTCAAATGCTATTTTCATTTCTGAAAGAACGAACGCCGGCATCACGACGTAAAAGGGGACCTCGGATTTTTTTTCATATTTCTGGTTTCTTACCAGGCTTATGAAAAGACTGAGGTCGGATTCCTGCGTCTGCTTGAGCATAAAATCGCGCAGAGATTCAGAAGCCCTTGTGACGGCTTCGATCTGCGTTATCTGACGCTGAAAATAAGGCTGGACGCTTTTAGTGTTTATTTCGTTGAAAGTAGGAGCCATTACGAAAAAAGTCAGTATAAGAGAGATGCCGACCAGTATCTGGTTCGAAGGCAGCTGCTGAGTGGCGAGCGCCCTTCTGACGAAAGAAAGGACTATAACGATACGCGTAAATGCCGTCGCCATAACGAGTATGGAAGGCGCGAGCGAAAGGACGGTCAAAAGTATTATTATCTGAAGAGATACGGAAACGTCTTCGGGCGAATTGGATGGTGATATTCCGAAATTTATGCGGGGAACCGAAAAAACCTCGCCTGTTCTATAAGCCGTAAGGTCAGGAATGCCGCGGCCGGCCTGCGTTTGTTTTCCATTTTTAGATCCCTGATTTTCGGACTGCGCGAAAGCGTTAGACGAAATGCCTGCCGTTAAAAAAAACGCGCACGCGGAAAAGATGAGAACACACAAAAGATAACGCCGCAAACTAAATTGCAGCATAAAAAATGACCTCCACTAACGTACACTTCCCGGATGACAATTTTAAATATGTTTATATTTGATCATTTTACCGGCGGGACAGGTTTACATAACGCCAATGGAGAGATTTTACTAAATAAGAAAAAAAATGTCAATTGTTTTTTTCGGAAGGCATTAATTTCTGAAGATATTCTGAAAAGAGTTTCCCTTTTATGTTACTGTCGGTTTTAAGACGGATAGCGTCGATAACCTCTTTTTCACGAATTTCAGATATTTTCGTGATATTATCGTTCGACAATCCAAGTATATAAATATGTTCGAATATTTCGACGACGTAAATATATTTGCCGGGAGATATCATTTTAAAATCGAAAACTTTTATGTTGCCGCTCTCCTGGCTGTAAAAAGGGCTTTTAAGCGCATATTTTTTGAAAGCGACCAGTATCGCTATACAAAAAAAGGTCGCCACGGTAAACTTGATAAGCGTCGAAGTGAAATCAAAATTAAAATTTGAAACCGGCTGTTTATAGGCGGAAACCTCGCCGGTCGACTGAGCTAAGAGCGCGGCCGGAGATAAAAGAATTAAAAATATTGCAGGGGCGCTTAATAAAAGGCCCCTACAATATTCGAATGTGATATTTAAATTATTTTTCAGGTTGCGGTCCATTTTTATTTCAAGCTCTGAAGGCGTTCATGCGGACTTATTATATTGGTTATTCTTATTCCGAAGTTTTCATCTATGACGACGACTTCGCCCTTCGCTACGAGTTTATTATTTATCAAAACGTCGATGGACTCACCAGCGATCTTGTCAAGCTCGACTATCGATCCGGCCGTAAGCTCAAGTATTTCCTTGATAAGCATCCTCGTGCGGCCGAGTTCAACCGTCAGTGTGAGAGGGACGTCAAGCAGAAGCTCTATATTCGAAGAAGCTCCCGCGGGCGTGCCTACATTGAGAGACGAAAACTTTACGGGCTGAACGTTTTGCGGGGGTCCCTGCTGCCCGCTGAGTATCGTCGCCTGAACAGGCGGCTGCCCCATCATTTGATTAGGCGGAAAACCGCCCTGCTGACCGAACTGCTGCTGGGGTGGATAGCCGCCCTGCTGACCGAACTGCTGCTGGGGTGGATAGCCGCCCTGCTGGCCGAACTGCTGCTGGGGTG
>CAZKCG010000026.1:0-65334 GCA_964551445.1 uncultured bacterium | reverse complement strand
CTGTATTTTATTATACAGTATCTTCGGTGCGTCCGTCAAATCGGGTACAGGTTAGAACAGATAGATTCGCCCTCATATAAAAAGATCCACGATTACCTCAGCAGCGTAAAAACCTCGAACAGCCATTTAAATATCCAGTATATTTCCACCATGCGACTGGAAAAAAATGGCGACTGGAGTTATGTCGTCGACGGCGATTCGCCGGATTCCAAAGACTTCTGTCCGATCGGATTCGTCGATACGGAAGAGGGTGAATTTTTTCCGGGCATCGATAAAGACCTTATCCTTGTGACCCCCACAAGCGCCGCATATCCGTCTCTTTACACCAGATGGGGTAATCTTCTGCTTGCTTCCGCGCCGGTAAGAAACGGACGCGGCGAGGCGGTAGGCGCCGTATTTGTGGATGTTTCCGCCAAAACCGTCGAAGAAATGTCGAAGATAATCTATAATTCGGCGATCGGCACCATAATAGCCGGGCTTATTATTTCTTTTTTTATAAGCGTTTTTCTCGCGAGATTTTTTACTTCTCCGGTCAAAAAACTTATTGAAGGCACCGCCCGGGTTACCGCGGGCAACTTCGACGTGCCTGTAAATATATTGCAGCATGACGAACTCGGCGAATTGTCGGGCGCTTTTAACCTTATGCAAAAAGGACTTAAGGAAAGGGAACTTTTCAAAAAACAATTTGAAAGATATGTCAGTCCGCAGGTGGCTTCGATGATCCTCGCGTCTTCAGAAAAACAATACTTCGAAAGCGAAAGAAAAAACGCCACTATTCTCGTTTCAGATATCAGAAAATTCACGACATTCTCCGAAACGAACCCGCCCGACATGGTCATAAAATTATTAAATGAATATTTCACGCTTATGATCGAAATAATTTTTGCTCATAACGGCACGATCGACAAGTTCATAGGCGACGCGATACTGGCTACTTTCGGTGCGCCGATCGTAACGGGAAATCATTCCGAACAGGCGGTGCGCGCGGCGATAGACATGCAGAAAGCCATTTTCGATCTGAACCGGAAATGGAACGATTACGGGATCAGCAGCATGGAAATAGGCGTCGGAATAGCTACAGGCGCGGTCGTCGTCGGAAATATCGGATCGGATTTCCGGCTTGAATACTCCGCGGTAGGCGCCACGGTAACCGACGCTTACAGGCTTGAACAGCTTAACAAAACATATCAGACGAACATATTGATCTCAAAGGGGACTTTTGAAAATATAGCGGACATTAAAGATATCGTAATGATGACGAAACTTAAAGCCAAACTGGAAACCGCCGGGTTCGCGGAAGACCGGGAAATATACGAAGTGATAGGTATCCACAGACTGCCGGAAAGCGCAGAAAGTAAAAGTGATTCCATATGAGCCAAACTAATTTTTTAAAAAGGATCAATAATTTTTTCCTTGATTTGAAATTCCACGCGAAGCTGACCGCTGCTTCCACGGTAGTCGTTATCGCTATAATATTTATGACGACCTATATAAACTACAAAGCGGCCACGGAGAAACTTTTTTTTGAATTCGGCCAGAAACTCATGTCGGTTGTAGCGACGGGCGCGATCGAGATAGACGGCGATAAATTCGATTCTCTTCGCCGTCCCGAACAGATGAATTCCGATGAGTACAAGGCCATTCACTCCTATCTTGTGAGCCTTAAATCGATCAATAAGCATATTAACATCAAATTCATTTACACTATGCGGCCGGCAGCCAAAGATAAAAAATGGGAATATGTGATCGACGCTGAAAGTAAAAATTCAAAGGATTTTTCAAAACTCGGCGATACGGACGATTATCCCAGGTTATCGGACAATTACGAAACGGTGCTTCGGGCGCCTTCGATGTACGATGAGATCAACCAGTTCGATCGCTGGGGCGAACTTCTGACGGCTACCGCTCCCATCAAAAATAAAAAAGGCGAAACTGTGGGGTTATTATGCATAGATGTATCAGGCGAATCCGTGAAAAACGAGCTTTCTAAAGTAAGAACTGTTTTTTATATTATACTCGCCGCAGGGCTTATGCTGTCTTTTCTTTTAAGCCATCTGTTCTCAAGAACACTGACCAGGCCGTTCGCGAACTTTAAAAGTTTTACGGCCAAAATAGCGGCGGGCGATTTCAACGCCGGAATGAAAGTCGAAACTAACGATGAAATAGGCGATCTGGCGACTGCTTTCAACAATATGCGCTCCGGCCTTAAAGAGCGCGAGTTCTATAAAAAACAATTTGAACGTTATGTCAGTCCGCAGGTGGCGGCGCTCATACTCGCGTCACCGGAAAAAGTTTTCTGGGAAGGCGAAAAAAAGCGTGTAACCGTTCTTTTCGCGAGCATCAGAGGGATCGACGAACTTTCACAAAAGACCTCTCCCGAAGAATTGATCGGATTTTTAAACGGATATCTTTCGCTGACAAGTTCGCTCATATTAAATAACAAAGGCATGATCGACAAGTTCATAGGCGATAAAATAATGGCTCTTTTCGGAGCGCCGATCAGCTTCGGCAGCGATGAAGAAATGGCGGTCACAACTTCCGTGTTAATGAAAGAACAACTGCATGTTTATCTATCTTCTTTCAATGAAAAATACGGCACGAAACTTAAAGTAAGCATAGGCATTAATACGGGAGAAGTCGTCATAGGCAACGTCGGTTCGGAAAAGCGCCTTGAATACACAGCGATAGGCGACACGGTCAATACCGCGGCCAGGATAGAGGAATTAAATAAAAAATACGACACCTCGATCCTCGTTTCCGAAGCCGTGATCGAAAAATTAAAGGACTTTTTCCGAACGCGGTCCGTCGACGCGGTTAAAATAAGAGGCAAGACAACGGAAACGCGAATATTCGAAATATTAGACCGCAATAAATAAAGACGGCCGGCTGCGACAACCGCGGCACATTTACTCTTCCTGAAATAATTGCGTTAATTCCTGCGCTAAAGCGGCGGCGGCAATAGTAGCATATTGCGCCTGCTGATTGACCATGTTGGCGAACAATATCGTTTGCGATTGCGCCTGTCCGAGATAAGCGTTTACCGCAGCGGCATCCGGGCCCAGCCCGCCCGACACTTTACAGAGGTCTTCGGCTGAAAGTTCTTTATTTGAAGCGATCTTGTTCAAAAATTCATTCATATATGACTTCAGGTCTTCATTCGTAAAAGAATAGCCTGTTGATTTTCCGAATTCAACAAGTTTATCAGCCATGATTTTTTCAATTTCAACATAATAGGAACGCAACATTTCCTGATAATTTTTCTTTAATTCCATATTTTTTTCTATTGTTTCGAACATTTCCGTGATAGTTTTTTTACTCATTAACATAACTCCTTATATAAACTTTAACCAAACATGTGTTCAATTTCGATCGATTTACGGCTTTTCATAAAATGTCAAATACTTATTTAATTCGATACGGCGCATTGTAAAGCGTTTGAAATTCATTTGAATTGAACCCGCCGTCAAAAAAAGCTCTTCGCAATTTCAAATAATGATCGGGATCTTTAACCAATCTATGACAGTCATCGAAAACGGCGAGCCGGGAATTCGGGTATCCGGCCGCGATAGCGCCGCCGATCCCGGATGAAAAAACGACGTCCTGGCTGCCGCACATAACTAAGACCTCACCCGTAAAACCGGCCCGGTCGATCTTGAAATTTTTAGTCAGGATATTATCGCCGGTGTCGTTCTCAATAAAATCTGAAAGCGCGGTTCTCGAGTATTCATATAAAAGGTTAGTGTTTTTAGAATTATCGGCAATATATTTTTTCAGATCGCCCGCGACAAGTTCATACCATCGAACTTTAGCCGCTGCCGAGGCTGGCGCCTTCATCATGATATTTAAAATGGAAGAATTATACTGCGGCTTGATCCACGTTTTAAAATATGTTCCGAACTCGCCCGACACGAGTTTTGAAAGAAATGCATTTTGATCTTTTTTAGCGTTAGCCGAACCGCGGGCCATTTGGTATAAAATATATGAAAGATCGCCCGGGTCATAGTTTCCTTTTCTTAGCGCCTCCTCCATCAATTTCGCGCCATCCGGATTGAAACTTTTGAAATCGGGACTGTAGCGCCATCCTTTCGCTATCGAAATATCCGGCGCGCCTGAAACGGCAATAATTGCGCGTGAAACGTTTTTTCCGTATCTGGAAATATATTGCTGCGCGAGCGTTCCGGCCCCGGACGCCCCGAATATCATTATTTTAGATCCGGGCGGAAGATATCCGTTTTTCTGCATATCGACCCTGACGCACTCGATATCTTCGACCTGCTGGTCGGAACCGTAGAGTGTTACAGCCTTTTTATAATTGAGCGAGCCGTCGGCGTTATATACTTCGGGAAATAGCGTCGGCGAATGGCCTCGCGCCCCCATTATGACATACGGCCGCTCGCCCACGATGGAACTGAAAAATGAAAGATCGGCTTTTAAATTGACAAGTTCCATTTGCCCGTCGGTAAAGAAAAATATGACATCCTGACCCTTTTTAAATTCCGGGCTCAATATATAAAATCCTTTGAATTTTTCGGACCTCGGATCGTTATGATCGAGCGGAAGAATTATGTACCGGTGCCTTTCATCCTGCGGCATTTCATCGTAAAACTTATCAAGCATAAGCCTGGTCTTCGGAACGGTTAAAAACAAATTATATTCGTAATAAGCGCCGATCGAACAAAGCGTTAAAATGATCAATGCCGCTAACAAAATTTTTTTTAGTTTTTTCATTTTGCCTGCCACTCCGCCCTTAATACGCTGTAAATATGATCGTCATAAAATTTGCCGTCCAGTTCATGGTGTTCGCGCAGAACTGCATCTCTTTTAAAACCGGCTTTTTCAAGCATTTTAATTGACGATATATTAAAAGATCCCGTCTGGCCATATAACTTGTTGAGATCCGTAGTTGAAAAAATTTTATCGACGCAGTCTTTTAACATTTGTCCGCCAATTCCGCGGCCCCTCATTAACGGGTCTACGACATAGCCGAATTCCGCCGATCTGTTTCGGCTGTTAATGTCAAAATATGTGAATTTACCGGCAGGTTCTTCAAAGCCGTCGATAAAATATAAAAAAGATACCGATTCATTCGTCGGCGCTATGCGTTTGCCGTCAACTACCGGCCTGCATGTAATTTCTTCCGTTCTGCCGGCTTTATACCATATGCTGATCTTTGCAATTTCTTCTTTTGTGGCAATTTTAATCTTCATCGCTCCAGCCTCGTTTTTACTAACTTCTTGTTTTATTAAGGGAATGCTCTCCAACTCAGGCTCTTTCTTTGGGCAGGCACTCATAAAATTCAGCTTTGATATGTTTTCCATGGCGCTCTTTCCGGCAGCGGTATGGCCGTGAAATAAATCTCAGTTATCTTCTGATAGAACTTACTCTCGCCAGCCCTTATTCCGCGGCTTATTCTCACATATTCTTCGGCTGCAAAACGCTCACGCGATTCCCTTCGGTATCTAAAAACGAGACATACAGCCCGATGCCCGGGATCTCCATGGGCTCGCCCAGAACTTTTCCGCCTGATCCCGTTATATTTTTTATCGCCTCTTGAATGTCGGCGACGGCGATGACCACGGATGGATGCGGCGCATCGTCATGTTTAGGATAAAATCCGCCGTTGATGGCGCCCGGATGTTTTACCATATTGTTCTCGTCGGTCTCGGCAGTATGAGCGACAACGTAGCCGCCCATTTCTTCGCCGAGTTTATTCATCTTCCAGCCGAAAGCGCTGGTATAAAAATCCGCCATACGGTCCCTGTTTTCGAATGGCATTTCAAAATGCACTACCGGATTCATCTTTGACATAATTACTCTCCTTATTTTTATTTTTTAGCGCCGGCTTCCTTCAGGATCGCGGCCGCGGAATAATGACCTCTTTCCTTCGCGAGCGCCATCGGCGTTCTTCCGTTATTGTCCAACGATTCGAGTTTGGCGCCTTTCGCGATCAAAAACTTGACCATCTCATCCTGACCGTCGAAACATGCCGTATGAAGTGGAGTCCAGCCTCGTGATTCCTGCTGTTCTATGTCAGCGCCGTGTTTCAAAAGCGATGCCACGGCCGTGATATTCCCATACTTGCACGCTATATGGATCGCCATGAAGAAAACGCCGCCGTCATTGGCAATAGCGTTGACGTCAGCGCCATTTGAGGCGTAAAATTCAACCATGTCCGGGTTGAAATACGCCGCCCATATGATCGGCGTCCAGCCCTGCGCGCCTCTTACGTTGACGCTGATGCCGTTTTTCATATGGAAGGCCGCGATCTCCGGGGTTTGAGCTCCGGCCAGCAGCGAATATCCGTCAACACTGGCAACGTTCGCCTTCGCCCCCATTTTGGTCATGAAATCGGAAAGCTCGACATTTCCTGCGGCCATTAACACAGGCGTATTGCCGCGCCCATCGGCTGCGTTGATGTCCATCCCGGCGTCCTTGAGAAGGCCTATGACCTTCTTGCGCGCCTCGATCTCTGCCGTATCCGGATCATTCTTTGAGACGCGCGGCGCCGCGTGGATCGGAAGTTCACCGCCGACGGACTTTATCGATATATCGATCCCCTTTTCAATGAGAAGTTTCGCTCTTTCATGATCGGCTGACGCCGCCGCCGCGAACAGCGCCGTTTCATGCTGGTTGTTCGTGACGTTAATATCGGCGCCGGCGGCGATGAGCGCACGTATCATCACGGGATCCTTAATCAGATGCAAAAGCGTGTTGCCGTTCGAATCTTTCGCGTTGAGATCCGCTCCGGCCGCGGCCACGAAAGATATCATTTCAGGGCTGCGACAGGAATGCACGGCCGGCACTTTCGTTAAACCGCCGATCTTATTTATGTCCGCGCCTTTTTTGACAAGAAATCCGACCGCGGCGGTCGAATCGCCGATTATGGCATGATCTACCGGCGTTTTTTCTGAAATACCGGTAGCCCCTATGCTCGCGCCGTTTTTCATGAGGATGCCGATCAGTTCAGGCGCGTCCGTATAAGCTCTCATAAGCGGCGTCACGCCGGAATTATCGGCTTCGTCCACCACTGCGCCTTTAGAGACGTAATAATCTATCAGCTCGCCTTTTATTTCACGTAAAAGCAAGGCACTGTGTAAGATATTATAAGGGAGCGCGTCAGGCCGTTTAACATCGGCGCCTCTGGAAACGAGATACTCCGCCATTTTGACCGATATCGCGGAGCGCAGCGGCGAGCGAAAATCCTTTTCATCGGATGCTACCTTCGCTCCGGCCTCCACAAGCATTTTCACCATCTCAAGATCGTTCGTCCTGGCCGCGTTTTCAAGCGGAGTGTATCTTGCCGCACCCATGCGCCTGTTTATCCATTCGGGCTTTTCCTTTATGAGCCGGCCGGCCTCCTTCAGGTCTTTTCTGAATATGGCGAAACTAAGCTCACTGCCGATCTTCGCCTCTTCCACCGGTATGGCTATGGAGATCTCCACGGACGCATAACAATTGTTAAAATTAAAAGCCGTCACCGGCAAAACCATCAATCCAAAAAACAAAACGGCTTTCACGGAACGGAGAAAATATTTGATCATAATTTGCTCTCCTGATTCAAGCGATCTTATAGAGTATCAAAGGCTTTTGCTTGCCTTTAACCAAAACCGGCTCGCACTTTTGGAAAGTGTGGGCTCTTTTAAGCTCGTCATCGAGTTTAAGATATGTTTCTTCGCTGATCAAAATATCGGAACTGAAAGTTTTATTTTCGGACTCTATTCGTGAGGCGACATTGACCGTATCGCCTATGACCGTATATTCGAGCCGCGCGGCGGTCCCGATGTTTCCGGCCACGAGGACGCCGGTGTGTATTCCGATGCCGAAACTTACCTCTACCGGCATTTTTTTCATCTCATTGAAAAGTTTTAATTTTTCGCGCATTCCGATGGCGCTTCTTACCGCGTCTGAGACATGATCGACCGAGCCCAGGTGCGGAATATAAAGCGCCATGACGGCGTCGCCTATGAATTTATTTATGACGCCTTTATTTTGCATGATAGGCTCGGTAATATAAGAAAAATATTCATTTAAAAAATTGACGACCTCGCGCGCCGTCATTTTTTCGCTCATCGCGGTAAAATTTCTGATATCCGAAAAAAGTATCGTCGCTTCTATGTCCTCGCCGCCAAGGTCGATCTGGTCCGAGGCCATGAGATGTTTCGCTATTTCTATCGAAACGAACTTTCCGAAAGTTTCACGCAGCCGCTCGCGTTCGGCAAGGCTCGCCACCATGACGTTAAAATTATACTTCAGCGTCCCGATCTCATCATCGGACAGAACGGTCGTCTTAACGGTCAGATCGCCCGTGGCCAGTTGTTCCATTTTTTTCAGCAGCGTATCCAGCGGCCTGTTGATGCTTTTGTAAAGCATTTCAACATAACCGATAGCGTATGTCAGCGACACGATAACGATGATCGTGATATATATTTTGCTTTTTTTCAGAGCCATAAAAAACATCTCAGGGTTATTGAGGGAGTCCTTGACGTTGGCCGCCTCTAAATAAGGCACCGGGATCAAATAAGCGTAACCCGCGATCAAAACCATCGGAATTATAAGAAGGTTGAGTATCATTAAATAAAGTTTCGTCTTAATGGTCAGGGCGAGCCCTTTTTTCCTGGCGTAAAGCGTTTTGTCGTCGTAAAATTTAGCCGCCACGTTTAGAAAAAGAAGCGGTTCAAGATATAGCACCGTAAAATAAGTCGAATAATAAAGCCTGAAAAGTTCGCCGGCAAAATAATATGGCATATACGAATATGAGAACGCGGGATTGCCGTAATTTGTATAAAGAAAACGCCAGGTATTGCAAAGGGCGCTTAAAACAAAAAAAATGATGATGGTCTTATAAATATCGTTAAATCTTTGAAGCGCCGGTTCCCGCAACCGCTCGTCCCCGGTTTTGATAAATTCAGACACGGGCCTTATCCTAAGATAGAGCCACGCCAGAATGAGCATCAGCAATATGTTCGAGATCGTGATGTCCGATCCGCCCTGTGCTGTAACGTAAATTTTATCGAGTGAAATTTCAGGCGGAAAAAGACTTCTCAGAAGGTTGATAAAAGCGTTTTCGAAAATCTCCGCTAAAAACGCCGCCGATATTAAAGCCACCAGCATATGACCGATAAAACTCAGTGAAAAGAGACCTTTTTGCATTATATCACATACGCTCCATACCGCGTCCACCCGTTCAAGCGGATATCCGCGCGACTGATCGCTGAATTATATTGTTTTTTGATATTTTTGTCAAGCGGCGTTAAATTTATTCCCAGGTTTTTTAAAAATAGCGGGGTGAGCGCATTTATATTTCAGGCTCCGCTCTGCGTTTCAAGACTTTCTTTTCAGGCAGCGGTTTTTTCAATCAAATTATTTCAGCATATCATACTGGCAATAAAGCAGCTTCCCCGTTCTTTCGTCGCGCAAATGAAGCCCGTTCCCTTCGCACCAGTTAAAAACCTCACAGGTATCGCATTTTCCCGTTTTGGTCCAGGACCTGTTTCGCATAACTTCAAAGCGGTTATTCCAGCAGTCTAAAAATTTGTCCTTATATATGTTTCCCTGAATGTAGTCCGCGCGAAGGCTCGGACAGGCCGATATCGAGCCGTCGGCGAGCACGGACGCCACGTTGATCCCGGCGCGGCAGAACATATAGCCTTTTCTGGCCCGGTTTTCCATATCGCCGAGGAAGCCGTCGCATCCATATTCCGTGGCGATTCTGCCTTCTTTTTGGGTCGCCGCTATAAAGTCCATAAGATATTTAAGCTGATTGGACGTGATCCTTAAAAGGTCGTTGCTTTCAGCTCGTCCCTTGGGAAAGATATCGAATACTCGCCAGCGCCTTATGCCGAGGCTTATTAAAAGTTTTTTGATCTCTTCAAGTTCGGTGATATTTTTTTGAGTTACGCAGGTTATGGCTTCGAGCGTTATACGCGGGAAACGCGTTCCATATCGTAAAGCGTTAACCGCCATTTTAAAGGAATTGTCATTCTGCCTTAACCAGTTGTGGCTTTTTTCCAGCCCGTCGAGGCTGATGCTTATGGAATGCATTCCGGAATTCGCCAGGCCAATCTGTCGTTCGTCAAAAGAAAAGCGTTGGAAACGATGCCCCAGGCATAGCCTCTTTTATAAAGTTCGATCCCGCACTTTTCAAGATCATTTCTTAAAAGAGGCTCTCCACCGGTTATGGCGATAAATATCTTGTTCGGGTCGTTTTCAACGGCGATCTCGTCGACGACCTTTAAAAAGTCCTGATAAGGCATATCTGAAAAACCGGGTCCCTTCTGGCAGTCGCTGCCGCAATGCAGGCAATCGAGCGTGCAGCGCAGGGTGCATTATTTTTAAAAGAGGCTATTTATCGTCATTCGAAGTTGTCTTGACTTTTTTGCTCTCGTCTATAATATTTTTGTTGAACAATCCGCCGGCGGACGGTCCGTATTTCGTAGAAGATAAAGCCGCTATAAGGAAAAACGCTGCTTCGGGCCGGCGCGGCGAGATCACAGGCTAAAATAAACCGCCGTGCACGCTGCATTCGACCTTTAGGCGGAAATAAGGCGTTTCGGCTTCTTCCGACAGGTTGGTCATAGCGAATGAATATTTCCCGTTTGCGTGGCATTTCGGGACCTGGTCAAGATCTCCGTATTCGACAAGTTTTTCAAGATCGGACGGAAGTTTGCCGCCGTTTTCAATTTGATAAATCTCTATGGTGCTTTCAAGCAATTTAAGGTTTTTTACGCATTCTTTTTTATGTTCGCCCCGGTCGCGAAAGCCGCCGGATCGGACGGAAGGGTCTCGGTACAAACAGGGCTGTATTGATATTTTTCGGTATGCATGACGGAGCCGCCGGTTGAATAAGATACGGATCCCACAATGCAGCCGTTTCCGTCATAGCGTTTTATTTCAGACGGCCGTGTGGCTCCCTCTTCGGTAAATAACTTGAATGTCCACTCCCCGTCCGGCCCCTGCTCGAACAAATTTAATGAATGCGTGTTAAGCTTTGACGACGAAATTTTACTCGCAAGGCTTATCAGTTCGCCGTTCTTATCATAACTTGCGGCAATAACGCTAGAAACCATATTTAAAGCGAATACCATAACAAGCGCCAGACACAATAATAATTTTGAATATCTGAACATTTTTACCTCCAGATGATAGTTTTTTCTCTCATGCGTAAAAAATCCGAACCGGAAATATCAATAGATGCATCATTCTCCATTATTTCTCTCCAACAGCCGATTTAACAACCAAAGGGTTCCGCCGAATGGAAAGAAATAATAATAAAAATTCATTGCCGCTGATCTTAAATTGATTGAAAATTTTCTTCATGGAGATGAAGTAAGCAATAAGGATGCCAGAGTCATCCGCATGTCATATCAAAATATAGTTCATGCGGGTAACTTAATAATATATAACTTATAATTGGAGTTTTTACGACTTCAGCATTAATGATTTAAAAAGAAAAACGATCGTTCCGACATCGAATGCATTTTACAAACCCAATTTATAAAAGTCAATTCCGCTAAACAAAAGCATCTCAAAAGATTTCTGAATAAATTGAATTTTTATAGTTTTTCATTTAAGAAATCAAGTATCTCTTTGGGTAATTGCTCATGGAATTTTTCTCTGTCAAATCCTTCCGGGTCCGTCGACGGCAGAAAATCCGGTCTTTTCATCGTTGCGGGAAACGGGCTCAAAAAAGAAAAATGGCCAGCGCCGGCAATTTGTTTGAATGTTAAAAGCGATCTGTCCGGCATACAATTCAAAACGGTTTCTATATCCTTTGACGGCGTGAAGCGGTCGTGCTCCGCGGTTAAAGCGAGGATCGGAATTTTAACATTGTCTAAACCCTTATAAAACCAGCCTGCGGCCGGAGCCAGCAGAACGATCGCCTTAATTCGCGGGTCGGAAATTGTTTTTATTATTTCGCCTTCTCTTGTTCTTGGAATTCCGCCGGCCAGCGCCAGCGCGGTGTATCCTCCAATGGAATGGCCTATTACCGTAGTTTTGTCTTTTAAAATATGACCGCCGAAAAAACCGTCTGAAAATAGTTTGTCGATAGTTAAACTTATATGTCCCGGACGCAGAACAAGGTTTTCACAGGTGTTTTCAAGCTTATTATCATTCCTGTTATTTCCAAAATGCTCCACCAGCGCGACAATATAGCCGTTTCGGGCAAGGTATGAACTGACGGTCCGGTATAAAAGATGCGAACCGCCGCTGCCGTGTGATATCACCACAAGAGGAAAACAACCGTCGATAATTTCCGCGTTGACGGAAACGTCCATTGTATAAGGCCCGGTCTTCGTCGGTAAAGAAGGCGTATTTGACGGATATTGCACAAGAACGTTAAACGAAATACCCTTGTCCTCATCTATATTTTGTATCTCTTTACTGCCCGCGAATATATTGTTTTGATGGAATGGTTTCATAGTAAATTTCTCCCGGAAATTTTAAAATTATAAATAATGCGTTTTGAATAATGATTCTTCCCCGTGCCGGAAAGCGATTAAGATCGGGTACTGAATTTAATTATAATATTTCATCAGATCGTTGAATAATACCGGTTTCCAATATTTTGCCGAACGACTATTTCTCAAATATCCTGAAAGCGAGCCGCGCTCCCGGTTCCCAGACATGGTCCATCGGACATAAATATCCGCGCAGCCAAAGTTTTCCGTCAATTTTTCGCAGATAGAAACCTTTGGGAAAGTCATCGTCGTCGACTGGCGGCCTTGATATTACAGTCACCGAACCCGCCGGCGCCTTATGTTTCCCGGTCTCCGTAAATTCTATTTGACCGGTATATTGAAGCCTGAAATATGGCCCGATCTCCAGAGGACATTCAAACAAATTCAGTTGTTTCATTCGCTCGTTGATCTCAACAAAATTCGCGCCATTTTGAAATCCGAGATCTTCCACCGCCAGTTCAATTATTGACGCTCTTCCAACTTCCGCCGAGGTCACAAACAAGCAGCTCGCGAACAATTGCCTGCAATAATCATTTAACAATATTGACGCTCTTTCCAGCTTCAACAGCAATTCGTCTTTTGATGATCCGCCGAAATCAATATCATAATAACGGATACCGCTTCTATTTTTAAATATATCCCGCTGAAAGGTCATTGATACTCCATGGCGTTCAAATTCTCCGGAATTCACCGCTTTTTCATTATGTAAGTTCCTAAAGATCAAATCGATTTTAACACATAAAACGGCTATTGTAAAGTCACGCATTCGACATTTTTTCCGGATTTTTCATTTGCTTTGATTATTTCATCTCTTTGGTCCGGCATCAGTAAAATTAAGGCTTGAATATGTTTTCCTAGGCACTTTTTCCGGCAGCGGTTTTGTTGTCAGATATTTTATTTCCGGGTATATCTCACATCTAGCCGTCGCAAGTTTCGCGGCGTCATTCTGGAATCCGAGTCGGATCGGCTTTTAAATTTAACGGCTCATTTAAGGATGATCGAAATGGTATCTTCGTCTGTCTTTACGCCGTTCGCTGCGCGGACTGTGACCGTGTTCGACCCCGCCTTCAGGCCTTCGGCGGCGATGGATGATTCCCAGAGCCTTCCCGTGGTATTTTTCAGGGCATTCCATGGTCCGCCGTTTGCGCTGAACTCGACGGATACCGTTCCCTGCGAGAAGACAAGAGCGCGAAGCGCCGGTGCGGGCTGGCCGGCCGTATAGGCCGGGGTTGTTGAGGATCTCTATCTGCTGCGTTTCAGGAAAATAACCGCATGCGTTGCCCGTAGCGTCGTTTCCAGGAGCCGAAGCGGTGTCCGTGCGGATCATGCATACCGCCCCCGCCGCGCTTTCAAGGCGCGTAACGCCGTATAATTTGCCGCCGTTGACGCCCGTGCGGGAATACGCATTGAAATACACCCTGCCGTCGTTAGTGTCGCTGGTCCTGGCGTTATGGTTACCGATAATATCGACGCACTGCGGAGCGCCCGCCGCGTTCACAATGGAACTGTAGTTCTGCCACGGCAAAAGGACGCTGCCGGTGTTGGCCATGTCGCCGGTGTGCACGAGCGCCAACGGCTTTATCTCAGGCAGAACATCTTTGAACAAAGCGGTCATGAGCTCCTCGCCTTTGCCTCCGGCGGCGCCGATGTGCGTATCGGAGACGTGTACGAAGAATACGGGCTCGACGACGGCGCTTACTTGAACCGTATCGCCGTCCTGAAGGAAGCAGCCTGATGTCAATACTCCAATGGTAAAAGCGAGAACCAGGATCATAATTAAATTTATTTTCATACTCTACCTCTGAATGTTTTCAAAATTTTGAATTTAACGGAGCGCTCATAGATGCAGCCCTTATTTTTATCCGGCGATAATAAACGGACCTTTAATTGACAATATACACCGGATTGGGCAGCTTCAGAGTGTAGAGCGAATAGCCGCCGACAAGATCGCTGTACTGGTCGCCGACGTTCAAAATAATATGGTAGCCGGAACTTTCTACTTCGGCGCGGGTGGCCGGCTTGAAATCGATCGAAGCTTCGGAGCCCTGGGGCATATATAGTTTTTCATATTTCAGGTAACCGGCGATCTTAAGATTATTGGCGGATACTTCGCGGAGGCTTTCGGCGCGCCCGGTGATGAAGAATACGTGAATACCTTTACTGACGGCCTCGTCTTATATTTTTTTGGTTCCGCGGATAGCGGGAGCTTTTCCGCTTGCAAGCCATTCGAGAATTGGTTTCTCAACGATCACGAAATTGTTCTGGACGTAATATTCATAATTATCCAGAGAAGTTTCATCGATATCGAAAACGACCGCCTGCGTCTCATTTTGATTGTATGCGGAGCGCAGCAGCGTAACCCCTTTGTCTCCCGCCGCGTCAAGTTCTTTAGCCCATACGCCGGATTCGCGGTACGCGATTATCGCCGCCTTGACCTTGTCGAGATTGGGGACCTGACCGTCTTTTACAGTTCGATGGTCAAAGAATACGCGAGCCCAAGTATACGCGAATTGCTTGAAAAAAGCGGAGCTAAATAATTATCAAACTTATTCTTTCTTTGGTCTGGCACCATTAAAATTAAGGCTTGAATATATTTTCCGGGACACTCTTTCCGGCAGCGGTATGGCCCCTAAAATAAATGTCAGGTATCTTCGATAGAACTAACTCTGGATCCGTTTATATTTTTGATCGCCGCTTTCCCGTCAATCCCCCGCGACGAAGCAAGTCACCTTCCAGCCGCCTTTCTTTCTGCTCATTGCGAGCCTGTAATCAACCCGCGATCTGACGTATTCTCCGTGAACATACCCGACCTTGCCGGACGCGGTGGCCACCTTGCGCCAGAGCGGGCGCTCGTTCGATATTTCATCGAAAGACATGTCCTCGGTGAATTCCTGGTTAAAAGCAAATTGCGTATAAACAGCCTCATAACTTAGTTTTTCGATGACATGTGACCCGAGGCCCGGCTGCCGCCTGACGTTGACGTCACTGCCCGTAATAAGCTGGTATGTAAATTCGTCCAGCGGGATATACGAATTGAACGTATAGGGCGTGGTGTAAGACGCCCCGTGTTCACCTTCGTCGCTATACTTTCCGCCGCCCAGTTTGAAGACCTGATCGAGTTCGCGCCATATCCTCGACTTCCCGGGGTTTTTATCGAGCTTCCAGTAAGCCGTGAATCCTGGCTTTTTGCCTTCCTCGCCGAAGCTGTAACCGATCCCGTCATCGACATAACTTAACAATACCTCATAGTTCTTTTCCTTCACGGCGCGTTTCAATTCACTCACAGCCCTTGCTAATTCAGGGTCTCGGTCCGCTTCATCCTTCACGGGCGGTACTTTCTCCCTTTTGAATTTCGGAGGTTTATCATCGGTCAGGGCCGTTCGATTTTTCAAATGATGTCCGATCTTGCGAGAACTGAAGATCGTGACTTCGCTCTCGCCGCCGTCCGGTTTGAACGATGAGAACCTCAGGTAAAAATCGTCGAACTTGTATAATATTTCGAACCCGCGGTAATGCGCCGTTTCCACGACTGGCACGCGGCCGAGCTTTTTCATGATCTCGCCAAAATCCATTCCGGCCCTGGCGCCGTTGAAGCTTGCCCGGGCGTCGCATTTCAGCCAGTCCGGCTTTTTGCTTTCGTTATCAAAATAAAATATCAGCCCGGCATCGGAGACGACGATGCAGTCGAAAAAAAACGAGTCCTGTTTTTCATACCTGCCGGCGAATTTTTCGAATATACGGTCCTTGCCGCATTCGATCAATTCTGAAATGAGTTCGGGCGTAATAGCGGTTTCGGATGTTTTGCCTTCTGACGCGGCGCGCACGCAGAGGATATTTTCAAGCTCCGCTTCCTCAGTTTTACCCGCCGCCGAAGCGGCAGCCCCCGAAAAAATGAACGCTGCCGCGACCGCCGCGGCAAAAAAACTCCTGATCAAAACTTTACGATCCATAACGCTCCCTCAACTCTATAAAAAATATTATATCCTTCTGTGAATTAAGAAAATTGACTGTTCCGCTCCGAATCTTTCTCTTTTTTCTTTCAGGGTCATTCCGACTCTCTTCAACAGTTTGCACGAATTTTCATTTGCCGACTGTGTTTCCGCTAATATTACCGATAGTCCTAATTCATTAAATCCAAATTCAATAATCTTCTGAACAATTTCCGTCGCATACCCTTGTCCCCAATATTTCGGTAATAATTCATACGAAACTTCCTTGTTCTCACCATCATGATGCGTATCTATTGAGAACACACCTATGAATTCATCAGGAACTTTCAACCTGATCACCCAATAAAATGATGCGACATCAGCTTCTGTCATTTCAGCAAATCTCGTATTGAACCGTTCATCGTCAACCGCTCCGCCAAGATACTTTCTAACTGTTTCATCCTGGTACAATCGCCTTACGTCACCATGATCTTCATTCTCTATTTTTAATAATCTACACCTATTGGTTTCAAGCATTATGATCAACCTTTCACGATCCACCGCCGGCTCCACTCCAATAAGCTTAAAGCCCCGTTCCGCCAAAGCGAGCGTTAAGAGCGTGGTTCACGAGCCCATGTCGACTATCGTTTCAGCATCTATCTCATTCGCGAAATTCAGAAAAAAATCCTTATATTCATCGATCGGATTATTGGTATTGTATGAATTTACGATAGACGGATGATTGAATTGAACTGATTCAAAATATCTTTTCATAATTTTTCACAGTTTTTGTATTTGCTTTCTTCTCCTGCGATCTCCTCATGCTTCCTCCGCTATCTCGGCGAAACGTTTATGATCTCATCGTTCAGGGCTTTTTCGACGAATTTATTTATCGATAATTTCAGCGTTTTAGCGACAATGGCGACTTTTTTATGAAGCTCGGGCGAGATCCTCAAATTGAATTTCCCCGAATATGGTTTTTCCGGCGAAACACCTTCCGATTCGCACCATTTTACGTATTCATCGATGGAATCCCGAAAAGCCTTTTCGATCTGTTTGACCGTGCGTCCCTGAAAAGTAATGACGTCGCGCGTGTTAATGATATCGCCATGAAAAAGTTTTGCGTCATCGTCATAAACTACATTTCCTATGTATCCTTTATATTCCATCATAATTTCACCCCGGCGTTCTCTAAAAATCTTCGCATTGAAATAAGCGAACCTTTATCCGTTTCCTTCTGTGGATGCGGCCTGTGAAAAACGGCCCGAACATCATTTAAAATAATTCGCACACGCAAACCGGCGCCTTCCGTGATCACGGCGCCCAAAGCACAAAGCATAGATTCAATAGCATTCCATTCAACAGCCGCTGGAACAGGTTTTGAAAATATCGCTTTAAGGGTCTTTTTGTGTTTTGAATTCATATAATTATGGTATCACATTATGATACCAGTGTCAAGGACAACCTTTGCGATCTTAATTCTTTTTCGGTCATTGACTAAAACTTGAATTTCTGTTATATTATACTCAGTTCAATTTTGTACTAAGTTTAAAATTATACCGGGTATATTAAAAATTCTCTCAAGGCGGCATAAATGGAAAAAAACGAAAAAGCTGTTTCCAGGAGCGAAAGAAAAAAGGCCGGGCTCCGCAAAAAAATCGTCGAAACGGCGATCGGCCTGTTCAATGAAAAATCGTTCCATGGCGTTACCATGGATGAGATCGCCGGCGCGGTCGATATAGCCAAGGGAACGCTCTACAATCACTTTCCGGCAAAGGAAGAGATAGTGGCCGAATTCATAAAGAACTCGTTCACGAGCAAACATTACGAAAGGATAATGCGCTTCAGGAAATTGAAGGGAACCGGGGCCAGGGCGGCGCACATATTCAACGAGCTTATGCGGGGCGTGATGCGGCAGAAGAAACTATTTGAAGTGTTCATAGTCTACAGGATAAAAAATATAATGTCTTTTAACAAACCCGAAGGCCAGGAAAGCGGAATAGGCCTTCTGGCCGAAGAGGTCGTGAAGCTCGGCAAAAAAGACGGCGATATCGGCGGCGATATAGCGGACGGATTCGTCAAAGACCTTTTCGAGTTCACCTTCATCGAAATAGCCAAGGCTTATTATAATTGCGGCCGCAAGTTCCGTCTGGCCGAAACGGTAAAAGAATACGCCGGCGTGTTCGCTCGCGGCATAGAAGCGCAAAGGAGTTAATACCCATGCAGAGCATTAAAAGCAGGATCATCAATTTCATACTGCGTAACCGCCACCTGCTCAGGTTAAAGCTGAAAAAACCCGTTTTCGACTTCAATTCGTCCATTGAAGATTTCAGGCGAGAATGCGAGGAAGGAGCGGCCAAATACGGCAAAATTCCGGACGGAGTATCGGTCATAAGCGGCGACATGGGCGGCGTCAGGGCCGAATGGCTCGTTCCGGCGGGCGCGCCGGCCGATAAGATCATAATGTACGTTCATGGCGGCGGCTATGTGTCGGGCTCTTGCGCCGACCACCGGGGATTCGTCGCCAGATTTGCCGCCGAATGTGGCTTAACGGCGCTGACTTACGAGTACAGGCTGGCGCCGGAGCATCCGTACCCTGCCGCGGTCGACGATTCCGTCGCGGTGTACCGCGCCCTGACCGCCTCGAAATACTCGCCCGCCGACGTGATAATAGCCGGAGAGTCGGCCGGCGGCGGTCTGACGCTTGCGCTTCTTCTCGCGCTTAAAAAAAACGGATTGCCGTTTCCGGCCGCGGCTGTGGCTATATCGCCCTGGACCGACCTCAAATGCGAAGGCGAATCGTACAGGACTAAAAACAAAGTTTCGCTCGCGCCGCTGAATTCCTGGATAGTGTTCGGCAAGTATTACGCCGGAACCTCGGACCCGTCCAACCCGCTTATTTCGCCGCTCTACGGCGATCTTTCGGACCTGCCGCCCATACTTGTCAATTCAGGCACCGACGACGAGCTGTACGACGACGGGAAGATGTTTTATTTAAAGGCGAAGGCTGCCGGAGCCGACATCAGGTTCAGGTCCGGCGAGGGGATGGTCCACTGCTATCCGCTTCTCGCACCTATGTTCCCGGAAGCGAGCGAGGCCATGGCCGAGATCGTCGAATTCATAAAGGAGCATTCAGGGCGCCGCTATGGCGAATTCGCCATAATTAAAATTAAGAATTCTGATAAATAAAAAGGTGAATTATGTATGAACAATTTTTAGGTAAATATATCGATATAATAATTGACCGTCCCGCGGGCTCCAAACATCCGAAGGAAGATTTGATCTATCCAATCAACTATGGTTATATTCCTGACACAATTGCCGAAGATGGTCATGAAATAGATGTTTATGCAATAGATTCAACCGTTCCGGCCAAATGCATAAAGGTTAAAATCATTGGGATCGTTAAAAGAAATAATGATACTGAAAAGAAACTTGTAGGAATCGAATCTAACAAAAAATTCACTAAAGATGAAATTATGGGAATAATTTATTTTCAAGAACAATATTTCGATAGTTTTATTGAACAAATATATTTAAGCTGACACATTAAATATATGCTGTGTTACCGCCTCTCCCGGCGCGGGCGAAGATTTTTCGGAATTGACGATACCAAAGCATTTTTGCCGCATAACTTCTAATACAGCTTTTATTTTCAGGCGTATAATTATATAGAAAAATTTGGCAAAATATGCTATGATACTTGTCAAGCCGATAAAACAAGGGAAGTGACCGTCAATGAGTAAAGACAGCGTAAAACAGATGTTCGCCAAAATGGAAAAAGACGCGGCTTTAAAAGCCAGGTATGCCGAATTGATAAAGGCGCACCAGAAAGATGGTGAAAAACTTCTGGCTGAGAAACTTATCGAACTCGGCAAAACGTCGGGATTCGCATTCTCAAATGAAGACCTCCTGGCGGCCCGCGCCGAGCTTGAAAATAATGCTGACTCGAACAAGGAATTATCGGATGCCGATCTGGGCAATGTGACAGGCGGGAGTACCATGCCCCATCCTCCCCAGCCCGGGACTCGAAGATAATGCTAACTCAAACAAGGAATTATCTGACGACGATCCGGGCGGATCACAAAAAAACCTGGATGTAATAGCCAGTATCTTTACCGCCGGATTCATCCGCGCCGCAGTCAGCGCACCGGATCGACATTTTCAAATATATTCGTTTTATCTAATTATGACGATTCAGCGTGCGATAATCGACAATACGACTATAATGATACGCAAAGGCAATATATGCTATGTTTAAAAGCCGTTAGAAAATAACTTGCCTCGGTTCAATTGGTCAGACAGTGTCTGACTTATTCGGACGACTTTACCGGAATGAATTGTTTCTCCCGCGAATCGTCATTTATCATCAAATAATCTTCTTTCGAAATGACGGAGCCGGTTTTCAGATCAAATTTGACCAGTCTCATTTTCACTTTACGCCCTTTATCTTTAAACAGATCATAAAATTTCTCGCCATTGACAAAAACGCAGAATTGCTTTTTCGATTCATCGATATACTCTTTTTTATGCCACCAGCGGGAACTCACTGAACAAGGAGCAAATTTAACTTCAGCGGTATCAAGAAAATTCTCCAGAGCATATTTTTTAATAACCTTTCCGGGCCGTTCATAAAACACTACCACGTCGTCACCATATCCGACCGATCCCCAATTGTCAAGAGTAACGATATATTCGCCGTCATTGGTTACTAACGCACCTGTCGGCATAACCTCATTTACAAGCTTGAACGAATATATTTTTTCAGATCTTCCATTTTTGTCTTTCTTGAATATTTCAGCCTTTGAGCTCACTTCAGCTGTGCAGCTGCCGTCAACCGAAACGACATCAAATTTACGCGGCTGCCCCCATGAGTCAGCATGAGACGGTCCTGGATTAGCAAGACATCCAAACATAAACCCCAACAGAATTGAAAAAAATATTTTATAAAAATCAGTCATGGTGATCTCCTTCTGATATTGATGAAACAGCTCGATTACGCTATAGCATAATTGTCTGCGCAGTGCGTAGCTTTTTCAAAAATATTGGCTTCAAACCTGAAAATCAAATCGATTTTAACACATAAAACGGCTATTGTAAAGTCACGCATTCATCATTTTATCGTGATTTTTCACTAGCTATAATTATTTGATTTCTTTGGGCCGGCATCAGTAAAATAAGACTTTAACAAGTTTTCATAAAAACGCTTTCCGGCAGCGGTTTTATTGACAATTCTTTTAATATCCTGCATATCTAGTTCGTCATTTAACTTGCAGTCAGGCTTTGGCCGCATATTCACTAAGCCGTTGCAAGTTTCGCCGCGTCGTTCCAGAACCATGGCGGAAGCGGCGTCCGCAATTGCCAGATAATATTCATGGGTTTTCTGCCCTCGGACGATACGAAATCAACAGGTCCGAGATTCACATATCCCATCGTGCGGCCGTATTCATCATCGTTTTGTTCTCTTACGAAAAGAACGATCTCTTTGCCGTTTTTAATATGGTCGATATATGATCTGCCGCGCCCTTTTTCGGGAACTGCCTGGTTCTGGCTCTGCCAGTGAAACAGAGTTTCGCTGACGGCGTAATCGTGATAAAGAGTGGTTGGCGAGAACTTTTTGTGCGACTTATTCAAAGTTACGAAGAGCAGTTCGACGCTGTCTTCTTTTATTTCCATAACGCCTTCGCGGCTGCTGTATTTTTTCTCGTCGCGGTGCGCGCCGAAAGCCGAAAGGATCTCGTCACGGCTATATCTTGAGTGGATACAAAGCGCACTTGGCTTATTAAGTATCATAGGTATTTCGGCGACATTAATAAGGTCTGAAATATGTTTAACCGTTTCAGAAAGTTCACTCATTAAAATTTCATCATGCCCGAGCGCAGCGAGGCTTTTGGCGACAGTCGAAAAACCGAGAACAACAGGGCTCTTATCCCAGAAATCGTAGTGGAGCATCATCGCCATTTGATCTTCGATCTCGTTAGCGCGGTCCCACTCGAATTTATTTTCAATAAGTTTTTCAATGAAGGAAATATAAGAGCTTGAGGTGCATTGTAAAAGCCTGTTAAATATCGCGTTTCGAATTTGTTTCGCGCGGCCTTCATCGATAATTTTATTTGACACCCCGGCTTTTACTGTCAAATGGCTCCAGCCGAAAGGGTTTTTGATCTTATAAATATCTTCGATCCGAACATCCGGATTAAAATACAGAAAATTCTTTATCGTTAAGGGCAGATGCGTATGTTCGGAAAATCTGCGGATATATTTAAGGATCGCGCTTTGATTGATTATCGCGTTATTAATATTTCGAAGAATTATTTCTTTGGCTTTTTTCTGAAGCACCACGCTGCATCCAAGCGGCAGGTGAGGAAATTCAGCTTCTATCTCATCCGCGATAGACGCGTGAGACCGTCCGATCAGCGCGCGGAATTTTTGAGTGAAATCATATTCAGGCCTTGCGTTTCCGACAAAATCAAGGACGGTCAGACATTCTTTTCCGTCAGCGAGGCGCAATCCGCGGCCTAATTGCTGTAAAAAGATCGTGAGACTTTCGGTCGGGCGTAAAAACAGGACCGTGTCTATTTCAGGGATATCGATGCCTTCGTTAAAAATATCGACGACAAATAAAACGTTGATCTGGCCGTTTTCAAGTTTTGTCCGCAGTTCGCTTCGCTCGTCCGAATTATCGCTTGTCAGGACGGCGGCTTTGACACCTTTTAATAGGAACTTCTCCGCCATGTATTTCGCGTGTTCCTGGCTGACGCAGAAGGCGAGGGCTTTTATCTTTGCGAGGTCGCCTATGATGTCACTCATATTGCGAAGAATGTCCCAGCAGCGCCTGTCGTTCATCGTATAGATCCTGGTCAGTTCGGACGGATCATAGCGTCCCTTATCCCAGCGGACCTTTGAGATATCGGTCTCGTCGTCAATGCCGAAATACTGGAACGGGCAAAGGTAGCGCCGGTTAATGGCGTCGGGCAGTCTCAATTCAGCGGCGATAGTTCCGCAAAAATCGTCGAGAATATTTCCACCGTCGTGGCGTTCGGGCGTAGCGGTCAGCCCGAGTAAAATTTTGGGGTCAAACGCCGCAAGGATAGGCCGGTAGCTGTCGGCGGCGATATGATGCACTTCGTCGAATATAATAAAATCGTAATATTCACGCGAAAGTTCAAGTTCCTTAAGGTTATTATTAAGCATTTGAACGGAAACGAATAACTGATCGTATCGTTCCGGCTTATAATTACCCACCCACAGATCGCCGAAATCCGGCTTTTTTAAGATTCCGCGAAACCTTGAAACGGCCTGTTCGAGTATTTCTTTTCTATGCGCGACAAAAAGTAATTTTGCGCCCGGGTTAGCTTTATAAAATCTTCGAAAATCAAACGCTGAAATTATTGTCTTTCCGGTTCCGGTGGCCGCGACGATCAGATTTTTCCAGCGCCCGTGTTTTTCGCGTTCGATCGTTAATTGTTCAAGAATTTCTTTCTGGTGAACATGCGGCTCGATGTCGAAACACGCCGGTTCGAGCGCATTCGCATCTTTACCATTTCCTTTCGCGGTCTTCAAAGCTTTTCTCAATTTCTCGCTGCATAATTCATCGCCATGGCGAAATATTTCGAATTCATTGGAAGCCCAATAAGTTTCAAATGTATTTTTAAATTTCGCGATAATATGCGGTATCTCTTGAGTAGTGATCTTGATATTCCACTCGAGTCCGTTGGTGAGCGCGGTGCGTGAAATATTTGAAGAACCGATATAGCCGGTATCAAAACCGCTGGAACGAATAAATAAATATGATTTTGCGTGAAGTCTTTCATTACCGGTGTTATAGCTCAACCGGACCTCGGTGTTAGGAAGGCTCGCCAAAAATTCAACCGCTTTTTGATCGGTAGCGCCCATATACGATGTCGTAATAACGCGTAATTTTTTTCCGCTGTTGGTGAATTCGGCCAGTTCGTTCTGAAATATTCGAATGCCCTGCCATTTGATAAAAGACACCAGCCAGCAGATACTGTCCGCCGAAAGGATCTCTCTTTTAATTTCTGATTCCATTGAAATGCCGGCGTTATTGCCGGTAAATAATTCGCTCTGTGAAAGCCCAGAAAGCGGAGTTATTTTTTTAGCGTAAGCCGCCAGATCGGCCGCGACCGGATCGCTCTTCGAAAATATGGCGGTCAGAAGTTTTCCCTCGGTATCGATGAGATCTTCAGACAGGTTTTCGGTAATTTTCGGATCGTTTAATTTTTCGCACAGCCATTTTATAAGATCGTTGGAAAGCAGGATCTGTTTTTCCACCCGGTCTTCTCCGTGCGGGATAGACTCGAGCGCCTCAAACAAAACCTTGCCGATAAAAGCCGACAACCTGAAAGCCGCTTCAGCCGGCGCGATGGGCTGATCGCCAATATAAAACTTATCAGAAAAGCTTTCCAGCTTCGCTCTGAGAAATTTAGTAATTAGATCTTCATAAAGTCCGATTTGCATAATATTTCAGACGGAGGTTTGCCGTTGGGTTCTCCTTTGATTGATTTTTTTCTGCTTTACGATTTCCCAATGCCCTGAACGATTGTTACCGACACGGACCAAAGTACCTTTTCAGAATGGCAGCAATTGGCCGCGTTTTTTATGAACCGCTATCGCTTTAATGTCTTTCCCATACCGTCCTTACAGGGTTCCATACATTTTTATCATTTTCAGAAAGCGCTGAATTTATAACAGGCAGTATAAAGTTTTTGATCCTGGTGGTGGTCTCCGAAAAATTCTCCTGGCCATTTAATTTGCTTCTCTCAACGAACGCAGACCATTTGTCATGATTTTCCTTCGCCCCTGTAAACTCATCACTAAAAACAATTTCAAGTTTCTCCACCGGCGTTTTTCGTTTTTTGAATGTCTTTGATATCGCTTCTTTAAGTTCGCTCATATTAAATGAACTTGTTTTCGACAAAAACGCAATGTCATAAAAATCTTTCATACGGCTGTTTAAAAACCCAAGTTTCGCTATCGCTTCAAGCTTTTCAGAAATAGCCGATGCCAGGGAATAAACCATTATCACCGGATGCGGATTTTGTTCCAGCAAAACAGGATACTCAATCAAAACAGGCCCTGAAACTATAACATCCCCAAAACCCATATCGATTTGAATATTCTTTTCGACCGTTTCGAGCTTTGCGGAACATATGATCCTGATGCCGGTATAATTCGCCTCTTTATTAATGTTTTCAATTTTTATGCTGTCGCTGTCAAAAATAATCCCATCTTCACATGCCATCTGGATTATCTCTTTGAATTTCTCCCTGATATTTTCAGTCTCATTCGATGTTTCCCGCACTAACAAGTCTACATCTTTCGTCGGCCTGGTTCCTTCGATATCATAAGAGACGAACAATAACGCGCCTTTTAAAATAAAATGTTTGCGATATTTTGAAATTGAGAGCCTGTATAAAAAACGTTCCTGAAAATATTGCGTCACTATAGAATCGAAAACCCGGCTTGTTTTATGGGCCAGATTCAATAGTTTCACTTTTACCGAAGCAGCTGTATTTTTGACCTGTTTCTTACTCAACTTGTATCCTCTACTGTTCGACGAGCGCTTTAAGATAAGGCATAATAATATTTTTCACCCTGCACTTCGCCGCATAATCCAATAGTTTTCCAATATTATAATTCGTTTTTCTTATATAGTTTTTCAACCCTTCGATGGCTATATCCTCACCGATCTTTTTCCGGAACCTGAACAGATCGCATATTGTCTTTTCGAGATCATACACTTTAAATGTTCCGCCAGGAGCCGTCACATTGACGATCCCTAGTTCATGCAATTTCTTCGAAAAATAAAAATACTTCACCGGCGGATACGATATGTTGATCTTTCTGCCGTTATTAACGATAGCGGCATATATCACCGGCGGATTTTGAAGCGTCATATCATAGTATTCAAGAGCTGAAAGCAGGCATATCACTATCGACGGGTTGGCTTTACACACATCAACCAATCCTGAATTTTCCCTGACATTATAGCCGGACAATTTATACAGCCCGGGTTTTATCCTCGTAATAATACCGTCCGCAAGCGCTTCAGAGATATCCCTCGAATAAACGCCAGCAACGATAAGGTCTTTCGACCTGGCATATCCCTTATTCAATTTGAAGAATTTTTTCAGCTTATCCATATCACTCCAGCCGATGATTAGATATGACTGTAATAATCAACTATATACATTCAATTCTAATCATATTATACAACAAAAAAACGCGAATATCAAGATTATTTTATCGATTTTTTTAAAAGGGCGAAAAAGCGTTTAATATTAACCATATACTTGCATTATGGCACACAAAATGTTAATGTGCAATAATTATGTTAGTAATCAACAAATATTTCTTTGGTCCGGCGCCATTAAAATTAGGGTTTGATCTATTTCCCGCGACACTCTTTCCGGCAGCGATTTCTCCGAAGCGTATCTTATTGAAAATTTATTCAAAGTAATAATACTTGCCGACAGGAAAGTGAAAAACACACAAAAAGACGCCAGGAAAAAATGCTGAAGCTTGAAGGCAAGATCGATTGGGAAGGAAACCTTTATTAAACTTTCACGCCTACCACAAAATATCTTCCGGGTATTCAACGCCTCTAAGCTCAAAATCACCGTGATGGCGTCCATTCTCTTCGGCCGCTTGCAGCACCGACCTTTTTATGGCGCGGTATTCATTATTTTGTTCGACCAGGCGTTTAGCCATGAGCGGGATATTTTTAAGCCGCGTTTGCTTATCCATCGCGATGAATTTGATATTTAAAACATCCAGATATTGTCTGATATAATCGCAAAGCATTTTAGAACGAACGCTTATCAATAAATTTCTTGTTCTCGTGTAAGCCTGCTGTGAAAGCGTTTTTCGAAGGCATTCCGAAACCTCGTATTGAAAGGTGCGGGCAAGTGAAATATTTCCATTCCAGATAAGATTTTTATCATTCATAAAATGATATTTCTCGCTCGAGGTCTTCTCTGAATAAAGCAGGATCATGTCGTTAATGGCGATCATATCAAACAGCATTTCCGGCCAGAGAACGTTAAACGAAAGATATACGTTTTTATCAGGTGCTTTAAAGCCGGCGCGTCTCAATTTAAATTCTTCCATGCCGTTATCGACGAGTTCGAATTCCCGATCGCCCATGATCGCGTGGCGCAGGTCGTAACAGATCGCAAGCACCCGTATTCTCGGATTATCAAATCCATTATATTCGCCTTCAGATCCGACTAACTCGGACAGCGCGTCGTATAACTTCTGGAAATCATGCATATCGCCGTGTATCGTAACTCCGGCGTAATTAGGCGTGTTCGTAACGCTTATCATATAACTTTATTCCTCCGTGCTTCTAAGTCCTTCATTTCTCATGTCTCGGCCCTCATAACTTTCAAGTTCAACGAGCATTTCAAGGCTTCATTTTCGGCAGCGGTTTCTCGGGCTTTTCTATATTTTTGATCATTTTATCGAAATCCGATTCGAACAGCCTGTCCTGAACGATGCGATATTTTTCAAATTCACTTTCAGCGAAAGCCTTTGCTATCTCCTGCGTAACTTTACCAGGATCCTCGAGGATCTCGCGCTCGTTAAATTTTAAGAACGCGTTAAGTTTTTTCGCCCAGTCTTCCATGGTCATGGGAATGTTGCGCTCGGCCTGCATTTCGGCGTAATCTAAATACATTGTGACAAAGCGGTCGAGCGATCTCAATTCTTTTTCGGTCAAATAATTTTTCGCGACCGAGACGTCGGTTTTCATGATCTTTCCGTCCGGCGCGTTTTTCCAGGTTGTCAGGCCCATTCGCTCTTTCCGGCTGTCGGCCCTTTTCACGATAAGTTCGGCGGCGGTATGCCCGTGAATTGCGAAATGAAGTTTATTTTGAACGGCGGCAAAAAATGTTTTTGTCGTTTCGCAATCTTTGTTATAATCCATTGCCGTGGAATAAATATCGGTGATCTTCTGATAGAACTTTCTCTCGCTGGCCCTTATCTCGCGAATTTCCTCGAGAAGGTCGTCGAAATATTCTTTATTAAAAAGCGAGCCGTTCTTAAGCCGTTCTTTATCAAGCACATATCCGCGTATCGCGAAGTCTCTCAATACGCCTGTGGCCCACTGGCGAAACTGAGTGGCCCTAACGGAATTCACCCTATATCCAACGGAAATGATGGCGTCGAGGTTATAAAAATCTATATCTCTGCTAACCTTTCTGCCGCCTTCAGTTTGAACTGTTCGGAATTTCCTAATGGTTGACTCTTCGCTAATTTCAGACTGTTTATATATATTTGCCAGATGTTCATTTACGGTCGGAACCTTAACGTCAAAAAGCACCGCTATCAGCTTCTGCGTAAGCCATACGGTTTCATCCTCAACGCGTACTTCTATTGCGTTTTCACCGGCCTGAGAAGTAAAGACCAGAAATTCCGCCGTACTGTTGCGTATTCGAATTGTTTTTGACTTATCCATGCGTTCTCCTTATTTAAGATCCGAAAGATCAAATCGATTTTAACACATAAAACGGCTATTGTAAAGTCACGAATGCTTTTGATATTTAAGACATTCTAATTTTTCTTTAAAATTGTTGTGCCGCTTAAATTCGTATTTTCGAATTTGGGCAGAAATATCAGAGCGACGCCGGATCTTGCGCAAAGCTCTTTCATCCTTGATTCAAATTCTTCAGGGTTTTTAGTGGCAAGTTTTCTTATTTCCGAAAGATTTTTTTTGAAGTTTTCCTTCGAAAAACGCTCAACCGTTAAGCTTTGCGCGAGAATTTCACCGGCCCGAAGCCATGCCGCGATATGCTGCAGTTCGTCAGAACAAGCACCCTATCTGCGAAAATAATTGACATTGCCTGCGGAATAATTTATAATAGCCGCGAAAATATAATTCGCGCTTCGGCGGATCACGGCGGGCGCGTTAAATCCGGAGGGATCATTACGATGAGAAAAAATCTGTTCATGCTTACGGTGTTATTACTGGCGGTATTGCTGGCGGGGCCGGCGTTCGCGCAGGGGCCGCAGCCTAAGGACTGGACGCTGATGCTCTATTTCGTGCCGGACGCGAAGATCGAAAGCGGCTTTTTGAACGACGACGTCGCCTCGATATCGCGGGCGGGCGCGAAGGCGAATATGAATGTAGTGCTTTTCTACGACTACGCCGAGAAGGGGAAGCCAAGCGGTTTTTTCATCCTCGAAAAGAACAATTTCAAGCCGGTCAAGAATCTCGGCGAGACGAATATGGGCTCGGCGCAGAACCTCTACGATTTCATGAAATTTTCCATGACGAATTACCCCTCCTCGAAGTACGCGCTCGTCATCAACGCGCACGGCTCCGGCTGGGAATCCTACTACGGCCCGGGGTCCTCGTCGAATCCGCTCGACGCTTCGCAGATACCGATCAGCCCGATCTTTCAGAGAAACGGCCTTCTTGACGGCGGCGCGCAGAACAACTCCAAGTCTATTGCCTATGACGACGATCCGCAGGACTGCCTGACGCTTCAGGAGATAAGCAAGGCGGTCGGCGAGGCTTCGCGCAACTTCAACGGCGGAAAAAAGCTCGATCTGTTCGTGACCTACGCGTGCCTTTTTTCGATGCTCGAGGCGGCTTATGAATTAAAGGACGTCATCGGAATTCTGGTCAGCTCCGAAAGCACAGTTCCTTGCGGCGGATTCGACTATCCGTCGTTCATCGCGGCGATGGCGGCGCCTTCGTCGACCGCGGTCGATGCGGCGAAAACTGCCGTCAGCCGTTTTGTGAGCGGCAATTACGGCGACAACATACTGGCCGGCATCGATCTTTCGAAGGTCGAACCGGTCGCGATAGCGTTCTCGGACCTCGCGCAGCGGCTCATGAAGGTTTCCGGAGCGGTGGAGTTCAAGACGGCGACCAGGATGGGCAAAGGCGACAAGTATAGCGATATTTTGAGCCTGCTCGACGGCATCGCGGCGAAAAACGTATCGTTTAAGGGCGACTCGAAATTCGCGGAGATCGAGGCGCAGGCGGCGGCCGTATCCGTTGCGCTTAAAGCCTCGCTCGTGGCGTGGTCGGCTTCAGGAAAGTTCAAGGGCGGCTCGGTCGGGCGGACCAACGCGGGCGGCCTGGCAATTTACTGGCCGGACGCCGAACGCTACAAAACCTACAGAAAAGCCTATAAAACCCTTCAATTCGGCCGCAAATTCTTCTGGGACGAGTTCCTCGACTGGCAGCTTCTCAAAATACCCGCGGCGGCTGCGGCCGAAACGCGCGGCACGGCGGCGGCTTACGGCGTCGAGAGCATCATCTCCGAGCTCGACGGCGCGTTCGCGAGATACAGGCGCGGCCCGGAGGCGGGCTCGAGAATAGTGCCCCAGCATGAAATGGCGAAGGTCGAATTTTTGAAAAAGCGGCTCGTCGACGAGACAATGTCGCAGCACCGGTCACACCGTTTCGGCGCGGTCCGAAACGCTCTTGAATCGATAAAGAGCGCGCCCGCGATCGACACGGCGACCAAGAATAAAATACTGCTCGAGCTCAATAACGCGATCAATACGCCGGTAAAATAATATCGCGGCGGCGAAAATTCTTTATTCACGCAAATAATTAAGGGGCTGGCAAGAAAGGTAACTTTCGAAACAGCCCCTTTTATATTGGCATTGTGTCAAAGGCCAGGCCGTTCGCGTTGAGGGCCCTAACGTTAGCGTCAGCGGAGTCGGCGTTTACTACTAATTGACTACCGGCGGGCACAATTTTTCTCGCCGCGCTTTCACATACCGGCTGGCGGCGCGACAATTATCGCTTCATCAAACAAACCGGTTTTTCTGATGAACTTTTCGGCGTACGGCTTCCGCTCTTTTGATATCTCGATGAAACTGAAATAATAAAGAAATCTATCAAAAGTCCTTATTGAATAGTCACGCCTCTCTTTTTATCTTTACTTGACAAAGATACGAAATTGCTATAATATTAGCCTGAAAACGATATCATATACGGTTTATCGAAAGGCAAAAACTAAATGAAAAAATACAATAAACTCGTCAGGGACAAGATCCCGGCAATAATTGAAAAAGAAGGCCGGACCTGCGTTACAAAGACCGTTTCGGATAACGAAACGCTCGTAATGCTCGCCGAAAAACTCAAGGAAGAGGCAGATGAATTTTTAAAAGATCCTTCTCCTCATGAATTGGCGGACATTCTCGAAGTTGCATACGCGATGGCAGATAAAGCTGGCTGGAAGCTCGAAGATGTCGAAAAAGTCAGACAGAAAAAACGATTGAAAAATGGCGGATTTGAAAAAAACATCTTTCTCGTCGAGGCGGAATAAATGATCGCTCTACCAAAATCAGCGGCTGTGAACACAGGAGTTTTCGGAAAACTTCTCGACCTGGACAATCTGACCAACAGCTATAAAATATATTGGTTTTATGCTATTTTCGACGAGATCAAATACGGCCGCGCCAAAGATTCGAACTTTAAAATAAGTTTTAAAACCGTTATAGCGCGCATGATATGTAAATGCTGGTATAGCCTTCTGAAATACAAACTGCATTTTGGCGCGATCGATCAGCTGGGAATCGCCGTCAGTCTTATTCATAAAAAATATGGCTTTGCAAGCGATATTTCGGAGAACGATCTTTTTAAAAATATATTGTCGATAGACGATAAAGAAATAAATCAGAAGTTGAATGAACTCTCCCGATTCGTTCCCTATAGGCTTCTATCACCATTTTTCAAGAAAGAAACCAGCGGCGTCAAGGATAATTTAAAAAACACACTGATATCAGAACTTTCCAGAAGCGACGCCGGCGCGTTATATGCCATCTATGACGATCATATATCGATCAACCGAAACTGGTTCGATTATATTTTCGACAACCAGGCGATAATAGAAGGCTGGATCAAATTTAAACTTATTCATTTTCTTCAGACGAGAAATCCGAATGTGCCGGCTATCGCATTTAAGCTTGAGCCGCCCGGAACAAGAAATTTAGCTATCGCCCGCGAGTTTTGGAAATGCGTTATTCCGATACTCAAACCAAAAGATCTTTATACCGGCGCGCCGATCAATGAAACAAACTTCAGCGTAGATCATTTCATTCCGTGGAGTTTCGTCCTGCACGATCAACTCTGGAACCTTCTGCCGACAGAAAAATCAGTCAACTCAGCCAAAAGCGATATGCTGCCTGACATCGACACTTATCTCAACCGATTCTGCGAACTTCAGTTCAGATCTTACGCCACGGCACTTTCAATGAATTTACGGCCGAAACTGATCGAGGACTATCTTAGCATTATTTCGGGAACCGGCCAGCATCCAAAAGAAATTGGACTTCAGGCTTTTAATTTTTCACTTCAGAAAGTGATCCGGCCGCTGCATCAGATCGCTATGAATCAGGGATTTGGGGTGTGGGTGAGGTAGTAATAATTTATTTATTGAGCATATTATTGTTTCGCGCTAATAAAACGTATCTTTCCAATTAAGCTAAAGCTGAATCAATGTTAATAACCTTCCCAAGAGTTAGTTATCGTTTGGCACTTTTTGCCTTATAGCATATACGCTATATTTTTCAACGAAAAAATGCGGCTTTTCAGCCTTTTTTTATAGCATATATGCTATATCCGAAAACAGCCATTTATCAACTAATTTGCATGACCAAAATTTCATGTTCACGATCATTACAAAATTTTAATTATTCTATTCTTTTCGCTTAAACACAATCGTCGGAATAACCGCCCAGAACTTTTCTGATTTGCCTGAAGAAATATGCGAATTGTCTTGCGCCATTTCCTTGTGTAGTACCCTGAAAATGCCATGGACCGAGGCGGACTCGATGAAATAATTATAGCGGCCATATTTTTCTATTCTTTTAACGCAATCTTTCGAGAGTTTTCCGATCAACTGTTTGTCACAAAAAATGCTGTACTTAATGTTTTTATCATTTTCAAATCTGACTATTTTCAGACTATCGCCAAAACTAAATTTTGATAATATTCTTTGAACATCTTCAGGGTCTTTTGTTTTTTTCGCAAATCCTATATTTATGTCACTAATTTCAAGTGTTTCAACATAAGTGCTTGAACGCACTGGAAGTTTTTCGAAATTTTCCGTCAAAAGCGCCGGCCGGCAATGAACGATTTCATTTGATAATTTCAGAAGCGGATCAATCAACGGGTTTCTATTATTTTCAAAATCGTAAATATAAAGCGCCTCTCGCGCCCTCGTCATCGCCACGTAAAAAACTCTTCGAACTTCTTCAATTGAATTGGAAACACGCTTATGCTTTTCATCAGCCAGAATAATAACCGCGTCAAATTCAAGTCCCTTGGCCGAATGCATGGTCGCGAGCAATACGCCGTTTTTAATGAATGTGCTGTCGCCGCCGGATCTGGTATAATCGTAAATATAGCTGATAAAATACAAAGGCAGCACTTCAATTCCTTCAAACTCTTCGCAAAAAGTGTATAATAAATGATTGAATTCATCTTTATAATTTTGCGGCAGGACTATTTGCGCTGATTCGTAAAACCTGTTGATTATGTTTGCCAGTTCTATATGATTTATCAATTGCTGCGGCAGTGTTCTTAAATAATCTATCATTAATGCGATTTCGCGTAATCCATAAAGCGGAAGCTTCTTTTTTTCAAACCGGCGGGTCACAATTCCCGCTGCGGCGCAAGCCGTAGAAACCGTTTTAAGTTCTAAATTAGTGCGGGAAAGCACGGCAATTTTATTAAGCTCAAACCCGCAATTATTAACTAAATGATCTATCTGACACGCCACGCTTTGGGCCTGCGCCTTCACATCTTCAACCCGCGCTATAATCACTCGGCCCAAATCATTTGAAAGGCACTTTTCTTCAATTCTTCCACCAGGAAGATCTTTTTCACGGGCCTTATTGATTACAGGCATATTTTCAGTTTTCTTCATTCGGTCAACATTTTCAGAAATCAGCGCATTTGAAGCGGCTATAATATTTTTAGTCGAGCGATAGTTTTCACTCATGTAAATTATTTCGGCGTTATAATCATCCTCAAAGCATCTTATGAATTTAACGTTAGAACCGTTAAACGAATAAATATTCTGATCGTCGTCGCCTACTGCGAGTAGTTTTACAGTGCCATGCGCTTTTTTGTTTTTTTCGGCGATCAGGCTTACAAGATTATATTCGGCTTTGTTGATATCCTGATATTCATCAACCAGAATATATGTGTAATTATGAAAATTAAACGATGAGTGCTCATCATTTTTAGATTTTTTTACTTCGACCCGGTTTAATATCTCAACAGCATCAGTTAACACTTTTTCAAAATTGATCTTGCCATCATCGCTTTTAAGTTCCGGCGGCATCTTTCCACAAATAGCCATCGCAAGCGCGTGATAAGTATAAATATCAACATACGAAGCGGTCTTTCCGATCAGTTTTCTAAGTTCGCGCCTTATTTGAAGAATCGCCTGCCGGTTAAAGGCCACGACGAGAATTGATCGCGGGTTATTTCTCAAAACCTTTATCAGATAGGCGACGCGATGAACAATGATCCTTGTTTTTCCACTTCCGGGCCCCGCAACTACAAGCCGCGCGCGACGATTGCCTTCGTAAGAGACAACTTTTTGCTGAACCGGATTATTCAAATCACTCGATATTTTTTGAAGAGTGGCCGCGTCAGTTGCGTATTTAAGAACATCTCGCTCTTGCTTCGTCTCGAAGTATTTCTCGATAAAACTGTCGGTGCTTTCAGTAAAATAATCGCCAATGAATTTCTTCAGATGTTCAAAGCCTATAGCAGCATCTGCCGCAATACCTCTCACGGCATATTTTATTATCATGTGAATAAAAGCAATTTTTTGTTCATAATATTTATCGAGCGGATCGAAAGCCCGTTTTAAATCATAATCAGCTTCAGGAAGTCTTTTAACGCGGATACGCATGGCGGGATTAAAAATTCCAAGACCGTTCTGAAGTTTGATTATTCCGTTTTCATGCATAAATAAGAGCGTTTTTTCATATTTTTCACGCGTCTGCGACTCGCCGCCACTGCCGAAAAGAGTCGTCGTCAGATCCGATTCGCTGAAGCGGACATAAATGTCGTGTCCTTCTGTATTATTTGAAAGTTCAATGAGATCTTTTAAAATCGAATGGGCCCTTTCGTTTCTATCATTTATCATTTCTTCAATGTGCTTAATTCTCATAAGTTGTGTTATAAAAAATCTATTGCGTGAAGCTCTACTTATCCTGATCGCGCCAATATCGCGCATTGCATATATAACCGCGAGAATATCATTAGTCGAAATATCTTCGCTGCTTTCAGAAATTTCAGAATATACTCCGTTGATATCCATTAAATAACCGGAAGTGTTTTCAGGATCGTATATTTCGTGTCCGTCCTCGTAATAAGCGTCCGTGGATATTATTCCAACGATAGAGCTTTCAAGTTTATGAAATTTCTCGAGCTTTTCAAAAGAATCGTTTTTGACGGCGTTCGAAAAATAGGCGCTGAATTGAACCGCAGAAGATAAAATTGAAAGCTCGCTCAGATGTCTCAGAATCTTTATGATCTCAGCCTGTTCGACACCGGTTGCGGCTGACATCGCGTCAGTATGAAAACCGTTGACATCAGATATCGCCGGACCGTAAACATAATTTAAGATGCTCTCATATTGATGCCTTTTAGAAAGAGGAAGCGAACACATGTCAAGCGACAGCAACGCCTCTGAAAGATCTTTTTTTATGAACGAAATATTGATGAAACTCACGCGGTTTTCGAGGCGTTCAACAAGGTCCGCGTCTTCAAGCGCCGCGATGATCGTCTTAACTTTGATATCGTACATGTTGTCGTCAATGTCGAAATCCGCTTCAGTATCGTCATGCATCAATATTTCGCCGCTTGTCGCGATGATCTCGTCTTCAGCGATATCGACGAGTTTTTTTCTTTTTTTCGAAAGAAAGGATGAAAGACCGCGATACACGCCTTTGATGTCGCGCTCCGTCACTTTGGACATTACATGCAGCATGAACTGGCGCTCGGCATCGTTGACGTTATATAAAAGAATGCAGCGCGAAGCGGCTCCGTCACGCCCTGCCCTTCCGGCTTCCTGAATGTAATTTTCGAGCGAGCCGGGAATATCAGCGTGTATAACGAGCCTGACATCGGGTTTGTCGATTCCCATTCCGAAAGCGTTGGTCGCGGTGATGACCTTCAAGTTTCCTGAAATAAATTTATCCTGAATGTCTTTTTTGTCCTTGAACCGGCCGGCGTGATAATAGTCGCAATTTATGCCACGATAGCCGAGATATTCGGAAAAGTGTTCGGCGCGCTTTTTCGTGGCCGTATAAATTATCACGGATCCTTCTTCATTTTTAACAAGCTCGAAAATTTTATCTTTCTTTTCATTTTCGAGTGTGGGATGTACTTCATAAGAAAGGTTATCGCGCTCATGTCCACCGTCGATAACTTCAATGTCATTAGCCGCGGAACATAAAGTTTTATCGGCATTGTTCGGGCCGCTTTCGGAGAATCGGCTTATAATTTCAGAAATAACGCTGAGTTTCGCCGTGGCCGTAAAAAAGCAAACCTGAATTTTTTCATTTTCCCCTTTTGTTTTTTTTATGAATTTAGGAATATAAAGGTAATCGGGCCTGAAGTCATGTCCCCATTTCGAGAGGCAATGCGCCTCGTCGATGACGAATAATCCGATTCTGCGTTGAAGCAAAACATCTATGAACGATTTATTTCGCAGCTGTTCGGGCGCGGCATAAACGATATCAAAATTTCCAAGCATTATTCCTTCAAGCGCGCTTTTCCGCTCCGGCGCCGATAATCCGCCGTAAATAGCCGTCACCTGACGATAGCCGAATCGTTCGCGCAGCACGTCCACCTGGTCTTTCATAAGCGCCTGAAGCGGCGAGATGACAAGCGTCAGAAGTTTTTTTCTGTGCGCCAGGATCATCGCCGGAAGCTGGTAACACAGTGATTTTCCTGCTGATGTAGGCATCAGGGCCAGAATGTTTTTTCCCGCTACTATTTTTTGTACTACGGTTTCCTGATTGGGCTTGAAACGCTCAAATCCGAAAAATTTCTTCAGATAATTTTCGACTTTTGAACCCTCTGAACAATATGCGCAATCGCATTCGCCGGGCTCTCTCAATTCTTCGATAATTTTCTGCGTTTCGGGATGGCTGTGATAAACCCAGGGGCTCAGTACGCTGTTCTTATCGGAAACTTTGATCCATGAAACGGCGTACGCGAAACTTCTTTTGAACTTCGTGTCATCGATATTAATCGCCTTGTTAAACAACTCATCGAATTTCGTTTTGCACATCGCCAGTCCTTCGCATTCCCGACTGACGAGTTTATAAATATTTTCAGAATCAACACTTTTAAATATATTCGTTTTATCTAATTTAGAAAGGCTGGCAAGTTCAAAGATTGTCCAGTTGCCGGACTCAATCAAAGATTTCCCTGAACAAAAAAGCGCCGCGACAAACCAGAGATATTCCGGCGGCACATCTAAAAACTCACCGATTTCAGCATCTAAAACCGTTTCACATATCATGCAATCTTTAAGCGGATCGTTTTTAGAATTTGTAACGAGCTTATAATCTTTGATAAGCTTGTGATAAGGATTTTTCGGAAACGCCACCGGCGAAAGCAACAGCGTATCGATCAAAGGCAAATTAAAAACAGGCGAATCGGGCTTATATTTCTTCAACAACTCAATATCGTGCTCTAAAATATTATGCCCGCAAAGCGCGGAACAGCCATCCGCGGCTTTCTCAAGAATTGAAAATGCCTCGGAATTCCAAGACAGGTTGTGGCTTATTCCATTCTTCGAATATATCCCGATCCGCGCGATATTCTTCAGATCCGGCGCGGTCTCGATGTCGATGAACAGAATTTTGTCGATTGGTTCTTGCATGTTTAAATCTTTCATTTTGTCACGGTTTTCAATTGGTCAGACAGTGTCTGACTTATTCGGACGACTTTACCGGAATGAATTTTTTCTCCCGCGAATCGTCATTTATCATCAAATAATCTTCTTTCGAAACGACGGCGCCAGTTTTCAGATCAAATTTGACCAGCTTCATTTTTATTTTGCGGCCTCTATCTTTTGATAAATTGTAAAATTTCTCGCCATTGACAAAAACGCAGAATTGTTTTTTCGATTCATCGATATACTCTTTTTTACGCCACCGGCGGGAACTCACGGAACAAGTAGCAAATTTAACTTCAGCAGTATCAAGAAAATTCTCCAGAGCATATTTTTTGATAATCTTTCCGGGCCGTTCATAAAACACGACCACATCATCACCATAACCGACAGATCCCCAATTGTCAAGAGTAACGATATACTCACCGTCATTGGTTACTAACGCACCTGTCGGCATAACCTCGTTTACAAGCTTAATCGAATATATTTTTTCAGATTTTCCATTTTTATCTTTTTTGAATATTTCGGCATTTGAGCTCACTTCAGCTGTGCAGCTGCCGTCAATCGAAACCACATCGAATTTATGCGGCTGCCCCCATGAGTCAGCATGAGATAGTCCTGGATCAACCAGACATCCGAACATAAAGCCAAACAGAATTGAAAAAAATATTTTATAAAAATTATGCATGGAAAACTCCTTCTGATATTGACGAAACTGCTCGATTACGCTACAGCTTAATTGGCTGCGCAGTGCGTTGCTTTTTCACAAATATTGGCTTCAAGCCTGAAAATCAAATCGATTTTAACACATAAACCGGCTATTGTAAAGTCACGCCTTTATAATTTTTTCGTGATTTTTCGCTTGCCGTAATTATTTTATTTCTTTGGGCCGGCACACATGAATTTCAACTATGATCTGCGTTTCGCGGCACTCTTTCCAGCAGCGGTTTCTATTGTAAAGATACTCAAAGGCTAATATATGCTATGTTTAAAAGTCTTTTGGAAGAAGCATGCTTCGTTTAATTATAAATTTGTCATTAAAAATTTTCAATTTTGGTAGCTAAAATTAGGTAGCTAATTTTTTTGAGTTATGCTATAATAAAAACTATGGAAAAATTTCCTGTTGTTTTTTTATCTGATAAAGACGAAGACATAACTAAAGAGATCCAGCTCGATCCATTAGGATTTCAGAATATCTGGACATACTTTGGATTGAAAGTCATTCCGCATATCACGACTGTCAGCAACGAACTGCGAAATTTTTACGTTCTTCTTCTCGGCTACCACCTTGTTTCAAAATATCTTGATAATAGACCTGATCTTAAATACTTCAAATCACAAAAAAAAACAATCAATGCTTTCGACGGTCTTATAATAACATTCGAACAACTTTTTGTTTACTCCGTTATCGCTATTCAAGCCACCCCGGATACAGGAATCCTTGGCATCAACAACGGCAGGAATAATTTCAAACAAAAAAACTCTGATCCGCCCGTTGGGCCTTTCGAATCAATTCTCACGAAACAACTCGTCCTCGGCATAAACGGCAGATATAAAATGCCTTTTGTCGAAATGGGCATCATCACCGATTCAAGACGGTTAAAACCAGAAGTATCAGATAAGATCGCATCATTTTATAAAGAATATCCATCAATCGAAAAATCTGTATTCGATTTATTCGACCGAATATCGAAAAAGTCAGAAAATTCAATAAATTTCAAATCATTCGCCAAACAAGAAGCTATATCGGACTTAACAACAGTCAATGACAATTTCAAAATATTGATCCGTGAAAAAATGGGACTTGACCGTAACACGCCGGCAAAAAAAATATACGACATTTTAAAACCTCTCGACACCAAAGTTAATTGGCGAGAAATTATGACTGAAACCGCTGGTAATTTCACTGGCAAGGACCTTGAAAATATAATGAATATTATATATCTCGAAGAATTTTTGTGCCGTGTAGATATTATTTTCGATTCTTTATTCAATGGTAAAAATGAAGCTAACGTGACAAAGCTGGCTGAAGATATAAAAATAAATGAAGCATATTCAGATTTTGATAAAATAAAAAACGATCTGACGGAACCACTTAAAAGCCGTTATGAAAGATTAAAAAATGTAGGTATGAACATAAAAACAATTTATTACGATTTAATAGAATATCATAAATATATATGCACTTCAAGAGAAAAAGCCTGCTGGCTCGATCATGATAAGATCAAAAATAAATTAGTGATATATAATACGGGTTATCAACCTTCTGAATATTCCGGAGAAATTTTCTGGCGGCGGCATTACTACATTGAAACGCTTAGAAATCTTATAAGAGGCAAGCTGTAAGGCTGGAAATATTATGAAAAATGAAAACTGCAAAAAAATCAGAGAGGTTTTCTTCGCCGCAATCGATAATTATCGCGATGCAAACGATATTCCAAACATAAGCGATATAATTTTCACGTCTTTTGATTTTTCGCCACTCTTCTTTGAAAATAATATAATCACGAAATTAGCCGGAGAAGATAAAATATCGAATCTTCAGGAGATAAATAATTGCGATGAATTATTGAAAAAAATAAATGTTTCGGTTTATTATGACGCTGGTTATCTTATCGATTACGAAAAAAGGCTTTCTTATGATACCTTTGCTGTCAATGAAAAAAAGCTTTTTCATCCGAAAATAATTTTCATTAAAGGAACTATCAATGGAGAAACCAGAAGCCATCTTCTGGTCATGTCAGCCAATCTTACCGTAAGCGGATGGGGAAGAAACGCTGAAACGGTTGCTTGTGTTGAGATCGATGATTCCAGGATTGCAAGTAAACTCGCGATTTTCTTCGAAAAATTATTTGAAAACTCAAAAAACGGTGTTCCCGCAAAATCAGAAGCACACAACAAAGAAATAATTAATTATTTAAGATCATTTAAAAATACTGGAAATAGCGGAGTGGAATTCTTTTCAACGTATTCAGATAATATAAGTCTTGCTGAATATATATCCGGCAAACACGTAAAAAACATGACTGTAATATCGCCATTTTACAATTCCAATCTCAATGAGTTCATCACAAAAAATTTCATTGGAATAAAACTTAGAATAATTCCGGCTGTTTCAAATCAAAAAATCGGAATTAAAAGGGCTGAATTTGAAAAAATTAAAGAAAATATCGAATTCAAAACGCTTGATATTGCTGCTGACAGATTTGCACACGGCAAAGCTTATATTACCGATAAATTCTTCATTATAGGCTCTCATAATTTTACGCGCGAAGGCATAGGAATTTTAAAAACTGATGAAAATGAGCATACACGAAATATTGAAGCAGCGCTGATATTCGAAAAAACTAAATTTTCCGTCGAATCCCAAAATATCGACACAGCTTACTTTCTTGATGAAAACGAAACCTGGGATAAAGAATTTGAAGCTAACGAACAAAAAATATACTGCCGTGTTGATATGGATTGGAACAAATTTATTTATAGAGTTTGGACTGAAGGCGAAATTGAGAATTGTTATATAGAACTGCCGGGAATGGAAAAAAAGGCTTTGAAAGAAGGTTTATTAGAAATATCATTTTCGGCCGGAACAATCAAAAATTCGGCAAAGATAAAAGTATTTGATATATTCGGACCTTCAGGCTTAATTTTCAAAGGGTTGATCAACGAAATAGAGTGGCAATTCCATCGGCCCGAACCGGAATGTTCTTCACTTGACGAATGCCTTGAATGCTGGACATGTGACGATTATGAGCAAACCAATAAGAAAATGGCCGAATACGCCGGAAACGGTTCGGCTGATTCAGAATTGATCGCAAGATGTTCAACGATAAATTATCACAAGGATGTTTTCGATAATTATTTTTATCTTTTTAAATCTTTCCGTAAAATGAAACTGAAAATAGAAGAAAAAAAAGATAACATCAACGAATTATATAGAATTTTTAAAACTTCACCCGCAAGCGTTTGCGTAATCATAAGTAAATTTAATGAAACTGGCACTAACGGTGGAAAATCAAGCGGTCCGTACCGTTGGATATTTTACAACGAACTAATACTGGTTCTTGAAAAGATAAAAGAAATTTCAGTTCGAAATTCAGAATGTGATGAAAAATTCATTTCAGAATTAAATGAAACCGCGAAAGAATTAATAAAACAAATTTCTGCGTTCAATCCAATAGAAGACAAATTAACTACCGAATGGGCAAAAAAAGAGTTAGGTTATACGAAATAATTATGAACAATATTTTTTCACGAAAAATAAAAACCGAAGAATTAAACAGGCTCATTAATCTTAAAACGCCTAATAACCGGCATATAAGCGCCGAAATAGCGCTTAAGCAGGCTGGCGGAATAGCCGCGCTTTATAATATTTTGTGCGATCGAAATTACGCCTATCTTGCCGACGAGGTCGGAATGGGAAAAACTTATCAGGCGCTTGGTCTGGCTTCTCTTATATGGCATTTAAAACCAGACGCCAGGATTTTATTCATCGCGCCGCGTGAAAATATTCAAAACAAATGGCTCATGGAATATCAAAATTTTATTGTTCATAATTGCATCCGCCCCGACAACAGAATCAAAGAACCGCTGCTTGGAAACCCCATTCACAGACCGCAAACTTGCCATTCCATTTATGAATTTATTAAAAATTCGTTTTTATTTGAGAGCAAGGCGTTTTTTTTAAGGCAGACTTCTTTCAGCTATCTCCCGCAATATTTCGATATCACAAAGACCAGGATAAAGATAGGCGAGATAAACCGGCTCATTCAAAAAAAAGAGCCGAAACTTTTCAAATCTGCCCTTTTCACCGCGGATGAAAATATTTTTCTTGATAACAATCAAATAACCTATTATATAGGGTCAATTTATAATAAATTAATACCAAAATTTGATCTGATAATAATAGATGAAGCGCATAATATAAGACGGTCTAATAACATGAAACTTGCTGCTATGTCTTCTATATTCGGATTTTTAAATGATCACGGAATAGAAAATCTTCCTGCGCCCGAAACAAAATTTTCAAAGATCCTTCTAATGAGCGCAACTCCGGCACATTCAAATATAGCGGATATCAGTTCTCAATTAAGTTATTTTGAGCCTGATGTAAAATTTCTTGAGAATTGCCACGAAAGTGAAAATCTAAAAAAATACATGATCAGAAGGTATCGAAGATATAAGCACCTTACCAAGTATGATTATAGAAATGAGAAACCAATCGGAATAACTGTAAAGGATTCCGCCGATGAGCTGTTTCTTGCGGTCGTTCAGAAAAAGCTGGAAGAAGAGCTTGCCGGTGGAGTTACTATCAATAAGGACAGTCGCAACAAAAGTATTTATAAAATAGGATTTCTTGAATGTCTTGAAAGTTATGAAGCCAAAGTTAATGATGCGACTGAACCGGACAATGAAAAACAATCGGAGTTTACTGAAATTGATGAAGGCGAATCCGAAGCTCCAGATAAAAAACTTATCAATGATATCGTTTCGTCATACAGAGAATTTATGCTTTCAAAAGGCTGTACATCTTCTCATCCTCCCCACCCGAAGCAAGACTATATTAAAACTAAAGCACGCGAATGTTTCGAATCATCTGAACTGAAAAAACTTCTTATATTCGTCCGCCGAATAGCAAGCGTAAAAGAGCTTCGTGAAAGAATAACTGATGAATTCGACGCATATTCTTTTGAAAAAATACGCTATTTATTGGAATTAAAAGGGCATAACGATAAAAATATAATCGAACATCTGACAGCCGAACTTCAAGGCGGACCGGTGAAAAGCGAAATCGAAGATGAAAATCTTGAAACTACTGACGAAGAAACGGACGAAGAAGAATCATCTAAAATCCTCGACTTTTTTTCATCTTCTAAGAAAGGCTCGCTGCTGGCCGGAGCGGCATTTAAAAAAAGATTCGCTGACAATCGTTCCCTATCATATTTTTTCGAAGAAAATTATGTTAGAACTGCTTATGATAAGCTAACAAAAGAGAAATCCGCAACTATCACATATGATCAATTTGCAAATAAATTGATCGATCAGTATTTGATCGATGAAGTCAATAATATTGTTTCCCAATGTCCTGATAATTATTTTATGAAGGATAAACATATCAAGCACAGCGCTTTAAATTTGCTTGTCAACGCGCTATGTATAGGCAGGCTCTCAGAAATAAAAGGTAAATTCGATTATTTAATACCTCTCGCGCATTACCTTCAGGACGCGGCGAACTATATTTCCGGCAACGATAAAGAAATGGAAATTAATAATAAGATCAAAAAAATCGATTTTGCTGATATTCAGCAGCATCTGTCAAGAAATTCCTTCTGGAATTGCTTTGCGGGTTTAGATACTGTCTGCCAAATATCTGAAATCGATGGAGTGCGAAAAAGAGAAATACTAAAAAAATGGATCTCAAAAAATCTCAGGATGTCCGATGCCATAATTGATCTTGCCGTGTGCTACATTAAAAGTGGAAAATCTGATCCAGATAAATTTATCGAATTATTTTCAGGCTACATCAATTCGAATAGCAACAAATATTCTCGAAAACTGAATAACAGACTTAAAGAAATGATCAATAACTATGATCTAATATTAAAGCAGATAAGCTCTGAAGATTTTGCCGAAACTGATAATACCCAAAATGACTGGAATATTTTCAACTCTCAATCGCCGGTTCGTGGAGTTACCGGCGGAAGCAAAAGCACTGACAGACCCGCCAAACTATTCAATAGTCCGTTTTTCCCTGATATAATCGTCTGCACGGATGTTTACAAAGAAGGCGTCGATCTTCACCTGTTCTGCGACGAGATAATACATTACGGAATAGCCTGGACACCCGGCGATCTTGAACAGCGGACCGGAAGGATAGATCGATTTTCCTGCCTTGTTCATCGCTTTATAAACGCCGGAATGTTTGACAAAAAATTAATCTGCGATTATCCTTACGTCAAAAACACCATTGACGAAAGCCAGATGCAAAAAGTAGCCCTTAATAAAGCCGAAACTCGAATGAAACTCGACATGGGTTTGTCCGGAGAAGTTCAAAACGAAATTGATTCTGACACTATACAAAATATCGATCTTGAAGAATTATTTAAACCTGTTGTTTCAGAAACATTCTCCGATCCTCAGTCTGAGTTACATAACACTAACATTGATGATTCTGAAGAAACAGTAAAGATCGATAACAATATATGCGAAAATTATTGCACGGATGCAATCGGTTGCTTTATCGATATAATCAAAAAATTATCCGTCGAAAGTTTCGTGATCGGTCATAACTCGGACAATAACAATAAATTAAAATATAAGTTCCTTATAAAAACAGAGAACCACGATGTCAAAAATGCATTAAATAAAAATCGCAAACAGATGATAACCATCGAAATAAGATTTAATGAAATATGCAAGGTATATTTCGTCAGAATAAGCTCGGAAGTTGGAAATTATATAGAAAGGTTCAATTATATCGGAAACATTCCCGAGCTGTGCGAAAACGTCAAAATCACTTATCACAATAATAAGGTTTTCTGTATGAGCGATATATTATATTCATCTCCTGGTATAAACTTCCATAATTTGACATCTTACGATGAATTAAAAAATTCCATCCAGAAGGTCGCAAAGGTTTCAGATTTTTTAGAATACAAGTCGCTCAAGACTGATACTGACAACTGGAGTGATGAAAATGAACTTTAAAAAAACAGAAATTGATAATGTAATATCATGTGAACTTGATAATGGCAGGACTCAAAAAGTCAAATACGAAAAAGCTAACGGTTACATTAAATTTTCAACTCTTGTTTGCGATATTAAAAGTTCAGATACTAAAAAGGCGCATCTTACTTGCCAGACACTAAATCACAAATCTGATCTCGTTAATTTTTTCGTCAATGCAAACCACGGAATCGAATGTGAAGCATTTTTATTCTCCAGTCTCGAAAACAAAGAGTTGTTAAAGATCAAACAAAATATAATCCTCACTAACATCGCAGTCATGGCCGACAAAATTGAATATCTAATGTCGCGGACGGGCGAAGATAAAAATTGAAATCATGTTTTTATAATTACTTGATTTTTTAAGATTAAAATTATATAATTACAACCCGATCCATAAAATTTTACAAATGGAGTGTTTTAAATGAATCCAAATAGATCGAAAGGCAATGTTGTCGTAATATTAGTTCTTATCGCAGCCATACTTATAGGCGGCTCCATTTTCTATTTGACCATGACCATCAACACTCTTTTCAGCGAGAACAAGGTTTTAAAAGAATCAATATCCCGGCTTACCGTTGAAGATCAGATCGGGTTCGCCAAAGTTATTTCGCAGGAAACCCGTGAAAATAAGCTTTTCACGAAAATCAAATTCGTTGAAACCGACCGTATCGACAAAACCAAAAAGATCCTTGAAAAAGAATACGAGATTGAGGGCGACATAATCCATTTCGACGCGCTTATTATCAAATTTAATAACCAGATGGTCATGGACGGTAAAGAAAAATCATTATACCTCTGGAACAGGATATACGGTGAAAAAATGAAGCCGGAGGAAGGTTTTCCAATAGAAACAGCCGGCAAGGAACCGAAAAGATATTCCGATATATTTTCAAAACTATCGGTTACAGACAATCAGAAATTCTGGACAGAAATATGGCAATTATCAAATGATCCGGACCGTTTGAATAAACTTGGAATATCCGCGATATACGGCAATGTCGTATATAAAAAACTTAAACCTAAATTGATTTATGTTTTTAAAATCTCAAGCACTGGCGGCTTATATCCGGAAACTGTTCCGGAGATGTAAAGATTATATTAAGATGTGTAATTCGGAGTTACCCTTGCCCAAAACAGAGGCCTCCACAAAAAAATTATTGTTTTAGACCTAATAACCGTTCAATTTCTTTTTCTGCAAACTTTCTCTCCACCCGGCGGCAGCGGCAGAGTAATTTTACTATTGGTAGTCATTAAGAAATCATTTTCGCCATAATGATAATCATCATACGCAACCGGGAAAATGGCCCTTTCAGAATGTTTCAGCATTTCCGTATACCACCCGACATATTCCCAGTCTCGCCCTTCACCTTCCAAAGCAACTTCCGGGAATCTTTCGAGAAATTTTCTGGCGAGTTCCCTTGAATCGTCAGACTGACAGTCATCCCATCCATAATAATTATTACCCATTCCCGACGAATACGACGGATATTTCATATCAAAAAGATTTTCGGCTATTGACATTCCCCTTTTTTTATAAAAACATTTCGCCGTAACTATCTGGCAGCGCCAACAACAACCCGAAGGCGCCATTCCTGGATAGATCCTTAATTTTTGAAATCCCATTTTATGCAGCTCGTGAACCATCAGTAAAAGTCTCTGGATATATTTCAAAGTAGGTTCAGTAGTTCGATCCCTTGATTTTTTCGCTATTTGTATGAACTCAATCCATTTTTCTATAGATAATTTTGAGCCCCGTTCGATAACTTTCTTGTAAATCTTTTTTTCATCGTCTTCAAGTATCCATTCAGACACATTGTTATCTTTGGATACTATCGAAACTTTCCAACCCGAGCCTTTATCAACATGTGTTTCCATCAATAACTCCCCAAAGAATTCGAAATCAATTATTCAAATAAAGCCCAATTTCTTCCAGCTTCGCATTCATATATTCTTCGTCATTAAGTCCCTGCGCTGATATTTCGATGACTGAAAATCCCTTTAATTTAGCTTTCGCCCTTAAAATCGAGTCGGTCTTTTTTTGTTGAAAATTACCGTGGAGTTTCCTTGAAAGCCCATCGATATATATCAGGATTTTCTTGTCTTCATAGGCATAATCGGGAACGGTATAGTCGCCTCCGGCAAGTTCAACTTTGTATAAAGACTTATCCGGCACTGGAAATTTTTTAGCGTGCAAAAACACGATAAACTGATCTTCGGCTTCGCTATCGCCTCGTTTATGTTCGGCATTAGCTACAACGGTTGGAATTTCAATTGTGAATACAGGAACGGTTTTGTGGTCTTCAAGAACTTTCAACGCGTCAAAACGGTTTAAAAGTTTGTGATGCTGCTGATTTCTGAAGTGGAGCAAACAGCTGTAACACGAATCTTCGCAATCACAATCGTTGAGTTTTTTGATGCTTTCATTAACTATCTTAACGTAATACTTTAAAAACTGGCCCAGAAAGCCGCTTCCGCCCGGCAGAGGATCATATATAATCACGCGGCTTTTCCCATTGGTTTTAGTTTCTATAACTCCGTCCAGATCGTTCTCCTGCATATCAAGAACTCTGTAAGCGCCGAATTTTAAAGATTCCATAAAATTGACTGCATCCTTTAACTCTTCGAACTCGTCAATTACTATAAGATCGGACGCGATATCGGCATGAAGCGCGGACCAGAACTGGCGTGGATCGTGAATCTGACATTTCTTGCTGTGAGCGGCCATAAAGTCATTTATTTCCGCCTCACTCGCAAGCGGGTGTCTGACCGCTCCGCAAGCCGGACATATTGGAAAGCCAATTGTCGGGCTGTTGCATATTCCGGCATTTACGAGCCTCACATTTCCCTGGTTCAAATATTTTACAGTAAGGCCGTTAATTTTATATTCCTTGCCACCTTTATGTTTTTCATTCATCATACCATACATTGAAAAACCAACGCGATGGCGCGACTCGCGAACATCGTCAATTTTATTTACTTTTGACAAAATCACGTCAATGATGTCATACGAACCAAATTCAACTAAATTGTTATTTCCGCCTTCATTTTTTAAAGAACTAAGCTCGGCCAGCGAGGAATTCGTTCTATTTAAAACCATTGCTTTTCTTATCATTTCAAAGTTAAAATCAGGGCTTTTTTCTCTGAGTTTGAAAAAATTCAATTGCGTAACTTTGAATATATCGTGATTGGCATATATCATATTAGCTGGCGTTAATTCTCGAATGGCGATTGCTTTTGGCCTGCTGACTTCTAAGAATGGCTCGGTGCATTGCGCCTTCACGCTCGCCCGGCCCATCGCATAACTCGGGAAAAAGCCGTCCGCTGAAAGATATGAAAGCGTGTAATTATCCTGCGATTCATTATGATAAGTTTGCAGCGCGTATCTTAAGGAATCCATTCGTTTCTTATCAGCCGAATTGAGCATTTCCTGCTCACGCAGCGGCTTCAATAAATTTCGATATGTCTTGATTTCTAAAAATATATTTTTAACATGTTCTGAAAGCTTATCCGGCATCTCAAGAATTATTTCACGGATAAAATCTGAGTTTATTTCATCCCGATCATCGTCCGGCCATTGTTTTATCAGGTTGGTTGTGACATAATCTACAAGGCCCTTAATGTAGTTATTGATAATCTCCTTTAAATTTGAAAAGTTATCAATTGCGTTTTTATATTCGGTATGGCCATGCTGATCTGAATTCGCGAAATAACTTTTGATATATGACGGAAAAATCAATTTCAAAGTTAGAACGTCTTCGGGGCGAGCGTTGGTTCTAAGCCATGTTAAAACCATTGAATGAATGTGCTTTGTCACAAGAGGTTTATTCCGCATCGAAAAAGCCGGAACTCTAATATTTCCGGTTATCATTTCAGCCGGATTATTATAAAAATAACTATCATGCGGAGTGCACCTTGAATATGTGAAGACGGTCGCAATTCTGTGTTTTCTTCCGGCGCGCCCGGCGCGTTGCGTATAATTGGGCGTAGCCGGCGGCACGTTACGCATCAAGACCATTTCAAGTTTGCCTATATCGACGCCCAGTTCGAGAGTCGGAGTGGCCACAAGGCAATTGCATTTTCCGCCATCGATCTTTTTAAATTCCTTTTCTATATTGCCTCTCTCGGCTTTCGGCACCTGCGCGGAATGTTCCTCTGATTTAATAGGCGTATAGTTCAATTTTGTGAATTGAATGATGTCGTAGTTGTCGCCGTCAAGTTCTGATGGCATAACGGTGCCTTTGCAATTATATTGCGAGCACTTATCTGACGGCGGCATTATACTCATAACATTATTGCATGATTTGCATTTAAATAGGTTACCAGCCTTTTTAAAACCGAGAACGTCCTTGTTTATCTGATAAATGCGTTGCGTTTCCTGGCGTATAATAGGAATCAAATTGCCATGCCTTTTTTCAATCAGGCGTGATTCTTTGATTATACCTTTATCCACTAATAAATCCCAGAGCGCTTCGAAAAATTCAGCGTTAGTTTTGGAAATGCCAAGCGTTTTTTTGAAAATTACTTCAACACCAGAGCGGCCATTAGACGATATAAAACTTTTTATATAATGATGCTGTTTTAATACTTCGTCTTTTTCAAAAACAAATCCACCAGGTCTGTAATTTTCGATATTCGGAATAATGCCGTCTCTAACCTCCGAATCCATGTAACGCCATAAGCGTTTCGCAAGATCATCATTCACTGCGCCTTTTTTTCTTAGATAGTCAAGCATCAAAACAACCGTATTAATGAGATCTTCCATTCCAACATCAAGCTTTTTAGCCCATTCCGAAAAGAAATCATCGTGTTTATTATTCAGATTAATTCCGTCATAAACAACCGAAACGAGTCCGAGTTTTTCAATGCTCGATCTCTGGCGGACAGACATAAATTCATCTATTAAAAACCATCTTATTCGCTTGTTGTGGTCTTCCTTCTTAAATCCGATATCGCTATAAACGCCGTGCCGTATTGTTTCTTCAGATAAAAGGCTGATCAGTCTGTCGTATGACATTGCCTTATCGAATTCACTTTTAAAGTCGTTAATTATGTTGTAGTTTATAAACCTGACATTAAAACGCTTCGATCGAGCGTTCATCCATGCAGCTTGAAACGCGGCATCCTGTCGACTATCAGCGAATATCAAAAGTTTCTGGAGTGTTTTTTCAGGCATAGCCGATATCATACTCTGGCCAATGATCATAACATCGAGAACTTCAGGGCTGTATATTCCGGTAATGAGATTATACTGACCTTTTTGAACAAGCGCCGAGCATGAAGGACATTTTGTTATTTTCCCCTCGAATGATTCCATACAAACGACTGAATTGCTTTTTTTACATTTTGGGTTCCGGCACTTTGAAACTTCCTGCGAATGAATAGAACCGCAAAATTTGCATAAATAAATCGGATCGCCGTGCTTCGAATCTTCATCGAGTTCGTTGAGATTATCCGTTATCAGCCATCCTCGTTCGTTTTTAGCGAGCGCTTCATCATTTCTAATATTTCTCAAAACATTATAAACGCCGACGCCGTTTTCGCTCACGGGATTAAACTCACTCGCAACATTGAAAAAATGCTGGCCGCAGTTACGGCAAATTTTGAAATTAAACAAATACAATTCTTTGTCGAAACTGTCATCGAAATATAATTGGATTTTATCGTCTCTTTCGATCGTGCAGGTCACGCCGCTCATGCCTTTTAAAAAATAGTGAAGTTTCGGCCTCAGAACCGGTTCGTTATCGTATTTGGCGATGGCGCCTATCGTTAGATATGCCAGAAGCTCGGCTTCCAGGTCGCTATCTTTGGCATCGGCGCGGTTTCCGATTTTTTTGAGTTCTAAAAACGCGTCTTTAGAAAGCGCCGGTTTGGAAAAAATATTTTCAATCTGTCCGAGATACTTGTTTCTAATGAGAAGTTCGCCAAGACGGTCGATATTTTTCGAATAATTCGCGCCGGCTTTTTGTCCCGTGAGTTTTTCCGCAAGCTTAAGAAGTTCCGGACCTATCTCGCTAACTTCGTTTGAAAGCTGGTATTTTCTGACTTCATCCAGAATATCGCTAAGAATGCCTTCGATATCTTTAGCCAGATCAGGGCAATATGAAAGTTTTTCATCAGTTTCGGTTTGTTTGTATTCCTCTTCGATAACGGCAAAGCTTTCTTTCATTTCGCCAAAGAGGTTCGCCGCGAAATTTCTAATAACTTCAGCGCTATCACTATTAGCGACGGTAGCGGAAGTTCCGATGCAGGTTATTTTATCATGCATCAGAGCTTTAATGCGTCTTATAAGACATGACATTTCGCTTCCGAGTTCACCAGTGTAAGTATGAACTTCGTCAAGAACAAGAAATTTAAGCGCCGGCGTTTTAAATAATTCGAGATCTTTATCTCTTAAAAGCAGGTATTCAAGCTGGCTATAGTTAGTCAATAAAATCTTCGGCTTCTTTTCAACTATCTCGTCGCGCGAATAACACTCTTCGTATGGGAGCGGAAGATCGGCTTTGTTATCGTAAAACGCTTCAAGTTCAGCTGCGGTGTATGCTCTTTTCTCGGTTAATTTTTTGAGGCCATAATTACTGTTTTGCGGCGTCTCGCCGGTATATCGGCCAAATGTAATTCCGGTGCCGGCAAGCATCGGCCGAAGTCTTTCGAGCTGATCGTTGACAAGCGCGTTCATCGGATAAATAAGGATAGCCGCAAGGCCTTCGGAAGATTTATTGTCACTGGCATGTTCTTCAACTGATTTCAGGCAGTAATCGATAATAGGGAGTAAAAAACTTTCAGTTTTTCCGGAGCCGGTGCCGGTCGATACTATTATATTTTTATTATCAAGAACCGCTCTCACGGTTTTTTCCTGATGCGAATACATTATAGGAAATTTGAAAATCGCCGTAAGTGTCCGATGCAGGCCGAGTTCGGCTATGAGTGATTCCAGCTTGGCACCTTCAATAAACGGTTTATTGAGGTAAATATAAGGGCCTTTCGCGATAAGGCTATCGGTAGTGTAACCCATTTTTTCATTGAACTGGGCGGCTATCGATCCATCGGCTATAGGATAGCTATTTCGGAGATATCTTCCAAATTGCTCAATTACGTCTTTTCCAAACTTTACCGGATTTAAACTCATATCCGCTCCAACAATTAAATTTTAATTTTCATATTTTTCGACGTCGCGTTTTATCAATTCTTCCAGTTCCTTCTCCGATGGCAACGCTATCTTATATCTCGAAACGAAAAGTTTATTGTCAAGCCCGGTGATGGCATACTTAACTTTTGTTGTATTTCGGTCGGTGCATAAGATTATGCCTACGGGCGGGTTATCGCCTTTCGCCATTATATTTTCGCGGTAATAGTTAAGATAGAAATTCATCTGGCCGGCATCGGCATGTGAAAATTTACGGACTTTCAGATCGATTAGAACATGGCATTTTAATATTCTGTGATAAAATACCAGGTCAATCCTATCATGCTCGTCATCCACAGTAATTCTTTTTTGCCGCGCTTCAAAGCAAAAGCCATTTCCAAGTTCGATCAAAAACTCTTGGATGTGATCAAGCAGAGCAGCTTCAAGGTCATTTTCCGAATACTCTTTTCTCTCAGGCATTCCAGTGAACTCAAGGACATACGGGTCACGGATCAAATCTTCCGGAGTCGCGATTTCATTTTGATCGTGAACGCGTTTTATCAATGCGGTTTTATTTTTTGACAGGCCGGTGCGTTCAAAAAGCAGCGATTCTATTTGTCTTTTTAATTGACGAACGGCCCAATTCCCTTTTACCGATTCTATTTCATAAAACATTCGTTTAAGCGGATCGTCGATTTTCAATAGTTCGATAAAATGTGTGAACGTTAGGTGAGCCAATAGTGTCTCTGGTTTTATGGCATGGGATTTCGCTTTTATAACAGGCGATTTCAGCATCTGAGATTCATCAGTCGCCGACTGATGAATTCGAGGCCTGAACTTAAAATTATTCAATTCGTCAGTCACTGACTGATGAATTTGCGGATATGCGCAGTAAAAAAGGCGAAACAGCCTTAAATTAGTTACCGAAGCCCCCTTGAAGTTCTTCTTTTTGAGAGCGGAAGAAAGTTCCTCGAGAAGCCTTTCGCCATATTTTGCCCTGTCCATGCCGTTTTGTTCATATTCAACAATGTAATAACCGATAAGCCAGTTTCTGATCGTAAGCGTTCTATTGGCATATCGCGCGACATCGTCTCGTAACGTCTCATGTGTCTCGGAAATGGAAAGCAATAGTTTTTTGAAATTCATATATTGACCTCAATACTTTTATTTATTACATTTTATCATAGTAAAATGCTTTTTCACAAATGGTAAAACGGCTATTCTTCGCTGTTTCAATCAACTATACATTGCTTTTTCTTTTTCAGCTCTAGCATCTTCTTGTCTCGCTTGGTCTTCCCATGAATCGGCAATTTTGCCAAGCATTCTTTTAGTTCTTGGCCATTTAATACCAATATTTTGTTTCCATTCACTCCACCGTTGAGCCAAATCTCGTTCCTGCTTGCCGCCTTCGAACATGCTTTTAGTTACGACACCTCTGGAATTGAATTGTTCAATTTCAATTCCACGCTCCAAATCATCATTTGCAAGTTTTTCTATAAGATCACGAATCGTAGTATGAGGCCAAATATTATCGGTAGCATCAGAAGGCGCATGTGAAATCATTTGGCCAATGTAGTTATAAGCCGGCTTTAACCTTTTTTTATCTTTCGCCAACTTTAATACGTCCTCAATCCATTTATTTAATTTTTCATCATCAATAATGCCGTTTTCGTCAGCACCTGGTAATTTTTTCCATGTTCTCAAAAGGTCCCATGCAGATTTTGCACGTTGCTTTTCAGTTTCCGATGGTTTAAAATCATCACTGGCTGCATCCGATGCCCTAAACAAATCACATAGTACCTCAATAAAAAATTCAGGATCAGAAGACATTAACTCATGAAGCGTTAAATTATCATCCGAACCATATGAAGTAAATATAGGCAGAAATGCATATTCCCTGCGAGCAATTTCATCTTTATCGACATCTTTACATTTACGCAACTTTTTAATTAATTGTTTAATGTAATAACTAAAATTCGATAAATTGTGATTCGATGTTTCCGAAACAAGCTCATCTAATGACAAATCTATAACCTTAATTACTGCCTTCGAACCAAGACAAAAAATTTTATCATGTATATTCGTTATAATTTCAATAGGTTTATTCGATTCGATAAATTTATTTATCGCAAATTCAATGACATCTTTATCTTCTGAGTAGATCATTACATATTTCGTAGCCCAATATTTTTTTTCGATTTCTTTTCCTAATGATGATACTAATTCGTAGATTTCCATTAAGTCTGGAAAAAGCAGCATTGAGTTAACAACTGTATCAGGTGCTTTTTCATGGTTAAAGTATTTATTTTTTAAAAGACCAATCCATTTTTCACCAAACATTTTATATGCTTCTATCGATAAATATTTTGCAAAATCATTCTGCCTTTTCGAATTGTTATCATTGGTAGTTTTAAAAATGTTAAAAATATCATCTATATTATGAAAAATTTTTATTACCTGATATGCAATCAAGTGAGGATATGCAACTTTATCAATTAAGTATATTAGATTATTTTCGCTGCCGTCACCCCAAATTTTTTTAACGGCCTCATTTCTGAGTTTATCTAGTTCTTTTCGTGATTCTTCAAGATTATCAATTTTGGAAAATGGAATATCCGGGAAATGATCATCAAACAACCATGAAATAGAATCAGTATACTTTGAAGGAGAAAATAAGTTTAATATTGTATCAAGTCGATTTAGTTTTTCTTCAGGTAAAGACCAAACCGCACCAGAATAACTTCGGTGTTTATTAATAAAATTTCTAAGTTCGTCCCATATTTCATGTTTTTCGCCTTCACTCAATGTAGTTTGCGAAAGTTTATTCAAGCCGTCTTCAACTAATTGCTGATGTTCATTCGAAAAATCATCATAAAACTCTATTATTTCTTTCCAGCGCTTTGGATTTAACCCTGAAATGTTAATAAGTTTTCTAATATATTCATCATAAGTTTTCCACAGTGATGATCTTGTAATTGGCTCAATTTGAGAACGTCCAAAATCTTTCCATTCAGGCTTTCTTGTTCCACTAGAAATCTGATGATTAGAGGGCATCAAGCCTTTAAGTAAATTCCAGCCAATATCAGGATAAGTTTTTATAATCAAATCAATAGTTTGACTACGAATATTTAATGTTGCGCTTGTACCTGAATGCCATGCCAAAAATATTTCTCTAAGACTATTAATTGGCCTATTTCCAAGTTTACCTCCAGTATCAATTTCTGATAATCCGGCTAGAATTATTGATACGCGTGGCAATAGCTCTGAATCCCATGCGAGTGTTTCAAGTGCCCACAAGATATTAGGAAGATTTGACTGACCATAAAAAGTATCGCCTTCTTCAAATACAGGAAGAAGATTTTCACGTTTGCCCTGGAGAAGGCATTCCAGGGCTTCCAGAAAAGGGAACGGAGCAGCTTCAGCGAGAACCGGAAGTTGTTCCCTTAAACTTATTAATAAACGAGAATTATCAGATAAACCCGGCAAATTCTTAATAAGCGAATTTACATATTCTTGACATTTTTCATTTTGGGGCAAAATGTTCATTTTTTCAAGCTTGCTTCCAAGAACCACTAACCTCAACAATGTTCCGGCAAGACCGTCTCTTAACAATGTTGAATGCTTCATTTTTTTATTTTTTATAGACGCCAGATGCCTATCTTTAGGATGTAAATCAAGTGTTGGATCAATTTCGCTAAATACTTTTTCACAAATAGAAGATAACTTTTTAAAATGGCCTGGATTAATATATTTAATTAATAAAGTAAATGAAACCGCAGGAGCGGTGGCAAGCCAAATGTCATCTATTTTCTGCAAAGGTGGGTTATCAAAATAAAGATATTTTGTAATTTCATCTAGATAGTCATCATATTTTATACCTGTTATATTATGAATTATTGATTGATCACCTTTAAATTTATCACACCAACCACCAATAAGAATTGCCGGCAGAATATTTTTTATATGATCTTCATTTGTTGACCATTCAGGTAAATTCTTAATTGACAATTCAGCATTTTCATAAATGTTCCAAATCCTCCAAATTGAAGAACTTGAGCCACAAGCACTAGCATCAATTTCAGCTTTATCCTTTTTTATTCCCATCGATATTAACGCTTCTTGGAATTTTGACTTTATAGGACGTTTAATGCAAAAATCTTTTTTGAATGAATTTGAAGAATTACCGGTAGCAATAATTACTGAATGACTATGGTTAATCAACAAATGAAAATTTTCAGTTGCCGGAGGAACTAATATTATATTGTGAGGAGGCATTGTTTTCAATATTTCAATATCTTCAGTTTTATTAATTACTATACCTTTGGATAAATAATTATTTTTAAATTCAATATCACATTCAGAAATTGATGAATATAAAAAAGCCAATGATTCTTCAGGAGAGTCAGTTTGAAGAATAATTTTATGCTGACTATTATTTTTAATGTTTTCTATTAATTTGGCGGCATCTTGTTCTCTGTCCGCAATCAAAAGTTTGGAAGAAATCGAAGGTATTGTAGTATTACTCCAGTTGTTCCAGAAATTTTCAAGCGTACTTATTGAAGCCTTAGGTCCTACATTTTGCTCTCTCAACCAGGTCTCAACACCAAGATATTGTTGAATCCAATGTTCAAAAATTATAGAATCATAAATTTTCACATCTTTCCAAGGGCTATTATTTTTCAACTCATTTTCTAATTCAGTATTTTTCGCAAATTTTCTTAGAGTAGCTAATATATAAGTTGTTTCATTACATTTCCATCCTTTTTTTATTGGCATTTTCTTTCTCTTCTTAAAATCGCTAATAATTTTGGCTCTCGGCTTATCTTCGACGCTAATTTCCCAAACAGAATTTCCATCAGGAATCCAAGTATTATTAACACTGCAACTTAACTCTCCATCCCATCCAGGTAAGTTGTTAGACTCGTTTGATAAAAATCTAATATATTTTAGTGAATCATGTTTAACTCCGGCAAAAATTAGTCTATAAATTAATTCACCAAACCTATTGCGACCATCATCCGAATTAGCCCATTGTTGAAGATGACTTGCCTTAACTAATGGCATCAATTTCTCCTTTCTTTCGGTACACATTCAATTGTATCGAATTTATGTATTTCTTTTGTTCCTTCAATAGGAAAAGATATCCAATATTGATCTTTGGGGATTGAGCATATTTCGTCAATGACATTCCAAATAAAATATGAAAAAGATAAATTAATTAAACTGTATCTATTATAAAAATCATTATTTACTTGATTTTGATTAGTCAAAAAGCGAGCTTGATTCTTTTTCCAACGTTTAATAAAAATATTTTTGCCAAGTGATATATGATTTACAATGCGTTCGGAAGCTAAAATAGCCTCTTTAATGTTATTATTTTCAACATTTCCATCAAAATCATACGCAAATAAACCGACAAACAATTTTGAACTTAATATCTTTGACCTGGGCACAATCTTGAGAATTGAATTATCTATATTACCAATAATTTCTTTAATTTCACTTACCTTAATATTGGTTTTCACCTCTATAACACCTTTTACATTCGAAGCGGTCGTTATTATAAAATCTCCTTCTTTAAATAAAAGAGGTTTTGTATTATCATAAATTATTAAATCTATTTGAGATGAAACAATATTATCATTGGGCAATGTCGAAACATTTTTTACAATAAAGCCTGTTCCGATTGATAAATTATTAGGCAAAAATTTTCTTAAGATGTTTTTTAAGATAACCTCTTTATACTCGCCTTCTTTTCCCCAATGAGCACTTCCAATTAAATTTCTTACTCTATTTCTAATAACATCAAGTTCATGCGTAATGGATTCTTGGAATGAAACATTATTTATAAAATTATTTTCTGTCATTACCATAACTCTCCCTGTCCTTCCCGCGCAGGTTCAATTTTAGGCATCTTCGGTATAGAACTTGCTTTTTTCTTCGTTGTTTTTTTTGCTTTTTTATCGGAAGTAGGTTCGAGTTCCACTTCTCTTAATTCTTCATCGTGGCGTTCAAAGTTAAGTTTCAAAAGTCTTCGCAATATTTCAAGACGCGCTTTTTCGCATATCGTATAACGCAGCCTGTCGTTAGCCGGAAGATATGGAACTTCAATAAAATCATGCGATAATTTGATATCTGTCCAGCCGTAAGCAGAAAGGACAGTTTCGTCGATTTCTTTATGAAGTTTTCGTAATGTTTCAAATTCTTCGCGTTTTTCGGCAGGATCGTGAAAGGCGTTGTATAAATTCGTCAAACCAATGTCAAATTTTAACATCACGCTCTTTCGCAACTTATGATATTCCTCGCCCCGAACGTCAAGTTCCTTAACTATCTGATTGTTTTCATCAACCTTTTCCGGATCGGCTGGTAAAACATTTGGAAATGGAAAGGTTTCAAAGCAATCCGTAGATGAGTAATTCAATCCCATGCCTAAGGTTGAAGAATATTTTCTTGCCCATATTTCATGAATATTAGATTGAAGAACTGAAAAATAATAATAACTTAAATATATAAAAACACCTATCTTGTTTGAATAAACAAATTCATTTTCTAATAAACAGAAACTTAAATATTTTGTAACAATCGGAATAACCATTACCAAATTTGTCGGTTGAGTTGGATATTTATATTCTGTTGAATGTTTTTCAAAAAACTTGTGACGACCAATTTTATGAAATAATTTAGGTCTTTTTTCAGCATAATGCCACCAATTTTCTCGATAAACCTTGCGATTGTTAATTTCTCTTTCCGGTTTAACACGTTCAAGAATAATTTTAAATAAACTATGATATTGCTTTGCACGTTCGAGTGGCCAATCCCAAAAATTTATTACCCATTTACTTGGGCTCTGTTTTGATGAACTGTTTAAATCTTGTCCATTTAAATATGGATATAAAGCATCTTTGTTTTTCGGATCATTCTTTATAAATTCGAGTGCTTCTTCTTCAGATAACGTAAATCCCATCCCAAGAATTTTTACACCTTCAAATGACTTGCTTTCGTTTTCTTGCATCATAAAGGGATTTTTATCATTTTCATCACTTAAAAACGGAGATATCATTTCAACAGATTTTTCTAACAATATTTTTTTGCCAAACCATTTATTTGACTTACATATGTGAATTCTACTGGTTATTACTGCTGCATTACCTTCCCATGGTTCATCTGGGAATGCAGAATATATGACACCTTTTTTAACTATCTGTGAAAGTCCGGTAACACGTGTATCTCCCTGAGCAATTGTATTTGTGGCAAGAAGTCCGAAATTGCCAGATGCTTTTAATAAATCTATTGCCCTTAAAAAGAAATATGACACAAGATCAGCAGAGCCACGCATCTTATTTGCTAATAATTCAACAAGATATTCTCTATAATCTTCCCCAAAATAACCAGTAAGCTTAGATCCACCAAGAAAAGGAGGATTTCCTATAATAGCATCAAACCCCGACTTGTTTTTCTCAATTGAAATGAATACTTCTGAAAAATTCAATAACCAATGAAATGAATTCTCAAATTCAATTGGTCTAACATTTTCATTATTGCGGCTTGTTTTATTAATAATATCAATAACATGACCTTTGAAAAGCTTCGTCAAATGTGCTTTAACTTCCTTTAATTCTTCATTCGATCGCTTTAACTTCTCAACTTTAATTTTGCGATCTTTTACCGAAAAATCCGGAAGCGTCTCAATTTCAAGCCTCGCTTCAATCGCCAGACCGATTTGTTTTGCGTCGCAGCTACTGAACAAATCATAAATTCCAGTTTGAGTTACTTTTTCAAGATCATCTACTGTCGTTATTCCAAGCAATGAATCACCGCATAATAATTTATGATCGATAAAAGTAAATGGCAAATCTCTCGACAATGTTTCGAGCCAGATCGAAAGCTTTGCTATCTCTACCGCGAGCGGATTTATATCGACGCCGTAAATACATTCCATTGCCACATAACGCTTTGCGTATTTATACTGTTCGCTATATTCAACCGGCAAAAGAATTTCTCCCTCTGCGCCAAAGCTTTCAGCGCCATAAGGTATGGTAATAGGTTTATTAGTGTTTTCTGATATTTTATGCCAGCTATTGACTAACTTATCTGAAAGATATCGTGTCGCCTGGACTAAGAACGCGCCGCTTCCCATCGCCGGATCGCATATCTTTAAATCCAAAAGTTCGTGCGGTGTTCGTAAAGTTTTAGGTTCGGCTATTTTTCCGATAAGTTCAATTCCTTTTGCGTCTTTTTCAAGAACATAGACTAAAGGATCAAGCGTCGTGCGAACAATTTTTTCAGTTAACGCCTGCGGAGTATAATGCGCTCCGGTGGCTCTGCGTTTATCAGAGACACTAAGATATAACGAATTCGGCAGGATTATCTTATCGAGTTGAATTACAGGCGCGTGTTGATAAATCCGCGCTTTAATATCTTCGGAAATATCGTCGTGTTTTTTCAGATCGTCAAGATAATGTGAATATTCGCCAAGAAGCTTTTTAACGCGTGTGGCAGTCAATTTCTTTTCGCTGTTTTCGACGATAAAATCAATTAAAGCGTCATCGAAAGTTGACATCAGTTTTTTTAAACTTACAACCGTTTCATTACTTCTGGGAATTAATTTCACAAGAGTTTCTTCACCCGCGCGCTTAACCGTATAATCGAGAAGGCCTTCATAGATATAACCGATATGCTCAACACCGAGAGTTTTATACGAAAACGCCTGGCTTATATTTTCATCGCCGACTTTCGCCGTCGTATGCGTCAAAAGTTTCAGACAATTATAAATTTCAAAATTCGTCGGATTGAAATCCTTCGAATATAGCGGCGGATATTTTTCAGGATCGAATAATTCACCAGAGTATTCAGGGCTTTTAAGATCGTTATGTTCAGAGCCAAAATAGATAAGATTAAAGAGCGCCAGAATCCTCTGCCATGCCGATGTGTTGCGATGGAACATTTCAAGGTTTTCACGCTTTTCGTGTTCGAGTTCTTTAACGAGAGTATGGACGCTGTATGAATTGTCATAAAGCATATCGCCATAAGGTAAAAGTCCGTGCTCTTCGGCGTATAACAAAAATATCAGTTTCATTACGGCCGATATCGACATCTCATATACATTTTCAGGTTTATATTCAGCCAATAATGAATGTTTGCCAGAACGGTCGCAGCGGTCGAATATTTTTATGAATTTCTCGACGCTGTTTCTTACCTGCTCGCCGAGCGTGTCGGTTACTTCGATCTGTTTTTGATATGATTCGCGCGCGATCGTCAATAACTTTGAAAGGCAATCTTTATCGAGTATGCAAAGAAACGCGGCAAGCACCGCCGGCTCATCGAGCATGAACCGCGTGTTAAATGTCAGCGTGCAGATACCGCCTTCATCCGGGCGATATACCAATATGAATTCTTCGCCGTTTGAAACAAGACCAAAATAATTTTTCGTTTCATTCAAAAGCCTCTGCATTTTAGCGAGCGGCGAGGCTTTCCATTTTCCGTCGATACTTTCGTTGCGTTTTAAACTCTGGCCTTTTTTTGAAATATAAATCAAAAGCCGTTCGGCTCCACTCTCCGCGACACGGTGCGGCGAGAGCTCCTGAACATACTCCGAAAGATAGCATGCGCAATAATCAGGTATATTATTGGTCTTATAAAGTTCGTAGCCAAGCATACGTTCGAATATGAAATCGGCGAAAATTACCGAAGCGCCATCGTCATCCGAAAGTTCGAATTTCTGATAAAAATTCCTGATGTATTTAACTTTTTCAGGCGCTACTTTAAAGCCTTCCGGAAACCGCTCGAGAAGCACCGGTTCGGATATTATCAGGCCGCCCTGTTCTACGAGCGAAATCCAATCGGTATGAACGTTTTTATTTTCAATCCGTTTAGCCACGGGCCTCACCTGCCAATTTTGAAGGGATATAAACCGTTATCGACAAGAAAAACGACTTTTCATCCTTGATCCGATAATGCCGCGTTATTTCTTCAGGTTCTTTGATAAGCCGCGTTTTAAGATCGGCAAGCCTGTATTCAAGCCATTTCATGTTTTCACGGAACTGCTGCGCCTCTTCTTCGGAAAAGAGCATTAACTGACTGTATTCATGGCCGGTTTTATTCATGAAATCCTGGAGGCGTTGTTCAATTTCACTTATTCTTTCTTTGATCAGTTTTTCTACCGTTTCGGCGTCCTTCAATGCTTTTTTATCAAGCACCTTTTCAATTTTGCCCTGCCTTTCGGCTATCTTTTTACCGGTTTCGGCGAAAATCTGTTTTTTGTTTTTACCGATCAAAACTCTTATTTTATCAGCCAGTCCCATGTTTATTTCGGGAAATGAAAATGCTTTATTTTCAAGTTCGGTTTCAATCGCTCTGTTATGTTTGAACTCTCCCGATTCGCCTGGATATCCATAGACACTGACGACTTCTTCGTGCAAAAGGTGTCCGAGAGCGCCGACGATTAAATATCGCGTGCTCGCTTTGAATGCGATTTTATCAAGTCCTTCGACGACCTTATACGTTATGCGCGACATCTGGCTGTTAAAACCAAAAAGTTGTTTTCTGAATTCGCTTATTGAAAATTTGATAAGCGGATGGGCCAGATGCATGATCGCCGTATCTTCGCGTTCGAGGTATTTATTTGGCTCGAAAATCAGTTTTAATAAATTGCCGTTTTTATCTTTCAAATGTTTTTTAACGCTATGCCATGAAGCCGGGACTTCTTTAACTATACCGCAGATATTTTTAAGTTCGTCGTCATAAACCGGCTCGACACCTTTAAATCCGACTATTTTCAAAGCGTTATCGACGATCTTTTTAACATTCGCTAAATTGATCTTCATGCTTTTCTTCGATTCTTCAAAACTTTCGACAAGGCCGCTATATTCATATTTGGCCGTAATTTCGCGTTTGATATCTCGTTTGATTATCTCGCGCCTGTTATCTATAAAATCGAAAGTGTTTGACTTTCCAAGCATAGCTCTTTCAATATTCTTTTCGATGATATCGCTTATCGCGCCCATATCCTCGCGCATTGTTTTAACTTTATCAATTAATACCTGCAAAAATTTCGAATCTTCATTATTGGCATAAGTAAAATGATTGATGAAAACTTCCGGAAATTTCTGGCCATGCCTGTCTATACGGCCGTTTCGCTGTTCCATTTTATTCGGGTTCCAGGGGATTTCATAATGAATCAGATAGCGGCAGAAGTGCTGTAAGTTGAGACCTTCGCTCGCCGCATCGGTCGCGATTAATATTCTGACACGGCTATTTTTGGGGTCCGTCTGAAATTCATATTTCACTTCTTCGCGCTTTAAATTATTCGTGCCGCCTGATAGCGTCAAAATCCTTCCGCCGTCATCGATTTTTGAAAGGATAGTTTGCAGATATTCCATCGAATCCTTATATTCAGTGAAAATAATCAGGCGTTCATTATTAAAGTTCCCGCCGGAAAATAATTTTTCCTTAATGAAATTAAGCAAGTTTACAGCCTTTTGATCATGTTTTTGATATGTGTCTAATGAAATTTTGGTTATCTCGGAAAGTATGCCTTTCTCTTTTTCAGTCAGGTGCTTCATAACGCGCGTTACTTCTTTAACCGCGTTTTCTTCAAATTCGTCTTTCTCGTTATCGTCTGAAAATGTTTCAGCCGCGGCCTGTGTGATTTTAAGAAGCAGCTTTTCATCTGCGACATTGCGCTCATCGATTTCGCCTATCGCAAAGTTATGCCACATAATCGAACGGTAAAAAGCAAGTGGTGATGAAAGCAGACGCTTTTTAAGCATTGTCATCGCGAATGCAATCTGAGTTGTGTTGCTGGTTTCAAGGCGCGCTTTTATATACTTATTCAAAAAGTCGAACAGTTTCGCGTCCGCATCTTTATTTTCAACGGTGATGGCCGCTATAACTCTTTTAGCGAAATTCTTGTTCATTATATTTTCTTTCAACCGGCGGATCATAACAAGATCGAGTTGTTTCTGATCGACTTCCGGCCCCCTGTTGAAACGGAGCGGGTCGAGTAATTCGAGAAGCGCAGTGAAACTATAAGTAAAACCGTTATGCGGCGTAGCGGTCAAAAATAATTTATGCTCGAAATGTGGCGTTATGGCTTGTAATAATTTTGTCCTGTCTGAGTCCTTCACATAGTTCTGGCGACCGGCCGGGGCTGCGTTGTGCGCCTCATCGAGTATCAATAAATC
>CAZKCG010000025.1:44130-65841 GCA_964551445.1 uncultured bacterium | reverse complement strand
TTGGGCGAACTGTTAACATAATAAATTTCCGTCTGGGCCGTCGATGTATTTCCGGCTATATCTTCGGTCCAGAAAGTTATTTCGACCGAACCGTCGGTAAAATCTTTATCGAGAATTACTTCCATCGAGGCGGGACTTAAGACGACCGCTACCGTTCCGGGCGTAAGCATCGTGTTATAAGGAAGCGTTAACGGGAACGCCGCGCTTCCTCCGGATTTTCCAACCGAATTTTTCCAGTAATACCTTGTTTCAAGCGGGTTATCTATAGCGGATTTCGTCGTGCGGCTAAAAGTAAACCTCGGCATGGTTTTATATACGCTATGCCAGTCCATCGGATCATCCACGTTCGGGCTCGCGTCATAAAGCCTTGTTCCGTCAGCTTTCCTGAGATAAGATATGCTCATCTCGGTGATTCTGACGTATCCTTTAAGGCCTATACGGGCCTGGGCATATTGAACTTCTTCCGATCCGGCGTGCCATCCCGCGTCGCCGCTTGAGAAGAATAAACCCGTGGCAGTGGCCGTAATATCCACCTCGGAAGTAGCGCTGTCGAGAGCGCCGGTAGTGACGCTGACCCAGTCGGTCCAGGTCATGGAGTCATATGTCGGCGTCGTTCCGCGCCTTATCTGAATACCCGTTATCGGTTTGGCGACCGAGCCGATTTCCTTCGTTTCTGATATCCAGTGGAACTTATTAAGATCGGTGACATGCGAGCCAAGTCTCAAAACAGGCGTTTCACAAGTTCCGGCCAGAGTTTCCTCGACCACGGCGCTGTCATTTTTTATGTTTATCTCGGAACTGTAAATTCCAAGGTTAAAGTCGGAATTATTGGTTACGTAAACCTCGTCAGTATAGTGTTTCGGAAGATCAGTGACGAGATATACTTCTTCTGAAACAGCCTTAATAACGCGGCCTTCCGAACCGAACCACGCGTATATTTTTTTAACGCCCGAATCGTCTGGATTCTCGAGTATCCATTTCTTTTTAGTGGTCGGCGGAAGAGGCGTGTTAAAGAAATAAGCCGAAGACGTATCGCTTCTTAACCACGCATTAGTCGTTCCTGCGTCAAAATCAAAACTGACCGGTTCGGTTTCATAACCTACGGGCTGCATACCTTCAGGCTCAAAGCCGACGGGAGCCGTCTCGTAATTTGAAAGATAAACCCAGTCAACGCGTTCTTTAGCGGTAGGAATAACAAGGTTTACCTCGGCGGTCCTTATGATGTTATCTCCGCCGAACCCGTTTTTACTGTAAGCTACGTTATAAACTTCCTGGCTGTCCGCGGTAGTTCCCGTGACTCCGTCAAAATCCCTTACGTGTATCCTCGACTCGGGATCCGGCGGCAGGATATCTATTAAAAGCTTAGGTTTATGCTGAAGCTCGACGTTACCCGAATCCTGTTTGCCTACGAAGAAAGGATCGGAATACTTAACGTCAACGTCGGTTGCGAAATAAGTTAATTGTTCCTTGTAATGGCCGTCGGAAGGCACATATAGAGGAATATTGTATGTGAGCGTATCAAATAGCGTTGATTTCGCGGGACTGTTGGTATGGTTCTCGATGCTGTCGTTCGTCCAGTTGTAATAAATACGAGCGCCATGGCCTTCGAAGTCACGCGAGGTAACTTTTACGACTGGCTTGTTATAATACCAGCCGATCTTTTTATGATTTTCAACGGATATATAATCGGCGTCCTGGTTACTGTCCAGCTCTGAAATTTTCGTTTCAATGGAGTCGATCGATGATTCAAGAGTGATGAAACTCTTGTAACCGTCGCGCGCCCAGAGGCAATAAACCTCATAGTTTCCCGCATCTCCAACCCTGGAGTAGAATATTCTGTCTCCGAGCGAGCCGTAAACTGGCGAACGGAAATTTCTTTTTGAAGCGGGAACCGGCGGTTTGAGTTCCTGCGGGTTAGTGCCGTTCCAGTTCATCGTAAATATAACGCTGACGGTGCTTGCAAGCCCCACGTCATAAGTTTCCTGTAAATATATTATTTTCTGGCCATCCGGCGAGAACGAAGGGTCCTTATCGTTTCCCGCATATGTCGTAAGGCGGGTATTTCCGGTTCCGTCCGAATTTATCAAATAAACGTCGTACTGGTTAAAGCCTATGTCGGCCATGTAAACGATCTTTGAGCCGTCCGGGCTTATGCGCGGGCGGAGCCTGTCATATTCGGAATCCTTAGTTATATATTGCTCGCCGCCGTCATAGGAACCGTCATTTATGTTAACAAGGGCGACCTCGTAACGACCCTTTATTTCGATAGTGGTAGTGTCTATAGAGGCGGTCGGCTCTTTTTCCTGAAGAAGGCGGACTATGACCTTGTCAATGTAAACGGGCGAGGTCGAGTCCATATTGAACATATAAAGAGGAATTCCGCCTGAATCTTTAACCTTGCGGGGCGCTTTGTTCATGGCGTTGGGAAAGTCGGTGGAGTTATAGTGCCATCTGATAGTGTTCTGAGCATCGCCGTCGTCCACGCGCTTCAGCCATGATAAAGAGAATATATTGTACTTATTTGTTTCATCCGCGAAATTCTGGGGCGAAGGATAGTTGAGGATATCATTTTCGATCGAATCAAGCAATGTCGGATGCGCGAACCATGCGCCGGCCGCGCTCCACACCTGCGATCCGTCGCTTGCATGCATGTATTGATCATAGAAATCCGACTTGAATACGAAAGCTTCACTGAAATCGCTCTGCGCAAGGCCGAGACGGATCTCACTCGTTATAAAATCAGTTTTCATGTACATCAATATACCCAGGCCCGGCTCGAAATTCTTCTTAGAATAGATACCAATGCCGTTTCCGGAAGCCGACGACGCATCGGGCAGCACGACGGTGCCGTCGGAATTCCACTGGGCGTTTCCGACCTGTGTCCATCTGTCGCCGCTTATTCCATCGTCGAAAGCATCATAGAAATAGTAAACCTTGGAATAGTCGGTCGGCGGGACGTTAACCGTGCGCCTTCCATATTCAATGTAGTAATTTGAAAGGCCGCCGCTCCATCCCGCGGTTTCCTGTATCTTGAACCATACGGTTATTTTGTCTTCCTTGAAATTTTCGAGATATCTGTCAAGTTCGACCTCTTTGGTGCCATTGGGCACGGCAACGGTATCCCAGTATTTCCATATAATTCTGAAATCATCGCCGTTCTCCATGGACTTATCGAATATAGTTTTAGATTCGGTTCCGGTTATCTCAAGTTTAATTGTGTAGTCTTTAGCGACCTCGCCTATGTTGATCCGATCACGCCTGTATTTCGAGTCGAAACTCGAGTATATAACCTTGCAGCCGTTAGACGAAAAATCCGGACCCGAATCGTTGGTGACATTAATATTCATCTCATCATTTGACAACTTGTCTTTTTTGATGGTTACCGAATAATCTTCATAATTTTTATTATACGAAGACATCTCGGAATAAGGGAGATCTCCGCGGGAATAGATCTTATAGTTAACGCTTCCGTCGGAATTGGTAACGTAAATGTTATCGTAATAAACATTGATCTTCTTTCCAGGTGTATCATTTTCAAGAGCGACTTCCCAGGTTTTTATATTACAATTTAAAACCGTGGACGGTATAAGGATCTTCTTGTGCAGCCATGTGTTCTTTGATCCGCCTATAAAATCCGTATTCGGTTTATCCGCAGCGGCCCATGTAAGGCCGGTGCGAAGCTCGCCGTTGAGGCTGACGTCGGTTGATTCGTACTGAACGTTAATACCGCCGATACCTACGCCGGTAGTATCGGAATAGTAATCATATTCAATGGCCATATTATCGGCCTTGATCTCTATATCCCTTGTGCTTATGGTCCAATAGGCATAAGCGTCGCCGCCGGTTACGGGATCGGTGACCGTGGCCGTGTATTTTATGCGATCGCCGGATGAAAGGTTTTTCATATTGAAGGTCTGGCGCGATACGCATACGGGCTTGGTGCCGCCATCATTACCCATGGTGAATATCAAAGATTTAACGTCGTCTTTTCTCGCAAAAACAACGTAACGGCCGTCCTTATCAACGCGAGGATAGTTATCGTCGGCCCCGAGGTTCGTAAGTTCTATGACGGCCGTATCTTCGGTCGAAGGCTTGGTGTATATCTTGTGATATTTGTTGACGTTATCGGTTTGTATGAGCGAAAAATAAACGTTGGGCAAAAATTCAGTGTTGTCGGTCTCACGAAGGTATGGACCTTCCGGAGAAGGCAATACCACATAACTTTCCGGCGGGTGATAATCGAGATTAAGTTCGCCCGTATCGCTCCAATCCGAAAAATTCAGTTCATCGGTGTCGGTAACGGCGTCACGAGCTCTTACACGCCATTTGTAGTCGCCAAGAGCAAGAGTTTCCATGGGCTCGAAATACGCTTCGGTCGTGAAAAGTTCCTTGTCGTGTTCTATGGAGACCTCAAAATCGGGTTTCGTGAAATCGTTCGACCTCGTCAGCTGGAGCTGATATGAACCGCAGCCGGAACCGTCCGAAGTAGACGCGGGAGACGAGTGAGTGTTGCTGAAAGCCGGATCATTAGGGATCTGCCATCTGAATCTGGGCTTTTTAACGCTTAAAGGTTCGGTGGTAAATAAATTTCCGCTGGCATCTTTGAAAGGAAGCAGCACGACCTTGTCGGGCTTATCCTGGTCAACCCTCATCAACACGCCGCCGCCATACGAAAAACCGTTAAGATCGGTAGTATCGACGAACCATACGCTGCAGGTTTCTCTTTCATAACTAACAGTAACGGGTATGCTTATACTCACGTCGGTATCGGCGACAGTGAAAGGAACATAAGTTCCGTCAGTATCGTTGGCCGGAGCGTTCTGACCGCCGGCGGCCGGAACCGTGTAAGACCATATCTTGTAATAATAACCTTTAAGACCTGTGATACTGGTCGATTTCACCTTGACGATGAAATCCTTGGAATACTGATAAGGCGATGGATTGGCCTTAAGATCGATATTCGAACCGTCAGCCGCGTACGCCACTATTTCCGAAACCCTTGGAGGTTTGGTATTTACGACCATTTCAAGTTTTTCATCGACCGCCGCCTGATAAGAGATAGCCGGCTGTGTATAAGACGCAAACGGCGTGTTCGTAAGGCTTATGGATATAACGTTATAGTCCGCGACGGTAAAGTCGTAAGGGCTTTCAAGAGTTTTGATGGAGTCGGTAGTAACTGGATAAGAACTTCCATTGACGGTGATCGTATAATTGGCGGTTCCCTGTACTTTAACCGTGATCTTTTTATTTTTCGAATTTGGCGAGAAGATCAGGTCGCGGCGGTAGAACGTAGTATTGGTTAAACCTCTCTTATATACATATTTCACGCCGGTGTACAATTTAACGTTATCGAATCCGAAATCGGGCTTGGTGGCGTCGCCGTCGCCGGTGACATAAGCGGCTATTCTGACGCGGTTCTTTCCAAGAGCGTTTTTCAGAACGAAAGATTTAAGCGGCCAGACAAGGTTTATGTTGGAATAAGTTTCTGAAGTATCGACCGCCCAGGCGGCGCCGTTATAGTATTCAACCGCGAATTTAGCGCTGTCGCCGGCATCCGCCGAACTGTATTTAATGTTGCACTCAACGCTTGCGATCGAAGCGCTTGTAAGATCGAACTCTTTCGATATCATTTTTCTGGTTACCGCGCCAGTCAGAGCGGTAACATAGGGATAACCCGAAGCGTTATAAACAAATTCCGCATCCGCGGTCGGCCAGTCGGCCGCGTTTATAGCCGAGTTGAAAGGATCTTCGAATTTGACCTCGCCGATGTCCGAATTGATCTTGCGCTCAGCTGTAAAAGTAACGTTGTTAAGGTAAAAAACAGGTTTGGTGCCGCCGTCGCTTTTAACTACAAAATATAATCTGACCCTGCTTTTTCCGATCGCCTGATTGAGAACGAAAGTCTTTGCCTGCCAGGTCGGGACACCAACGGCTGATTGCAAGGGCGAAGCGGAAGTGTATTTTTCAAAACAGTCCGTTTTCCATTTGGTCGAAGCGGCGTCGTAATATTGAACTTCAACGGTAGCATAATCTCCGGCGTCGATCAATCTGTGCGCCAGCAGGGATTCAAGTTTTCCTGAGTCATAAGCGCCGCTCAGGTCGAATTCCTTCGAAATCATTTTTTTCTCTTGATTATTCGCCTGGTTATCGTTGATAACCCATTTATTAACGACATCATGAGTAAATTCAGCATCGACGGGCGTCCAATCCGGAGCGCCCGGAGCAGAGGTGAAATTATCATCCATGAGCGTTACTATTTTATGCGCGCTCGCGATCTCGACCGTTCCCCAGCCGAAACTGTTGACAAGGTTATCACGGGTAACGGCGCTCGTCTGCCAGTTGGCGGGAGCTGCGGCCGCGGCGTTATAACCGATAGTATCGCCCGACGGCGTCGAATAATACGAACGATAACTCTCTTTTATCGTGGTCGGTTTTGAGAAACCGGCGTTATTTTTAGCGAGCACCCTGAAATAATAACGGGTTCCGTCCTGTCCGATAAACGGATAGTTCGGAGCGCTGCTGCCAGTCCATTTAGAAAGCGTGGAATCTATTTTCAGGAAGTTTTCATCGGTCGCGACCTGAACATAGTAATCCTCAATGCCAGAACCGTCTTTAGGCTCGTCCCAAACGGCCCTTATTTTTCTGTTGTCCGGCGGTGCCAGGTCGATATTTGAGTGTTTAGCCGAAACCCAGGTCACTCCGTCATTAGCCAGAGCTTCCCATCTTAAATTAGTGGGCGGGTCCGGCGGCGATTTGACTATGGTTATACGGCGCAGAAGGTTATCAGCGGGCGGGGTCTCGAATTTTCCGCCGTTATCAAGAGCCGCGCCTCTGAAGAAATAGGTTTCGCCGTCTTCGGCATTTGTAAACGTCTGTGCGAACGAAGGTATGAAAGCGGCGGCTGAGACCGCGTCATTCTGCCAGCGCTGCCAGCTGTCATTCCAGCCTCTTCTCGAATCAAGGCTGGACTGAGCCATACCTTTATCGGATATAGAGAAATTATCGATATACATATAGGCGCCGACGGCGGGATTTTCACCATAGAAATAGACCTCGGTTATATTTATGCCGTCGACCTTAGAGCCGTAAATTTTTCTTAAATATTCATAGAGATTTACGGTAACCGCTCTCCATGTCATATCATCTTTAAAGCCGCTCAAATAACCGGCGGCGTCAGTATTATCCCAACCGACAACGGTCGGGGCGTTTTCAGATCTGGTTTTAGACGCAAGCTCCCCTTTTATCTGAATGAGCTCGGTCCTTGTAATGCCGTTCAAAATAAACGTCGCGAAAAGCGAAATATCAAGGTTGTTTATGTTATAAGCGAAGTTTACGTATTTATAGGTGCTCAACGCATAAGGAAAGGTCGCGACCGGAGGTTTGAAATCTATAAGCAGGTTATTGGCGCCTTTTGAAACCTTAAGACAATAAGCGCCGTCAAATCCGCCAGAAACGCTCTGCGATGTCGATTCCAACAATGAACTGCCCGCGGTTCTCGCAATAACTCCGCCAACGCTGCCGTCGTCAAAATCAGCCTTGAATTTGTTAGTGGTATTCATTTCATAAGTGTCGTCGGATATTTTCCAGTTAACGTCAAAAAAATCATACTTCGTGAATGTGGGAAGGTTCATGACCGTCGTTGACGGTCCGCGTGTATCGACCCTGATATTTCTTAATACCGCGTCGTCTATCTTAGTGCAGAGCCACGAGGAAGGAACGACCTGATAAGCCCCCGCTCCAACTTTAACTTCGAGCTTGACCGAAGCGCCGCCGGTGGCTTCATAGTACTGAACCTCGATCATGTGCCAGCCTGCGGCAAGGCCGATGCCCGCCGATGTATAAGCCGTCGGCCCCTGATCCGCCCATGCTCCCGCGGCTATCCTTGAGACGCCGTTAATATAAAGCCTGACGCCGTCATCGCCTGTAAGTCTGAAAGTATAAGTATCGGCGGTCGTAGCGTTGAATTTCCCTGACCATTTGACCAGAAATCTATCGTTATTAACTATATGGTTTCCTGTAGCGCCCGATTTAGTCGGGGAATCGGGATCGTTCCACACGAAATTTATAGTCTGATCGATCCTTTTCAACCTTACTTCATGAGAGGTCGCGGGCGGCGAAGCTATGCCGGTCGTCGAATAATATTCACCGAGAAGCCCGAAACTTACTTCGGTGCTTCCGGGGTTTGAATAATCCCATGTCCTTACGTTCTGGGCCAGATCATAAACCTTCGCGCCTATATCGATACCGCCGTCATCGGGGATGGTTATATCCATATTATAAGGCGGAACATTCGTCTGTCCGATCTTTTTCCAGGCCGTTTCAACTTCTGAAGTTCTTTTATAATAATATTCGACCCTGTCGATACCCGCCGCGCCAAGACCTGAAGTGCCGTCGGCAAGATCGCCGACCGAGTCGCGCGCGTTGGCCATGGTTTTATTAACTCCGACAGGGTATAGTGTAATGTTTCTTGTATTTAAGAGCGTATTATCGGAATAATCCGAACTTATCGAGAAATAGTCGGGCGGCGCGAAATCCATTCCGAAGCCGAAGATCTGAGAAATTTCAAAGTTATCGGTAGCCACAGGCGCGCCGGTGTTATCGTAGGCCACTAGACGCCAGTAAAGCGATCCGCTTTGAGTTATATCGCTCGTCATCTGATAATCAACGGCCGCAGCCGCTATATTAGGCGAAGTGAAGCAGATGCCGTCGGCGAAAGTGTTACCCGCTCCGACGCCGTTCTTGGTGGATATCTGAACGTTCATATGATTGATGCCCGAAGCGCCGGCGTTTGACAACGGGTCATTCGTCGCGTTCCACTTGAACTTCGGCTGGCGGGAATTTATCCAGTATGAAACCTGCGCCATATCGCCCGTAGTACCCGTAGCGGCGAAAACGCCGGGTTCAAGAGTAACGGGAACATCGGGTTTCGTTATATCTATCTTGAATTTAAAAGCGTCCGACCAGTCGGATTGAGGGTTCGACGGATAAAAATGGTCTCTTACGGCTACACGCCAGTAATACATGACGCTCTCGTCCAAAGCTGGGAAAGAGCCGTCAGCCGAGGAATTATATTGAGCTACAAGCGCGCCGGGGATGATCTTCGTATAAATTATGTCGCCAGCTCCAAAAGCCTGATCGGTAGCCAGTTCGATAACGACTTCCTTGGTTCCGACGCCGGCATCGGCGCCGTCTTTCCACTTGAAAAGAGGCTTTTTAGTGTTTACCCAGTCGGTAGAGCCCGTTAAGACGAGATTTCCGGGCCATATATTGGTGACCTGGTTCGGTTTCGTCACGTCAAGATGGAAGCTCCATATCGGATTGATATTTGAATTACCGTCAACGGCGCTTGCTTCGCCGCCTTTATCAAAATGCCTGACCCTGAAAAAGTAAGTCGTGTTCTCGGAAAGGGCGCTGCCGAGAACATGGCTGTTGGGCGATAAAACCGAGTTGGCGCCGGCGAAACTGTAAACGGCCGCGCCGAAAGAGGTAGCGGATACTTCGACGAGGAATTTTTCAGGCGACTGCCATCCTGAAGCGGCGCCGCCGGATACGGGAGCGGGATCGGTCTGGCCGTTCCATTTTATCGTAGGCGTCGTGGAATTTACCCAGAAACTTTTTACCGCCCCGGCGTCAGCCGCACCAAGCATTAATTCATTAGTGCCGCCGCCGACAGGGTTATCCAAAACAACCGTCGGCTTGGTCATATCAAATCTGAAACTCGAATTGGCGGCCGCGAAATCCGCGTAATTAAGCGCTTTATCGTACAATCTTACCTTCCAGTACAACCATTTGCCTTCATAAGTGTTAACAGGGAAATCGGCCGCAAGCAGAGTATAGTCCGATGGAGGCACTTTTTCGAACGGAGGTTTGATCGGCGATGAAAAGTCGGAATTATCGTCAATATAAAACACGTAATGTCCGGCCCCGGCAGCGCCGTTATCGACGGCCGCGCTCCACTGGAGATTAGGCGTGTTGGTCATTACCCATTTCGTGTCCGCGGGATAGACCACGCCGCATGAATTCGGCGCCTGCGTATCGACTGTAAATGTCTTGATAACGGAATCAGTGTAATTCCCTGTTTTATCGTAAACGCGAACCATCCATTTGACGGCGTCATTATGAGCGAAAGTATATGTGCTTGTGACGGAAGGCATGGTGGTTGCACCCGAAACCATATCGCCGGAGTCGTAATCGGCGCCGGTGGCAAAATCGGTAAGCGCAAGGCCGGCTTTAACTCTGTATTTTCCGATGCCGGACGTTACGCCGCCTGCCGTCGGATCGCTCGTTGTAACTGTTGTGCTCGCGACGGGAGCCGTGTTTGAAACGACGACAGCCTGGCCGAATGTAGGCGTGACGTCTTTTCCAAATCCTGAATAAGTATTATAGACATAGTTATCCATTGTGGCGAAAGCTGGAACCGTCTTGTCGCATTTTATGGCTTTATTCTGAGTGAGAGTATTTCCAGCGGTATCGGTTATTTTCAGAGTGAAAGTATAAGTGCCGTCGCGGAAGCTTGCCCAGGTTTTTGTCCAGGTTGTATCGCTTCCCCAGGTGGTCGGCGAATTGCCGGTAGCGTCGGCAGCGGGGCCCGTATAATCGACCCTGTAGGTCATCTGTTTCAGAGAAGTGTCGGCGCAGGTCCATGAAAAATCGCCGCTCATGGTAGATAAGAGGAAATCGTCAGGCGCGACGTTGACGAGGTTCGCGCAGTCAAAAGTAGCTATGGTCGGTTTTACCGTATCGGTATAAGCTACATTCGCGGCTTCATTGGTAGGATCGACATTGTTCGAAGTGTTTCCGGCGCGGTCGGTTCCCGTGATCGAGGTATCTTCAAGGGCCACGCCTATAGCCGCCGCGTCGTTATTGATCATGCGGGTATATTTAAAAAACGCAGTAGGAAGGCCGAAGAGCCCGGACGACGGATCGTTCGTCTTATCGTTCGCCGTGCCTTCCGCCGCGATCGAAACCGTAGGAAGGGCCTGAAGCGGCTCGTCAGCGGTCAGCTTTATATAATAGGTGCCGGACGAAAGGCTCGGATTCGAACCCATCGCTAAAGTAAGACCGTTGTCTGAATAATAGCTTGTTGTGAATGTCGGAAGAACGGTATCCGTATAAGCCGCTTTCGTCGCTTCATTTGTCGGATTCGCGTTAGTGGCGGTGTTTCCGGCCGTATCGGTGCCGGTGATCGAAATGTTTTCAAGGACGGTTCCTATGGCGGCAGCGTCATAAGCTATTACGCGCGTATATTTGAATTCATTGTTGACAGCCGCTCCATGAACGACGGTTACATCATCGATAACATCGTTAGCCGTGCCTTCTGCGGCGATCGAAACGGTGAGCGTTACGGGAAGAGTTTCGTTCGAAGTTACCTTTAAATAATATGTGCCGGCTTTAAGGAACGGATTATCACCCTTGGACGTCGTAAGAGGGGCATCTGAATAATATTGGATATTGAACGTAGGCGCGTTATTATCGATAACGATCCATTTTTGCGTACCGAGCGAGTTCGCAGCCGCAAGAGCGGGAAGCGTAAGAGTGGCGTTATTGAGAGCGACGTCTTTGATCGTGCCGCTGTTTAATACAAGCGAGGTAGTGAGATCGTAATTTAAGTCGGCAGAATTTTCGCCGGCGGCTACGGTGTATCTGAAAGTAAGAGTGTCTGATCCGCTGCCCGAATTATAGATCGCCTTGGCTGTTCCGCTGCTGTTTAAATCTATTGAAGGCGTTCCTCCGCCGGTGTTCACATCAACGCTCTCGGAAAATTTAACGGTTATGTCTATAACTTCGCCAACCCTGAAATATCCGTTGGCGTGAGCGGATGTCACATCGGTAACGGTAGCCGCCACAGTGTCTTTCGTTCCGGCGGTGCCGGTAAAATAATTCGATTCATTTCCGTTAGCGGTATCTCTGGTATATGCCTTGACAATAACGGCGCCCTGATTCAGAGCGGCGGCCGTGGCGACGGTCACATCTTTCGGAGACGCGTTCGCGGCGACGCCGACGCCGTTCGTGGTAGTATGAGTGGCGCCGTCATCGAGAAAAGCGAAAAGGTTATGAGCCGCGTTAACCGCTTCAGGAGTAACTGTAACTATCGGAGCCGCGACGGACCCGGAACTTATATAGTTGACGGGATTGTCCGTGCCCGATTTAATAAAGGCGGCCGTCGGAGCTTTCGGGATCTTTCCGTCGGACGCGTAGGCCGATTCGTTGCCGTTGGCATTGGTAAGGGTATATAAAATAAACTTATCATTTGTGAAAACCTGTCCCGAAATATAAGTTCCGGCAGCGGATATATTGAGCTTGCTGCCTTTTGAAACGGCGGCGGTGCCCGCGGCGTCGTCAGCCTGAAACGCCTTTAAAGTATCGGCGGCGACGCCGACCGCGGCAGAAGCCACTATGTTTCCGGTAACGCCGCTGGCGCTTAACTTGGCGACATCCGGAACGGCCGGTATCTGGCCGTCATAGTCATAGTCTGATTCGTTTCCTTTCTGGCTCGTAACGGTGTATGACATATAGTTTCCAACGGTAAAGGTCTGGCCGGTTATTACGTCGCCGGCGTAGGTCTGCCAGTCTTCGCCAGTTTTAGTTCCAAGCTTTGTTATACCGCCGTTGGCCTGAACGGCGTCGGTATCCGTATAAACGGTCAGAACCGCGTTCACGCCGGTGGCGTATGATGTAACGCCGGCGGTTGCAACCACTTTGCCCGTCATTTTGCTCGCCCCGAGGTTTGCAACATCGAGGTTGACGGCGCTTATCGGAGGAACGGAACCGTCCTGTGTCCAGCCCGAAGTATTTCCGGCACGATCTATCAATCTATACCATACGAGGTGGTTTTCAGTTTGTTTGGCTATAGAAGATATTATGCTATCACCACTGTTATGAGTCGTGACGAAAGCCGTTTCGGTGGCTGTAGCGGCTGTGCCAGCGAGCGGCGGATTCAGCACGCCCACATATATCTGAAGCTTGGCTGGTTCAGAATAAGCGTCGCCGCCGGTGAGATCACCGCTCGCGGTGACGGTTCCATTGGCGTTACTGAAGCCCAGTTTATCGAGCTGACCGGCCGTAAGGTCCGTCGGAGGAGTGGTATCGATATTGACGGTAAAAGACGGAGCGGACAGCCTGGTATTTCCGTCATTATCCTGAGCTTCGACTTCCCAGACGTAAGCGCCGTCAGCGAGTGTCGGAAGAACTCCGCCATCGACTCCATAGTTATAAATTCGAGCAATTTCTTCGACGCTGACAGCCCTTGTATATATCCTGACATCGTCGATACTTCCAAAATAATCAGAAGAACTATTATCAGTCTCTAAACCCAAACGGTTACAAGTACGGTTAACAACCCTCGGCATATGCATAAGAGTTGGCCCCGCGACCTTGGCGCCGTCTATGTAGAGTTCAACCTCGAGACTTCCATTTTTCGGAGTACCGCGGACCAAAAGGTGGCACCATGTTGAATCTGCGATCAAGCCTGAGGCTGAATCAAGATTTTGCTGCGACGCCGACCAGTGAACTCTAAAGCGCGCCTGAGTCCTTGCCGTACCGCCAAGACCGAGTATTACCGAATCGTTGTTAGTAGCGCCATTATCGACGCCAAGTTCTATGATCCTGTCGTTTGCGGCAGCGCCTGAGTTGTTATTTATCCATGCTGACAATGTCAAGCCTTTGGTGAAATCGTTAAAACCATTATTCGCGAGAGTTACGCCATCATTATTGCCATCGAGGGTTATAGAATCGTTGATCTTTCCGGCCACATAAGCGGCGTTATTAATAAGACCTGTTGCGTTTCGGCCGTTGCCGCTGGAATCGTTAAGGTTTCCATCGAGTTTATAGTAAGCCGCGAGTCCCGCCATTACATCCGCACCATAGGCATAAGTGGCCGCGCTTACATAAGGCTGAAAAGTCCCGCCGATCTTGACTCTATACGGAGCCAGCGTATGCATTCCGGCCGCCCCCACGTCAGTCGTGGTATTCCAGGTAAAAGTCGGCGCCGTGTTGCTTGTGTATAAGTTATCGGCCGGAGTCAGATTCGTGAACGCGTTAGGCGGGGTGCCTATATCAAAAGTTGCGTCAGAATCGTCACCAGCCTTATTTGTCGCCCGGTCCTTGGCTATAAGCCTGACTCGGGTGCCCTTTATATCCGCCGAAGGTATCGTCCACGCAAAAGAACCGCTGTTGGCGATATCGACGGCGCCGGCGATATCGGTCCAGGTCGCCCCATCCCAGTATTGAAGAGTAATGGGAGCAGCGGCAAGATTAGCGTCCGTGATGCCGGCCGAAGTCCATGTGATGTTATGTGAAGAACCGCCGAGCCAGTATTCGGTTCCGTTCGGGGAAGTGATAGTGTTAGCCGGAACGACGGGATTAACTGTATCAATGTAAATTCCGCGGGCGGGAGCGGTGCTTAAGGTCGTGAAATCCATTCCGTCCATGGCTTCAACCTGCCAGTTATAGGCGCCATCGGCATAGCCGGCGAGATTACCGCCTGTATCGCCGTATGATTTCAGCTGGGCTCTTTCATCATCGGACAATGGGCGATTATATATCCTGAAATCATCTATCCGGCCGTTCAATTCATTCGCCGAAGCGCTCGTCGCGGATGAGGCGAGCTTGTTATAATCACGGACGGCAACATTCGGCATATCGATATCGGTCGGCCCGGCTTTCAAAACACCGTTAACATATATGTTAGCCGTTAATTTCCCGTTGGCGGCGTTGGGAGTTCCGACAACGACCACATGATACCATTGGGCTCCGGTAGCCACTGTCGCGCCCGGAGTGGCCAGACCTCCGGCCCATGTGCTGTTGTTAACCTCGAACTGCAGCGAGCCGTCAACTGAATTGACCGTCAGAGCAAAGTCATTATTCGGGGTGCTCGAGCCGGTATTGAATTCGCAGATCCTCTGCCAGTCGGTATTAACGTCATCGAAAGAAACCCATGTTGAAATAGAAAGGCCTTTCGAAAAATCACTAAATCCTGAAGGGATGGTCATCGCGGCGTCGCTGCCGTCAAAATCTCTACCACGGTCGATCTTTCCGGCGATATCGGTCGAAGAAACAAAAGTACCGTTCAAGCCGCCAGTGCCGGAATCAGTGGTATTATTATCGAGTTTATAATACGCCAGAAGCCCTGCGTTTACTTCATCGCCGTAAGTAAATGTCGTCGAACCCGGTTTTATGTAAGGGCACCAGTTTGAACCGATCTTTACGCGATACGGTGTTAATGTATGTAGTCCAATGCCCGAACCGTCGGCAGAGGCGTTCCATGTGAATGTAGGTTTATTGTTATTGGTATAAAAGTTATCCGCCGGTGTCGAAAGGGTAAAAGCGGCCGGTGCGGTATTATCGATAGTGTAACTATTCTTTCCGGTCGCGGCGGTGTTGGCGAACGCGACGTTATCCGTGGCGCTTATTGAAACAGCCTTTACGCCGTCATTTCCGGCCGGAACGACCCACGAGTAGGTCCAGACAAGATTCGATACCTTTAACATCGGCTGATTGACGATGAGCGCGCCTATAGTGATCTTCGGCGGAGTCCCTTCGTTTATTCCGCTTGTAGCTTCCACGAAAGTGGCGGTAATATTGACTGTATCGCCATTTTTAACATAAGAGTCAGGATGATCGTCAGAAAGCGAGACCGACGGAGCGGTGGAATCTATAGTGAAAGCGGCATCGGAACCGTCTTTCCCGACATTTCCAACTGCGTCTTTAGCCTCTATCTTGATGTAACAATCGGTAGAATTAAGAGAAGCTACCGGGTTCCAGGTGTAAGTTCCGTCGTTGGCTTCGTTAGTCGCGATCTGCGTCCACGGGCCGCCTGAGCCAGCGGTAGAATAAAAAAGAGTTATAGGATTCGCTGCCATACCGCTACCGCCGTCCGTGGCGTTCGTCCATGTGATCGTTTTTGAAGTGGCGCCTTTCCAGGACTGGCCGCCGTTCGGCGCGGTCAAAGTAACAGCCGGAGCCGTGGTATCGATCTTTATAGTGTTCCATGTCCCGTTATTAACATTTCCCGCGTTGTCCCAAACCTGAACGCACCAGTCATAGGTACCTTCGGCCAGCGTTATGTCATTAATAGTCAGAGCGTTAGTAGGCGCCGAATTCGTCACATGCGTTCCAGGACCAGGGGTATAAACATAGACTACGTAACGGTCGACATCTTTCAATCCTGAAGAAACTCCGCCGCTCGTCGGATCGGTCGTCGCGTTCCAGGAAAAAACCGGACTGGCCGGAGCCCAGGCGTTAGTAGCGGGAACACGGCCGCCGACAGCGGTAGGAACCGTTATATCGATCTTTATGTTGCGGGTCGCCGACTGTGTAACGTTATCGTCTTTGTCAAATGCTCTGACATACCATGTGTGGTTTCCTTCGATAAGATCGGAGCCCAGAGTGTGATTAGTATATGTTCCACGCCCAAGCGGTGCAGTACCATCTACGAAAATTCTGTAAGGCAGAGTAGCGTGCATTCCGCAGCCCGCATCGGAAAAAGACCAGTCGAACGTGGGAGTCTGATCATTGGTATAGGCATTATCTACCGGATTCATTGTTGACACAACCGGACCGAGAGTATCAACCGTATACGGGCCGTCTTCTATGTCACCGCTGATGTTGTTTCCCCAGGTTCCGGCACTGGCGCCGTTGTCGGCTTCTTCCATATACGCGGTATATGTTCCCGCCGCCGGGGTGGCCGAATCAAGGGTTTTCGTCACAGCAGCGTCGCCGCCCGAATGTCTGAAACCGCCAGGGCCAGGCGCGTAGTAAGTATTGGTGCCATTGGTAAATCTCACCCTGTACCACCAGTTGTTTTTGACATACATACTAAATTCAGGGGCCGAGGCATGTTTGATAAAAGTAGCCGCACCGGCAACTTTTGACGTATCCAAAACATAAATCCTGTTAGTGCCGTTGGCCGTCTGAGCGTTCGCCACGCTCAAATAGGCATTCAAAACCATTAATACCAGGACGATTCCGACAAGTGCCGCTCTTAAAAAGAGCCTTTTCATGGTAGTATTCATACTTACCTCCTGCAATCTATCAATAAAATAAATATATTTCAAAACAAATGAGCACATTCGTCCCCTGATGGGCAGACGAACCCGTTTAAATTATAGCAATAAACAAGCCAAAAACCTCGTCATTGCTTAACAAAAGCCCAAAGTGATGACTGGCGCAACGGTTTGAAGGACCGGTGACCTCTTTTTTGTTTTATTATATATATAATAGCCGTGTATAAAATTATACTTTTTTTTCAGAAAGTTGCATTATTTAATTTTCGCGTGTCGAATTTTATACAAGGCGGAAATGACGAAAATCTTTTCTCATGAATAAAGATTCAAAAGGTCAGGTTTGTGCCACTCGAAATTTTTATGTTATCGATGACTTTTTAAAATTTGCCGCCGAAAGCGCCCTTGGTTCAAATTCATAAAAATAAGCATGCTTACTTGACTTTATAAACGCGGGTGGGGTATAATCAGTAATATAGAAAATTTGATATATGACCAAACGGAGGCCAACATATATGGGCATACCCTTAAAAAAAGACGAAGACAGATTTACCTATAAAAATTATTTAACCTGGCCCGAAAACGAGCGCTGGGAACTGATCGATGGCATCGCCTATGATATGACGCCCGCGCCTTCAAAAACGCATCAGGGCATATCGATCGCACTGTCTTCAATGTTTTACAACTACCTGAAAGACAAAAATTGCAAGGTTTTCCCCGCCCCCTTCGACGTGCGATTCGCTGAAAAAAACGCGCGCGATGAAGATATAGACACCGTCGTCCAGCCGGATATAGTCGTCGTATGCGACAAATCTAAGTTAGACGACAGAGGCTGCATCGGCGCGCCGGATCTTGTGATCGAAATATTATCGCCCGCGACCGCCGCGAAAGACATGAAGGAAAAATTCGCGCTTTACGAAAAACACGGCGTGCTCGAATACTGGCTCGTCCAGCCGCTCGATAAAACCGTCATGGTTTTCAAATCGGGCGAAGATAAAAAATACGGAAAACCCGATATTTATATCGCCGAAGATGAAATAAAAGTCGGGATATTCGACGATCTGACGATAGTTCTGAAAGCCGTTTTCAAGGAGTAGTTTCCAATGCCCGAGATATCAAGATTTTTAGGGATAATCTTGTACATGAATTACAACGACCACGCACCGCCGCATTTTCATGCTCGCTACGGCGATTTTAAAGCTTCATTTTCAATAAATGAACTAGCGGTTTTAGAATGAACCTTGCCTGCCAGGGTGATATCTTTAATTATTGAATGGGCTTTTTTTCACAGAAACGAATTGCAGATTGATTGGGAATTAGCCAGAAACAGAAAAGCATTAAATAAAATAGAACCGCTGGTTTAATCTGAAGGATGTGATTTTTATGCACTCGATAAAATCATTAAAGTATATAAAAGAATATCGGCTTGAATTAACTTTTGAAGATTTCTCAGTAAAAGTCATTGATTTAAAAGATGAACTCTATGGCGAAATTTTTGAACCTTTAAAAGACGTTGATTATTTCAAGCAAGCATATGTTAATCAGGATATTGAAACCGTATCATGGCCCAACGGCGCAGATTTTTGCCCTGATTTTTTATACGAAAAAGCGGTCGCGGCGAATAAAAACAAAGATGCTGCATAAAACAAATAACGCAAAAATCTGACGCAACAAGAAGCATTTATCGTGATTGAAAGTAAAAAGAAAAAAACTTCGGAGGCCAACATATATGGGCATACCCTTAAAAAAAGACGAAGACCGATTTACATACAAAAATTATTTAACCTGGCCCGAAAACGAACGCTGGGAATTGATCGACGGCATCGCCTATGATATGACGCCCGCGCCTTCGAGATTTCATCAGAAAATCCTGGGAGATCTGCACAGACAATTTTCGAATTATCTGAACGGAAAAACCTGCGAAGTTTATCCAGCCCCCTTCGACGTGCGATTCGCCGAAAAAAACGCGCGCGACGAAGACATAGACACAGTCGTTCAGCCGGACATAGTGGTCGTATGCGACAAATCGAAGTTAGACGACAGAGGCTGCATCGGCGCGCCGGATCTTGTGATCGAGATATTATCGCCGGCGACCGCCGCGAAAGACATGAAGGAAAAATTCGCGCTTTACGAAAAACACGGCGTATTCGAATACTGGCTCGTCCAGCCGCTCGATAAAACCGTCATGGTCTTTAAATCGTGCGAAGATAAAAAATTCGGAAAGCCTGACATTTATATCTATGAAGATGAGATCAAAGTCAGCATATTCGACGATCTTACGATAGATCTGAAAGCTGTTTTCAAGGATTGAACTTCATCGTTTCAGTTTCAAAAAAGATGATTATTATATAAAAGCATATCCAAAATGTTACAAAAGAATATATTTACGCCGCGTCCCGTAACTTATCCACAAAAAAACTCCCTTCGCGTTAAAGCCGCTCAAAACAACGGCCTTCATTACGCAAAAGGAGTTTTTTATTTTCCGGCAAAATATCGCGCGGGACCGGCGTTAAAACCGCTCAGGCGCGATAACCGTGTTTATCTTAAAAATACCGCCCATACTATCGCGAATATAGGAATAAGAACGGGAAGCGAATAGCAGAAAATATAACCGAAGAACGATGGCATTTCGACCTTCATCTGTTCGGCGATGTTTTTCACCATGAAGTTCGGGCCGTTGCCGATATAAGTGTTCGCGCCGAAAAAGACGGAACCGAGCGATATGGCGATGACATATTTAGCGAGCGCCGGATCGGCCAGAAGCCCTGTAACGCTTGCTACGCCGTTCAATCCTTTAGCCGCGGACAGAAAATTCAGATATGTCGGAGCGTTATCGAGGAAGCTCGAGAGGATACCGCTGCCCCAGTAAAAATGGGCCGGAGTGGTGACGCCGAGGACCGCCGCGTTGGCTTCGAGCCAGTCGAGAGCCGGCATCATGGTCGCGAATATGCCGATGAAAAGGATCGCGACCTCTTTTATAGGATCGAAGTTAAAGCCGTTCTCGTCGTGATTTTTCTTAGGAGTGGTCTTATAGGCGCCTACCGCGCAGCCGAGCATCACGAGTTCGCGCCAGGGCGACGGCATAAAGACGGAAACAAGTATCACGAAAAGGAAGAAAAAATTAGTTATGCCGTAAAGTTTCAATTTAATGGTTTCGTCTTCTTCGGAGAGTATTCCATCTTCTTCGGCTTCGTGTTTTTTATGTTTTTTCTTGTTTTTCGAGCTGTTTTTAACGGAAAGACTGTCTTCAACGACCTTTGTCACCGCTTTGAGCAGCGGTTTTCCATTTTCCGACGCAAGATCCGGGGCGCCTGGCGCCCGTTCCGGCAGGGATTCTCCGGCTTCTTCAGGCGAAACGGCGTGAACCAGCCTGGAAAGGGCTTTAAATTTGTCCTGTGAATAATGATAATAATCAAGAGCGAAGAAAACGGCGAGAGTTAAAAACATCGCGACGCCCCACATTGAAATAACGTTTTCGATAACCCAGAAGAACGGGACGCCCTGAAGGTAACCGAGGAAGAGCGGCGGATCGCCGATAGGCGTCAGAGCGCCGCCGATGTTGCTTACGATAAATATGAAAAAGACTACCAGATAAGGCCTTATCCTTCTATGGTTGATCCTTATGAACGGCCTTATAAGAAGCATCGAGGCGCCGGTGGTGCCGATTATATTCGCGATTATCGCGCCGATGAAGAGAATGGCTGCGTTAATGACCGGATTTCCTTCGTTTTTAAGTTTTATGACTATGCCGCCGGTTACGACGAAAAGACTTCCGATGAGCGCTATGAATGAAATATATTCATGGAGTGTATCTAAAACCTTATGCGCCGCGCCGAGACTGAAAATATAATATACGACGACAAAAGCGCCGAGCGCGTATGAGATAAGATGATAGTTGTTTTCCCAGAAGTGTTTATTGATAAAGGGCATAACGGCGATCGCCAGAAGAAGCAATATGAACGGGATTATCATCAGCGGCGAAACCGTGTAAGCTGCGTGCGGAACGGCGGCGGTTGCGGCGGCCGAAACCTCGGCCGTTGCGTACGCGGGAACGGGACACAGGGAAACCGTAAGCAGCGCGAGGACGACGGAAACAAGTAAAAATTTCAGACGACAGGGTAGTTGAAACATAAGAACTAACTCCACTTCATTATATTATTTTTTTCATGTATAAATTATAAAAGTCAAAAAAGAAACCGGGAACTTTGCCGGCCGCTTTAAGTAAAAGCCTGAAGCCGGTCCAGGGCGAGGCAAACGCTTCAGCGTATCCGGCCATGAATAAAATAACATTTTCACGCTGATAAATCAATTGTTTTTAATTATCCCGGCAAATTTTTGTGATAATGTCCTGTTTTCAATTTTCATATAAAATTACCCGGGCATTGAATTACTCGAAACGCCCCGGCAAACAATAAAACTTGCCGAGCCCGATATTCGCCGCACGAACCTTCGCGAAAATTTCTTGACAAAAAAATGGAAATGTGGTAAAATAGGCCCATTAATCTTGGTTCACCTGGTACGACCTTTCTATTGTATCGCGAAATTTTTTTTGTGAAAAAAATTTGTACAGAACGGGTTAATTAAATCAGGTACAAGAAATTTATCTCACTACAATATGGAGGAACTATCATGGAATTTCAGGACAAAACCTTAGCTTGCAAAGATTGCGGCGCTCAGTTCGTATTCACGGCTTCAGAACAGGATTTCTACA
>CAZKCG010000025.1:0-44030 GCA_964551445.1 uncultured bacterium | reverse complement strand
AAGATTGCGGCGCTCAGTTCGTATTCACGGCTTCAGAACAGGATTTCTACAAATCGAAAGGTTTCGAGAACGAACCTACCAGATGCGCTGACTGCCGTTCAAAACGCAAACAGAACGCTATGGGAAACCGCGGCGGAAGAGGCGGCGGCGGAGACAGAACTCAGAGAGAACTTTTCACGGTCAACTGCTCGGACTGCGGAAAAGAAACACAGGTCCCTTTCAAGCCGACACAGGACAAACCGGTTTATTGCCGCGAATGCTTCCAGTCAAAAAGAGGCAGATAATTCACGAAAAATAATTTTAAGCTCTTAAACTTAAAAATATAAAAAAGAGAGGCGGTTTTTTAAAAATCGTCTCTTTTTTGTTGCGCGAATGCCGGAATGCTCGACCGAACCGGCGCATCCCCCGGCCTGGAGACAAAAGTGCGGGCGGAGCTATCAGGCACGGGAAATCTGCAATGGTCTTTATGTTATGTAAGGCATGGTTTCCCGCCGATCTCATTCCAGCCGTGTTTACGCTATCCGGCAGGCATGAAAACAAAAGCAGAAAAAAAAATCATGTTGGTACTTGACAAAGTTAAAAAAGCATGATAAAATACATTCATCATTCTTGGTTCACCTGGTACACCCTTTATATTGTATTTCGAAAAACCTTAATTGCGGAAAAATTAATGTAACACAGGGGTTTCAAATCAGGCGCATAGAGAATTATCTAATTACAATATGGAGGAAGTTATCATGGAATTTCAGGACAAGACCTTAGCTTGCAAAGATTGCGGCGCTCAATTCGTATTCACAGCTTCAGAACAGGATTTCTACAAATCAAAAGGTTTCGAGAACGAACCTACAAGATGCGCTGATTGCCGTGCGAAACGCAAACAGGATTCAGGTCGCGGCGGACGCGGCGGAAGCGGCGGAGACAGAACTCAGAGAGAAATGTTCACCGTTAACTGCTCGGACTGCGGAAAAGAAACACAGGTTCCTTTCAAGCCGACACAGGACAAACCGGTTTATTGCCGCGAATGCTTCCAGTCAAAAAAAGGCAGATAATCCGATAAAATAATTTTAAGCTCTTAAACTTAAAAATATAGAAAAGAGAGGCGATCTTAAAGATCGTCTCTCTTTTTATTTTAAAGCAGGGCAAGACCGCCAAAACAGGCGCTCCGCGTATGGAAAAATGACGGCCGGAAAAAACATTTTTCGGCAAAGCTTGACAAAAGGGAAAATATGCAGTACACTTAACTCATTAATCTTGGTTCACCTGGTATGCCCCTTCTGTTGTATTTGGAAATTTTTTGTGGAAAAAATTTGTACAAAACGGGTTTATTAGATCAGGTACAAGAAATTTATCAAACTACAATTTGGAGGAACTATCAATGGAATTCCAGGACAAAACATTAGCCTGCAAAGATTGCAATTCACAGTTCGTATTCACGGCTTCAGAACAGGATTTCTACAAATCAAAAGGTTTCGAGAACGAACCTACAAGATGCGCTGACTGCCGCGCGAAACGCAAACAGGATTCAGGCCGCGGCGGACGCGGTGGAAGCGGCGGCGACAGAACTCAGAGAGAAATGTTCACCGTTAACTGCTCAGACTGCGGAAAAGAAACTCAGGTTCCTTTCAAGCCCGTTCAGGAAAAACCCGTTTACTGCCGCGAATGCTACCAGGCTAAAAAAGGCAGATAATACCCAAAAATACTTTTAAGCTCTTAAACTTAAAAATATAAAAGAGAGGGACGGTCTTAAAGATCGTCTCTCTTTTTATTTCACGAAAGCCCCTGCGCGCGGCCGCGGCAAATGTCAAAAAGCTGCCCCGAAAATGACATGCGAACCAACGCGAGACAGGGAAAGAATCGGTAAAACTAATGAGGCTGTATCGGAACATCCGCCGGGAAAGTCCGGGACGGGACTTTTGGAAAAGCCCTGTGAAATTTTGAAAAAAAGCCGGACGAAAACTATTTCACGGGAAAACTTGACAAAAGCAAAGTTATGTAGTAGAATCGATTTATTAAATCTTGGTTCACCTGGTATGCCCCTTCTGTTGTATTTGGAATTTTTTTATGGAAAAAAATTGTACAAAACGGGTTTATTAGATCAGGTACAAGAAATTCATCAAATTACAATTTGGAGGAACTATCAATGGAATTCCAGGACAAAACACTCGGCTGCAAAGATTGCGGCGCTCAGTTCGTATTCACGGCTTCAGAACAGGATTTCTACAAATCAAAAGGTTTCGAGAACGAACCTACAAGATGCGCTGACTGCCGCGCGAAACGCAAACAGGATTCAGGCCGCGGCGGACGCGGTGGAAGCGGCGGCGACAGAACTCAGAGAGAAATGTTCACCGTTAACTGCTCAGACTGCGGAAAAGAAACTCAGGTTCCTTTCAAGCCCGTTCAGGAAAAACCCGTTTACTGCCGCGACTGCTACCAGGCTAAAAAAAGCAGATAATACCCCGAAATACTTTTAAGCTCTTAAACTTAAAAATATAAAAAAGAGAGAGGCGGTCTTAAAGATCGTCTCTCTTTTTATTTTCTGCAATTTAACCGCCTTTTAAGAAGGCAAGTTCCCGGATATTATTGACGGGGGCTCAAATAACGCCAAGTTTTTTCAGGTCGCGCTCGAACTCGTCCTCAAGGAAAACTTTGCCTTTGCGCCATTTCCCCTCGAATTCAAGCGTCGGGATCACCCAGTCCTCTCCTCCGTTGGCGTCGATGACCTTTTGAACTATTTCGTCAGGCTGCTTGTCAATATCGCGATATTCGAATTTTATTTCTTTGCGCTGCAGATATTCCATGGCCCGGACGCAATGCGGACACCATTTCGCGGCATAAACGATCAACATTTTAGCGCCTCCTTTTCTAAAAACTATTCAGGACTTTTTATATCCATTATACGATATTTTTTGGCCGAGGTCAATAAAAAAATAAAAATTTGACGGCCGTAAAAAAACCGCTGCAAAATTCGCACCCGGACTACTTTTAATAACAGTTTCACCACTGATCAAAGCCAGGCCCGAAAGACCCTGACCACAGCTTCTATAAATTAGTCCGCCTCCATGGCAGGGAACCGCCGGCCGCAAAAATTGAAACTAAAACCGGATCTGGCGAAAATCCTTGGCGAAAATTCATGAGTTGAATTTCGACGTTTTTTTTTGTATAATTATAATATACTTTTAAAATTTATCCGGAACTTTATCCTTGATAACCGAGTATAATTTACTACGAGCGGGCCTTTACGAAAATCGCTTGATTTTTATTTTTTTCATATGGTTTTAAAATATTTTATAAATAAAATAAGGGGTGGTTTTATGAACGGAAAACATTTCAAAAAGATCGCTTTCACTTTGATGGCGGCGTTTCTGGTCACATCCGGAGCGTCGGGCGCGGGCGCCGAAATAAAGACGGTACAGGAAGGTCTCGATACCCGGACCGTTCAGGACGCGGCTAAAGCGCCGGCGGCGGCAAGTTCGGGCACGGCAGCGGCGGATTCAAATCAGACCACTTTCAACGCGAATGAAATGTCGATCGACAACCTTCAGAAAATAACGAAAATTTTATCCGAGATCGGAAAATACGACCCCAAAATTTATGAAACGCCCGATACCGGAAATAAAACGGCCCGGTTATTCAGAAAACTGACCGGAAAAATGTCGATCGAGGATTATCTCGCCGAAGGATACGCCGAATTTCAGAAAGGCAACTACGGCACCGCGCTTAAAAACTTCAGGACGATCCTCGAAAAAGACCCGTATAACAACAAAGCCTTATATTATATGGCGCTCGCGAAAATGGGCAACGGAAACGTCACGGACGCGACAAAGGTCGCGGAATACCTGCGCAATAAAATGAAGGACGACGCGTGGGAAAAAATATTCAAGAAAAACACCGACCCGTGGGTTGAAGCCGAGGTCGCCTTTAAAATAGGTGGTTTTGACTCGCTCGACAAATACAAAGAGAAGATAGCGGCCGGAAATAAAAAAGAACTGCACGGCGACGAATATTACGAAAAATACGTGGATAAGAACACCTGGCAGTTCAAATCGAAAGCGGCTGAAAAAGAATTTCAGAGCATAGCCGGCATCGACTGCGGCGGCTTCGTCCAGCAGGTCTACATGGACCTTTGCAAACAGAACGGCGTCAAACCGCCCTTCAACAGCAAACTTCCGAGCAGCCAGCTCACTTCGGAAAAATACTGCAAAAAAATGAAGGACGACGGCATAATTCCGCCGATGAGCGCGAAACCGGGCGATTTCATGATATTATCCGACCACGACGGCTGGGGCCACGCTTTCTATTTCGCGGGGCGCGATAAAGACGGAAGGCCGCTCATCGCCGAAGCTTCAGGCGAGGGAAAGGTCCTTGCGCGGCCGATGCCAGACAGATATTTCGCAAGATACGACGGCACATACAGGTTCAACGAAATGGACAAGATCCGTGAAAAGATGGTCCAGGCGGGTTCCGCGAGGGCGAATTAGCCGGGGACGCGGGGGGGGGGCGACTGAGATACTTTCCGGCGGCGCATCCACAAAGCTTCAGGCGGCCGAAATTTTCCGGCCGGATCTTTTAGAAACCGCTTCCGGAAGGCGGGTTCAGGCGCTTTTAAAAATGTTTATCCGTTCGAATGCCGCAAGATCAAGAAAAATATATTAATTTATAAAACAAAATATGTTATAATCCACGGGGTGGGCTTAAAATTTTAAGCCTGCCCCATTCTATTAAAAATTCTATGAATTCAGGCGGGGATGAAAAATGAAGTTTATGAAGGACAATCTTATATTCTTATTCAGGGCGTTCGTGGGCGGCGCCGTAGCGGCGAGCCTTTTCGTCAATATTTATCCGGGTCGCGCGGAGGCGGCTGAAACGAAGCGCAAAGCCGGAATGATAGAGGACCACGGCGCGGCGGGTGAAAAAAGATTCGGGAAAAAGTTATTCGAAATACCCGTCGGGACCGAGGAAAACCAGGTCGGCCTGCTTCGTTCCGGCGGCAACAAGGTCCCGTTCGGAATGTATTTCGGGCCTTCTTCATGCGCGGTCGACGGAAGCGAAAGACTATTCATGATCGACTGCAGGAACCAGAGAGTGACGGTTTTCAACCTTAAGGAAGGCGGAAGCTTCTTAAAATCGATGAGTTACTTTACCGATAAAGACCACGCTTCAACGATGGCCGATATCGCGGTCGGAGCGGACGGTTCTTTTTTTCTGGCTGACGCGAAAAATAAAAATATCGTGAAATTTTCGTCGCTCGGCATGCCTGAAGCGGTTTTCGGGGCGCCGGAGCCCGGGAAATTCGCGGGGATCAAACAGTTAGGCGAAATAGCCGTCGATAAAAAAGGGAGCGTTCACGCGCGGGATTTTTCGGAAGGTATCGTCTATAAATTCGCGCAGGACGGAAAATTCGCGGGCGAATTGAAGAGATCGGCTGGGCTTTATTTCACTTCGAAAAACGAGCACCCGTTCTACGAATTTCACGAAGACTCGAGATCTTGGAAGATCTTCATGGAAAGCGAAGCCGGCGAAACCGGAAAAATGATATATGAGATCAAACGCGGGTCGCCGACGCAGAACATCCAGTTCGTTGGAATAGACCGCGAAGACAATATTTTCGTGAAATCATTCATACCCGGAAAAATAACTATTTTGAAGATATCTCAGGACGGAAAGCTCGCGGGCGAATTTTCGGGGCACAATGAGCCTGAATTCGACACCAGCCGTTACTTTTTCGTGAACCCGGCGACGGGCACGGTCTGCGCCATACGCTATAACGGAAAAGCGGTCGAGATAGATGAAATGGAAGCTATAAAATAGTGAAGAACGGAGACTGTAAAGTGAAGAATTGTGGATTCGCCCGCTTCGCGAGCCTTTACAATTTTCGAGTGCTTTCTGATCATTAAAAAATTCCTTTAGTTCTAAACTCTCCACTCTAAACTCTCAACTTTATAATAACGGCGGTGCATTTAATTGGCAATGACAAAATTATATAAGGGACTCGCGTTCTTCAACATCGCGATGATCGACCAGCTCGGGCGCGCGGCGGCAAAAAGCCATCACGGCGGCCATTTTGAACTGGCGGTGAGCCTCGACCTCAATCTGTCGTATCATAAATTCAAGATCGAGACGGACGGAAACCAGTTCGTTCTGACAAATCCGTTCGGCATCGAAACGCTCACGGGTGAAAAGCTCGATTCCATAACTATAAGCGAAAAAATAATTGAGCTTTTAAAAAGCGCGCCAAATAAGATCTTCGGAATAGATTTCGTGAAACTCGAGGCGACGCCCATTCATTTTTCATCGGAGGCCGGAAACGTTAAACTGGCCTATACCGACGACGCGCCGACGATGGAAATAGACGGCGTAAAGATGCATAGAAGCATGGGGATAAGCCCGTGGGAAGACTCAAGATGCAAGGTGCGCGACGCGGTCAAGCGCGGAATGGACGTTTTAGACACGTGCACCGGCCTTGGATATACCGCCATAATCGCGGCTAAACAGGGGGCGAACTCCGTCCAGTCGTTCGAACGGAACGAGGCCGTGCTTAAAACCGCGGCGTTTAACCCCTGGTCGGAAGGGTTTTTTAATAACGAAAAAATAATTTCCAATTTTGGAAGTGTTTACGACGGGATCAAAAATTTCAAGGACGCGCAATTTGACGCCATAATACATGATCCGCCGCGGTTCTCGCACGCCGGCGAACTTTATTCGGCCGAATTTTATAACGAGACGTTCCGCGTTTTAAGGCATGGCGGCAAGATGTTCCATTACATCGGCGACCCGGACTCATCCTTCGGCAAGAAGCACTACGCCGGGATAAATCTGAGGCTGCGCGAAGCGGGCTTTGAAACGGTTATAATCAAAAGAAATTACGGGATATTGTGCCATAAATAAGTGTATAGCGAATAAATAATAGTGAATAGTTGCGGCAGGCAGCCTGCGGGCTGCATATTTTAAGCGCTGATATATTTCCTCTGCACTTCTCTTAACAGCCGGTATGCTGACCCCAAAATTGAGCGCCGAAAGCGCCAACATTAACTTTTCACTATTCTCTTTTATCTTTTCACTACCGTAAGTGCCGAAGCGCCATCGAAAGCATAAATCCGCCCAGAAAAACGCCGCCGATAACGTCGCACGGCCAGTGGGCACCCTCATAGATCCGGGATACGAGCATGGCCGCGATAAATAGAACCAGAGCGGTTTTTAATGTCCTTCTTATCAGGGCTTTCTTTTTATCATAACCGCCCAATCTGAAAACGGCTGAAACCACGAGAGTTCCCCATAGCGGCCAGAATTTGGCGGCGGCCTGTTTCGCGTAACTTTTAACGTCTATCTTTCCGAGCCTGTCGATAAAATAATAGAACATTCCGCCAAGCATCACGGTCCTTGTCGCGTGCCCCGAGGGATAGGCGTAAGGCGTGAACGGCGAATAGATCGGAACCGGGATCTTCAGGCCGCGGCGAAATTCCGGAAAGACCTTAGGCTGCGGGATAGTGAACTTGAACGCGAGTTCCACCGCGACCGACATTCCGAAATAAAACAGAAAGAAGAACGAAGCGCGGCGGTAACCCGAAACGAATAAGAACGCCGCGATAAAAAGCGATATGACGCCAGTGACCTCGCCGCTTCCGGCTATGGTGAACAGAAGCGTTATATGGTCGAAAATTATATTCGTATGGCCTTGAATGAACGCTATGGCCTTTTTATCGAATTCAAAAAGAGATCCGTCATATACGAATTTTGAAAATATTAAAAATGACGATATGAGTATTAAATTTAAAAGGCTGAAGCCGCTTTTACGCAAGTTCTGAAACATCCCTTTTAAGCTTTTATTTGATCACGGGCACGCCGACGCCTAACTTTGACGCGGCCGACGCGGCGTAAGGCCTTCTGGCGTATGTAAGCAGGCGGACAATGGAAGTTTTTGTGCCGAGTGTGTCGTCTTCCTTTATCGCGCGGTCGAGATTTTCAACCGAACGGTCGAGGTAGAGCATTATATCATCGCGCTTCTCTTCTATAAATCCGAGATATGAGTGCTGGCCGAACCCGTCGAAAACCTGATCCGGCATCATGGCCTCTATATCGCCGCATAAAACGAAGTCGCGCGACGCGGTTTTAACTGAAGAGCCCGCCATATAGGAATAATTGACCGTATAGGAAATATCTTTCTGGCCGGCGTCCGCCGATTGTTCGCGATTTGAATTTTTCGAAAAAAGCACCTTGCCGACGACCTCGGTGCTGTCTTCGATAACGCCGTTTCCGTTCAGGTCAAGATAATACCGGTAAACTACGTCCTCGTCATAATTGAACCAGAAGTCCTCTATGCTTATTTTTGCTATGTCGCCCCTGTAATCGGAGATTTTATAACCCCCGTTAAGCGTGCGCCACGGCAGAGTGTCCCAGAACTGGGTTATCTTAAAGAAGGTCGCCTCGGAAGTATCCTTTTTCCCATTGAAGTAATCGGACCATTTTTCATAAAAACCGGGTGCATCCTTTAAAAAATAATAGTTGGAGCCCTGCGGCATAAGGCCGAAGAGTCCGTCCTCCTGAGAATGGTATATAGTTTTAAAAACATCGGATGAAACGGGCTCAGCGAGTTTTGTCGAGGCCCTGAACTGGTCCCCGAACACGCCGAAATATCTGCGGCCGTCGGTAAGCCTGTATTTATTGACCGGTTTCTGTGTTTTATCGTCGATGACGTAAGTGTCGGCATCGACGAACCGGGTTATTTCCTTGGCTTCTTCGAGAGTTATAAGTTTTATGTCTTCGGTGCTGGCCGCCGGGCTTATGAAACCGGCTACGTTCTCTATATAATTCGAGCGTGAAATATCGAACACGGCGCGAGACCGTTCCGATTTGGTCGAGGCCTGAGCGACTTTCTGATACACGGTATTTAAAAGTTCATATTCGTCAACGTCGCCTTTTTCACGGCGTTTTGAAGTGCAGATTATCGCCTTTACCTTTACCGCGGAAGCCTTGTTGGAATCCTCCTCCTCGGTTTTACCAGAAAGAAGAGTGCCTTCCGATATGGAGGCTATGGAAGAGCGGTCCATGTGGTATTTTTGGGCGCCTGAAGCGTAGTTCGTGACGGTCTCGTTAACTCTATAAACGACGCCGCGTTCGGGATATGAAAGCCTGGACGAGAGGTAAAAATAAAGGAATAAGAGCGCTATCACGCCGCCGAAGAGTATGAAACCTAAAAACCCGACCAGCCATTTCCGCATGGCGAAAGGCATTGAGTCAAGTTTTGAGAATATGAAAGCGGCAAAGCCGGTTTTTTTAACGGTCTGATCGTCGGCCATAAAACATCATCCTAATAATTTTTAAGTTTATCGTCGAGGTTCTTATTGGGTTCGTAATCTTTCTTTTTTTCTACTTCTTTTTCTGTTTTCCCGTCGCCCTTGAAAATATTCTCGGAAGCTTTCGCGATGCCTTCGCCTAACGATTTGAGGCCGTCCTTTATATTCGCTCCGGCGCCGCCGATAGCTTCAACGACCGACTTTCTGGACGGATCGTCATCTATCGGTTTCGGTTCTTCCGATGTTTCGCCGGACCCGCTTCCGGCTATCGTATCTATTACTTTGGCGGCGGTTTCAGCTATTGTGGCAGGCGCATCGGAAGTTTTAGCCAGTTCGCCCGGTTTTCTGAAAGCCCAGTCGTATGATCTGAGAAAGCGTTCGCCTATGGCGAATCCGATCACCATGGATATAGCGTAGCAGGGAGTGTAGAGTATCGTTCCGTAAAAAAATCCGGTGAAAAAATAAGGCATTATGGCTATAACTATGGAGAGGGCGAACTTTGCCTTGAAACTCTTTCCATTTATCCACTCGCCTTTTTTGTAGTTCTCGCCGGAAAAATATCTGTCGAGAAGCGAAACGAAAAGCGCGAGTATAAGGTATCCGAGCGAGGTATTTACGAGATTGCCCATTAATATCCACTCCTTTTTATCTGCGTCGATAACTTTTTCAGCACGTAATATTTTCTGATCACGGGCATTTTTTCAAGCTCGTTAAGAAGGTCGTAATTTTCGGCGTAATAGCGCCTCAAATAATTGTTTCTGTCGAAGAGGCATAAAAGTTTATTGACTATAGGAAATTCTGCTTTAGCGAAAGCCAGCATATATTTAGCGCCTTCGGAAAGCCCTTTCACGGTGCTTTTCAAAAGTTTTTTCTGTTTTTCGATCTTATTTTTCAGTTCGGCAAGTTCTTCCACGACCGGAGGCAGGCTGCCGGTAAGTTCCGACCGGACCCTTTCAAGCTCGAAATTAGACATCATATTTATATCATGGCCGCGCTCTATAAGTTCCAGATTCTCGATCTCTTCGATCTTTTCGCCGATAAAGGCGGCGTTCATGTGGTAATCGATGAAATTGAGTTTTTCAAGATTCTCCAGCACGGATGTTTTATCGATGAGCACGCCAAAAACGCCCTCCGCGCGGGAGTCAAGCTCGAGATCGGACATGCCGTGAAAAAAAAGGCTTTTTTCATTTTCGGCGTCGAATAACATCATGGCGGGAACGGGATATTCGACGAAGAAAGAATTTATCGCCTGGCAAATATCTTCGGTATTGAGGCGGCCTATGGCGTTTTTTATGTTTCCGACCTTTTTCGCGGCCGTCATCATGTCTGCTACATACGAGTCGGAAAGAATGTTGTCATTATCACCGAGAAGATCTATCATCTTCTTTATTTTAGTTATGTCGGAAACGCGGCCTTCTATGGTGTCGATCTTCATGTTAAGGCTTTTCAGGCTTACGACCTGGTTGACGTCCTCAAGATTTCTTATATTGAGCTTCATCTGTAAAACGGCGACATTGTCCTTGGTCAATACCTTCAAAAGCTCGTCGTATCTTTTATACGCCGCGGCGAGAGCGTCTTTCAAAAATGAGAAGGGCATATAGGAAGTGCCGGCGCCGGCCTGTTCCGGAGAAACTATAAGCGCGTAATACATGGACGGTTTCAGATAGAGATAATTGCGGTTTCCGAGAAAATCAGCGATCTCTTTCGAATAGCCGCACATATCGATGTAATAAGGCCTGCAGCGGGGAAGCGATCCGGCCTCTTTATGGCCCAGGACGGTTATCAGAGTCTCGATATAACGGTCGAGAAGGAATCCGTCAAGGCGGAAATAATGGTCGATATCAAAGAGCCTTCCCATGAGGACCTTTGATTCGCGCTCATATTTTTCTTTATGGAAATCTTTTATTACATCCGACAAATCAGTTCTGCCCCTCCGCTTTGGCTTTATAGATCTTCAAAAATTCTTCCTTGGCTTCGAACTCGTTTATCATCGAATTCAATATGCGTTCGCGTGCCTGATCTTTAGCGTCCGTTCTGTAACGGGATTCTGAATTGAAATATCTTTCAAGCTCGCACATCACGCGTTCGGCGGTTATAGGTTTATAAAGTTCTTTTATCTTGTTCACCTTTTCGGCGAAACCAAGCTTCATGAAGACTTCGGGTTTAGTGAAAAATTCCTCGGGGATCTCAAAATCCGCCGAATATTCCTTGAGGTTCTCGCTGATGCTGTGAATGGGGCGGCCGGTAAAGCGTTCGTCCTTTTTCTTGAACTCCACGCAGAGCCTTCCTACGTCTTCCCATGTATAGGTCTTCCGTCCGCCCGACGGTTCGCCTGAGCCGAAGAATTTCGAAGCGAGGCCCGATATCAAGCCTTGCGAGGCGGCGCCGGCGGTTTCGCCCGATGCGCTGTCGGATAACCTTGCGGCCTTCTTTTTCAAAAAGTCCGTCTCGCCGTCAACCTTTAAGATCCCCGCCTGGTATTGCGTTCTGAGTTTCGTATGTATTAGAGACGCGTAATCTTCCCATGACTCGGGGCCCGAGACGAGATAGCGCTGATGGAACCTCTGGCGCAGAGCCGAATCGGTCGAAGTAGGCTCGTTGGTCGCCGCGTAAACCTGGCAGTTTCCGATGGGTTTGGTGAACATGCCGTCGAGGAACTGCATCGTGATATTTAAAACGTCCTTGTCGGAACCGCCCATATTCGGATCGCCGCGCGAGAGCAATATAAGATCGACGTCGTCGAAGAACACGAGCACTATCTTGTTTTTCTGTTTCGCCTTATCGAGCCTGTCGAGAAGGTTTTTTCCGGTCTTGCCGTAATATTCGTCTTTTATTCTCTGGTCTATCGAAACGAATTCGACGGGGATCCCGATCTGCGCGCCTCGTTCCGAAAGCCTCGACATCGCGAGTTTAAAAAGCGTGGTCTTTCCGGTCCCTGGAAGGCCGTCAAAAAGTATGCTCCAGGAAAGCCCGCCCAGCACCAAGATCGGGTTGAGGCATTCGCGTGCGTCAAAAAGCGCAATTCTGTCTACATTTCTAACCACGCCTTTTTTCGAGTCGGTGTTTCCGACTATGTCCTCGGGGAAGACCTTTACAAATTCTATCTTCTGCTCGGTGACGGCGTATTCCGATTCGAAATTCGATATGCTCACCTCGTCGCCTTCGACTTTAAACACGGTGTTCGCGACGACGGCCAGAAGCTCGTCGGAAAATTTCTTTCTGTTATTTATGGCGGACTGTTTCAAAAGCTTGAAAAATTCGCGTGAAAGCCCGACATAATCTATCGAGTCGACGATTATTTTTTTGCCTGATTCATCCGCGGTATTTAAAGCGTGGACATAGTCGCATAAAAGCGTTATAAGCGTGTCAACCTTTCCCTTGGTGAATATGAAGTAGTCTTCGGCGAGCTTAAGAGTGGGAAGATTTTCACGGCCTTTGACGCTTAGAATAAGGTCGAGTTTGATATTCACGAACGACGCCATGGCAAAAAGGGAATAGGTCGTGACGAATTCGAGCGATTCGCGGAATTTTTTCTCGTCGCGTCCGGCTGGATTGGCCATCATGCCCGAAAGCCCCGTCTTTTTTTCGAGAAGATCGAAAATTATGTAATAAACGGCCATGCCCGAACGGATGGCGCGTAACGTTTCGCCCTCCTCCTGCGTATGCAGGAACTGTTCGTCAGGGACGACCTTCATGACATATTCAAAAAGATTGATCTTCTTCTGGTTGTAAAGTATATTGGTTAATCTGAACTCGCATTCCGTTATATGTTTTTTTATCTCGTCAGCCGTTATCGGGTGAACGTTCGAATTGTTTGCGCCTGCGTTACTCAACTAACTCCCCTCCATCTAAAACGCCGAAGATCCGGCACGGTTTCCCGGCCTCGTTCCTGTCGCGTAAAAACTGTTTCAGTTTAAAAGGAACCACCATATAATCGTTCTCGAATTTCTCGGAAAATATCTCCTTGGAATTCGCGTAGCCGAAAAGATGATTCACGAATTTTTTCACTACCGAGCTTTCTTTTATTGTTTTTATTGACATCATGCCCGAAATATTGAATTTGAATATAAATGGATCGCCCAGGGCGATATTTAAAACCTCGTTTATATTGTCCGCGTTCATTGTGCTTTTCGAATAATATGGACCGACGGTGTATTTGATGAGCACCTTCGGATGAATGAGCGGATCGAGATCGTCAAGATAATGGGCGAGCCTGAAAAGATCCTGTTTATAAAAGTCTTTTATCGCCGAAAATAAGCGGTGCTTCGGAGTGGATATGAGCGGCTCGGAAGTGTGGTCGGCCTGCGTGAGAAGCATGGAATAAAAATTGAAAATGTTATAGCGCTCGTCGAAGCCGTAAAAGTTTATCCTGTAAAGCGATTCGCCGTTGCCGTTGCCCATAAAGACGGGCTTATTCATTTTAAAATCGGAGATTATATTTTCGCCTTTTATAAAATTGAAATAATTATGCCGCGCGTATAAAAGCTGTTCGCGGACTGGAAATTCACCGCGAAATATTGAATCGACGGCGTTCTTCAAAATTTCCTCGCGGGCGGGCATGGCGGCTAACTGTTCGGCGGCGCATTCAACGTCGTTCTTGAAATTCCAAAGGTCGGTAAAATGCGGAAATCCCGAATCGGTAGGATCTATGGAAAGCGAAGTTGTATTCACGCCCTTGTTCTGAAGCAGGAACTTATATTTAAGCGCCATGAAAAAAAGTATGAGGCTGTCGATGAATTCTATGAATTCAGGGCGCGTGTCGAATACTTTCTCGACCGGGACCTGAAAATTATATTTTTTTGCGTTATTGAAAAGTTCCGAAACGCGGCCCATTACAAAGACCATTCTTTCGATGTAATGGCCGATCTCTGAAGGTTCGAGCGACTTGACGTTAACCTCGCCGCTCTTTAAATCAAAGAAGTTGGTGAGGTTAACGTTTAATTTCGTTCTTTTTTCTTCGGTGAATTCGGTATTGTTATCGTTGGTTTCGCTGTTATTTGTATTCATAATGGGACGCACCGCTGGAATTGACGATATAGTGGATGAGAGACTGTATCTTCGGCATTCTCGGTATGAAGGTATACGCGCTCAGAACGCGGTCGTAAGCGCTCTTGGCAAGTCCCATATCGTTGGCGTGGATCGTCACTATTTTCGTTCCGGTCTCGACGTAGTCGCCGATCTTTTTATTGAGCGTAACGCCCACGGCGGGATCGATCTCGTCTTCTTTTTTGGCGCGTCCGGCGCCGAGTATCATCGCGGCGTTGCCGATCTCCTTGGCGTTTATCTTTTCGACATAGCCTTCAGTCGTAGACAGGACGTCGATCTTATATTTAGCTTTCGGAAGAAGGTCGTAATTATCGGTGACGTCAGGATTTCCATCCTGCGCTTTTATCATGTCGCGGAATTTATTGAGGGCCATGCCGGAATCGAGGGCCGATATAAGCATGGTCTTAGCATCTTTATAGTTTCCGCAGATATTTCCGAGAACCAGCATGTGGGCCGAAAGTTCTATCGCGAGTTCTTCAAGATCCGAAGGCCCTTTCCCCTTGAGAGTTTCGATGGCCTCGATAACCTCGATCGAATTTCCGATAGCGCGACCGAGTGGCTGGTCCATATCGGTTATAAGGGCGACCGTGTTTCTTTTGGCGCCGTTTCCGATCTCGACCATTGCGCGGGCGAGAGCAACCGCTTCCTGCTGCGTCTGCATGAAGGCGCCGGAACCGGTCTTGACGTCGAGCACGATGGCGTCAGCGCCGCCGGCGAGCTTCTTGCTCATGATGGAGCTTGCTATAAGCGGAATGGAGTCCACGGTGGCCGTGGAATCGCGAAGAGCGTATAACTTTTTGTCGGCAGGAACGAGATTGCCCGTCTGACCGACAACGGCGATCTTGTATTTATTAACGTTTTCGAAGAATTTTTCAGACGAAAGATTTATCTGAAAACCGGGGATAGCTTCGAGTTTATCGAGCGTTCCGCCGGTATGTCCGAGGCCGCGGCCGCTCATTTTAGCGACCGGAACGCCGCACGCGGCGCAGAGCGGGGCAACAACGAGGGTCGTTTTGTCTCCGACGCCGCCGGAGCTGTGTTTATCGACTTTTATTCCTTCAATTTTCGATAAGTCAACCATATCGCCGGATTTCGCCATGACTTCCGTCAAATAAAGCGTTTCCTGAGCGTTCATCGATTTGAAAAAGACGGCCATTAAAAACGCGGCCATCTGGTAATCTTTTATTTCTTCCCTGACATAGCCGGAAACCATGAAGTCGATCTCTTCGCGCGTCAGTGTTCCGCCATCCCTTTTTTTTAGTATAACATCATAAGCCCGCATAGAAGTTGAACCTCCTATATAATTATGTGCAAATTCTATCACACAAAACCTTAAAAATCAATTTATTTTTGGGATATCTCGCAAATTGGCGGGACGGGCTTTAACAAAAAATTACAGGCCGCCGGAGTCGGAAAACGAAAATAAGTTTTTAACGGCTGAAGAAAGGCTTGCGCCCGCCCTTAATCACTCGAAACATCGAAGAAAAGAGCATCATGCGTAAGACCGCCGCAAAGATTTTTCCGGGAAGAAATGAATAAAAAGAAGCTATTTGGATCTTATGCCGTATTTGGAGGCCACCTTAGCGTCTTCGGACGCGACATCAGGCCAGAAATATAAAAGGAGCTTCTTATAAGACGGCGTCTGTTTAAGGCCGCCAAGACTTCCGCTATGCGACCCGCCGCCTATAACGGCGCGAAACGCGTCCGCTCCTCTATAACCCTTTTTCTCGACAAGATATTTGGCTATAACGGAACCCGTTCTGTCACAGCCCCAGTTGCAATGCACGTAAGCTCCATCATCGATAAGCTTCATAAGTTTTTCGGTCTGAGCGGCGTCGGGAACCGTTTCGGCATTCATCCGGCAGGGATAGAATGTAAGCCCGAGCTCGCCGCAATATTTTTCGATAGTTCTGCTTTCCGCGCCATAGCCGGCCGGAACATTTAGCAGTATGACGCTTTTTACGCCAAGCGACTTTAAAAGTTCAAGATATTTTAAAACCTGCGCGGTCGAGTTCTTTGAAACGGCCGGCCCGAAAAGGTTTCCGCCCGCGAACAGCTTGTCATCGATCGACCTGAAATTGTAAGGATATTTTCCCGAACCCTTGCAATCGGAAAATTTTTCGCACACGCTCATCGCTTTTGACGCGGCGTTGCCGGCAAAAACGTTTGTTTGTGATATTAATGCCAGAAATGAAAAAATGAAAACCGTCACGGACAGTATTGAAACAAATGATAATTTACGAAAAGTACTCATGCCGCACCTCTAAAATCGATGATTTAACAAAAGAAAATACCGGCCTGTATCCGCCCGTCGCTAAAAAAGCGATAGCGGCTTCACAAAGCCGTCGAGCATTGATTTTATGCCCGACATATTTATAACGTTGTCGTCCTCGGAATCTTCGGTTATCTTCTGACACATATCGGAGATCCTGACGAAAGCGTCAACCACTTCCGGGTCGAATTGAGAGCCGCTGCAGCGTTTTACTTCTTCAAGGGCCACTTCGTGCGGAAGTCCTTTTCTATAAGGCCTGGTGGATGTTATAGCGTCGTAGGTATCGGCGAGCGCGATGATGCGCGAACCTAAAGGAATATCCCGTCCCTTGACGCCGTCGGGATAACCCTTGCCGTCAAATCGTTCGTGATGATATTTTATCTGGAGGCATACGTTCTTAAGAAACTCAACCGATTCAAGTATTTTAGCGCCGGTAGAAGGGTGATTTTTTATGCAGTCGAATTCGTCATCCGTCAGCCTCGAAGGTTTCTGAAGTATCGATTCGGAGATGCCGATCTTTCCGATATCGTGCAAAAGCGCGGCGTGTTTAAGAATGTAAAGCTCGTTCTCCGTTATTCCAAGCTCCCGCCCGAGAGCAAGCGCGAGAGATGTCACGCGCCGCGAATGGCCGTGAGTATATGAGTCCTTGGCGTCTAACGCTGCCGCGAGGCTCTGTACCGTTTCGAGATAAACCCTCAAAAGGTCATTATAAAGATTGGCGTTCTCTATGGCGATAGCGGCGTGAAAAGCCACCGTAGCGAGAAGATTAAGATTTTCTTCATTGAAGGGCCCGGTCCTTGTAAGCCATCTTTCGCAGCAGATAACGCCTTCGACGACCTTTTTAACGATTATAGGCGCGCATATAAGCGTTTTAGGCACTTCATCGTGAAGAACGTCATATTTTTTATAACTCGTCTCGGACTTCGTATTAAGAACGATCATAGGCTTGCCGCTTGCAGCTACCGCGCCGGCTACGCCTTCACCCGCGCCGAATTTAAGCTCGTTCACGTATTGTTCGTCGAGGCCCGTGTGCGAGATTATCCGCAGATATTCGCGCTTGTCATCCCACAGCATGAGCGAGGCCATGTCGGCGTCAAATATGGTCTGCATGTTCACTATTATATGCGAGATGATATTTTTAAGATCAAGAGAGGAATTTATGGTCGTGCCGAGATTATGAAGCATCGTAAGCTCCACGACCTTCTGGTGCATCTGATTATATAATTTGGCGTTCTCAATAGCGGAACCTATCTGGGTGGCGAGCGTTTCAAGAAGCTGAAGATCGTCAGCCGTGAAAATATCTAAAGAAGCTTTGTTGTTTACGTTAATTACGCCGGCCAGCTTTTCCTTGATTATGAGAGGAACGGAAAGAACCGACTTGGTCCTGTAATCGACGTTGCTTTTGGAGCGCTTGCAAAACCGCTTGTCTTTGGATATATCAGCGATAAGGATGGGTTTACAGGTCCTGGCAACGTAACCCGAAATTCCTTCGCCCACCTTGATCTCTGTGTTATTGATGATCTCTTCGTCGAGGCCGTGGGCCACAACTATGCGAAGCGTCTGGTTCTCAGGGTTCAAAAGCATGAGCGAACATACCTCGACGCCCATTACTTCCGAAATAAGCTCTATGGTCGTCAAAAGGAGCCGGTCCAGCTCCAGCGTCGAGTTTAAAATATTAGATACCCTGTTTAAGACCGTCAGCCTCTCGAATTTTTGAGTGACCTCGGCGTGAAAATTAGAATTGGTTATAGCTATGGCCGTCTGTTCGGCTATCGAATCAAGAAGGACCATGTCCTCCTTGGCGAAGATCGAGGGCGCGCTTTTCGTGCTTACGGTCACGATACCGATGACGTCCTGTTTGTAGCGGAGCGGAACCATTATAAGGGCCGCCGTATTCGAATAAAACGATTTACATTTTTTAGAAATGCGGGCGTCGGAATTGATGTCTTTTATCACAAGGGATCTTCCGTTTTTAACGATCTGTTCGAATATCGTTTCGGAAGACGGGTCGAATGTCAGTTCAGCGTGATCCGCGGCCGCCACGGCAAGTTTTTTGGAATATTTATTAACGAGCATTATAGAGCATGATTCAGCGCTCAAAAGTTTGGATATAGAGTTCACTATACTCGCCAGGAGAGTTTTGAGATCGGATATCGTGTTGATATTTTTGGAGACCTCGAAAAGCGTGAGCAGCGAATTTACGCCCTCCTCGCCCTTCTGCCGCAGAATATGATTTTCGGCCAGAAGCATCGATATCTGTTCGATCTCGTCCTTCTGCATCGAGCTTTTTATAAGTATGTTTATGGAATTTAAAAGAAAATTAGCCTTCGCCCTGTATTGTTCGGGCGATATCACTTCCACGTCGCGGAGATATTCCCGTATCCTGTCAACGGAACATTCTTTTTTTGAAAAGCCGGTCACCGATAATTTATCAAGAAAATCATGTTTGGCGTCCTTTGAAAGAAAAACCGGTTCGCCTATCACATAGCCTATAGGCTCCGACTGCGAAGAAGTTATCGGAATAATAAAACTCGAAAGGCCCATTCCGCACTCGACGACCGAACATTCAGAATTTTTAATATTCTCGGACACTTTTAGAAAGCCGCAGCAGTCAAGATTGTGGGCATGATTTTCGACGAGGTACGAACAAAGCTTCAGGGAAGGGCGTTTACCGTAAATAACTTCAAGAGCGTCGTCGTATAACGAAACGCTGATATCGGTAGCCATCTGAAAATCAAGCATCAGCATCTTCAGGTCGGAAAATTTTATAAAATCTTCAAATTTCCACTTTTTTTCAGCCATTTTTCTACCGCAAAACCTTTCTTAATATAAAAATCCATAGAGAAAACCGGGAAAACGGTTCACCCTATGTCAATAAGCATTGATTTTATTAAGCAACAACATTTTACCACAAATAAATAAATAAATCAAGATGGGGCAAATCCAGAATGTTATCCGGTCCTAACAGCCCAGATTGACGGCGGCGCCGCATTTAGAACAGACCCCGGTATCGCCTGAAACATATACCGCGTCGCATATCGAACATTTATGAAAATTATTTTCCAGACACTGTATGCATACCATTTCAGGCCTGTCGTAATGCCCTCTTGAATATTCCGCCTCGTATCCCTCGAGCCGTTTCGAGCAGATATGGCATCTTTCGTCTGTTATATCGTAGTCGTTATAGATCGCGGCCGTTACTTTTCCGGCGTTCACCGCGTCGCCCTTCAGCACGTCAAAAAGCACGACGCTTCCATATTTGATATATTCGACGGCGTTAGCCCTTCTTTTCATGGACCCTAGAAAGACGCGGTCGATCGAATCCCTTATAACTTCGTTCTTCAAAAGTTTTCTTATGAGATCTATCGTGCGCACCTTGTTGGCGCCGAGGCTCGTTATTATCTCCATGAACTCCTCGTCGTTTATCTCATAATTCATTTCGTTTCTAATAAGCCTTGCCACCATTTCGCGGTCGATATTATCGTTCGGATTCATCGACAGTTCTTTCGAGATGGTTATCTTCTGTTCCATGAAAGAACGGATCTCGAGGGCCTGTTCGTCAACGACGGAAAGAAGCGTCCCGAGCGTCCTTGTAAAGCTTCTTATTATGGCGGGTATCTCATGTTTCTGTTTATATATATCCGAATGCGTCAGAATAGACCATAATTCCTGAGACAGGGTCTTAAGCTGTATCTCCACCGGGACCATGAATGCCTTTCCCTCGACGGACAGAGCGTACGCAAGATTTATATGCACGGCCCTGTAACCGTTGGTCCTTGGCTTTTCGATCATATCGTCGATCTCGTGCTCGTATTTTTCAAGCATATTCTCGGAAAGTATTTTAATGACGTTATAAACGTCGCAGGAGTTGTTGACGACGATCTTAACTCCGACGATATCGCGAACTTCGCCAAATGACGAGAATTTTCTTTTCTGTATTTTTTTTATAATGCTTTTTATGGATTTGATGCGCGATTCAATGGGCAGTTTAACCCTTATCTCATCCGGTTTTCCGTGACGGTCGATAAGCGTGACGATCTCGTCGCAAACCTTCTGCTCGGCCCGCTGGTAGGCTAAAAAGTTATCGCTGTAATATCTTTCGACCTTCGTGGTATTGGCTGTCATCGTATTCCTCTTTCTTGGTTCTTTCGTGTTTTGTATGGGTAATTTTTTAGCGAAGAGTGAAGAACGGAAGTTGTGGCTTTGCTCGCTTCACGAGCCTTTACAAATAAAATAATGCCTGAAAGACGGAATAGACCGTCTTCATTGTCAGAAAATCCTTTAGTTCTACACTCTGAACTCTCAACTTGAAATGAACCGATTTTACCCACCCGATTTAAGTAAGAGACGCTTTCTTTTTATCGCGCAAGGCTTGAATTAATTTATATTTCATCCAGAGGCGAACTGAAGCGATTCTCTGAAAGATCCAGGCAGGATCTTACGCGCTCCGCTACGGCGGTCCGATCCTTTAAAGGCAATAATTCGCTCATTTTCATTTCTTCGAGACAATATACGCCGAGCATTGAATCGAAGGACCTTTTGTATTTGAATTGTTCCACAGGCATGGTCCCGGTACGGGTTCCGCCGAACCCGTCGCGCCTCAAATACCGGAAATCAAGCCTTGCGGGAAGGCCGTCATATTCATCCATGAATTCGCCGCTGAATTCGCATTTTCCGTTCACGACGCGGCAATTGAAGATCTTGCGGGCGTTTTCGGCATCGCCGAGCTGCATGAACTGATAATAATTATATCTTAAAAAATTCAAAAGTTCCTCGTGATACGCGGCGACCCCGAGATTAAATGAATCGACCGCTTCGCGGCCGCGCGAAAAATGCGGTTCATCGATCTTTTTCTTAAGCGTTTTCCGCGCTTCTTCGACAGCTTTATTATTTTTTTCGATCAGAATTCTTCTGGCCGAGTCGTTGGCGGCTATCGTTTTAAGCCTTGCGGCCGCTATCTCGCGGACTTTTTCGATATTAGCCCTGGCGGATGGGCGCGTCATAGGCTCGACGGGATACTCTTCAGCGATATCCGCGTACCGGCGAGCCAGTTTCGACCCCGAGCAAAGCCCGGCGGCGAACGGCAGCGAAGCGGCGTCAGCCTTTAAAAGCTCGGCGACGGCGCAAAGATCGTTCAGGGACGGTCCGGGCAAAGCGTCAACGCCCGCGGCAAGTTTCGTTATTTTTTCCATGGTCTCATTATATCTTTCAGGCAAAGCGCCGCGCAAAAGCTTCGCCATCTCCCTGATCTTGATCACAGCCGCCATTCTGGACTTCTCGCGCGTCGAACATCTCAGGTCGAAGTTCTTTATATCGGCCGGCATGGAAAAAGTCCCATCGGCGCTTTCAATATAAGCCGTTTCGGCAGTGATCTTCTTTTTACCTGAGCCGGACTCGATCTCGCGAAATTCAACCGGCGGCGACGGCAGCTGTTCCGCGGGAATATCCGGTATGCCTGAAAATCCGGATGCCCGCTCTATCAAAGACATTTCTATGCGGCGGCCCACTTCGTCGGCGGCGAAGACCGGAGCTATGGCGGATAACGCTATCACGGCTGAAGCCGTTATCAGTAATTTCATCTTGAGCGATTTTTTGAAATGAATTATCATTTATACCTCCGCGGAATCATATTAAAACAGATACTTATAATAAACTTCGAACATAATATAACGCGGGTTGAAAGCCGTTTTTTCATGAAGTTTTAAAACCTTGAAAATTAAAACGCGCGGCCGGGAATTAAATATTTAACATTATATCATAATTATTTTATCGATGCAAAATATCCGTCCTTTGATATTTTATACAGCGCATGTTTTTTCAGGGCGCTTCCTTCGGCGATGTCCGGATGGTCGAAACCGCCGATACGCGAAAGGCCGATCTTTTCCATGACCCTTATGGAAGGCGCGTTGATCTCCGAAGTGAAGGAAACAATATCGGCAAAACCGAATATATTAAAACCGAGACCGAGACAGGCCGTCGCGCCTTCCGGAGCCAGGCCTTTTCCCCAGAATTTTTTTCTGAGGCGCCATCCGATCTCGATACAGGGAGTGAACCATGATTCGAATTTAGGGCTGGAAAAACCTGTGAATCCTATCAATTCATTTGTTTCGGCGAGTTCGGCCGCGAAAAGACCATAGCCGTTCTCTTCGATCCTCGTCTTTATTCTTTCAAAGAATTCACGGCTTTTTTCAGGCGTCAGAATAGAAGGAAAATATTTCATGACGGCCGGATCCGAATTCATTTCGGTGAACGGCGCCAGGTCCTCGTCCTTCCAGTCCCTCAGGATAAGTCTTTCAGTTCGTTTATAAATTTTCATCCGATACCTGTTTTTTATAGCGTTATTCGGTTTTCGAGTATCTTTCGAGCCGGTCAGAAAGATTCCCGGTATGCAGCTCGAAAAGATGGTTATCATGATCGTAAAAATAAAGAGAGCGGCCCTCTCCGGCAACCCTCGGCCTCGGAGACAATATTTCAATATCGAGCGAATTAAGGCGCGATTCGTATTCCTCAAATTCTTCTTCGCTGATCTTAAAGGCCACATGATTATAAGTTCGTTCCGAAAAAGCGCCTCCCTGCATCAACGCTATCCATATTCCGCCAATAAGGAAAAAAATTTCAGAACTCTTTGAAAAAAACTTATTCCCGCTCGAATAGACTTCACGCGCGTCAAAAATCGTCTTTAAAAAATGCGATGCTCGATCGAGATCGCTCGTTATGAATGTTATATGGCTTATTCCTTCGATCATCTAATTCACCAGCCGCATCCATTGATCATTCGCCCCGCAAAGAAAGGAATTTCACCATGAATTCTTTATGCTCGACCGTTTCCTCGAGGATCTTATTCATCATATTACGGTATTCGCCGCCTTCAGAAACGAAGGCGTTAGCAATATCGCTTTCAACAAGGGAAGATTCGACATCTCTGACAAAAGTGACTATATATTTAGAATTATATTTTCCGGATTTGATTTCGACGAGCTTTTCATGGATCGAATCAACGACCATTTTCAACGCCTCATAATTATATTTGCCGAGAGCCCATCTTTCAGGCCTTTCCGTAATAGACTCCTTTATCTTTTTAAAGATCTTGGCGTGAATGCCTTCCTGAGTGGCAATTCCAAACCATGCGAATTTTTCATCAGGAAATATCTTTGCGCAAAGATCATAATATGTTTCAAGAGAAGATTCAAGTTCGATAAAAAGATCGACCTGTTTTATAAGTTCAACGAAACTCCTGTCTGTAACCACAAAACCACCCCGCTAAAATTTTATCGTTAAGCATAAATGAATAATAACATTATATTAAAATCTGGTCAATAAAAAAATTGGCCGTATTTCATCAAAGGCGTTTAATTTCGGTTTCAATACTTAACTTTGTATAGAAAAAGTCCGCGCGCGGGCGCCGTAACATAAGTTGAACGCAGCTCATATTCGCTCATTATCTTTTCGGCGTGTTTCATGTCGAAGCGGCCGTAAGCGTATTCTATGGAAAAACCGACCATGCGCCTGACCATTTTATATAAAAAGCCTTCGCCCTCAACGAAAAAAAAGAGTTTTTTACGCGAACTCATATCGTAAAATCTGAACGATAAAATGTTTTTATAAAAATGTTCGATCTCGCTCAGATCTACTTCGCCGTCACAGAAAGGAGCGCAATAGAACCGCCCTTTGAATTTAGAATTGATCTCGCGAAGTTTTTCAAGGTCTATCTTTTTTCTGACGTGCCATGAATAACGGTTCGAAAAAACGTCGGGACCGCCGTAATTAACCACGTACATATAGGTCTTTGACCGGGCGCTCCCAAGGGCGTGAAAATCGCCGTCAACTATTGAAACGCCCCTCACCAGTATATCTTTCGGAAGCATCTTGTTAAGAAGTTTTTTTAAACCTTCAAGAGGGATCTTAAGCGTATAATCGGAAGGGAGCGCGAAACTCACGATCTGACAAAGAGCGTGAACGCCTTTATCTGTACGGCCCGAGCCCTTGGTGTCAAAATAACGGCCGAGTCCGCGCTCTATAACTTTCTCCAGCGCCCCCTGAACGGTAGGAACAGTATCTTCCTTTCCCGTCTGCCTTTGAAAGCCGAAGTAGTTCGTTCCGTCGTATTCGACCTGAAGAACGAGAGTTTTAGCCTTATCAAGTTCGGTGATGCCTTTGATATATTTTATGGCCATCTCTAAAATTTAAAATCCTTTTAAATAATTTACCAGCACTGGAAATATCGCGGCAAGAACCACGATCAGCATAAAATAATCCGCCGGACCTTCGCGCCTGCGCTTATACCTCGTGCGCCCCTCGCCGCCGGTGTAACATCGGCTTTCCATGGCGATAGCCAGCTCGTCCGCGCGTTTAAAGGACATGACGAAAAGCGGGATAAGTATTGGCACGAAACTGGCGGCGCGCTTAAAAATATTTCCGTCAGTAAAATTCGCGCCGCGGGCCTCCTGCGCCCTCTGAATTTTATCTATCTCCTGGACAAGCGTCGGAATAAATCGCAGCGCTATGGTCATCATAAGAGAAAATTCATGGACCGGAAATCTGAGTTTTTTCATAGGTCTGAGACACTCTTCGATCCCGTCGGAAAGTTCTATGGGCGATGTGGTAAGCGTTAAAAGAGTCGCGAAAACGACCAGCAGCATGACGCGCATAAAAAAACGGAACCCCTGGATCAGCCCCTCCTCGGTTATCTTGAAGATTCCCCATTCCCAGAGGACCTTGACGCCGTCGGCGAAAAGTATATTCAGAAAAAGCGTTATTACGAAAATGAATATAAGAGGTTTCAGGCCCCTTATCAGAAAGCCGGTCCCGAGCCTTGCGATCTTTAAAATCACCCAGGCGAGCAGCAGAAAATAAAAATAAAGATAACCGTCCCGGATAAGAAAAACCGAGAAGGTGAACAAAAAAAGCGATATTATCTTCATTTTAGGCGAAGCGCCGTGGACCGGCGATCCGGTAGGCATATACTGCCCTAAAAGCAGGTCATTTACCATAGTTTTTCAATATCTCCGCCGCCAGTTCGTTTATTTCAAGGGGCATGATCTCGAAATCGAAACCGCGTTCCTTCAAAAAATAAGCCAGGCTCGCGGGAGCGATATTACCGACGTTGAGCCCGCTAAGCCTTAAAACATCGGAAAAAACCTCGCGGGGCGTCCCGAAAAGTTCCATCCGTCCGTCTTTTATACAATATATCCTGTCCGAAACGGCCGCTACGTATTCGAGGTTATGCGAAACCATGACGATCGAAATATCAAGGCATTCGCGCAGGCCCTTCAAAAGGCCTGAAAAAACGTCGCAAGATCTCGGGTCGAGCCCGGCCATCGGTTCGTCCAGGACCAGCACCTGCGGTTCCATAGCGAGAACCCCGGCTATGGCGACCTTTCTTAAAGTGCCGCCGGAAAGCTCGAATGGGGCCTTCGTAAGGGTCACGCGATCTATCCCCATAAGATCGGCCGCCTTAAAAACTATTCCCTCTATCTGCTCGGCCGGCTTTCCCGTCTGGCGAGGCCCGAAAGCGATATCGTCATAAACGGTTTCCTCGAAGACCTGATCCTCCGGATACTGAAAAACCATGCCGATCTGCGTGCATAACTTTTTCTGGTTGAGCCTGCCGCCCGTTTCAACATCGAGGTTCTCCCATTTTATGCTTCCCGAAGAAGGCTTCCGCTGGCCGTTAAGAAGCTGGACCAGCGTGGATTTTCCGGAACCGGTATGGCCTATGAGGCTGACTATCTCGCCCGAATAAAGCTCGAAATCAACACCCCGTAATGCCACGCATTCGACTGGTGTTTTAGGGCTGTAAACATATCCAAGGCCGGTTATCGTTATTAATTTCTTGTTCATAATATCACGCGCGGTGAAATCCGCCCTTTTCAAACCGGTTCGGCGCTGGAAGCCTGCCTGCCAGTTCGCGAAGGTTTCCGGCCGCGGCCCAGGCGTCCTCGGAAATTTTTATTCCGGCCGCCGAAAGTTTCGTCAGAAGTTCGTAACCGAACGGCATCCTTAAATTGAATCTGGATACCATATCAGGCCCCTGCCTGAAAAAAGCCGACGGCTTCCCCACATATTCGGCCGCGCCGTGGTTCAAACAGATTATCCTGCCGCACAAAAGAGAGTTGTCCATGAAATGCGTCACAAGAACGACGGTTATTTTAAGCTCCCTGTTTATCTTTAAGATCAGTTCCATGACCCTCTCCCGGCCCCTGGCGTCAAGCATCGCGGTAGGTTCGTCAAGAACCAGTATGTCCGGCTTCATGGCCAGAACGCCGGCGATAGCGAGGCGCTGTTTCTGGCCGCCCGAGAGGTTCGCGGTCATGAAGTTTCTCTTTTCAAGCAGTTCGACCGCTTCAAGGGCGTAATCGACGCGCTCGCCTATTTCGTTTTCGGCGATGCCGAGGTTCTCCGGCGCGAAAGCGACGTCGTTTTCAACTATCGTTCCTACGATCTGGTTCTCCGGATTCTGAAAAACGAATCCTACGCGCTTTCTGACCTCGATAACGTTTTCTTCCTTCGATGTATCGAAACCGCAGACGGAAACGCTGCCCGACGAAGGAATGAGAAGGCAGTTCAATAATTTCGCGAGAGTTGATTTTCCGGAGCCGTTGGCGCCGAGAACGCCTATGAACTCGCCGGAGGCGATCTTAAGATCTATGCCGGAGAGCACGAAGGGCGAGCCTTCGGTATTAGAGTATCTGAAGTTGACGCCTTTAAATTCTATCATTTAATATATCACTAAAATATAATTTTCGAATATAACCGTTTCATTTAAACATCTTGAAATAATTAATTAAAATAAATGTTTTGCGCAAAGTAAAAAAAGAAAAGAATCAAATTTCAGAAGCATAAAACATGGGGACCGCCCGGGGCTTTTAATAAATATAGGGGCAACCATAGATTGCCCCTATATTATAAAGCGTCTATAAAGTTGTCATGTTACAACCTATTTAACGAGTTCGAGCATCGCCATTTCGGCTGCGTCGCCGGCGCGGGTTCCGAGCTTATAAATTCTCGTGTATCCGCCGTTGCGTTCTTTGTACGCGGGAGCGATCTCATGGAAAAGTTTGTCTACCATTTTCTTATCGTTCAGTATAGTGAATGCTGAATTTTTAAGATTCATGGTGTTTATTTTGTCTTCCGTCATCTGCCTTGCTATCGTTATGAGTTTTTCGGCGATGCGGCTTGTTTCCTTGGCTTTAGCTTCGGTCGTAACTATCTTCGAATGTGTAAACAGGGCGATTACCTGATTACGGAACATAGAACGTCTGTGGGGGACTCTCCTGCCAAGTTTCTTATTCGCGTCTTTATGTCTCACTTTTGTTCACCTACCTTGGTTAATTATGTGATGCCCGAAACAGGCATCTTAAGGTTATGCTTCGTCCGAAACTTCCGTTTCGTCTTCGTCATTATCGTTAAGATCGGCTTCGCTGGCCATCGGGATCGCGCCCGCAACCATCGGCGGATCGTCTTTCAATCCGAGGTTGTACTGCGCGAGTTTTTCGCGGATCTCGTTGAGCGATTTCTGGCCGAAATTCTTGATCTCAAGAAGTTCCGACGCCGATTTTTTGGCGAGATCGCCAAGTGTCTTTATGGAAGTCCTCTTCAAGCAATTGCGCGAGCGAACTGAAAATTCAACGTCTTTTATCGGGATATCGACATATTTGTTGACTTTTTCTTTCTCTTCGGACACCATTACTATGCTGTCCTGCTGTTTGTTATCGACGTAATCGATGAACAGAGAAAGGTTTTCACGCAGAAGCTTAGCCGCAAGGCATGTGGCTTCATCTGGTTTTACCGAACCATTTGTCCAAAGTTCCATGATAAGCTTGTCATAGTTAATGTCCTGGCCCACGCGGGTGTCTTCGACATTGTAATTAACCTTTACGATAGGGGAGAACATCGCGTCGATAACCAGCGTATTGAGAGGCTGATTAGGCTTGAGATTTTTCTCCGCCGTAACGTACCCACGGCCCTTTTCTATGACCAGTTCCATGTCCAGCTTGCCGTTTTCATTTAAAGTGGCAATATGCTGCTCCGGATTTATAATTTGTAATGAACCTACGCACTGGATGTCGCCGGCCTTAACCACGCAAGGCCCTTTTTTATCTATTGTAACCGTGACCGATTCGTCCTCCGTAAGCTTGACGATGATCTGTTTGATATTGAGGATAAGGTCGGTTACGTCCTCTAAAACGCCAGGAATAGTGGAAAATTCATGCAGCACCGTGTCAATTCTGACGCCGGTTACGGCAGCACCCGGAAAAGAGCCGAGCAGAACCCTGCGCAGTGAATTGCCGAGCGTCGTTCCATAACCGCGTTCAAGCGGCTCTACGACGAATCTGCCGTACCTGCTGGAATCCTGGTTCGTGTCCCTCATATAGGTCATCCTGGGTTTTTTTATCTGAATCATTTCCACAAAGTCCTCCTTTGAATATAAGCAAAAATACAGATAATGGAATTACCTTGAATAGAATTCGATCACAAGGTGTTCGTTTATCTGAGGATCGATGTCGCTGCGTTCAGGCATTCTTTTTATCGCGAACTTGAATTTATCGGGAGTTACTTCGATCCATTCAGCCTGAGGTCTTTTCGCTGCGTTTTCAACTGAGGATTTTATAGGAAGGATCTGTCTTGATTTTTCGGCGACTTCAATAACGTCGTTAACTTTAACGATGTATGAAGGGATGTCGACTTTTTTTCCGTTTACGAGGAAATGACCGTGACAGACGAGCTGACGGGCAGCCGCGCGCGAGGGAACGAAATTAGCTTTCGTTACAACGTTGTCAAGGCGTCTTTCGAGCGTCTGAAGCAGGTTCGTGCCTGATACGCCTTTCGTGCTTGTAGCGCGGTCAACGTATATTCTGAACTGTTTCTCCATTACGCCGTATATTTTTTTGATTCTCTGCTTTTCACGGAGCTGTTCGCCGTAACCCGTTACTTTACCTTTTCTTTTGGCGCCGTGCATACCAGGAGGCGTGCCGCGGCGTGAAACCGCACATTTTTCCTTAGAGAAGCAACGATCACCTTTTAAAAACAATGCCCTGCCTTCGGTGCGGCACAGACGGCATTTAGGACCAATATATTTTGCCATTAACCTATCCTCCTTATTTGGTTCGGTTACTCTGGAGCAAAACCGTATTTTCGGTTATACTCTTCTTCTTTTTCTGGGCCTGCATCCGTTATGCGGAACAGGTGTGATGTCTTTGAGTTTGTCGATTTCAAGTCCGACAGCCTTAACGGTCCTGATGGCGGTTTCTTTACCAGCTCCGGGGCCTTTTACGAGCACGTCTACTGTGTGCATACCGTGTTCCATAGCCTTTTTCGCTGCGTTTTCACAAGCCATCTGGGCTGCGTAAGGGGTCGATTTTCTCGAGCCTTTGAATCCTGATGTTCCGGCGGAAGCCCATGAAATAACATTGCCCTGTTTGTCGGTGATGCTGATTATGGTGTTGTTGAACGTCGATTTGATGTGAACAACGCCATGAGTCACCCTGGCGCCGGTTTTCTTTACGTCAGCCATTTTTCTCTCCTTTCGAATTTTCAGTTATTAGCCTTTCGAGGGCGTAGCTTTTTTGCCTGCGATCGTCCTTCTGGGGCCTTTTCTAGTGCGTGAGTTAGTGCGCGTGCGCTGTCCGCGGCAGGGCAGGCCTCTTCTGTGCCTGATTCCTCTGTAACAGTTGATGTCCTGCAATCTTTTTATATTTCCAAGCGTTTCACGACGAAGATCGCCTTCGATCTTGAGATGCTTTTCTATATAATCACGGATCTTAATAATTTCTTCTTCCGTAAGTTCCTTGACCTTTTTGCTAAGATCGATTCCCAGATCGGTAAGAAGCTTCTGGGAGGTCGTGCGGCCTATTCCGTAGATATAGGTCATAGCGATCTCCAAGCGTTTGTTATTGGGTAAATCCACACCTGATATGCGAGCCATTAGTCGCCTCCTTTCTTGTTAATTTATATTATTATCCCTGTCTCTGTTTGTGGCGGACGTTCGTGCATATAACGCGAATGACGCCTTTTCTTTTGATCACTTTGCATTTATCACATATTTTTTTAACTGATGATCTAACTTTCATGACGGACCTCCAAACTTAAGCTGAATATGTAAAATGAATACATTATTTTACACCAAATAAAACAAAAAAGCAATACTTATTTGTTATAAATTTTGGTTAACCCTTGGATCTGTATGTTATGCGTCCTCTTGTGAGATCGTAGGGCGAAAGTTCGATCGTCACTTTATCACCCGGAAGTATTCTTATGAAGTTCATCCTCATCTTTCCGGAGATATGGGCCAGGACCTTGTGCCCGTTTTCCAGTTCAACTCTGAACATGGCGTTAGGCAGCGGTTCAATAACTGTTCCGGTTACCTCAATCAGGTCTTCTTTTGCCATCAAGCAATCCTCCTTAAAAGCCTTTTTTTTATATTAGTTTAGAAAGTATTCTAGGGCCGTTCTCGGTTATCGCTATGGTATGCTCAAAATGAGCCGAAAGGCTTTTATCTCTGGTAACTACCGTCCATTGATTGTTCGTGACTTCCACGTCGTATTTACCGGCGTTTACCATGGGCTCGATAGCAAGGCAAAAACCAACCTCAAGCTTAATGCCCCTGCCTTTTTTACCGTAATTTGGCACCGAGGGCGGTTCGTGGAGCGATCTGCCGATCCCGTGACCGACATATTCTCTCACAACCGAAAATCCGTTCGATTCGACGAAGGTCTGAACCGCGTTCGAGACGTCGCCGAGATAGTTTCCGGGCACCGCTTTCGCAATGCCTTCATAAAGGGACTCTTCGGTGATCCTTATAAGTCTCGCCGCGGAATCGCTTATGGTCCCGACCGGTACGGTTATGGCCGAATCGCCGCAATAGTTGTTTTTTAAAACACCGACGTCAATGCTGATGATGTCGCCTTCCGCGAGGATCCTTTTTTTGGAGGGGATCCCGTGGACGACCTCGTTATTTACCGAAGCGCAGATGCTTTTGGGATAGTTGTGATATCCTAAAAAGACGGGATAAGCTCCCTGGGAAACGATATAATCGTGGGCCAGTTTGTCGAGTTTTTCAGTAGTCACACCCGGCCTGACGCTCTCGCGCATCAACTTGAGGGCGCGAGCGGCTATCTGGCAGGATTCATACATATATTCTATTTCTTGAATAGATTTTTTTGTTACTACTTCTACGTCAACCATGGCTGATACCGTTTCTCCATAATCAATTAAATATCCGTACTACCTGTTTCGGCTAACTTTATCATCAGGCCTTTTTCGAGAGCTTCGCAACGATCGTATGTAAAATGGCGTTTATGTCGCCAAGGCCATCGACCCTGATAGCCAGGTCCTTCTTCGTGAAATAATCGAGAAGGGGAAGCGTCTCGTCGTTGTATACCTTCAGGCGGTTTCTGACGGTATCCTCGTGATCGTCCTTGCGGTGGACCAGGTCGGAACCGCAGCTGTTACATTTTCCATCGACCTTAGGCCTGTTGTTGTGGATGTGATAAGGCTCGCCGCATGAGCCGCATACGCGGCGCCCGGAAAGACGCTTGATAAGCTCTTCCTCAGGCACCTCGATGCATATGCACGCGTCAAGTTTCAAGGACATCTTTTTCAAAAGACCGTCAAGAGCGTCGGCTTGCGCCACCGTTCTCGGAAAACCGTCTAGTATGAAGCCCGTTTTGCAATCGGGCTTTACCAGGCGGCCTTCGATCATGGAAATTATAACGTCGTCAGGTACAAGAAGCCCCTTCTCCATGAAGGATTTAGCGTTCTTTCCAAGCTCCGTTCCCGTTTTGACGTTTTCGCGGAGGATATCGCCGGTGGATATCTGGACAATGTGGTACTTATCAATCAACAGTTTGGCTTGTGTGCCTTTGCCGGCGCCAGGGGCGCCGAGTAGTATGAACCTCATTATATCCTCCGAATTACCTGAACAACTTGCTTTTTTTCTTGAGGAATCCATCGTAATTTCTTGTTACGAGATGTGATTCCAGCTGTTTCATAGTGTCGAGACCGACGCCTACGACGATCAGAAGCGCGGTGCCGCCGAAATAGAACGGAACCTTCGCCATGGTCATCATGATGTTCGGAATGACGGCTATTATCGCTAAAAACACCGAACCGACAAGCGTAACGCGTACGAGCGTGCGGTCGATATATTCAGCGGTGGGCCTTCCGGAACGGACTCCCGGAATGAATCCGCCGTATTTCTTCATGTTGTCCGCCAGATCCTTCGGATTGAAAGTGATAGCGGTGTAGAAATACGCGAAGAATATTATCATAAGACAATAGAGCACCATATAGAACCAGTGGGATGGCGCGAGAACCGTGTTGATGAAACCCGTTATCTTGCCGATGATCGAGTCCATCGAAAAGTAATTCGCGAAGAAGTTGGTGATAAGGCCCGGGAACAATAATATCGACGAAGCGAATATTATCGGGATAACGCCGGCCTGGTTAACGCGCAGAGGGATGTATGTATTCTGTCCGCCGTAAACCCTTTTACCGACAACGCGTTTCGCGTACTGAACGGGGATCTTGCGCACGCCGTCCTGGATCCAGATAACGGCTGCCGTTACGGCTATAACGAAGAAAAGTATCAGAACGACCCTGGGATAGAAAAGCGCGTCGCCCTCAAATACTCTGTATGTCTGAACGATAGCCGAGGGAAGCGAAGCGACTATGCCGACGAATATAAGAAGGGATATACCGTTTCCTATACCCTTTTCGGTTATCTTTTCACCCAGCCACATTATAAAGGCCGTTCCCGCGGTAAGCGTGAGCATCGTAAGTATCGAGAATCGCGCGAAATGTGCCTTCATTTCGGGTGTAAGAACGCCCTGTCCGCCGCCGGCGTTAGCGAGCATGAAGCTCATGCCGAAAGCCTGGAGAGCACCTATTAATATCGTTCCGTACCTGGTGTACTGGCTGATCTTCTGTCTGCCTTCCGTACCTTCTTTTGCGAGTTTTTCAAGATAAGGCACGACGTAAACCAGAAGCTGCATTATGATCGACGCGTTAATATAGGGGGCGATGCCGAGAGCGAATATCGAAAAACGCTTGAGCGCGCCGCCCGAGAACATGTCGAGAAATCCAAGGATGCCGCCGGAACCCTGCGCTTTAAAGTAATGCGCAAGCGCCGCCGAGTCTATACCGGGGGTCGGAATATGTGAACCCAACCTGTAAACTGCGATCATCGCAAGCGTGAAAAGTATTCTGCCGCGCAGTTCACTTATTCTGAAAGAATCTCTTAATGTGCCTATCAACTATATCACCTCGATAGTGCCGCCTGCTGCCTTTATTTTTTCTTCAGCCGTTTTTGTAAACTTGTTAGCAACAAACGACAATTTCTTCTGGAGATCGCCATCGCCAAGTATCTTTATTCCGCCGTTCTGACGGCCTGAAATGATACCGTTCTCAACCAAAAGCTTCATGTCAACTTTGGTGCCATTCTCAAACCTGTTAAGTTCGGAAAGGTTTACGCAGTCGAACCGTACGCGGAAAGGTTCATTTTTGAAACCGCGTTTAGGGATCCTGCGGATGAGGGGCATCTGGCCGCCTTCAAATCCGTATCTTACGTGGTTACGGGCTAACTGACCTTTTTCGCCTCTGCCGCCAGTTTTACCGGCGCCGGAAGCCTGGCCGCGGCCGCGTCTGAATATGTCTTTGCGGGCTCCCTTGTTGACTTCAAGATTATTAAGTGTATACACGTCTAAATCCTCCTCAAACTAAAAAATCGATGTTAAACTTCAACCTCTTCGACCCTCAAAAGATGGTTGACCTTGAATATCATTCCGCGGATGGCGGGATTATCAGGGTGCACTTTTGATGAATCGGCTTTACCGAGACCGAGAGCTTTTACAACGAGTCTTGCTCTTTCCTGGCAGTTGGTTATACCGCCTTTTAAAGTAACTTTAAGTTTTTTCATTTTGTTTTACGCTCCCTTATTCACTTGTTTCGTCGTCTGTTTTAAGGCGAAGCTTCGCATATTGTTCGGGATCTCTCAGGTTTTTGAGGGCCTCGATGGTGGCCTTAACAACGTTTACGGAGTTAGATGAACCGAGGGATTTGCTCAATATGTTCTTTATTCCGGCAAGCTCAACGACAGCGCGGACAGCGCCGCCGGCGATAACGCCGGTACCGTCTGATGCGGGTTTGAGGAAAACTTTTCCTGCGCCGAATTCGCCGATAACTTCGTGAGGTATCGTCGTAGCTTTCAAAGGCACTCTGAACATGGCCTTTTTAGCGGCCTGTATGCCTTTATGCATTGCGTCGGGAACTTCATTCGCTTTACCAAGGCCAACGCCTACGCGGCCTTTACCATCGCCGACGGCGACAAGCGCGGAGAAGCTGAACCTGCGTCCGCCCTTAACAACCTTGGCGACGCGCCTGATCTTAATGACCTTTTCGCGAAATTCCGGCGCTTCAACGGGTCCGGTCTTTCTTGTGTCTCTTCCTCTTCTAGGAGCTCTATTTTCCATCCTGTTAATACCTCCAACTTTCAATTCGTAAGTAAAATGTTAGAATTTGAGGCCTGCTGCACGGGCTGCATCGGCGAGAGCCTTGATGCGTCCGGTGTAGAGGTTTCCGCCGCGGTCGAACGCGATGGTTTCGATCTTGTTGTTTTTGGCGCGTTCGGCAATAACTTTGCCGACGTATTTAGCCGCGTCCACGCCGTCTGTGGACTTGTTAGCCGTCTTCATAGCTTCCCTGACCTCTTTTTCATAAGTCGAAGCCGCTAAGATCGTCTTTCCGGTGATATCATTGATGACCTGGACGGATATGTGTTTCAGGCTTCTGAAAACAACCAGTCTGGGCATTGAATCGGTTCCGGTTATTATCTTTCTGGTGTGAAAGTGACGGGTCTTTCTCATTTCTTTGCGATTAATTTTATTAAACATTTCTGTTCTTCTCCCCCTTGAGATTAGTTATCGAGAATTACTTACCGCGTTTTCCGACCTTGCGCTGTATGCGTTCGGTGGAATATTTAATGCCTTTGCCTTTGTAAGGTTCAGGTTCTTTCGCTCCGCGAACGTTAGCCGCGATCTGTCCAACGAGCTCGTTGTCGATGCCCTTGATTTTGATCACGGTTTCTTTCTCGAGCTCAAATTTTATGCCCTCTGGCGCGGTAAACTCAACCGGGTGTGTATATCCCACGTTAAGAACGAGTTTTTTTCCGCCTTCGAGTTTGCCTTTGTAACCGGTTCCGGATATTTCGAGTATCTTCTCGAAACCTTTGGTGACACCGGTTACCATGTTGTTGATAAGGGCGCGAACGAGGCCGTGAAGGCTGCGTTCAGCGGGAAGGTCCGAATGTCTCTTGACATGGAGCTGATCTTTATCGATAACTACGTCTATGTGAGGATGCAGTTCTCTATCGAGATGTCCGAGAGGTCCTTTTACCGTTATATGATGGCCGTTGAGTTTGATTTCGACGCCCTTGGGAATAATTATGACTTTTTTGCCTATACGTGACATTTACTACTCCTCCTTCTACCAAACATAACAAAGTATTTCGCCGCCGACGTTGAGTTCGCGGGAGTGTTTGTCCGTTACGATGCCCTTCGGGGTCGATAATATGGCTATGCCGAGGCCGCCGAGAACTTTAGGAATATTATCCTTCGAAACATAGACGCGCAGTCCGGGTTTCGATATTCTTCTGAGGCCGGTTATAACTTTGTCACGGCTTTTTGTATATTTCATGAATATACGAAGCGTGCCCTTTGAATCGGATTTTAAATATTTGAAATCTCTAATATATCCTTCATTCTTCAAAACCTTGGTTATTTCTTTTTTCACGTTTGAAGCGGGAACATCAACAACTTCGTGGAGCGCGCGATTGGCGTTCCTTATTTTTGTCAGCATGTCAGCGATGGGATCTGTTGTGCTCATTTATCTTTATAACCTCCTTAACTAATACCTTGTCGTTATGTGCAACCGGTTCGTCGATTCTACCAGGACGATTTGATCACGCCGGGTACTTCGCCGCGGTTTACGTACATTCTGAAGCAGATACGGCACATACCGAATTTTCTGATGTATGAACGCGGGCGTCCGCAAACTTTGCAGCGGTTGTATTCGCGAACACCGTATTTCTGCGTTCTAGCGCATTTTACCTTCAATGAAGTTTTTGCCATTTTTTCCTCCTAGTGTAAGTAAGCGAATAACTCGTTGCTACTGCCTGAAAGGCATTCCGAGTTCTTTTAACAGGTGTAACGCTTCGTTGTCGTTCTTTGCGGTGGTAGTGAAGCAAACGTTCATACCTACGACCTTTTCAACTTTGTCTATCGATATCTCAGGGAATATCGTCTGTTCTTTCATGCCGAGAGTGTAATTGCCGCGGCCGTCGAAAGATTTAGGTGAGACGCCTCTGAAATCGCGCATACGGGGAAGAACTATATTGAAAAGTTTGTCAATGAACATATACATTCTGTTGCTGCGAAGAGTTACCGTAACGCCGATCGGGAGCCCTGACCTGAGTTTGAAGTTCGAGATCGATTTTTTCGCTTTCGTTACGACTACTTTCTGGCCTACGATAGCGGTGAGTTCGACGACCGCGTTATCGATGAGTTTCGGGTTCTGCGTAGCGAGTCCGAGGCCGATGTTTATCGTCACTTTTTCAAGTTTAGGAACTTCCATAACGTTTTTGAAGTTGAACTGTTTCATTAAATTCTGAACCATTTTTTCTTTGTAAGCGATGCGGAGCCTTGAAGGAACCACGGGGCCGCGCTTCTCGGCTTTTCCGTCTTTCTCGTGCTTTTCGGGTTTCGCCTGTTTCTCGGCTTTTTCTTTTATCTGTTTATCTTGTTTGGTCATCTTTTCGGGTTTCTCGGCCATTTTTTTCCTCCTGAAAAACTATATTTGGTCAAGCATTTCGCTGCATTTTTTACAGCTTCTGGCTTTTCTGGTGTTCTTGCCCTCGCCCTTTACTATGTGAGCAATTCTCGTAGGTTTCGAGCATTTGGGGCATACGAGCATTACTTTCGAAGCAAAAACGGGGTTTTCGCGTTCTATAATGCCGCCTTTCTGCATTTTCTGGTTAGGTCTCTGGTGCTTTTTCAAGAGGTTTACGCCTTCTATTATAAGCTTTCCGTTTTCCCTGTCAACAGAGAGGACTTTACCTTGTTTTCCTTCGTCTTTGCCGCACATTACGCGAACGAAGTCGCCTTTTTTTATTTCAGTGCTTATTTTTTCGTATGACATTGCTTGTATTACCCTCCCTTATATAACTTCCGGAGCGAGAGACACTATTTTCAGAAATTCCTTGTCGCGGAGTTCTCTTGCGACAGGCCCGAAAATACGGGTGCCACGAGGTTCTTTGTCGTCTTTTATTATTACCGCGGCGTTGTCGTCAAAGCGGATATAGGAACCGTCGTTTCTCTTGATCTCTTTGGCTGTGCGCACGATAACTGCAAGGCATACTTCGCCTTTTTTAACTACGCCGTTCGGCTGAGCGTCTTTTACGACAACTTTTATTATATCGCCGATGGAAGCGTATCTTCTTTTTGAACTTCCTCTGACCTGAAAACATTCAACGCGTTTAGCGCCTGAGTTGTCAGCTACGTTTAATCTGGATTCGGCCTGAATCATTCTATTTCACCTCTAGTTTAAATACTTCAACAGTGTTATTAGCTAGCGCTTTCGAGTATTTCAACGACTCTCCAGCATTTGTCCTTTGAAAGGGGCCTTGTTTCAGCTATAAGAACTTTGTCTCCGATCTTGCATTTGTTGTTTTCATCGTGAGCTTTCAAAGTCTTGGTTCTTTTGATGATCTTTTTATAGAGCGGGTGTGTAATGCGCTTTTCGATGGCAACTACAACTGTCTTTTGCATCTTATTCGATTTTACCACGCCTATTTTAGTTTTCTTAGCGGTTGTGCGTTCTACTGTCACTTTGCGTTACCTCCTAAATTAAAGTTCGGCGTTTATTCCGCGCATTTTTTCCGTCATAACAGTGTTGACCCTGGATATATCGCGCCTGACCTGGCGGATCTTTATCGTGTTTGTGAGCTGGCCGACTACTGCCTGAAACCTCAATGTGAAAAGGTCCTGTTTGAAATCGCCGAGCTTTCTTTTCAATTCGTCTACCGTGAGTTTTCTAAGTTCTGTTGATTTCATGCGTGATCACCCTCTAATTGAAGTTTTTTAACGAACAATGTACGGACCGGCAGTTTGTGCGACGCAAGGCGCATAGCTTCGCGCGCAACTTCGGGAGTAACGCCGCTGATCTCGAATAAGATCTTGCCCGGCTTTACTACGGCTACCCAGCCTTCTGGAGCGCCTTTGCCTTTACCCATACGGGTTTCAGCGGGTTTTTTGGTGAAAGATTTGTGTGGGAATATTCTTACCCATAATTTTCCACCGCGTTTTACGAAGCGGGTCATCGCGACACGCGCCGCTTCTATCTGAGTGTTTGTGATCCATGACGGCTCAAGTGACTTAAGGCCGAAATCGCCGAAATCTACGAATGTGCCGCCCTTGGCTTTGCCGTTCAAGCGGCCTTTCTGGGTTTTTCTATATTTCACTTTCTTGGGCATTAACATTGGGTGTGATCCTCCTCTTAAGCAAATTATCTTGAGTTCTGATTGCGCTGATTCTGCTGGTTAGCGGGCGGCTGTTCGTCAGAGGAAACTGCGTTTCCTTTAAGTTTGCCCTGGAACCTTTCAGAGTCGCGGTCTGATAATACTTCACCGTGGAACAGCCATACTTTTACGCCTACGCAGCCGTAGGTTGTATGAGCGGTTGCAAGAGCGAAGTCGATGTTGGCGCGGATCGTGTGAAGCGGAACGCGGCCCTTTCTGTAATGTTCGAGACGGGCGATTTCAGCTCCGCCGAGACGGCCTGAGCAGGATATCTTAACGCCTTCGACGCCGTGTGAGAGAACCGTATCAACGGATTTTTTCATAGCGCGGCGGAAAGAGATACGTTTCTCGATCTGGTTGGCGATACCGTTTGCGACAAGCTGAGCAACGAGGAACGGATCCTTGATCTCCTGGATGTATAAGGAAACCTTTCTTCCCGTGAGCTTTTCGAGCATTAATTTCATCTTCTGGATTTCCTGGCCGTTCCTGCCGATGATTATGCCGGGTTTCGCGGTGTTGATAATTACTCTTACCTTCTGAACTGAAGGCCTTTCGATCTCTATCTTAGCTATTTCGGGATCGATGTATCTTTTGTCTTTAGCCAGTTTAAGAACGAGGAATACGTTCTTTATAGCTTTTTTTATTTTAAGATCTTCATGAAGATATTCGATGTATTCTTTTTCAGCGAACCATTTTGAATCCCATGTTTTTATTACGCCAAGCCTAAAGCCTATTGGACTGATTTTTTGACCCACTGTATGACCTCCTCCTTATTACGCCTGAGCTTTTTTAGCTTTCGGCGCGGCTTTCGCTTTTTTAGCGGTTGTATTAGGTTTCGTCGCTTTTTTAGCCTTTGCCGAAGTTTCATCGTTTACGACTTTTGCCACAGTTGCTTTTTTCTCATCAAGGATGATGAATGTCGAGCAGGTTCTTTTTCTGATGCGTCCTACGCGACCCATTGACATTGGACGAACGCGCGCTATCGTCGGACCCTGTTCTGCATATGCGCGTTTTACGAATAATGTTTCCGCATCCATATTTCTCGTGTTTTCCGCGTTAGCTTTCGCTGATAACAACACTTTTTCTATCAACCTTGCCGCGCGTTTAGGTGTGAATTTAATGATCGCAATCGCCTGATTAATATTCTTACCACGGATGAGGTCGAGAACGCGCGTGACTTTTCTCGCGGAACTTCTCTGGACGTTTGAACTTGCGCGAACGCCTTCATTTTTCTTCTTCTGTTCATAGAACATCGCTTTAAGTTTTTTTCTTGAATGGGGCTTTCCGCCGTCCATTCTATGTTCATTATAAAACTTTTCGCGAAGTTTAGCTTCTGATATTATCATTTTCAGTGCACCTCCAAAGTTGCTATTTCAGTGTTATGGTTCTTTCGGTATGGCTGCCGTGCGATTTAAAGTGACGCGTGAGTGAGAATTCGCCAAGTTTGTGGCCGACCATGTCTTCCGTAACGAAAACGGGGATGTGTTTTTTGCCGTTGTAAACCGCTATTGTATGGTTAACCATTTCAGGAATTATCGTTGAAGACCTTGACCATGTCTTAATGACTTTCTTCTTGTTATCCTGATTCAACAGCCGAACCTTCTTTAAAAGATCGTCTTTTACATACGGACCTTTTTTAAGTGATCTCGACATTACTTCCTCCCTTATTCTACCGGTTATAAATTATTTATGTAAATTAAAATATTGATCTGCTTTAAAACAATATCGAAAAACAAAATTTTCAGTTTTCAAAAACCCTTAATTTTAGTGCTTAATACGGGTTCCGGCAAACTTTCGTTATGCCGGATTTCCGTATTAAGCATTGTATTATAACACAATTTTTTTATTTTTTCAAGAGTTTTTACGAAGAAAAACTAGAATTTTTTATCGCGTCTGCTGATGATGAATTTGTTAGACTGATTTTTCTTCGATCTTGTCTTGTAACCCTTCGCAGGCTGACCCCACGGAGATTCCGGTGAGGGTTTGCCGATCGGGCATCTGCCTTCGCCGCCGCCGTGCGGGTGGTCGCAGGGGTTCATAACGGATCCGCGAACGTGGGGTTTGATACCCATGTGTCTTGAACGGCCGGCTTTACCGAGTGAAATGTTTTCATGCTCGATGTTTGAAACCTGTCCGATCTGAGCGCGGCATTCGAGCAGTATTTTTCTCATTTCGCCCGAAGGAAGACGAAGAACGGCGTGTCTGCCTTCTTTCGCCATCAGACGGACCATCGTTCCTGCCGAACGGGCTATCTGAGCGCCTTTGCCGGGTTTCATCTCTACGTTGTAGATGATGGAGCCGACAGGGATATCAGACAACGGAAGCGTGCACGCGGGTTTTATTTCGATGTCGCGGCCTGAATTAAGAACGTCTCCGACCTTTGTTTCAGAAGCGGCAACGATGTATCTTTTTTCGCCGTCGGCATAATGCACGAGAGCTATACGGGCTGTTCTGTAAGGATCGTATTCTACCGACACGACTTTGCCGGGGATACCGTCTTTTCTGGGCGTGAAGTCGATGATACGATACATTTGTTTATTGCCGCCGCCCTGGAAACGGGCGGTTACGCGACCCTGATTGTTACGGCCGCCGCGGCTTTTAAGCTTTATGAGTAAAGATTCTTCCGGTTTAGACCTTGTGATATCCGCGAAATCGGATACCGTATAAAAGCGCCTTGCCGGGGTTACTGGATTAAAACTTTTCAGTGCCATTTGCTGGTCCTCCTTATTCTATAAGTCAAATCAATGCGAATGAATTACATGCCTTCAAAGAACGCAATTTTTTCGCCCGGGTTCAAAGTAACGATGGCTTTTTTCCATTCGGAAGTATAGCCGGCGCTCGATCCTACGCGTCTGGCCTTAGGATGGCATTTCATCGTATTAACGCTTGCAACTTTTACTTTGAAAAGTTCTTCGATGGCTTTTTTGATCTCGATCTTATTCGCGTTCATTACGACCTTAAAGGAGTATTTGTTGGCTTCTTTACCCATAACGCTTTTTTCGGATATTACGGGATAAAGTATTATGTCTTGAGCGATCCGTTCCATTATTTGAGCACCTCCTCAATTTTTAAGAGAGCGTCTTTCGTCATAACGAGCTTTTCAGCCCACACTATCGGATAAACCGATATGGAATTCGAAGGAAGCACGTTCAACCTCGGGATATTACGGAATGCACGGAATACTTTTTCATCCGATTCTCTTGTAACGATAAGGTTCTTAGCTTCGTTTATCTTCAAATTGACGAGTACTTTAGCCATTTCTTTGGTTTTGAATTCTTTAGGGTTGAAAGCATCGACAACCACAAGATTTCCCGAGCGCAATTTATCAGCGAGAACCGAGCGCATAGCCAGTCTCTTGATCTTTTTAGGGATCGTGTAGTAGTACGAACGAACTTCCGGACCGAACGTAACGCCGCCATGTCTCCATATCGGTGAACGGGTCGAACCGTGTCTCGCGCGGCCTGTGCCTTTCTGGCGCCAGGGTTTTTTGCCGCCGCCGGAAACCGCTGCGCGGTCTTTAACGGATGCGTTACCCTGTCTTTTATTAGCCTGTTCCTGGATCAGGCAATCGGTGATGACCTGTTTGTGAAGCTCGGTTTCGAAAATTGCCGAAACTTCCATTTTCTCAACAACTTTGCCCTGTATGTTTAAAACTTCTATAGTAGGCATTTTATATAATCCTCCTCACGTTCATTATTTCGAAGCAAGCATAGCCTGTTTGCAGACGACGAGTCCACCGTTAAAGCCGGGGACGGCGCCTCTGATGAGAAGCATATTCTTCTCGGCGTCAACTTTGACAACTTTAACGTTTTGAACCGTTACTCTTACGCCGCCCATTCTGCCAGGCATGCTCTGGTTTTTGAAAACGCGGGAAGGAGACGAAGATGCGCCTATCGAACCAACGGCCCTGTGATGCATCGAACCGTGAGTTTCATGGCCGCCTTTCCAATGGTGTCTTTTTACGCCGCCCGCAAATCCGCGGCCTTTTGATATTCCGACCACGTCCACGAGGATCTCTTCCTGGAATATCTCGTTTATTTTCAATTCCTGGCCGACCTGATATTTTTCAACGTCATTAAGCCTGAATTCGAACAAATGTTTCATAGGTTCGACGTTGGCTTTTTTAAAGTGGCCGGCGATCGGTCTGTTAGGAGCGACAACTTTTTTCGTTATTTTTCCGTTGACCTTTCTGCGTTCGTATCTGGTCTTTATTTTTTCGAAACCGACCTGAATGGCGTTGTAGCCATCAGTAGCGACGGTTTTTTTCTGTGTTATAAAGCACGGTCCGACGTTTAAAACGGTAACGGGAATAGCGTTGCCCTTCGTGTCAAATATCGTGGTCATGCCGACTTTTTTTCCGATAAGTCCTAAGCCTTTCATTATCAAGCACCTCCAAAATTAAAGTTTTACTTCGATATTAACGCCCGAAGGAAGGTCGATCTTCTGAAGAGATTCGACTGTATCCGGCGACGGGTCGTGTATATCGATCAAGCGTTTGTGTGTCCTCATTTCGAACTGTTCGCGGGAATCTTTATCTACGTGAGGCGAGCGGAGGACGCAAAACTTGTTAATTTCGGTCGGAAGCGGGATAGGACCGGAAACTTTAGCGCCTGTCTTTTTTACTGTATTAACGATCTTTTGAACTGACTGGTCCAATATCTTATGATCGTAAGTTTTTAAAAGTATTCTTATTTTATTTGTAGCCATTATTTAAATTACCCCTCCTTACTCTCTATAAAAAGCGCACTTTCGTGCGAGCGGCGGGCTTATAAAGCCCATCCGCCACGTTCTGTCTCCGTTAAATTAAGCTATGATCTCAGCAACGACGCCTGCGCCGACCGTTCTGCCGCCCTCG
>CAZKCG010000024.1:0-69249 GCA_964551445.1 uncultured bacterium | reverse complement strand
ACCGGGACTGATGCAAACCAGGTCGACGTCCCTAATCAGGGCGATCTTGAACTTTTCAACAAAGAGAACAAATATTGGGACGCTCTCAATCTTTTAAAAGTAGGCGACGATCTTTTTGACAGAGAGCTTTACAACGAGTCTATCGCTTATTACACAAGAGTTTTAAATATTGTTTCCGACAGCTATTCCGTTTACTACAAACGCGGGCTGGCCCGGTTCAAAGCTAAAAATTATACCGGCGCCGAATCAGACTTTAAAAAGGTCGTCAGAAATTCAGACAGCGAAGAACTCATAACCAACGGAACCGAACAGTTAAAACAGCTGAGAGAAAAAACTTTTTCAAAATTTTAATTTTCCCCTTTAACGGTATTGACAGCGAGGGCTTTTTTTAATAGAATTATATTAGGACATTAATTAACGGGTGGTTTTTTTACATATGAATATTATCGGCTCTTTTAATAATACTATTTCATCTTTGCTTTCGTTTTCCGGGCCAGCGCCTCTCCGCTCCGGAAGAATTGCCGATTTTCATATTATAACCAACATAAAAGAATATATACTATAGACGCTAAAAATTCCGGTTTTAAAAAACCGGAATTTTTGCTTTTAAAAAACAAACGGCATAAAGTGAACATTCACGCCCTGGAGGCTTGCCAATGCTGAACTTTAAAAGGCCCGGAAATGAATTTGTGATCAAGCTCAATCTCTGGCTGATCCCTTTTTGCGGCCTGCTGCTTTCAACAGCGCTTTTTTTTATCATCAGGGAAAGCGGCCTTTCCTTACAAACCGCTTACACCGTTTCCATAATTTCGGCTTTATTCGCTTTATGGGTCTACTCATCCATCAGGATCTTACAGCTTCACTCAAAAAAGGTCAACGCGGAAATAATATGCCGCACCGCTGAACTTTTAAAGATATCCGAAAACCTAAAAAAAGAAATAGAACAAAAATTGCGGGCTGAAGAAAACCTGAAAAGCTCAAATCTTCAGATATCAAGCATACTTGAGAATATGCCGGGAGGTTTCATTTCCATAGATCACCAATGGCGTTTCATCTATGTGAACCCTGAAGCTGAAACATATATCCAAAAACCTCGAAGCGAGCTTATCGGCCGCAGCGCTATTGCCGTGTTCCCTGATTTTATAAAAACCCCGCTTTACAAAAAACTCGAGAATATAATGAAAAGGCGTGGTCACGACGAATTTGAAGAACTCTACATCAAAACTAAAACATGGTTCGGGGTGGACGCTTATTCTACGGATAAAGGGATCTCGGTTTATTTCCGCAATATCAATCAGCGCAAGAACGCCGAATACGCAAGAAGGCTCGCGGAAAAAGAACTTAAAAATATCAACGACGGGCTTGAAAAGATCGTCAATGAAAGAACCGGCGAATTAAAAGCAGCCAACGAGGAACTAAAAAAAGAGGTCGAAGAAAGAATAAAAACCGGAAAGGATCTCCGCGAGGTTTCAGAACGCTTAGACGGCATTCTAAGGTCTCTGGACGACTGTGTCTGGTCTCTTTCGGCCAGCAATTTCAAAATTCTTTACCTGAACCCCGCCGTAGAAAAGATATACGGAAGGCCTGCTTCGCATTTCATTGACAATTCAAATCTCTGGCTTGAAGCCATACATCCTGAGGACCGCGGAGACTTCATCCGCAATATGCTCGAACTTTTAGACGGAAAATCATGCGAGAAGGAATACCGCGTATTGAGGCCCGACGGCGGGGTACGCTGGATATACGACCGCTGCTGGGTCGTTCGTGACGCTGACGGAGCACTGGTCAGATTCGACGGAATAAGCACCGATATAACCAAACGCAGAAATATCGAAGATGAACTGAAAAAGACGAACGACGAACTCGAGGAACGCGTCAGCCAGAGAACTTTGGAACTTGAAAAACTTAATTACGAACTGAAAAATGAGATCGGTGAAAAACAGAAGGCCGAACTCGATCTTAACCGCGCCAAGGAATACGCAGAACTTATCTACCGCGTAGTTCCGAGCGCCATTTTCACCGTAGACCGCGACTACCGCATAACCAGCTGGAACAACAAAGCAGCCGAATTAACCGGGTATTGCGCGGAAGAAATATTAGGCAGGCATTGCTTCCTGCTCTGCCGCGAACGCTGCAGCCTGTTTTCGGATGATGTTACCAAACCCATTACCAGAAGGGAATGCGCGGTAATAAAAAAAGGCGGGGATGAGCTTACTATATTAAAAAACACTGATATACTAAAAGACGAGTTCGGAAACATCATCGGCGGAATAGAAAGTTTCGAGGATATAAGCGACAGGAAACTCTTTGAAACAAGCCTGAAGGAAGAGAAAGACAGGGCCGACACGGCCAACGGCGCGAAAAGCCGGTTTCTGGCGAATATGAGCCATGAGATAAGGACTCCGCTCAACAGCGTTCTCGGTTTTTCCGAGATACTTTCAGAAAGCGATCTGACGCTTGAACAGCGCGAACTTTTAACATATATAAAGACCGGCGGAAATATATTGTCATCGCTTATCAATGACATACTTGATTTTTCAAAGATAGAAGCGGGAAAACTCGAAATAGAACACGCCGAATTCGACCTTCACAAGCTTATCTGCGACGTTATCAATATAACCCGTATAAAAGCGGCGGAAAAAGGATTGGAAATATTTTTCCGTTCAAATATACCGGATATCGGACGCGGCCTTATGGGCGATTGCAACCGATTGCGCCAGGTGCTTTTAAACCTGGTCGGAAACGCCATCAAATTCACGGAACGCGGCAAAATAACCATATCGGCGGATGCGGAAACCGCGAGCGAAAAAAATGTGAATCTCGTAATTTCGGTCGAGGATGAAGGAATAGGCATATCCGATGAAAAAAAAGCCGGACTTTTTTCTCCTTTTTCTCAGCTGGACAACTCGGTCACCAGAAAATACGGCGGAACAGGCCTGGGTCTTGCCATTTCAAACAACCTGGTCAAACTGATGGGGGGCGACGGGATAGCGGTTGAGAGTCAGCCCGGGGCCGGAAGCCGTTTTTATTTCAAATTGAATTTATTAAAGGCGATGGCGGCCGCGCGTGATAAACAGGAAGATATCGATGACGACACGACCGTAAAGATCGATCCGGCGGGCAAAAAGTTTAATATCCTTATAGCGGAAGACAATCCGATGAACCTGAAGCTGGTAATAAAAATTTTAACCCGGCGCGGACACACCGTACAGTCGGCAGAAAACGGCCTCCTGCTTTTAAAACTGCTGGAAGAAAACGAAGAAATGTTCGATGCGATACTCATGGATATTCAGATGCCCGAAATGGACGGATATGAAGCGGCGCGCAGGATAAGAAAAGCCGGAAACGGGATACCTATAATAGCGATGACCGCAAGCGCCCTGCGCGAAGACTTCGAATCGTGCGTTGCCGCCGGAATGAACGGTTTTATCTCCAAGCCCATAAGAGCGGCGGAACTTGAAAAAACCATAAGCGGCATCATTGAAAACGATAACGGCGGCAAAAATTCCTCGGTTAGGTCGGCCGGTTGATCCTTTTTGGCATATCGATGATCACCCTAAAAAAAACACTTGATTAAACCTAATAATAATTGTAAAATAACCGGAAATCAAACCGCTGGAAATAATATGATAAAATGCCATTCCTACAATATTTCAAAAAACGAATATTCGTTTAAAAACGCAATTGAACCGCTTGTAAGCGAGCTTTCTTCGGAATCGATCATAAACTGGATAGATATCGAATCTCCTGACGAAAAAGATTACGCCGCGCTCGAGACAAGATTCGGCTTTCACAGCCTTGCCGTCGAGGATTGCAAACATTTTTCGCTTTTCCCGAAAATGGATGAATATGACGACTATATTTTCCTGGTCCTTCATCATATAAAAGCTGATATCCAGGAACTTATCGTAAACGCCGGCGACGATGAAAAATATCTTTGCATAAAAGATAAATATGACAACGATTTTGACAAGATCGGAATACAGATCTCAGAGGTCGATATTTTCATAACGAAAAACTCGGTGATAACTATCCACGGTGAAAATATTAAACAATTCACTCAGCTTTCAGAAAAGATCTCGCGCCACCCGGACCACCTTAAGCGCGGCCGGGATTTTATACTGCACCAGGTCATAGATCTTTTAATAGACAACTATCTGGACGTTTCCCATATCTGGAACGAGGTCATAGAAATCCTCGAGGAAGACGTTATAAATAAGCGCGTAAACAGCATCATTGATAAAATAATCGGCCTGAAGCGCGGACTTCTGCTCATGAGAAGGACCGTAAGCCATGAAAAAGACATACTGGCCAAGCTTATTCGCGGAACCGAATTGAGAATATCGCGGAAAACCCTTATCTACCTTCAGGACGTTCATGACCACATAATGAGGCTTTATGACGAGATAGAAATTAACCGCGAAATGCTTTCGATAATATTCGACGCGTATCTTTCGACGGTCTCCAACCAGATGAATAAGATAATGATGAAACTCACCGTGATCGCGACCGTGTTCATGCCTCTTACTTTTATAGCGGGCATTTACGGAATGAATTTCAAGGTCTTTCCCGAGATCGAATGGCATTACGGATATCTTTACGTCTGGATAGTGTTTATATTAGTAGGGCTTTGGTCATATAAATTCCTTAAAAATAATTCGAAACTTGAAAAATTTTAACGCCCGCCAAAATACTTCTTGATTTTTCCTGCCTTTTATGGTAAGATTATCACGATTTTAAATTTCACGAGAAAATTTAAATAGAATATAGATGGAGGTTATTTTAATGAGACAGTGTGAAATATGCGGAAAAGGACCTTCGACAGGACATAAGGTCTCCCACTCGAACATCAAGACCAAACGCAGATGGCTCCCTAATCTTCAGACGGCTCATGTCGTTATAAACGGCACGTCCAAGAAGATAAAGGCTTGCACGGCTTGCCTCAGCAAGCAGAAACAGAAATCCCACGCTTAATAAAAGCCTGGCTTTGATCTGAAAACTTAATATAAAGAGGTCGTCTGAAAAGACGGCCTCTTTTATTTTTCGATGTGAATTATTAGAAGCGGACCTTCCGCGACCGTTATTTCTACCGTTTTAGAGTCGGCCTCGTTCGAGGTTCCGCGGCTTTCAAACGCTCCAAGCGTCTCATTCGAGACCTTATATTTAAGGCCGGCCGTTCCAATAATATGCGTTTTTTCGAATAAAGGCCTCAGTGAAAAAGTGTCTCGCGCGTGGACGCGCTCATCGATACGGATATTTCCTCCGAGCGCAGGGTCAGCTATGTAAACGTGGGTTTTATTTTCATGTATCGAAACGGGTATGCCCGTCTCATTCTGAAAGCAGCCGGCGACGTAGATGTTGGCGATGGTCTGATCGAGCCTTCTGCCAAGGCCTCCGAACACCTTTATCACGGAAACCCTTTCGCCGCGATCGCTCTTTTCGTTAATTGAAGCGGCCGATGAAAGAGCCAGATGAAAATCGGTGAAATCTTTTTCGGCGGGGTATCTTTCAAACCTCACGCCAAGGCTTTCGTAGCCCGCGCGAACGTTATCCGAAATAGAGTCGAGATCGCCGATGATAAGGTCCGGCACGACGAGCGGCCAGGCCAGTTCGGCGCCTGAATCGGCGCAAATGACGAAAACCGGGCCGGTACCCGCCGCCCGTTTTATCCCGGACGCCACTCTTTTTTTAAAAGCGGCGTTCAGAGATGAATTTATCAGTATAAAACATTTCATATCATTAAATCACTTTCCCGAGAAAATATGACGAAGGATAGTTGTCCTTCGAAAGTTTCAATGAGATCTCGCGGACCTCGGCGATCTCACGCTCGTCTATCGAAAGAGACGCTATGGACTGAAGGTGTCTCATGGCCATTTCGCGGTCACGCAGCTTCATGTAAGCCGTCGATATTCCGCGGTGCGCGTCGAGATACCCTGGATTGATCTCGAGCGCCTTTTTAAGGGTTTCGATAGCCGTCTCATAAGAATGTTTTTTCAGATACGCCATTCCGAGCATATAATAAAGGTCGGCGTATTTAGGATATACTTCTATGACGTCCCTGTAGCGCGTTATTGCTTCATCCAGCATGTTCGAATCGTCATAGCAGATAGCGAGCCATGTGAGAGCCTCTAATTCATCAGGCCTCACTTCCAGGACCTTTTTAAAATTGACTATCGCTTCCTGGTAGCGCGCCGATTTCAAAAGTATCTGGCCGCGCATGTTAAGAGCGTCGGCGTATTCGGGGTTGATCTTGAGAGCTTTTTCCGTCTCGGTCAAAGCCTCCGCGGTAAGGCCGTTCTTCAAAAATATTCTGGCGAGATTAAGATAGGCGTCCGGATAGTTCGGCTGCTGCTCCAATACACGCTGCCAGCGATAAATGGCGCATGCCGCGTTCGACTTGAAATCCGCGACCGCGTCATCGACGCTTTCGAACATTGATAAAAAGAAATCAAGGTTCAGAACTCCCTTTAAAAATCTTTCGGTGAACGGCGAGAGACGCGCGAGCTTGAGATCGCCCCCGTGAGCGGCGAGATCGCGATAAACGCTTATTAAAAAACCGGTCCCGGCTGAATCGATATAATTAACGCCGTGCAGGTCGAAAACCATGTTGTATTTGTGATTTGACGTGAGTTTAAAGACCGCTTCCCGCGCGGCGGCAACGTTGAATATCGAAAGCTCGCCAGCGATAGCCGCCACGTATATCTCCTCGTGAGAAACAAAAGATATCTTAAGCTGAGATTCGTCACTTTTATTTACACTGATACCTTCCGGCATTTTAAACTCTCTCCTTTTAAATTATTCAAGGGGCGGGTATTGCCCGCCCCTTTATTTATGTGTAGTTAGTTATGATACATATGTGATTATCTGCGTCCGCCGCCGCCACCGCCGCGGTTGAAACCGCCGCTTTGAGGGGGACGGGGCGCCTGAGGTTTATCTTCAACGCCCTCGGGTCTTTCCATCGTGGCTCTGCGGCTGAGATTGACCCTGTTCATGGAGTCGATCTCCATAACTTTTACGGTCATCTCGTCGCCTATCTTGCAGACGTCCTCGACCTTTTCGGTTCTCTGCCATGCGAGCTCGGATATATGAACGAGCCCGTCGCGGCCCGGGAGTATCTCGACGAAAGCGCCGAAATTCATAAGCCTTACGACTTTACCTGTATATACTTCCCCGGCTTTTATTTCCCTGGTCATATCGGTTATCATTTTTATCGCTTTCTGTGATTTTTCAAAATCCACGGAGCATATGGATATCTTGCCTGAATCTTCTATGTCGATCTGGGCGCCCGTAGCTTCCACTATGGATTTTATCATCTTTCCGCCAGGCCCTATTACTTCTCTGACCTTTTCCGGATTGATCATGATGACCGTGATCCTCGGAGCGTACTTGCTCAACTCGGGGCGCGGAGCAGCGATAACCGCCTGCATTTTGCCGAGGATGTGCATTCTGGCCGCGCGGGCCTGATGTATAGTTTTAGCTATCATTTCGTGGGTCAGTCCGTGTATTTTGACGTCAAGCTGAATGGCGGTGATCCCTTTTTCCGTTCCGCCGACCTTGAAGTCCATATCGCCGCAATGATCTTCGATGCCGGCGATATCGGTCAATACGGTCCAATCGTTACCTCTTGTGATAAGGCCCATCGCTATACCGGCAACGGGTGCCTTTATAGGAACTCCGGCGTCCATTAACGCGAGGCAACCCGCGCAGATGGAAGCCATCGAGGATGAGCCGTTCGACTCTACTATCTCTGAAATTACCCTTACGGTGTATGGGAAAACTTCGGGCGCGGGCATTACGTACGCGAGAGCTTTTTCAGCGAGATTTCCATGGCCTATTTCTCTGCGGCCCGGCCCTCTCAGCGGTTTTACCTCGCCGGTAGCGTAAGGCGGGAAGTTATAGTGAAGCATGAACTTCTGGCGGGTTTCTTCGAGAAGTCCTTCGACTATCTGTTCGTCTTTTTTAGTTCCGAGCGTTATCATCGCGAGCGACTGGGTCTGGCCGCGGGTGAAGAGCGCCGAACCATGGTTTCTGGGAAGAAGGTCGATCTCGCATTCGATTTTTCTGATCTCGTCGAGTTTGCGGCCGTCGACCCTTATTTTTTCGTTGAATATCATGTCGCGGACGACGTCGTATTCGACTTCTTCAAAAGCTATCTTGAGCCTTTTTTTGAGGTCGGCGAGTTCTTTGTCCTGCTCCGGTTTGATACCGAGCTTTTCCGTGAAATGTTTGAGGCACTGGTCGGCGGCGGTTTTAACGGAAATGCCGCGGCTGGCTTTATCGAGAACGCGGATAGCGCTGTCGCATAACGGTTTGAAGTAATCGTTGACTTCCTTCTGAAATTCCGGAGTTATCTTTTTAGCCGGCACGGGAACTTTTTCTTTGGCGTTGACCTTAATGAATTCTTCCTGTACGGTGATCTGTTTTATTATCTCGTCATGAGCGAATTTTATGGCGTTTATCATGGTTTCTTCGGATACTTCGGAGGCGCCGGATTCGATCATGAGCACCCTGTCGCGCGTTCCGGATACGAAAAGATCGAGTTTAGCGTTCTCGAGGGACGTTTCGTCCGGATTAACCACGAACTGGTCGCTTCCTTCGAAGAGAGCTATGCTTACTGCGCTTAACGGAACATTAAAAGGGACCGGCGATATGCACAGAGCTAGAGAAACCGCGTTCACCGCGAGAACGTCATGCGGCATCTGCTGATCGTATGATAAAACGTTTAATATTACCTGTACTTCTGACCTGAAAGTTTCAGGAAAAAGGGGTCTTATGGAACGATCGATGATCCTTCCGCGCAATATTTCGCCTTCACTGGGCCTGTTCTCGCGTTTGAAGAATCCGCCGGGGAATTTACCCGTGGCCGATGCTTTTTCTTTATATTCTACCGTGAGCGGGAAAAAGTCGACGTCGCGTTCACCTATTTTGTCGTAGCAGGCGTTCGCCATAACGACCGTCTCTCCGCATTGCATCCATACGGAACCGTCGGCCTGTTTGGCCATTTTTCCGGTCTGTATGAGGGTTTTTCTTCCAGAAAATGTTGTTTCCAGAGTGTTCATCAATAAATCTCTCCTTGTTTCCTTTTGATTGTGGAAATATTATATATCAAAACGGAAATTTTGTCCATATAAAAAACGAACAAAAATAAAAAAAATGGGAGTATTTAAACTCCCATTTTTTCTGGTGAAAGCTTTTGATTTCAAGTAAAACAAAGTTAGCCTATATTATTAAAGTTTATTGACTAAGGATCAAATAAAACAGTAATATAACAGCTGTTTTGACAACAACCGAAAACTGCGGATATAAACGAAACAAAAAACCAAATACTTTTTATTAAAGTTACGCGAAAGACTACTTTCTGATTCCGAGCATTTCAACGATCTCTTTGTACTTGTTAGGATTAACGCGTTTCAGGTAAGTGATGAGGCGTTTTCTCTGGCCGACAAGTTTAAGAAGACCGAGCCTGGAATGATGGTCTTTTTTGTGCATTTTAAAATGATCGCTCAATTGAGAAATTCTTGCCGTTAAAAGGGCAACTTGCACTTCGACTGAGCCGGTGTCTGTCTCGTGATTTTTGTACTTTCCAATCACTTTCTGTTTGGTTTCAAGGCTTAATGACATTGTTACAACCACCTCTAATATTATTCCCCCACCGGAAGTAACGTTCGTGCAAAAAACAAGAAACCCCAGTAAAAGGTAATATCATTATATCAAATAATGGCGGCTTTGTAAAGTTATTTTTAATTTTCATTAAATATTTTTTTGATAACGAACCTGTTTTTCTCATTAAAAGCCATGTAAATATTGCCTTTTGAGTCAACAAACTCGTCGCGGTACATATTGGTACGGCCGCCGACCATCGACGGATCGAGTGAAAATTCACGCAAAAGTTTTCCGGCCGGGGAAAGAACTGAAAACACTTCAAAAAGGCTTGAATAACGGCGTATATAAACATTAGCCAGCTCGTCCGTCCCGATTACGCGCGGCGCGGAAATCCGTTCGCCCTCAGGCGCGGCGAACCTGTAAAACTCGGCCGAAACGTTTTTTTTGTTCCACGCCGCTTTCAATATAAGAAGAGTTCCGTAATCAGGAAGCCGGCATGAATAAAGAGATTCCGGCGCCGCCGGCCAGGGGCTCGTTAATTTTTCGGCGGCCGCGGAAAAAACGGCGCCGCCGGCGCCGAAGGCGGCTTCGAAAAGCGTGAAACTCGAAGCGTCGTATATAAGCGCCTTATCCGGGCCGGTACGGAAAGCGCATGAGATATCGATGTCCTCCGGTATCTCGACCGTTCCGGTCACGGCGCCCGACGGGCCTATAAAGTATATGTTTTTTTTAGAATATATCATTATTTCTTCGGAACCGCCGGATCCGTCGACATGTATTCCGCATAACGATTCAGTCTTCATGTCCTTATTTTCGATGGGAATTTGCGAGACAAAGTTACCCGCAATGGAGAACTTTTTCACGCGCCGGTTCATGGCGTCGAGAATGTATAGATGCTGTTCCGTTTTTCCCGGCGAAAGGCAAAAAGCCGGCGAGCTGTTCGGAAAATACGGCGAATATTCCTGAGACGACTGCGAAACCCCGAATATGTCGTCTAACGTCTTTCCGAAGTTCTGGGAGATTATGGTCTCGACCCTGTTCTGCCCGGCATGGAGACCGGGGGCGCCGGACGCGGACAAAAAAGCGGCCAGAAGAATGGCTGTGATCTTATAGTACTTCATGTTCTCCTCCGGTAAATCTTCAATATTTCCTGACCGATATCTTAACGGGTCTTGATCCTGCCGCCTGTCTTTCAACCTCGGCCGAATAAATCGAGCCGTCGCCGAACACGAAGAACTGACGGGGGATCGGCGAGTTCTTCAAACGGTGTGACGCCCATAAAACCCCGTTGGGATTATAAACATGAACGAATCGATGATCTCCGTCATTGACGGCGGCGAGGTAAGCGTTCCCCTTATAATCGGCGCCGATAAATTCAAGGCCGGCTATTTCGGCAAGCCCGATGTCGTATAACTTTAAAGGCGTTTTGGAATTGGGTTCGAGCAGATAAAGAGCGTATCCCATGACCTCGTCGCGCCTTAAAAAAAGAAGCTGGCCTCGAAGATTTATGGAAAATCCGGGGACGTTGCACGGCACTTTTTTTATAAAAGAACCGGAAGGGCTGTATACGTTTATCCTGGCGGAAAGAGTGTCCTGCACGAAAAGCTTTTTCCCGGGAGCCGTCTCTATCTGATATATCGAAAGAAGCTTTTCATCGGAAGCGCCGTACCCGCCGAAGGTCTGGCTTATAGATGAAAGCATATCGACCTTTACGACCGTCATTTTTTCCATGTTGGCGAAATACAGCATGCCGTCGCTGTCGAAGGTCAGATCGCCGGGCGTCCTGAATAACTCACCGGACCCGGAATAAGACTTAACGAGGCGGCCCATGAAATCGAACTGAAGTATCGAATTTTTAAGAGTGTTCGAAAGAAAAAGCGAGCCGTCAAGCGATATCTTGAAACCATACGGAAATATCTTGTGATATCCATCGGCGAATGCCGCCCCATTCTCGTTCTTTTCATCAAAGTGAATGGACAGCGCTCCGCCTTTTTCGTTTTCCTGCGCCGTGGCGAAAAATCCGATTCCGGGAAACGGCAAAAAAACAACCATAAAGCATATCAATAAATACCGGAATTTCATCATCTTAAAAAACACTCCAGCCGCGGGTCATTCGAGGACCTGATTTTTTTTCAATTCGACCACCGCGTATTTTTCTCCCTTCTTTTTTAAAAAAAGGAGTCTTCCGGAAGGTGAAAGAATTATCTTTAAAGGCTTGAAACATTCCTGTTGAAGATCTATACGGACCCCTGAAATAAACTTTTTATCGGTTCCTATCTCGACGACGGTATGTATAACGCCGTCAAAATTTAGCGTATCGATCAGAAAATATAGAATCCCGCCACGCCCGCCTATAAAATAGACGGACCTGACATCCGCGGGATAATCGGAGACAAAAAAAACGCGGGCCTGATCGCCCGGGGGCGCCTCCATAAACTTAACTATATTTGCTGAATATTCGGCGAAATAAATATTTTTTTCTTCCGGCGAAGGAGCCGAGAACGAAGAAACAAATCCTTTAAATGACGATCTTTTTTCGAGAGCGTCACCTGAAAAAACCGTGGTTGTAGAGGACGCCGGCGCGTAGGCCCTTAAATTCCCCTGACAATCGGCGTTTATAAACGAGTAGATCCCGTCGGGTACATAAACCGAACGGTCCGCCAGGTCCACGCTCTTTATGATGCCGAGATCGCCGTTAAAGACCGCCAGCCTGTCGCCCGCGATATCACAGGCATAGATCTTCCCGTCAGCGGAGACCGCGATATCGGAAAAGACCGGCGGCGGGCCGTACCCGTTAAGACTGTTCAATTTCACCGTTTTTTCGAGGCCGCCGGACATGGAAAAAATATAAAATGATGAAGATATGCTTGAATAAAGCAGAAGCCTTTCACCGCCGGCCCGATCGCTGAGCGCGGCAAGACAGCCCAGAGCCGACAGGGGGCCTGCGTAAGCGGCGGCGGAATCGTCTTTTATGCCCAGCGGAGCCAAAGCGGTCTCGAATATTAATTCTTCGGAATATACCGTTTTTTTCAGGCCTGTCTGGGAATACGCGGGATCCGTAAAGCGGGACGAAAGCGTGAAAAAAAGAAAACAGACCGCGGCGGATATAAAAAAAATGCGCTTCATGATATCTTCCTGACGAAAATATTGGCTGCGACCCCGTCCTCGATCGCAAGCTGCGTCTGTTCGAATTCTATAACGTAGGCCGGAAAGGTCTGGTGGACCGAGATCATTATTCCCGGAACGAGGCCAAGCGACAGAAGTTTATGAAGAAAAGGATGTTCGGCCGTAAGTATATATGAAACGTACCCGCGTTCTCCGTGAGAGAGCTCCGAAAGCGCGAATATGGCGCGCCCGACCTTCGAAAGGCCGTTTTTGCAGCATTCTCCAGGCATTATGGGCGAACCGTGAGGACATATCTTCGGATGGCCGAGAAGCGTGCAGATGTTCTCCTCGAGCTCCTTGGAAATTATATGCTCGAGAGCGCAGGCCTCGGTGTCGACCTTCGCTTTATCCATGCGCAGGACGTCGGTAAGAAGGCGCTCAGTGAGCCGGTGGCGTCTGGCCAGATCGTAGGCGCGTTTGTAGCCTTTTTCCGTGAATTCATACCGGTCCGAAGTTTTATCTACCTTTATAAGGCCGGAAGCGATAAGCTCTGACGGGGCGCCTGCGCCGATGAATTTTCCGATCTTTTCGCCGGCCGCGGAAAAGCTGTAGTTGTTATTTTCGGTTTCCTTCCATAGTATGGTAAGGGCCTCTTCGAGATCGTGGCGGATGTTTTCCTGCATTAGTTGTTTCTCCCGCGGATTTTTATGTGTGAATATAAGAAAACGGCTTCAATGCCGGAGCATTAAAAACCACTGCGTCAGTATTATTACTTTTTTAGAAATTATATGTTTATACTCTTTAAATGTCAAGCAAAATTCAAAAAACAAAATTGTCTTTTTTTTCTTTTTTTGGTATAATCCAGAAGTATTTTTGTTTAAACGCATTTAAATGTAAGCAAGGAGTGAATATATTGTACATATTTAATATCCGTCCCCATACATCCGGATCTTTCCGGAGAACGGCCGTATGCCTTGTCACGGCGTTCCTTTCCGCCCTGTTTTTTTGTCTTCCGGCGGCGGCCGCCCAGGGCAGCGTTTCATCGAAGATAGATTTCGGAATAGGCATCTTCAACCAGAATCTTAAATATGACGACCTTGACCTTCCGACGCTGAAAAAACTTATGGAGGCCGACCCGAGGAATCTTCCGCTTCACGCCTTTCTTTTATCGAGCCACATCAACAAGATCACGACCGGCACCAAGGCGATAAGCGAATCGGGGGAGGACATCGAAAAGGTCCTATCATACGTTCTTTTAAGATACGATCCGCAGATATCCATTACTTTTTTCGACAGGGCCTATCTATACATGCTCATCGCCAACCTCGGTTATCAGAATTTCAGCGGCCGCTCCTACGCACTCATGGCGTTATGCGACATGGCCGCCCTCCTTCAGGCCGAGCCTCTGAACGCGTATTATCATCTTTTCTATACGGTCATCTACGCGTCCCTTAAAGACCACGACATATCCGAATTCAAACTTTACGATCCCCTCGAGGAACTGAAAAAATCTCTTTCATTCGAGGTCACGGACCCTCAATTCCACTATATCGTCGGTTCGACATTTCAGGCCATATCTCAGAATTCGCCGGATATACATCAGCTCGCGTACGCCGAATTCATGCAGGCGATAAAACTGGCCCCGAAAAACTCCATGCTCAAGGAAAAGGTCTTCAGAAACCTCATAGAGCTCCTGTCCGAATACGACCAGCGCAAAAGCCAGAAACCCTTCTGGCTCGAAGAAACCGCCTATCTGCACCTCATAGATAAAAACCAGGACTCGGCCGCCGCGCACAACAATCTCGGATACCTCTACGTAATGAGCAACGTGAAGCTGGACATGGCCCTCGAGCACTGCAAAAAAGCCGTCGGGCTCGATCCCGATAACTCAGTGTTCTTAGACTCGCTCGGCTGCGCGTATTATAAGAACCGCGACATAAAAAAAGCGGTTGAAACGCTAAAAAAGGCATATAACATAAACCCGAATTCCAAAGACGTCAACGAACATCTGGCCGAAATATACCTTCAGCAGAACAACAACGAAGACGCTATAAAGCACCTCGAGTTCATCGTGGTCACGGACCCGAAGAACGCCCTGGCCGCGAACAACCTCGGGTACGTCCTCTGCGAGGCGGGGACCCGGTTCGAGGACGCCCTTAAATATTGCAAGACCGCCGTCGAGGCCGAACCCGCGAACGCCGTTTATCTGGATTCTCTGGCGTGGGCATATTTCAAGAACGGAAAATTCACGGACGCCACCGAAACCATAGCCCGGGCGATAAAAATCGACCCCAACATCGGCGCGCTTTATATTCATCGCGGCGACATGCTCTTCACCGCCGACAAAATAAAAGACGCCATAGACGATTACGCCCGCGGCATGATGCTCGATCCGGCATTCCCCGACGTCCACGCAAATTTCGCGTATCTTAATTCGATAAAAATAATGAGCGGCAAACTCTCGAAACTGAAAAAGAGCCTTCCGGAAGTAAGTTCCGTTATGGACGGCAAGGCCTTTTCGTATAACGTTTATCCCGAGTATTTCGGAAAGCTTTTCGAAATAATGGGATTTCCGCCCGAAGAAATCCTTCCGAAGATCCATAAATTCACGCCCGAAAAAAACGATAAAGCGCCGGTTGAAAGACAGGGCGGCGGCGACGGGACCCGGCCGGACAGCAAGAGCGTCGAGATCAAGCTTAAAGACGCCAACGTTACCGGCGAAATAAACGTGCGAAGCGATACCTACGGCATAGAAATTTTACAGACCACTCAAAGCATAGACCTGCTGCCTTCCGAAAAACTCAAGCTGATAAACGATACCGGAGGCGTTGAAATAAAAGGCACCATAGAGATAGACACACTGAAATAATTTAATCTGGAGGATGAAAATGGGTCATACCATAGTCGAAAAAATATTCAAGAACCACCTGATCCATCCCGGAGACGATATAAAACCGGGAAATATAGTCTGGATAAAACTTGACGTCCGTTCGGCGCGCGATTTCGGCGGCGCGAACGTGGTAAAGAACATTAAAAAATATTATCCCGGCCAGAAGATCGCCGACGCGGCCAAAACCTTTTTTACTTTTGACTGCCAGGCTCCGGCCAACACCATCCCTTACGCCAACAACCAGCAGAGCTGCAGGATATTCGCCCGCGAGCACGGAGTGCGCGTATTCGACGTGAACGCCGGCATCGGATCTCACGTCCTGATTGAAAAGGGCATAGCGCTTCCCGGAACGACGATAGTCGGAACCGACTCGCATTTAAATATAATGGGCGCGGTCGGGGCCTTCGGCCAGGGAATGGGCGATATGGACATAGCATACGCGATGCGCCACGGCGCGACATGGTTCGAGATCCCGCCCTCGGTCCGCATAAACATCAAAGGCAACCTTAAATTCCCCGCCACGGCCAAGGACCTTACGCTCTTCATACTGAAGAAATTCGGCTCCGCAGGACTTCTCGGAACATCCGTCGAGTTCTACGGGGAAGCCATAGACGCTCTCGAAATGCACGAACGCATAACGCTTTCCTCCATGGCTACCGAAATGGGAGCGATCGTCGCCATAATCCCGGCCGATGAAAAGACCTTCGAATATTTCCGCGAACTTTCAGCGGGAACGCAGATCGAAACGATAAAAGCCGATAGCGACGCGAAATATCTCGAAGAACACACCGTCGATATTTCCGGACTCGTTCCTCAGATAGCATGCCCGCCGTCACCCGAGAACGTATCCGACGTGAGCGAATTAAAAAATATAAAGGTCGATTCGGTGTTTATAGGTTCATGCACCAACGGCCGTTACGAAGACATGGAAATGGCGGCCCGCGCCGTGGCCGGAAAAAAGGTCAGGCCCGAGATAATGGCCAAGATCGTTCCGGCGACGCAGGAAGTTTTTCAGAAAATGATAGAAACCGGAATAATAAAAACGCTTTTCGATGCGGGCTTTATAATATCCAATCAGGGCTGCGGCGGATGCGCCTCCGGCCAGATAGGAATGACCGGAAAGAACGAGGTCCAGATATCCACTTCGAACCGCAATTTCGACGGAAAACAGGGCGACGGAAAAACCTATCTCGCATCGCCACTGGTCGCGGCAATGTCGGCCGTGAACGGTTATATTTCTTATGAATAAGACCGACCCGGCGGTTTTTAAATATAATAAAAGGAGAATATAAAGATGAAAGAACGCGTTTTAAGCGGAAAGGTCTGGATACTGCGCGACCCCGACGGATTTATATACAACAATATCGACACCGACCAGATCTTCCACAATAATTATCTTGCGATAACCGACATAGCCCAGATGGGCCAGTACGCGCTCGGAAACCTCAAGGGCTACGAACAGTTCCACAAGTTCGTCAAAAAAGGCGACATCATCATAACCGGCAAAAATTTCGGAGCCGGATCATCCAGACAGCAGGCCGTCGATTGTTTCGCCGCTCTCGGCGTCTCGCTCATAATTTGCGAATCGATAGGCGCGATATATAAAAGGAACGCCATCAATTCAGGTTTTCCGATAATGACCTGCCCTGAAATAATAAAGCTCGTAAACTGCCAATCCCCGAAAATTAAAGACGGGGACATCATTACCGTAGATATAGAAAGCGGTATCGTCCAAAAGAACGAGGGCGCGGTTCTTTCAGAGATCGCCCACGGAGAGGCATTTTCCGGTGTCCAAAAAGATATTTACGACGCCGGGAATATGTTTTCATACGTTCCGCCGGCGAATTAAGCACGCCTGAACCTTTCAGAAAACGACAACATCCGGATATTTCATTTTTAAGAAAAGGCCTATAAAAAAAAGAACACGCCGTTCCAGATCACCGGCGGGTTCTTTTTTTATTTTTCAGTTTTTTTATTTAATTTATTGCTTCGAACCCAGCTGTTCGAGTTTGTCCTTGGCCACTTCTTCGCTTATCTTTCCGTTTTTCAGCGCTTCTTCCACCGACTCCTTCATGGTCCTCATTCCGAGGCGCTTTCCGGTTTCAATGGCCGAATTCAGCTGCGGTATCTTGTTATCCCTTACCATGGCGCGAACGCTCATGCTGCCGACGAGGATCTCGCGTATCGGGACGCGTCCCTTGCCATCCTTGGTCGGAAGCAATTCCTGGGATATGACGGCGGTCAGAACCGTCGAAAGCTGCATGGATATCTGCGCCTGACGGTCTGCGGGAAATACCGATATGATACGGGATATCGTTTCAGGCGCGTTATTGGTATGAAGCGTGCCTAAAACCATGTGGCCGGTTTCAGCCGCGGTCAGAGCTATTTCGATAGTTTCAAGGTCGCGCAATTCGCCCATGAGAATAACGTCGGGGTCCTGGCGCAGCGCGGCGCGAAGGGCGCTCGCGAACGACAGCGTGTGCTGGCCGACCTCGCGGTGCGTGACGAGCGATTTATAGTTGGTATGCACGAATTCGAGCGGGTCTTCTATCGTTATTATATGGCGGTATTCGCTTTTATTGATATAATCTATTATGGCCGCGAGGGTCGTGGATTTACCGGAACCGGTGGCGCCCGTGACTATTATAAATCCCTGGCTGTATAAGCCAAGCTTGGCTATGTCCTCGGAAAGAGAGACTTCAGCTATCGTCTTAACGCGTATGGGAATGGCGCGAAAAACGGCGGCCAGGCCGTAAAGCTGATGATATATATTCATTCTGAAACGGCCCGCGCCTTCTATCATGTAACACGCGTCGACCTCCTGGCGCTCTTCGCAGCGCTGACGCTGTTCGGGGGTGAGGATCTGATAGAGCATCTTTTTCATGGTTTCAGCCGGAAGCGCCTTGAATTTAAGCGGCTTCATCTGGCCATGAACGCGTAATATCGGGGGAACGTTGTAATTTAAGTGAAGGTCCGAGCCTCCTGAATTAACGAGCGCCCTCAAAAACGTGTTTATCGCCGGCTCATTGGCGACGCGCTGTTCGGCGGGAACGAGCTCCGCGAGATCGAGCTGGAAAGGATTATCCGGGTCTCCGAGCATTCCGAACACCTTATCGCCCGGCTTTGCGCCTGGCGTTTCAGCGGGAGCTTCAAACGCCGAGAAATCAGGCGATCTGCGTTGTGGGACCTCGTCCTGGATTTCCTGCGCTTCACCATTTTCATTTAAAAGTTCAGACATCAGTAAAACACCTCTACAGTAAAGTAAATAAAATACGAAATAGTAATAAGAGACCTATACTAAAAATTTAAGTTTTATTCGGCGGTACAGTTAAAACGGATGCGTTATAAAAAAACTAAATTATCGGTTTAATATAAATAGAATTGAAAAGCAATATCATTCTACTACAAAAACACGAATAAATCAAGTTTGAATAATTAATTTTCAACCCGGGACCGCATTTACCGATGATCAGGAGTTAAAATGATATACTTTACGCTAACCATACTCGGGCTTACAGTCGGCGCTTTAAGCGGAATGTTCGGAATAGGCGGCGGCGTCTTAGTGATCCCTGCCCTCGTTTTTTTTTACGGCTTCAGTCAGAAAATGGCCACTGGAACCACTCTCGCCATGCTTCTGCCTCCCATAGGGATACTCGCTTTTCTCGAGTATTATAAAAACGGCCTCGTGGACATCAGGGCCTCGATCGTTTTGGTATGCGGATTCCTTGTCGGAAGCTATGTTTCAGCGAAATTCGTAATGAAAATGGACGATCTGGTCTTAAAGCGCTCGTTCGGAATACTTTTGGTGGTCATAGGATTGTTCTATATAACTCAGAAAAAATAGTATTGCGCGTCAGCAATGACGGCGGATCGAAATACCAGAAGGAAATAAAAATGAACGGATCTCACGATAAAAAAAATCACGAAAATTTTTTGAACGAATATCTTAAAAACGCCCCCGTATCGCTCGCCCTTATAAGAGCTCTCGAATGCAGGATAATGGACCGGGTCCCCTTCATGCATCCGATGCTCGATCTCGGTTCCGGAGACGGGCTTTTCGCGTCCGTCTTATTCAAGAACAAGGATTTCGTGGACTGCGCGATCGATTCCAGCGAGTCGGAGGTCGATCTGTCCTATAAAAGAGGCGTTTACAGGGATATAAAGGTAGCCGAAGCAGAAGATATTCCGTATAACGATGAAAGCTTTAAATTCGTTATGGCGAACGATCTTCTGGCGCACGTGAAAAAACCGGCGGCTGTTTTGAACGAAGCCTGGCGCGTTCTTGAAAAAGACGGAATGCTCTGTTTTACCGTGCCGACGCTCGTGCCGAAATTTCACGCCGATCTTTTCTCGAAATTTATCGCGTCCGTCGCCCAAACCAATATCATGAAACTTTTCAACCACAATATCGGCTCATATTTCAGGCTCAATTCGATATACGCTTATAAAAAATGGGACGCGCTTCTGAAAGACTCCGGTTTCACCGTGATCCAGCACAAAAAATACGCGTCGCTGTCCGCTATAATCGTCCAGATGATAACTTCTTATTATTTATACCGCGGGATCGCCTATAAAAAAACTCTCGGGCGCTATATCCCGTTCCCCGACCTTCACGAAAAAATCGTCACGCCCATCACAAGCTGGCTCCTGGAAAGCCTTTATAAAGAAAAATCCTACGAAGGCGAAAATTATATGATACTTGCCCGAAAAAACGCATAGAAAAAGTCCCTCAGTTGCGATATCGAACCGAGGGACTTTTATTTTTAAACTCAGATTTTAATCCGGCCGCCGGATCGAGCTATAATTTCCCGCCGCAATTATTACAGAATTTGGCCGCCGCGGCGTTCTGGGTCGAACATCCGGCGCAGAAACCGGCGGGTGCGAATTTTTCTCCGCAGTTCATGCAAAACTTTGCGCCTTGAGGGTTTTGAGCCTGACATTTCCGGCAGGGCATCCCTTGCGTCTGACTATTGTGGTTCTGGTTGAGCTGAGGGTTATCATTTTGATCCTTCAAAGCTCCCGCGATGATCTGTCCCATCGCCATTCCTACGCCCATGTCCATCGCGGCGTGTCCAAATCCGCTTCCGCCGCCCTGATTATGAGCGAAATCTTTAAGAGACTGCGCCGCCTTGAATTTTGTGTATTTGTTAAGATCGCCGGCGGCCGCCATTGAAGCGCGCTCGTCGATGACCTTTTGTATCTCTTCAGGCATGGTTATGCCCAGAACTTTTATCTCGCCGACCTCAAGCCCGTATTTCGCGAAAGCCTCCTTGACCTGATTGAGAACAAGCAGGCCCAGTTCTTCATAGATGGACGGAAGATCAAGCACCGTCGTTAAGTTCGAACCGAGAGCGTCAAAAAATTGGGAAACGATGGTATTTCTTAAATAATCCTCGAGCTTCGTTATATCGTATCTGCCGGCGGTTCCGACTATCTTTCCGATAAATATCGAAGGGTCTGAAACCCTTACCGAATAAGTCCCCCGGGCGCGAAGCCTGACGTATTGAAATTCGGAATCTTTGAACACTATAGGTTCGGAAGTGCCCCACTTCAAATTAGTATGTTCGGCGAGCGAAATAAAATAAACCGAAGCCCGGAAAGGCGATTTAAAACCATAGGGCAGCGACAGTATCTTCGTCAATATCGGAATATTCTCCGTTATCAGCGTATGGCGGCCGGAAGCGAAAGTGTCCAGAAATTTTCCGTCCTTAACGAAAATGGCGGTCTGATTTTCCTGAACGATAAGCTGAGCGCCGTATTTTATCTCGCCCGAATCGTTTTGCGGTATCCTTTGAACCATTACCTGCCCGCTGTTGTCTAAAAATTCAAGGACCTCTATGAACTGGCTCATTTACTTAACCCCTCCGTTAATTTTTAATTAGATCATTGCGCGATCTTAACTGGCCGGAAAACCGGTCCGCCCAGGCAGAGATCTTCGAAGCGAACTCATCGAGCCTCGCGAACCCGGCTTCCGCTTTCTGTTCTTCGACGATAAGCCTTGCTTCCTGCAGCGAAAAATATATGCCGTCGTCGAACGCTTTCAGCTTCACGCAATTTTCATTGGTGAAACCGCCGTAACCAAAACCCGCCGAGGCTGAACCCGCGAATTGTATCTGAGCCGAAACCTTTTTCAAAACGCTCGTAACGGATTCAAGACGGGGCAGCAGTTTGAGCCCGCCGGCAGCCGTCGCGGCGTTTTTTTTCATTGCGTCCACCGCTGCGATAAATTCATCGATATTTCTGGCTATAAAAGCCCTGACCTTGGAATCGGCCTCGATTATCGATTCCGACTCGCGATAGCCTTTGTAGCCTGGAATAAAAAATTCCAACCCGCTCTGTAAAATCGTTTTTTCCTCACCGTTAGGCTTATCCGGCATAAAAACATCTCCCGTTCTTTTGCGTTCCGAAATTTGCGATGACTTGATTATACATGATTTGTTCAATAATTTCAATCCTTGTGCGGAACAGCCGATTTTTTATTCGCTCTTATTTTTTCGTGATAAACTCTGATTTCAAACTGTTTTGAATCAATATAACTTTTGCATATTCAAAATAAATAAAAATAATTCAAAATATACTTGACAAAATCCGGCTTTTTTTAGTAATATAAGAAGTACATAATATAGAAAAAAGAGGTGAACTTCTAACATGGGAAAAAAACCCGCTGAAAAAGCTGCTGCTCAGAAAAAAGCCGCTACGAAAAAAAAATAGTTTGGTTTCTGAATCAAAATGAAAAGAGGCTGTGGTTCTTAAAGATCGCAGCCTCTTTTCATTTATATGGAAAATGACGCAGGGCCTAAGCAGGTCAGTAATTCGGCATTTGCTTTTCCTTCATTCCCTCTATAAGAGTTCTTTTTCCATGCTTATTAAAATCAACCACGATAGCCTTGTTTCCGCCGGCGGTCTCGATGATCTTTACAACCTTTCCGCGGTCGGCCCAGGCTTTATGAAATATAAGATCGCCTATTTCGTATAATTCCGTCGCCGCATATTGTTTTTCATCACGGTGCGTTTTGCCGCCGTTCGTCTTCAAAACCTTTTCCGTTTCCGCTTTGAATTCTTCGCGGGCTTCTATGACAAGGTCTTTAACATCCTGACGCGCTGGCGGCATTTCAGAAAGTTTTGACTCGACTATTTTTTCATGTGATTTTTCAGGGTTCCTGACGGCGGCGGCCTGAACTTTCGGTTTAACGGCCTTTTTAGAAACGCCGGAAGCGGTTTTATTTTTTTTAGGCATGACGGCCGATGAAGATACGGCCGAAACTGAAACCGCGCTTTTTACGCGAAGATTGCGCTTAAACCCAAGGCGGGCAAGTTTTCTTTTAATGGAGATCTCGGTTACATTAAAGACCTTCGCCAGAGCTTTGTCGCTCATTTCGGGATATTTCTCCCGAAGGAACGCTTCCTCTTCGTCGGTCCATTTTTTCTGGAACTGACGCATAAGCTTAAGCCTTGCGAGCTTTCGCTGTATCGCGATCGCGCTGACCCCGAATTTATCGGAAAGCTCGCGATTGGTCAGTTTCGAATAGTTTTGAATTATAAATTCTTCATCTTCAGGCGTCCAACGCTTTACTACCATATAACCAAAACCTCCATATAAATTTATTAAAAAACAAAAAAGATTATTTTTATACTTTTAAAGATTTTTCCGCTATGACCCGTAGCGGCGCTATTTTTTAGATCTGGACGGGTTTTTCTCCGGTATTATATCTTCAGCTCCCGAGTATTGTTCGGCATAACCGACAAGGGCAAGAAAGGCGTTCTTGCAGATATCCTCGTCGCTGTCGTCTATCGAATTTAAAAGTATCTGGACGAACTCGTCGGCCTTTATTTCGCCGAACGCATAAAAAGCGGAAGCTTTCATCCATTTATCGCGGTCGATTATCATTTCGTCAAAAGCTTTTTTGACGACGCTTCTTAATTCATTGAATTCCCAGAGCGCTATGGCCGTATTCGCCTTGACGCGGTTCGAAGAATCTTTGAGATAAGGAAGAAGCAGTTCCTTGACCTGGCCGCCGCCAATGTTGCCTATAGCTTCGACGGCGTTTGCGCGGATCCTTTTATCTTCCGAAATAAGCGAGCGCGCTATTACCGGAATGGTGTGAACATTGCCGTATTTTCCGAGCATGGTAAGCCACATCGAGATCATATTGTCGTTTTTTTCATTCGCGTATATCACGACAAGGCGCTTTAATATTGAGTCTAATACTTTAGCGTCTTTTTTTGAAGTTTCGTCGACATGAATGTTAAGTGATGCTTTTATCGCCTTCATTATTATTTCGGGATTAAACGATTCATAATTTTCAAGAAAAACGCTCACGAAATTAAGTCCGTGTTTTTCAAGGCTTAAGGCGGCTTTTGAAAGCTCGGTTTCATTATCGGCGCTGAGTTTTTTTATGTTTTCTATTATTTCTTTTGTTCTGTCGACGGTTTTTCTCATCATGGTTATCCTCCGGTTCGGTTTCGTGCCATATATGCTCATTTTAAAAAGGCATGAATAACACTCGTTAATTATACTTCAAAAATTTAAAAAATTCAAGTTTTGAATAAGAAAAAAGATAAAAATTATTAATTTTTATCTTTTTTTCTTTATTTTCTATGAAATTTTAAGTTTTTTTAACTCTTAGAAACTTCTTCCGGCTGATATTCTATGATTAGCTCCGAGGGTTTCATCGTAGAAAGCATAGTCAAAATGCCAGTCGTTCGAATTGAACCCCGCGCCTATCGAGAATTTTTTGTTGTTAACGCCCGCGCGAAGCGCTATTTTTTCATTGACCCGGCCTTCGACGCCAAGTTTCAGCTTGAGGCCTTCCGAACCGGTCTGTTCCAGATCCATAGCGGTGAGGATCCGGGGTTTAAGCTGATAAGCCGTGCCGAACACCATCGTAACCGGGATCGAATCTTTCTGGCCCGAGGCCGTGTTCCATTTAAGGGATGCGCCGAGGTTTTTAACGGCGAGGCCGAAACTCGTTTTCTCATCGCTTTTCAGGTGCCAGCCGAGGTCTAATCCCATACCGTTGGCGCTGGAATCAAAAAGTGAGTGACGCAATAACTTCAGGGATGCGCCGAGTCTTCTTTTCGCGTTCATCTGTTTTCCGTAAGAAAGAGCATATGAATTTTCCTGATCCGAAAAATAACTGAATATCCTTACATTGCCGCTCGCGTCAAGGATCGGAGCTCCGACGCCGTCAACGCGCGTTTCAGGTATTTCATCGACCCCGAACTTCGTCCACGAAAGTCCCCACACTCCGCCGCGTTTTTTGTCCGGCAGGACGTAATTTGCGAAATCAAATTTACGGTCAAGGCTGAGCATCGCATGCATGGTCAGAAATTCTCTTTTTTTAAGGCCGCCGAGGCCGGCCGGGTTGTAGTAGGTTGCCGAAGCGTCGTCAGCCACCGCGCAGAAAGCCTCACCCATTCCAAGGGCGCGTGCTGATACGCCCATCTTCAGGTATGCGGCCGCGCCGCCGGCCGAGCCGGCGTTAGCGTTTGAAACTAAGGTGGCGGCCGAGATAATTACGGCAATTATTAAAAGGGTAGTTAACTTTCTAAAATTGCTCACTCTCATATATTTTGTCCCTCCGCCATCACTGTTACTGTTATTACTTGTCATTTGCTATTTCACCCGATTTCAGTTTTATGCCGTATAATGTTCTCATTCTTATCTGGACCTCGGAGCGGCTCCGCCGCCGGCGCCTTCCGTAAGAGTGAACAGGGCTGAAACTTCGCTGTCTTTTACCGAGTTGACCGAGAGCGTGCCGCTTACGTTATGCCCGGGAAAATTTACGGTCAATGTGCGTTTTCCGACCGGAACATTGTTTATACGGTATCTGTAAAATCTTGTCGGGCCTTCATTCACGAAAATCGATTCCACAAGCGCGTTAGCTACTGTTATCGAGGCCTGAGGCGCCATTGTCGAAAGACCGGCGTCGCTTTCACCGTTAGGATTTAAAACGGCGATCGGCGCGTGATACAATGTCAACAGAATAGTGCCTTTTTCAGACATTACCGTTATAGCAGGCACTTCAACTACCTGAGCCGTCTGTCTCATTGTTATTCCGGAGACGCCGCCGGCGGGGTTGGTCATGTGAACGACGTCGCTTACGATTTTAACCGTGTAAGATGACGTAGAGCCGGTCATTACTACGGGCACGTTGGCGATCGTGTAAGGATGAGCTTTTTCAGCCGCCGTATCGCCTATTGTCTCGGTTCTGGAAGTAACTATATCAGTACCGTTTCTGAGCACCTGGATCACGTAAGTTCCCGGCGGAAGAACTTCGTTCGGCGAAGCGAGTATATTTCCGTTTATAGTGCCCACGCCCGGATCTATGAAAATGTCATAGTCTATCGTTCCATTTCCGGGGATCGTTACAGTGTTGGTAACGTTAGCGACGCCGGGAATGGTTACGTTTAAAACCGTGCCCTGGCCCGATGGAACGTTTGAGAGTTCATAATATCCGGGTTTCGAAGGCTTGTCGGTCGTATCGATAACGGAAGCTATCTGGTTCACGGCATTTGTAAAAACCGTTGCATTAGATATTGGTTCGCCCGTCACGCGATTTTTTACATAACCGCGAATGGTTCCCGTCGCGGGTGAATCGGATCTTATAAGATAGCCGATGATGTCATATGTAGCGCCCTGTTCCACGTTAAATCCGGCCGCTGGTATGGATGGAATGAACTGAGGCTGAACGTTATTATTGTTCGGCGGATTCTGATATCCTTCCTTGGCCAGAACTACCTGATATGGTCTGTCGGGAGGAAGATCCGACGCCGTAGCTTTTCCTCTGCTGTCTGTTTTTAACTGTCTTAAAATCGAAACCGGCCCGTTGGCGTTCGAGGGGTCCGAACCAGTAACCATAACCTGAACATTATCAAGCGGCGCCTTCGTAGTGACATCCCTGATCTCGAAACGCAGCGATGAATTAGAAACGCTCGAGCTCGTAGAACTTCCACACCCGTACAAGAAAACCGTTGAAATGAAAAGAGTAAGTACAATCATCAGACGTTGTGCTTTGTAACTTACCATAAACTCCTCCTTAATGTATGTTAAAATAGTTAATTTGCAACCATAACAATTGCTTTTCTTTTTTTTATATCGACAATCTTTTAACTAAATTTACGGTCCGCTTTCAATATTTTTATGAATTTGAGTCTCACTTGTGATTAAACATCGGCGAATTTACTGATAAATTAATGAGCGAAAACAAAAAATAAATAAATTGTGGTTTTTTAATTCCGCCGCCCGTTATAAAATTGACTGGCCGATCTTTTTGTGTTATAATTCCGTCCGCTATGAACACTAAAAAAACCGATAAACCCCATATACTTCTTATCACTACAGGCGGCACCATAACAATGGTGCATGATAAAAGTTCTAAAACCCTCATGCCGGCTAAAACATCCACCGAACTGATAAAGCACATTCCCGAGATACGCAAGATCGCCCACGTCACTAAAATGGACGTGTTCAACATAGATTCCACCAATATCCAGGTCGAACACTGGCAGAAACTGGCCGAGCTTATATATAACAATTATAATGAATACGACGGCTTCGTCGTAACGCACGGAACGGACACTCTCGCCTATTCAGCCGCGGCCGTCTCGTTCATGCTCCAAAACCTCTCCAAACCGGTCATTTTCACGGGGTCGCAAATGCCTCTGGGCGAGATCGGGTCCGACGCGCGCAATAATTTCATAAATTCCTTTATAACCGCGACGAAAGATATTAACGAGGTTGCGATATTATTCGGGGAACATATTATAAGAGGCTGCAGGGCAAAAAAAATATCGGCTTTTCATTTGAACGCGTTCGAATCCGTGAACGAGGAACCGATAGGCGAGGTCGGGCTTACGATAAAGCTTTTCAACCACCGGCTGCCGCCGTCACTCAAAAAGCCGGTCCTTTATAAAAATTTTAATAAGAACGTATTTCTTTTAAAGATATTTCCTTCGATCTCGCCGCGAATATTCGACAAAATTATCGAAATGGGTTATGAAGGAATAGTCGTCGAAGGATTCGGCGCCGGAAACATCCCTACCAATGAGAACACTATCCTTCCGGGAATAGAGCGGGCGATATCACAAAATATACCTGTCGTTATCGGCACGCAATGCCTGCTCGGCGAGGTGGATCTGAGCCTGTATGAAGTAGGAATGAAAGCCGCCAATATCGGCGCAATAGCCGCCCGCGACATGACGCTCGAGGCGACGCTTTGTAAACTCATGTACGCGCTGGGCCAGAGCAAAAAAATGGGAAAAATAAAAAAGATAATGGCCGCCAACGTCTGCGGCGAGATATTGACCGGAAAGGAAGATCATAATTGAGCCCTGACATAGGAATTCAGATCATAGGATTCATAATCGCGATAACGATTCACGAAGCCGCGCACGCGTTCGCGGCTTACCGATGCGGCGACACGACCGCGAAAGACGAAGGCAGATTGAGCCTTAACCCGGTGGATCACATAGACCCTTTCGGAACGGTTATCCTGCCGATACTTCTTTTGATATCACACTCCCCGGTGATGTTCGGATGGGCTAAACCCGTGCCGATAGACCCGAGGAACCTGCGCGATCCAAAAACCGACGAATACTGGATATCGCTCGCGGGACCGCTTTCAAATTTTCTGCTGGCCGCGCTCTTCGCAGGCATGGTCCGTTTATTATTCTCTTACGGCGACAGTTTCATCGCATCCGGCTGGCTTAGTTTTGAATCAGCCAGTTACGCTATCCGTTTTCTGATATCAATGATACAGGTAAATATAGTTTTATGCATATTCAACATGATCCCGATACCGCCTCTCGACGGATACCACGTCATCCGCTGCATGCTTCCCGACAGCATTTATGAAAACTTCGAGATACCGCCGTCGGCCGGGTTCCTCTTTTTCATAATACTCATTTCATCGGGCGCCACCGATAAAATAATCAACACATTTTTCGGGCCTATCTTTAATTTCCTTATCGGGCGATAGCGCTTTTCAGAGAATAATGAATAGTTAATAATGAATAGTTATTGAGGCGGCCTTTGGCCGACATTTTAAAATGACCGTGCGAAGTACGGCTTCAATAACTATTCACTGTTCTCTATTATCTTTTCTCTGAATTATAGTTTATTGAGTCTCGTCGAATTCAGAACCACGAAAAGAGACGATAATATCATCGCGAAAGCGGCCTGCATGGGGTTGAGCCTTCCCGCCATCGCCGACGGAATAAGAATTAAATTATAAAAAAATGCCCAGAAAAAGTTCTGGATAATGATGCGATGCATCTTTTTTCCAAGTTCCAGCGCGGTAACGACATTTTTAAGCCCGTGCCGCGTCATTATGATCGACGCCGCGGTTTTGGCTATCGTCGTCGCATCCGCCATTGCGATAGCGATATCAGCCCGCGCCATGGCAAGCGAGTCATTTATTCCGTCGCCTATCATCAAAACATTGACCGCCGGATCGGCCGCCTTGAGGCGGTCTATAAATTCAGCTTTTTCATGAGGTTTTACTGCGGCCCTGACGCTTTCACGGGCTATGCCGACGCGATCGGCGATCTCAAAGGCTGCGCCCTCGCGATCGCCCGTCAAAAGGTAAACTTTAACTCCGCGCGCCTTAAGCTCCGCGACCGTTTCGGCTGCGCCTTCGCTTAACTCTTCGGACAATTCAAAATAAGCCGCCGGCATCTGGCCGACGGCCGCGTAAAACGAAGGTTTGCCTTCAAAAACTTCAGGCCTTGGGTGTTTTGGGTTTTCACCGCACACGAATTCCTCGTTTCCTATGATGACCTTGTGTCCGCGGCATGTCGCGGACACGCCTTTCCCGCCGTGTGTTTTGTAACCGCTCACCGAAAGCTCCGAATTTATTGCCCGGCCTTTAAGAAATTCCATGAAAGCCCTCGCTATCGGATGGTCGGAATATCTCTGGACCGAGCCAGTTATCTGTAAAAAAAGCCGTTCATCAATATCAGTATTCTCTGATATTTCATATTTTTCTATCCTGAGCCTGTTTTTGGTGAGCGTGCCTGTTTTATCAAAAACAATGGAATTGACATTCTTCAGTTTTCCAAGCGAGTCGGGATCGGTAAAGAGTATCCCGCGCCCTGCGCCAAGATTGGTCCCAAAAAGAAACGCCACCGGAAGCGCAAGGCCCAGGGCGCAGGGACATGCGATGGCGATAACCGAAATAGCCGCGATGACGGAGCTTTCAAAACCGCTGTTAAAAATAAAGTCCTGCGAAAAAAAAGTTAAAGCCGAAAGCGCAAAAACAGCCGGAACAAAATAAGACGATATAACATCGGCAGTTTTTTGTATTTCAGCCTTTTTAGAAAGCGCGTCGCGCAGCATTTCCTCGATGCCGTTTATGTAGGAATGGCTGCCGGGAGACGCGGCCCTGATCTCAAAGATCGAATCGAGATTTTGCGATCCCGCGAAGAGCGTGTCGCCGGAGCGGGCGTAAACTGGAATACTTTCACCTGTTATAGCCGAACTTTCAATAAATCCTTCGCCTGAAATTATGACGCCGTCGACCGGCACTTTTCCGTTCGGTTTAACTATTACAAGCTCACCTGCCAGCACATCGCGAATGGCGGTCTCCCTTTCGGAAGCGCCGTCTCTGACGGTACAAAAGGAAGGCATGGCTTCTATTATCTCTGAAAGACTCGATCGCGCGCTCGTTCTGATTCGTTCCTCAATGGATTTCCCTACGAGGATTATAGCGATTATGGAAGTAGACGAATCGAAATAAAGCTCGTTCGAACCTTTTACGAAGTAAAGGAAACAGCTTAAAATAAAGGAAGAAAAAGAACTCGCCGACACAAGCGCGTCCATAGTAAGCGGAAGCCTTTTAACAAGATATGAAACGGTCTTTTTATGAAAACCCATTCCGGAATATAAAAGCACCGGAAGCGAAAGCAGCGCCATGACCTTCGGCGCCCATGAAATATGGCAGTAGAACATGTTGAGGATGAATACAGGGATAGCGAAGATCACGGCGACGATCAATTCGGGCCCCGGCGAATATTTTACGGGACGGGCACCGTGTTTAGATGATCCGGCGCCGTCATCAACGGCTTGCGCCTTGAAGCCGAGCTCCTCGATCAGAGAAATTATTTCCGCCGGTTTTATCTTCGCGCCGTCATAAGAGACGCGGCCCGAGCCGGTCGAAAAATTCACGGAAACGGAGCTTACGCCGTCCGTCGAAGAAAGATAGGATTCGATCGAATTCGAGCAGTTGACGCAGGACATTCCGGTTATGTTCAAATTAATTACGCTAAGCATGTTGCCTTTCTTTTAAACCGGCGGAAAGCCTATTTTTTTCATTTTTTCGGCTACGGCGTCGATTGCGACTATCGTTTCATCGTATTGCACGCTTACCGTTTTAGCCTCTATATCGGCCGTAACGGATACGACTCCGGCGATCTTCGACACCGCGTTTTTTATCGTATTGAAGCAATTGCCGCACGCCATTTTAGCAACGGTATAATTTTGAGTTCTCATGGCTTCAGCCTCCCTCCTCACAAAAATATAGTTTTAAAAACTCCATATATAAGAGCTAAACCGAAAAGGATGAATATCGTCGAACAGACGAACGAAATGATCTCGAAAACAAAACCGGTTAAATATTTTTTCCCTTTAATTACGATGTGGCTCAGGAAATAAAACCATAAAAGTGAACCGAGAAATACTGAAAATGAAAAAAGAAAAATTCCGGCGCGCGGATAAAGCTCTAAATATTCCTTTATGCCGCTATAAGATGAGACCGCTCCGAGAAATACGACCCAGAAACCGATCACCATGGGGTTTGAAGTGTTTATCAAAAAACCCATCAATACAGGGTTTTTGTGAGAACCCGAATATTTAAGCCGTTTCATCATATCGTTTTTTTTGTTGAAAAGCGCTTTAAACCCGGAAACGCCAAGCATGATCATAACCGCCGAACATAAAAGCCCCAGCAGGATATTTATAAGTTTTGACAGCAGAAGGAATTTAACTATGCCGAAATATACAAGAAGGCATAGGAATGAATCGGAAAGCGCCGCGCCTATACCAACTTCGAAGGCCGGCTTAAACCCGTCATGCAGGCCCCTTCTTAAAAGTTCGATGCACGCCGGTCCGATCGGCAGAGCTATCATTAAGCCGTAAAAAAAACCGTAAATTATAACTTTCAGCATAGGAAATATATTTTATCACTTAACGGCAGTAAATACAATAAAAATTGTTATGCCGCGGCCGCCGGAAGATAAACTTCGAAAGTAGACCCTGATCGAAGTTTGGATTCTACCGTTATGGCGCCGCCATGATTTTTAACTATCGAGAACGCCGACGCGAGCCCGAGCCCGTTCCCGTCAGCTTTGGTCGAAACGTAAGGGTCGAAGATCTTATCGAGCATTTTAGGCTCGATCCCGCAGCCTGCGTCTTTTACGGAAATTTTTATATAATCTCCCGGAACGAGATTGAATGAATTCCGCTTTTCAAGCCTTAAACGGGCGGTTTTTATCTTTATGACGCCGCCGTCGCGCATCGCCTGGATAGCGTTGATAATAATGTTAGTGAAAACCTGGCTCATCTGGACCTCATCCACCTCGGCGGCGAGGCGCTCTCCATCTTTTTCAAATTCACAGGTCGCGCTGGATCCGCCGGTGACTAGGTTAGCCGTAGTTTTGAGGAATTCCGGCATCTCCACTATTTTTTTGACCGGAACTCCGCCTTTCGCGAAAGTGATGAACTGCGAAGTGATGTTTTTAGCGCTGTAAGCCGCGTCCTCGGCGCGCTGAAGTATCTCGAAATTTTTTTCGGACGGGCCCAGCCGCTTTTTTACAAGGCCGATATTAGTGACTATTCCCATCAATACGTTATTAAAATCATGAGCTATGCCGCCCGCTAAAACACCCAGCGATTCAAGCTTCGATTCCTTCAGATATTCCTGTTCCATTTTTATGCGTTCAGTGATATCGCGGGAATTTATGGTTATGCCTTTTACCGGTTCAAAATTCATAAGGTTTTTAAATACGCTTTCGATATCGCGGTAACTTCCGTTCTTATGTTTCATACGGTAAGTGGTCTGGACCGCGTCGCCGCACAATGGAAAAACTTCCTCATTCAGCAGTTTCGTTAAAGGCGCCAGGTCCTGTTCATGAGCAAAGCTCAACAGAAGATTGCCCTTCATTTCCTCCGGTTTATGGCCCAGTATTTTTTCAACGGAAGGGCTCTGATAAGTTATTACGCCTGTTTCATCAATGAGCGTTATCATGTCCGAAGTATTCTCGATGAGCGCGCGGTTATACTGTTCGCTGGCTAAAAGCTTTTCCGCGTGCCGCCTCTGTTCTAGAAGGTTTTTGAAGGACGCCTCTTCGACCAGCTGAAGCCACGTCACGGAACTTATTACGATTATGCAAAGCGAGCAGATTATAATTATGCTGAAAAGCCTGTAAGCGCCGATCTCGACCGTCGAATAAAAAACCACGGCGGACCATTTTTCATCGTTGATAAATTGGCGGGTCGCCCATAACCGCCTGCCGCCCTGGTCCACGTAACTGTTGTTTTTCGGCTCCGCGCCCAGAAGCGGCTCAAAAATTATTTTCTCGAACTGCCCCGCCCTTGTAAGCGCTTCTTTATCCGAAACACCAAGCGGCCAGAGAGATCTGAAAAGAACCGAAACGTTGCTTGAAGCGAAAATTATGCCTTCGGGATTTATTAAAAAACAGTTCTCATATCTCGAAAAATCTTTTTCGACCTCGTCGATGTTCCGCTTTACGCAGGCCACGCCGATAACCGTTCCGGTCCCGTCGTTAACCGGCATGGCCGCGTAATAGCCGCGCTTATTAGAAGTAACTCCGCGCGCGAAATACGTCGCCATTTTTTTAGCCATGGCGTTTTTGAAATACGGCCTGAAGGAATATGACTTGCCTACAAAACTATCCGCGGCATCGCGGTTCGAAGACGCGATGACGGTCCCGTCGCGGTTGAGAAGATAACAAACGGCGTCTTTTAACGCGGCGTTATACGCGTCAAGAGTGATATTCGCCTTTTCTATATTCGCGGCGTCCGGCGATTCAAGCGCGGAGACAAGATGCGGCGAGATCGAGAGCGTTTTTATCGATATCTCCGACCCGAGAAGATAACCGCCGATACGGTTAGCCAGAAGCACAGTCTCCGTCTCGCAGCTGTATCTCAAATTTTTATGAGCTTCGCTTCCGATGTAACTGGTCAATCCCCAGCCGAGTATAACCGCCGCAAAAACTACCGATAACCCCCACTTTAAATGAAAAATATTAGCCGTGTACAATTCGTCTTCATAGCCGAAGCGCTTTATATTATAGTAATTCCAGAGTGAAACGGTAACGGCGCATGCGAGTGCGGCGCGCAGGAATTGTACCGGAAAACCGGTCAGATCGGCGAATAATTCCTGATTGATAAAAGACGCGGGGAAAAAGGGCGCGCTTTTAACGAAGATCCCGCTCGCGATCGAATATAATAAAAAAGAGGCCGAACATATAAGCAGATTTTTACGGGCGAAACCTTTTTCCGCGGAAGCGGACCTGAATAAACCGTATGCCGAAAGGACGCCGCCGGAAAATCCCAGAAAATACCGTACGGTTATGGAAAGCCCGCCAAGGCCGTAAAAACCTCCCGTTCCGGTAAGCATTAAAAGCGGAAAATAGATAAGAATTCCGGCATAGCCGTTATCCTCGGTTATAAATGTCCGCCTTCCGAACTCGATGAGAAAAATAAATGAGACCGACAGGAAAAAAAACCTTATAAGACTGAAAACGGGGCTTTCAAACAAGCTGAAAGAGACAAGATCGAGCCATTCGTTTATTCCGTGGACCAGACCAAAGTAACCAAGCCAGCGCCAGGCCGACTTAGGCTCCGCCCTGCCCAGAACGCGGCAGACGGCGAATAAAAATATAAAGCTCAGACCGTAGAAAAAAAATATATAGTCGAGCTGATCTTTCAAAAGATTGTACATAAGTTGAATACTTCATAAAAATTGTCGTATAATTATCTTATAACTTTAACCATTATATGTCAAGTAATTTCAAGATTAATTAATTTTTCTTGACAGTTAAGCTGATTATCATTAAAATATACGAATTGAATAAAGTAAAAATCAAATGAGACGGACGAAGGCGCAATGAGTTCACAAAACCTTGAATACCTTCTATCCTCGCCGTTCGAGAACGACAGGATAAAGGTCATATATTTCATAGTCAAAAACAAGCGCGGCGAATTTTCGGGCATCCTCAAGAAAATGGCGGCGTCCGATGAAAGCCTTAACGTCCGCTATTATGCCCGTAAAGCTTTTTCATTCCTCGAATCCCTTAGCGAAGAGAACCGCGAAGAGACCATTGAAAGCGGCGCGAGCGATGAAGCCGCCATAAGAGCGAAGGCCGTCCGCGATAAAATATTCGAGCTTAGCGAATCCGAAAATCCCGAAGACAGAATGAAAGCGGTGCGCGCCGCCATAAAATACAAGATCGAGGGAAACCTCGAATTTTTAATGCGCCGGCTCCTGATAGAGGCCGACGAGAACGTGGTCGCGACCATAATAAAATCGTTAGGCGCAACCGGCGATAAAAGCTGCACCAATATCATTTTAAAATATCTCAAGAACGCCGATTACAGGATCGTCGCCAACGCCATAGAAGCCCTCGCGATGCTCGGGGACGAAAGGTCCTTTCCTTACGTCGTTTCGCTTTTAGGCGCTCAATCCCAGGATAACAGGATAACCGCGAACATAATCGAATATCTAAAAAAATACGATGTCGAAAGGGCGCTCGCGCTTTTAGAGGAAATGATCAAGTTTCCGTCGGACGCGATGGTCGATTCGGCTATTTTCGTTCTCGCCGGATTCAAATCCAAAAAGGTCCTTCCGCTGCTTGAACAGATAAGAAGCCATAAGAACCAGACCATAGCGAAAAAGGCCGAAGCGGCGATAAAATCGATAAATTCTTCAGGCGCTTCCGACATATCCATCGAAGAACTGGCGCATAACATATCGATGCCCGATCCGGCGGCGGAGGTCCTTTCACAGAGCGTCCCGGAAAAAAGCGAAAGCGAGAAAAAAATAGAGCATATAAGGGATATGCTCTCGACCCCGGCGGATCCGAAGGTTGTCGCCGAACTTTCTGCGCTGCTGAAAAGCGAGAAGGACGAATACGTTCTTGCATACGCCATAACGGCGTGCTCTAAAGTCCAGGGAACGCGCAATATATCGACGCTGAAAAAATTCCTCTCGCATGAAAACCCCCGGATCCGGGCCAACACCGTCGAAGTTCTCGGCGAACTCGAAGGCGTGGATCTTCTGTCTCTTATGAAGCCGCTTCTAAAGGACGCCAACAACCGCGTCCGCGCTAACGCCATCGTAGCCCTGAAAAAATACCCGAACATCGACCATGTCACGCTGATAAACGAAATGATAAAAAGCAGCGACAAGCTCATGGTCACATCCGCCATATATTCGATCATCCAGATAAAGGGCGACACGATAGAGCTTTTAAAAGACCTGGTTAAAAACACTGACGAGGAGATCAAAGAGAGGGCGATGTCCGCTCTGGACTTTCTGGGCAACGACCTCAACGATCTCAACGCTAAAAAGCTTTTGAACGAACTGGGGATCGGCTCGAAGAACATATCCAAGTCGGCCGAATACATTTTTTCCAAAACCGTTCTCGATCAGCTGGACGTAGCTTACAACGACAACCTCTCCGACGTCAATCTTCTTTCAAAGAAGAAAAAAGAAGAAGGGTTTTCGGCGAAGGACCTTAAACGCTGGCTGGATATCAATTCGTCAGCGATAATGAACGTGGCGCTGATCGTTCTTATCATGACGGTCGGATATTTCGCGTGGGACTATATCTCAACCATCAACGTCTCTCAAACCTTCACCCAGACGGTATCTTCCATAAACCCTTTTAAAACGCCGAACGAACAGAAAATCACGATATTATACACGTCCAACCTTTACGAGATCGCAGGCCCCTCCAAAAAAGCCGCGGCGGTGACAAAATTAAAACAGGCCGTCGAACAGCACCGTTCTGAAGCCGAAAAGACCAATTCGGCGGTTCTTTTATTCGACATTGGAAACAGCGCCTTTGAAAATACCGAGATAGCTTCCGCGAACTCCGAGGACGCCTTCAACCTTTTGAACGAAATGAATTATTCGGCCATATCGTTAGGCGGCAAAGACATGGGATTCTGCTTCAACTTTCTCGAGCCGGTCTCGAAAAAATTCAAGCCTCCAGTCGTATGTTCGCATGTTTTTTCAATAAAGAACGGCGAGCCGCCCGAATATTTAAAACAAAAAGTTTTCATAACCGCCGGCGGCCTTAAATTCTGCGTTCTCGGATTCACGGACGCGGCGATAGGCCCGAAGCTGCCTTCCGCCATTTCGAAGAATTACGCCTTCAAGGACCCGGTTAAAATGGCCGAAAAAATATGCCTGCCGGAAAATCTGAAGCCGTCCGATTATAATATCCTCATAGCGCTTTCGCATAACGAAACCGACTACACCCGCGAATCGCTTTCAAAAGCCGTGGCCTTCGACATTATAATAGACGCCGGCAACAGCGTAAAGAAAAACCTTCCCACAAGCCTCGTCCAGGCCGGATCGACCTATATACTTCCGTCGAAGATCAAGCCCGCTAACGCTTATTACGGAAAATTCGAATTCAAATACGACCGCAAGATAAAGATCATCAAAGACCCCGTATGGTCTCTTTTCGAGCTTTGATCCGGCCCGCTTCATGGGCGGGGCCGTTATTTTTTCATTCAGGCGCGTAGCGCACGGCAGCGGATTTTATAATTATGATATTTAAAAAAGACAGTTTCATATACGAATTTTTTCAGAATTTTTTCATATTCGTGCTGCTGCCGTATATGCTGCTGCTCGCGGCCGTGTCCGTCCTTGCATACACAGGCATAAGTTCCGCGGCTTTCGCGGAGATATCCGCCTACGCTTACGGATTTTGCGGCGCCTCTTTTATCATGATAACCGCGGGAGCTTTTTTCCTCGGCGCGAGCGTTATGAGGCCCATAAAAGCCCTTTCAGACATGGCGCGCGAGCTTTCAAAAGGCAACACGGGCGTGAAGACGGATCCGGCAAGACGCGACGAAATAGGCGAACTGCAGAAAAGCTTTATCACCTTCTCGAAAGTTTTCAATGAGCGCGAAAAAATGAAATCGACGTTCTCAAGATATATAAGCGATTACATCGCCGACGAAGTGCTGACCGAAAATCTCGGGCAGGCGCTCGCCGACTACAGGAACGTCACCATACTTTTTTCCGACATCAGAGGTTTTACGACGGTTTCTGAAACTATTGAACCGAAGGACCTTTTCAACATCCTCAACATGTATTTCGATCAGATGATCGACATCGTTTTAAAGAACCGCGGCGTCATCAATAAATTCATCGGCGACGCCATGATGATACTCTATAACGCTCCGACGCTCTGCGAGAACGCCGAAATAATGGCCATAATAACCGGCCTGGAAATGAACAGGAACCTTCGCGATTTCAACAATAAGTTCACTAAAAAATACGGCATAAGCATTGAAATAGGCATAGGCATAAATTCCGGCCAGGTGATAGCCGGTAATATCGGATCTGAAAAACGCATGGAATATACGGTCATAGGCGACAACGTCAACGTGTCGTCGCGGCTTCAGACCATAGCGAAAGGCGGCGAGATAGTAATTTCGGAAAGCGTCGCAAGGTCGGCGAAATACGTTTTCACCCTGATAGATCTGGGCGAAATAGAATTGAAAGGTAAAAAACAGCTCATCCGCGTTTACAGGGTCGGCGAGAACCTTCCGTACGAAAGGATCAAACAGAATCTTACGAACGCGGATCCGGTGATATGCCATCTTTCCATGATCGCGCTGGGGCGGATCGAGCGGCTCAGCCTGGAAAACGACCTGATGCCGTTATTAAAGAACAGCGACGAAAAGATAAGGACGATGGCGCTCGATCTTATCGTAAGAAACTTCAAGGCAAAAGCCGAAGAATGCATAATGTTCCTTCTGCAGAACGACAGGTCTGAATACGTAAAGACATACGCCATAGACCAGATCGGAAAATTAAATCTGCCCCGCTTCGCTAATTTTCTCACGCAGCAATATCTTTCAACCGATTCTCTCCGCCTGCGGGGCGCGACGATAGACTGCCTGCAGAGCTTGAACGACGAAAAGATCAAGGACAGGATCGTTAAAAATTGTAAGTTTGAAAACCAGCAGATATCGGCGACGGTTTCGGCCGCCCTGAATAAGTATCCGAACCTTAACGTTTACGCCGCGATAGAACAGATGATATCGGACGACTCCGGCGATGAAGAACAGAAACTCGGAGTTTATATGCTCTGCCAGTTCGGCCTTTCCTCGAAGGTCGACCTTTTGAACAGGCTTTTCAAGGAGTGCCATAACGACGAGATACGAAGGCTTGTCGTCGCTTCATTTCTCAAGATCGGCAACTGCAGGACCGTTATATTTCTGTTGAAAAATCTGAACGGATTCGAAAAAGAAACGCTTAACAACGCTTACAAGGTCATAGCCCACCTCATCAGTAAATTCCATGAAACCGATTATAAATACGACATAAGCGTCCAGATACAGCTGGACATAATCAAAAGCATCATATTAAGCTCGGAAGGAAAAAATTTCGAGAAACTGAAGGTCGCTCTCATTAAGAACAAATAAGATCAGGCGATCTCGACCGTCTTTATAGCGGTGGCTTTAATGGAAAGCCTCACGGGCGAACCGTGAGCCAGTCCCAGCGCCGAATATGAGCGCATCGTTATATACGACGACATTTCAAAGCCTTCGCCGATCGAAACCGTCACGAGCATCCCGAATTCAAAATGACTCACAGAACGGACACTGCCCGAAAAATGATTGAGCACCGAAGTTTTTTCGAGCCCTTCTCCTTTGATATCGAGCGATATGTCTTCAGGGCTTATCATAAGGCATAGCTTTTCGCCGGGAGCGTAACCGCCGGCAACCTCGAAATTCAAAGTTCCCGGATCGTTCCCGCGCCCGCATATAACGAGACAGACACCGCCTCCGCTCTCGGCGACGGCGCCGTAAAATATCGCGTGGCGGCCTATGAGCCGCGCCACGTCCTCGCATACCGGATGATAGAAACATTCCGCAGCCGGAGCGTCCTGAAGGATCGAACCGTTTTTCATAACCGTTATGCGGCCGCAGAGCGAAAGAGCTTCGTTCTTATCATGAGTGACAAGAACCATCGCGCAGCGCGAATGCGCGAGATATTTTTTAAAATCATGCATTATTTCATGCTTGGTAATATTATCAACGGAATAAAACGGCTCGTCTAAAAAAAGTATCTCAGGTTCCAGCGCTATCGCGCGCGCCATGCAAACTCTTCTGGCCTGCCCGCCCGATATTTCGCGGGAATCGCAGCGCGCAAGTTCCGAAATATTTAAAATTTCAAGCGCGTTCTTTACCTTACGGTCTATATCGGCTTTATTTTCACCGCGAATGCGAAGGCCTATGGCTACATTTTCAAAAACATCGCCATAGAAAACGGGCGCGTCCTGAAAAAGAAACGCCATTTTTCTTATTACAACGCTCTTTGACGCCCCGTTAAAAAGATCCACTGAACCTGTATATCCGCTTTCGAGCATAGCCATGATCTTAAGCAGGGTCGACTTTCCCGAGCCGCTTTCGCCCAGAAGCGCCACGCTTTCGCCGGCCGCGACATTAAAATCCGGAACGCTCAGAACGAAACGCCCGCCGGATGACGGATATTTAAAAACGAGGTCTTTGATCCTGACTAACTGCATAAATTCAGCTTCATACCTTTTTTTTGCCGGTGATGGATCCGACTATATAGTTCACCATAAATGTTATCGCCAGAAGCACCAGTGAAAACGCCAGCGCTATCTCATAATTTCCCATCCGGACCTCCGAAACAATAGCCGTGGTAAGCACGCGCGTTTCTCCAAGTATATTGCCGCCTACCATTATGACGGCTCCGACCTCGGACACGACGCTTCCGAACGCCGCCAGAAATATGGCTGGAAGAGTTTTTCTGATCTCGCGCGAAAGATAATATATGCTCTGATATCTTCCGGCGCCGAAGCTTTTAAGCTGCATTTTAAGCTGCGGCGGTATTTCCCCGCACGCGGCTATCGTCAGGCCGCATGCCATAGGAAAAGCTATAACCAGCTGGCTGATAAATATCGCCTTGCAGGAATATAGTATGTTTAACGCGCCGAATATTCCGGCGCGCCCGAAAAGCAGTGAAACTATAAGTCCCACGATCACGGGCGGAAGTCCCATACCGGTATTTACAACCGTGACGACTAATTTTTTGCCCGGAAACTCTCCTTCGGAGATCATAAAACCCAGAGGAACGCCGACCGCGAAAGACGCGACGGCGGAAGCGAGGGAAAGAAAAAGCGAAAGCAGCGAAACCTCGATCAGGTATGGGTCGAGAGCGAAAATAAGCTGAATGCTTTTACTTATGGATGAAATGATAAGATCCAATTTTAAAAACGCCCTTTTTATTATAAATCAATGAAAATTAACACATCGGACCTTCAAAGTCAATTATTTTTTAACCAAAACCTTCATTTTTTAAGGACCGATAAAAAAAATTAAATAAGATACTTACTTTTTATTTCAATGTTTTGCTATAATCAATTTGCAGGAGTCGTATAATTAAAAAAGCGATAAAATTGACATTTAAAGATCATTATGTTAAAATATTAGATTGATTTTTTTGCGCGATTCTTTTTAAAGAAAGTAGAACGCCTGGGTTTTAATACTATCAGGCGGCGGTTTAAAGGCAGGCACTTATGAAGATAATGGCTATTGGCGATATATCGGACGATCCTGGTTTACAGGCGTTTGCCGAGCTATTGCCCGAACTTATCGCAGAATATAAGCCCGACTTTATAATAGCCAATGGCGAGAACGCAGCCAAGGGTTTGGGGATAACGCCGCCTACTTTCGAACAGATATTAAGCATCGGCGCGGACGCCGTAACTCTCGGCAACCACACCTGGTCTAAAAAAGACGTCCTTAAAATAATCAATCATGAAAGGCTCGTCCGCCCCATAAACTATCCCGAAGGAACCCCCGGTTCCGGATGCAGGATAGTCCAGGCCAGAAACGGCGTAAAGGTGGCCGTAATGAACGCGCTCGGCCGGGAGAGCATAATGTCCCCGGGGCGCGAGAACAAGGTCATTTTAGACTGCCCTTTCCGCGCCATCGACACCGAGATCGAGCGGGTAAAGAACGTTGCGGATCTTATCATTGTCGACTTTCACGCCGAATCGGTTATCGAGAAAAAATCCTTCGCCTACTATCTGGACGGAAGGGTCAATGCCATATACGGAACGCACCTGCACATCCAGACCGCTGACGAGTGCATACTTCCGAAAGGCACCGCCTATATTACTGACCTGGGCATGACCGGATCTTTCGATTCCGTCGTCGGAATAAAAAAAGAACAGGCGGTAGAACACTACTGCACGCAAAGAAACGTCCATTTCACGGGGGCCACCGAAGAACGCGGGATCTCCGGCGTCGTGATATATCTTGACGATGCCGCTAACTACGCGCCCAAAAAGATCGTCAGAATAATGCGGCATTCAAAATTTTTAAAACAATACAATATACCGTTCGAAGAGATCAACCAGAAATACGACAGCATCGTATCTCACGAACCTAAACTTGAAAGATACGCCGAGCTTTACAAAAAATTATCGCTCGAAACATCCGTCGCAAGCCTTTACGCGACCATTGCCCGCGGCGCCAATTTCTTCACCAACGGCTTATATTCCGCCGTGTTCTCCTACAGTCATCACGAAGGGGAGCTATGGAACCTCAAATCAGGTTTCGATACATGCATGGTTTCAAATTTTAACGAAACCATTCAAAGCCATCTCTCGTCATTAGACGTTAAAAATATCGCGAAACTAACCACGGACGTTTTCGAGATCATGCCCGGCGTCTTCGTTAAGATCTTCCCGCTTGCCGACGGCGATATAATTTACGGCGCGATAGCTTTAAAACTCAATCATTACAAACTCGAACTCGACATCGACGAAAAAGAGATGGGCATCCTTCAAAATTTTATAACCGACGCCCGCGATTCGATAAAAAATTTCAGCACCAGATACACCGATACGCAGAAACTTCAGGAGCTTCAAACACTTTATGAGGTCTCAAAGACGATATCGGCTTCGATAGAACTCGATCAGCTGCTCGATAATATCATGGCCATGGCCACGAAGGTCATGAACTCAGAAACTTCTTCCATTTTAATGCTCGACGAAAAAACCAACGAACTTACCTTCCAGATCGCCCAGGGCGATAAAGGCGAAGAGGTCAAGCGCCTTATAAGGCTCAAGGTAGGCCAGGGCATAGCCGGCTGGGTCGCTCAGACCGGAGAGAACTGCATAGTTCCGGATACTTCAAAAGACCCCCGTTTTTACAAAGAAGGCGACGCCAAAACGAAATTCGTCACCAAGTCTCTCATCTGCGTTCCATTGAAACACAAAGATAAGATAATCGGCGTTCTCGAAGTTTTGAACAGAAAAGGCGACATACCCTTCAACGACCACGACACCGAGCTTTTAGAACTTCTAGCTTCCCAGTGTTCGAGCCCGATAGTCAACGCCCAGCTTTATCAGAACATAAGAAACCTTTATAAAAGCACCCTCAAAGTTCTGGCTAACGCCCTCGACGCCAAAGACTCTTACACCCACGGTCACTCTCAGCGCGTCGCCGAATATTCTCTCGCGATCGCCGGCGAACTCGGATTATCGCCCAAGGAAAAAGACGATCTCGAATTCGCCGCGTTACTCCATGATATCGGAAAGATCGGTATCCGCGACAATATTTTGTGCAAGCCCGGAAAACTCACTGACGAAGAATTCAAGATCATTCAGATGCACCCCGTCATGAGCGCTGAAATATTAGCGCCCGTAGATTTTTTAACGGACAAGATACCGATAGTCAAGCACCATCACGAAAGATTCGACGGCCGCGGCTACCCGTCCAAATTAAAAGGCGAAGAGATACCGCTAGGCGCCCGCATCATATGCGTCGCGGACACTTTCGACGCCATGACGTCTAACCGTTCATACAGAAAGGGCCTTCCCGCCGAGGTCGCGCTCGAAGAACTCAAACGCTGCTCCAACGCTCAGTTCGACCCGATCATCGTCGAAATGTTTCTCAGGGTTTTCGCGAAAAAATACGCCACTAACTTTGAAGAGATAAGAACAAAGTTCGAGGAACAGGAATCGGTCCTTCAGATAAATCCCGCCGACGGCGGAAACGCTCCCGCCGGCGCAGTAGTTCTGCCTCCTCCGCCTGCCGCTCCTCAACAACAGGTCGGAAGCACCGCGTCCCAGCAGGATCAGAACCAGGAAGCGCCAAAACCCGCTTCGATCCCGCCAGCCACCGCCTGATACTCCGGCGCCGCAAAAGCCTGATCATCTTCGGAAAATAAATTGAAACGCACAAATAAAACCCCCGGACCTCATAAATGGTCCGGGGGTTTTAATATATTTTTATTGTTGCGTATAAATCTTTAATCTTATCTGAACCAGCCGAGGTAAACGTTCTGGAACAACTTGTTGCCTGCGAAATGCGGAGTATATTTATAGTTGGAATAGGTAGCCGCGTTCTTTATCGCAACGGTTTCGCCGTCGATCGGAAGGTTTATGCTCTGGCCCTTGTTGAGCTTGTCCTGGGCGAAGTCGTACCATTTTCTGAGCGTCTTGGTTCCGCCGTCGATCTGTTTGGCGAGCCCCTTGAAGCTCTGGTTCCAGTTTCCGCCGTCATAGGCTCCGCATCCTAACGCCCAATCAAGCTGTTTCTGGCTGGCGCTTTTTGCGGATACGAGGCCCTGTTCCTTTTGAAGCGTCGCGAGTATGACCTTGGGTGAGATACCGTATTTCTGAGCCGATTCGTAGATCATTTCAGAAGGCAGGCGGCCGTCAACGGGACGCGAAAGAACCGAGTTCCGCTTAGCGAGGAACGCCTGTATCTCGGCTTTACTCATTGAACCCTTATCGGTGAATTCTTTATCGGACATCGTATACGTCTTATTGAAGCCGTTCTTCCAGGAATCGTCGCCGCCGGCCGTCTGAGGCGGAGGAAGCGGTTTATCGTTATTCGCGGGCGGATTGTTAGGGGTCGTCGCGCCGGGCGTCGAACCGCCCTTTTGTATGTATGAAGCGTAGACATAGGCGAATCCGCCGTTATGTTTGATCTTGTACCAGTTGCCGGCCTTTCCTACGACCTCTACCTGATCGCCGTTTGAAAAGCGGCCGAGTATCTCGCCCCACGGCGAGTTTCTTATATTAAGGCTTGTGCCTACATTTACTGTTCCAGTGAAATTTTCAGCCTTTTCATCTTCGGAGACCATAGCGGCCGAGGTGTCTATATATTTTCCGGAAACATAGCCGAAACTTCCGTTATATTTTATCTTCCACCAGCCGTTCTCTTCGCTTATTATCGAGATGGCGCATCCGGCGGATAATCCGCCGATGATCGGATGTTCGGTTCCCGGTCCGCTTCGCACGTTCAAAGAGTTGCAGTTAGTTACGATACCGCCTTTGGGCGCGGCTCCCGCGGTTCCGGCGTTTGATATCTGGCTCTGATCAAGCGAATTGAGCGTATCTTCAATTCCGCCGGCAAAAAGCGGCGCGGCGCTCGAACACACAAAAGCTAATGTCACAATTATCAACATGGCGCAAAAGGCGTTATATCTTTTCATTGTGGTGATCATCGGATTCATAAAACTCACCCAGCCTTAATTTAGAATTATAAAACTTCTACTGGTTATACTAATGTCGCGCAAATTTTGTTCTGTTTAATTCAAAAATTTTTTTATTTGTTTTTCTTCTTTAAAAAATCGGCTTTCACAAAATCGATCACGGACGCGTATGGAACGCGGATAACATGAAATTTCGCCTCAGACGGCACGCCCAGATAAATGGTTCCGTCCGAACCTACGCAGCATGATCTTTCAAAAAAACCGGGGATCTGGGGCGCGGCGAATTTAACGTCGCAGACCCGGTCGCCCGTTATGCTGTAAACCGATATTTTCTGTGAAACGCCGTCAAAAAGCGTCGTGAATATGTTCAAGTTCTGGTCTATGCCCATGACATGAGCGGCCGAAACAAAAGGCACGCCGGTTATTTTATCGGCCGGAGCGGTTTGAAACCGTTCAAGCGGATTTCTGTAAAAATCAAGATAATCGACCTTCACTTCACCGGGTTTTTCGTTCTGCGAAAGCGAAAGTATATCGGAGTTGGACATGACGAAAAACGAAGCGGCCGATATGCCGTTCACGGTTTTATTGAGTTTGCCGTCAGCTTCGAAATAAGCGAGCTTTCCTTCGAGCGACGAATAAAGGATCACCTCGCCCAGTTTATTGGCGAATATGCGGTCGAAGCTTTTAAATTCGGTGGCGGCGAACCCGAATTTTTTCACGTCATATGAAACCGTCTCGCTGAGGCCGGTCTGGGAAACCATTTTGTAGAAATTTCTGTTGAGCTGGTCGAGCAGATAGATCTCGGAGCTCGATACCACGAAAAGATCGGTGAATTCAAACTTCACAGTATCTTTTTCAAAGCTTTTCAGCATCTTTGAAAGTTCGACCGTTTTTAAGGAAGCGAAGTTCTGTTCGATGCAGATGAGTTTTCCTTCGACCGCGTCAAGTATGTAGAAATAGCCGCGGCTGTCCGTGCGAAGGATCGGCAGATGCGCTTTGACGCTTTCGAAATTGCCGCCTATCTTGTTTCTTCCGGTGCCGTATTCTATGTCGGTGGTGCTCTTTTTGATGTTTATAATATCAGCCGGAGCGAGCTTCGCCGCGTTCTCGGAAAATTCAGTTTTGAAAGCCGCGTGCTTGATAGTATATTTACCTTCGGGCGCCGCATCCGCGTTAAATTCCTGGTAATAGAGCTTGTTTTCGCCAGCGTCAAAGAAGAACTGGTTCCCGAGCGGGGTCGTAACCGGTATGGTATGAGTTTCCATTATCTGGCCGCAGGGTGAAACCAGCGTGAGCGAGAAGAAACCGCTGCATGACGATCTTTCATTTTCCTTCAAAAGTTTATCCTGTATCGCATCTTCAAAAAAAGCGATCATAAAATTGCCGTATTTATCTACGCCGGCTATCTTCGCGTTTCTCCATGACGGATTCTGAACGCGGAAGACGAGTTTGGTCTTTTTAGAGGCGAGGTTTATTCCGTAAGCCGCGAAAGTGCCGTTCTCAAGTCTTGACAGAGTATAAACCGTATCGCCGGCGGCGTAAATTCCGCCCTGCTGGATCTGGTACTCATCAAGGGGCGCGCCGTCTTTTGAAAACACGCACAGTTTATCTTTCGCGTGATCGTATGCGGCGATACGGCCTTCAGACGCCGCCGCGACCTCTTCGACCTGGCCGAATTCAAAAGCGTTCTCACCGCGTTTGCCAAAAGTTCTGACGAGTTTTCCGCCGGATATTTTATAGATCTTAGCGTTCATCGTGTCGGAAACGATGAATTCGGTCTCGTTCTTTTCATTTTTAACGGCCGCGACCGACGAAAGATAAATTTCATCAGTGGCGTTCTCTTTTTTTACTATTTCCGCAACATTTATCTTTTCGATCAATTTTCCGGATTCGTCGAATATTTTAAGGCTGTTTCCGAATGTGTCGACGACGGCCGCCCTGTTCTTGTCAAATATGCAGAAACCGTTCGGGCCGCCCGGATACGGGTCTTCAAAGCCATTGCTTTTGGAATTATAGTACATTACCTCGTTATCATTCTTACCGAAGCCGAGCGAGAAGTTCGCGGCGTCAAAAGCCGCAAGCTCCGAGGCTGAAGCGATAATTAAAAACAATGAGACCGCCAAAACGCTTTTTCTTGCGATGATCCTTAAAACATCCGTTTTTTTCATTTTTACTTCCTTTCGTTAATAGAGAAATGGGCACCGGGTTTAAAGCCTGGTGCCCTGATATGTTATATTAAATTTTTATTATGTTCAAAATACCGCATAAGTTTTAAGACTGCCTGAGGACGTGACATACGGGCGCATAGTAGATACCGTTTCTTCTGGGCATTTTAAGCGACGATGAGTTTGAAATAGCCTGGCCCTTGCCGTCGATTATGCCGATATGCGTGTCGTCATCCTTGACGCCGTCATGGTTTCTGTCATAGGTCTTCCATGTTATTACGTCGCCGGCCTTGAACGGGGGAGCGGAAACGGTTTTCCAGCCCTTGCTCTTAAGATCGGACATTACGGCAAGCACGCCGAGCTGAACGCGGCTTAACACGCCGGCATCTTTGAGCGCGGTCGAAACGAACTGGGCGCAAGCGAGATTTCCGCCTGAAACTTCGGGGCCGCGGAATCTGGTGGAACCGATATATCTTTCGGCGCATGCGACTATCCTTGCCTGGGTGCTGCCGCCGGCCGCGGGTGTCGAGGTGTTGTCATTGTTATTAGATGGATTGTTCGAAGCGGGTTGGTGTGAGGCCGCGCCTTTTTTAACGAAACTTGAGTAAACGTAAGCCGTTTTTCCGCCGTGTTTGATCTTATACCAGGCTCCGACCTTTCCGATGACCTCTACGTCTTCGCCGTCGCCGAATTTTCCGATAACCTCGCCCCACGGGCTCGATCTTATGTTAAGCCTTGAATCGACCTCTACGTGCCCCTTAAAACTTTCGCCCGAAGTTCCGGTTTCGGAGGCTGGTTTGGTGTCTATATATTTTCCTGAAACGTAACCGGTGCCGCCGTTATATTTTATCTTCCACCAGCCGTTCTCCTCGCTGATTATCGAGATGGCCGCGCCCGCGACGAGCCCGCCAATTACGGGATGTTCGGTGCCGGGTCCGGAGCGCACGTTAAGCATTGAACAATTTGAAACGATACCGCCCGCTGGAGCGCCTGAACCGCCGGCATTTGAGATCTGGCTCTGATTGAGCGAATTGAGCGTTTCATTTATTCCGCCGGCTAAAAGCGGCGCAATATAAGAACAGACGAGAACCATGGCCAGAATTACCGACATAACGCTATAGGTGTTGTATCTTTTCAATTTTGTAATGACCGTATTCATAAAAACTCACCCTGCCTTCGTTAAAATTATTAAAAGTTCTACCTGTTATACTAACCTCTTGCGATTTTTGTTCTGTTTAATTCAAATTATTTTTTATTTATTTTTCTTTTTCAAGAAATCGGCCTTTACGACATCGATGACGGACGCATACGGGATGCGGATTATGTGGTATTTCGCCTCCGACGGCACGCCCAGATAAATGGTTCCGTCAGATCCTACGCAGCATGACCTTTCGAAAAATCCGGGGATCTGAGCGGCGACGAACCGGACGTCGCCGACCTTAGCGCCCGTAATACTATAAATGGATATTTTCTGGCAAAGGCCGTCAAAAAGAACCGTGAAAATATTCAAGTTCTGGTCCATACCCAGAACATGAGCGGCCGATACGAAAGGCGCGCCGGTTATTTTATCGGCCGGGACGGTTTCAAAACGCTCGAGTGGATTTCTATAAAAATCAAGATAATCGATCTTTACTTCGCCCGGTTTTTCATTCTGTGAAAGCGAAATTATATCGGAATTTGACATCACGAAAAATGAAGCGGCCGATATGCCGTTGACCGTTTTATCGAGCCTGCCGTCCGCCTCGAAATAAGCGAGTTTGCCTTCAATCGACGAATAGAGGATGACCTCGCCGAGTGAATTCGCGAAGATGCGGTCGAAACTTTTAAATCCGGCGGAGGCGAACGCGAATTTTTTTATATCGTATGAAACGGTCTCGCCAAAGCCTTCTTTAGAAACCATTTTGAAGAAATTGCCGTTGGGCTGGTCCAGCAGATAGATCTCGGAACTCGAGATCACGAAAAAATCCGTGAATTCAGACTTTATCGCGTCTTTTTCAAAACTTTGCAGCATTTTTGAAAGTTCGACCGTTTTTAACGACGCGAAGTTCTGTTCGATACAGATGAGTTTTCCTTCGGCCGCGTCGAGTATGTAGAAATAACCAAGACTGTCGGTGCGAAGGATCGGCGGGTGCGACCGGACGCTTTCAAAATTACCGCCTATTTTATTTCTTCCGGCGCCGTATTCTATGTCAGTGATATTCTTTTTTATGTTTATCATTTCGCCCGGAGCGAGTTTCGCGGCGTTCTCCGAAAATTTGACGTTGAAGGCTATATTTTTAATGCAATATTTTCCTTCAGGCGCGAGATCCGCGTTGAAATCCTGATAATAGAGTTCGTTTTCGCCCGCGTCAAAGAAGAACTGGGATCCGATCGGAGTGGTCACGGGAACGGTATGGGTCTGTCTTATCTGGCCGCATGGCGAAACCAGCGCTAGCGTGAAAAAACCGCTGCATGACGATTTTCCATTTTCCTTCATGAGTTTATCCTGTATAGCGTCCTCAAAAAAAGCTATCATAAAATTGCCGTATTTATCTACGCCGGCGATCTTCGCGCTTCTCCATGAAGGATTCTGAACGCGGAAGATGACCTCGGTCCTTCCGGTTGAAATATTTATTTTGCAGGCCGCGAAAGTGCCGTTGTCAAGCCTGTTGAGCGAGTAAATAACGCCGCCGTCAGCGTAAAATCCGCCCGGCTGGATCTGAAATTCGTTAAGCGGCGCGCCGTCCTTTGAAAAGACGCACAGTTTATCTTTAGCGTTGTCGCAAACGACGATACGGCCTTCGGACGCGGCGGCGACCTCTTCGATCTGGCCGAATTCAAAAGCGTTATCACCGCGTTTACCAAAAGTCTTGACCAGTTTTCCGCCGGATATTTTATAGATCTTAGCGTTCATCGTGTCGGAAACGATAAATTCGTTCCCGTTCTTTTCATTTTTAACGACCGCCACCGATGAAAGATATACGGCATCGGTCCCGTTCTCTTTTTTCACTATTTCGGAGACGCTTATCTTTTCGATCAATTTTCCGGATTCGTCGAATATTTTGACGCTGCCGCCGAAAGTGTCGACGACCGCCGCCCTGTTCTGATCGAATATGCAGAACCCGTTCGGGCCGCCCGGATACGGGTCGCCAAAGTCTTTGATCTTGGAATTATAATACATTACTTCATTATCGCCGCGCCCGAAACCGACCGAGAAGTTCGAGGCGTCAAAAGCCTTAAGTTCCGAGGCCGACGCGATGATGATCAACAATGAAAGAATTAAAACGCACTTTTTCGCGAACATCTTTAAAACAGCCGTTTTTTTCATCTTTACTTCCTTTCGTTAATAGAGGAACGGGCACCGGGTTTTAAGCCTGGTGCCCTGAAAAATTATATTAAATTATTTATATATTCCAAACTTCGCATAATCTAGGACTGCCTGAGGACCTGAGTTACCGACATATAATAGATACCGTTCCTTCTCGGCGTTCTAAGCGATGAAGAATTCGAGATAGCCTGACCCTTGCCGTCGATGAAACCGATATGGCCGTTGTGGTTCCATGTTATTACGTCGCCGGCTTTATATGGCGGGCTGACGGTTTTCCAGCCTTTGCTTTTCAGATCGCTCACTACGCCCGACACATTGAGCAGAACGCGGTTCATAACTCCGGCGTCTTTAAGCGCGGTCGAAACGAACTGGGCGCAGGCGAGATTGCCGTAATCAACCGCGGCGCTTCTAAACTGGGTCGAACCGATGTATCTTTCGGCGCATTTAACTATCTTTTGGCCGTCACTGCCGGAGGCGGAGGAAGCGGGCGACGAATTTTTGTTTCCGCTTGATGAATTTGAATCTTTTTTGCCGGAGGCGGCCTTTTTGTTGTCAGACCCGCCTTTTTTGACATAGTCTGAATATATGTAGCAGATCTTGCCGCCGCGTTTTATCTTATACCATTTGCCGGTCTTGCCTATGACCTCGACCTCTTCGCCGTCGGTGAGTTTGCCCGTTATCGCGCCCCAGGGGCTGGTTCTTACGTTAAGCCATGAATTGACCTCAATGTGCGCTTTGAAGCCGTCGGCGTTCGAGTCGTCTTTAGCGGCGCTGGCGCCGGGTTTTGCATTGCCCGAATTACCGTCTTTTGAAACGGTCGCCTGGTTAAGGCTTTGAAGCGTATCATCGATCGAGGAACCGAAAGAGTTTCCGGCGAACGCGAGAGCTAAAATTATCGTAAAAGCAAGGACGCTCCATTTGAATTTCAAACTCATAAAAATCACCGCTTTCTTAAATTTATTTAATAATTTGATTCCGGCATAAAATTTTCTTACACATCATTATACCCCGTTGTTTATAAAAATGTTTCATTTTTTTGAGCTTTGCGCAAAATTTATCGTTCTATTTCATTTTTAAAAGGGCTGCTTCCTTCCAGCGGTTGGCTTTCGGGACGCTCCGGTTCCTATAACGGCAGGTCAAGATCCAGGTATCTTAAGAACAGGCGTTTCAGGACCGCCTTTATTTTCAGCATCTGTCCTTCTCCGCCGCAGCATATCGTTTCACGGGCAACGGCGATCGTCGTAACGCGCTCCAGCAACCCGGCAAGGCCTTTGGATATTTTAACGAAGTTTTCCTCGATATCTTCTTCACTTCTCGCGAAAACACCATTATCCGGGGATTGATATGTGAAATAATCGAGGTCTATGTCAAGTATTATACGCTGAGCCGAGGCAAGCCTCTTCTTCGCCTGTTCGTATGTCTTTGAAGTTTCAAACGGCGAGTCTTCAGCCAGAAGATCGTTAAGCGAGTGAATGACGGATAAAAAGTGAACGCCGCCGTTTTTGTCTTCGAGCGGATAATTTCGATCCAGCATGGAGCGCAGTTCTATCTCATGATATTTTTCGTAAGCGACGACGAGAACATCGGAGCACATGGCGTCATATATCGCATAGGATATGAAATCGTAATTTTGCGGCGCGGGCAATTTGTCGGTATTATCAAATAACTCAGCCGTGTTTTTATAGGACGAAAAAGCTTTAAGAGAAGCGTCTTGGGCTTTCAAAAAGTCGTAATGCCTGTCGATGGTCACGGCCATCGCCGGAACCCCGCCGCCCGCGACAAGGTCGCGGCGCCAGGCGAAGAGCGAAAAACGGTGAAATTCGAACTCAAAATAATTTATTTCGCGCGCCCGGTATTTTATTTTTTTTTCGGTTATTATGTTATTCATAAAACTTATTGACCTTTAAGATCCGTTTCATCGTCCGTTCCATATGATTATACCACATCCAATGCTTATTTTGCAATTAGGGTAATAAGACGCCGGCAGCGGCTGAAAAACATCCGGGTTTCAGGCCGGCGTAAATTTTGTCGTTACGCGTCATCTCCGGCGCGGCCGTTTAAACGGCCAGAACTTTCCGAACTGTAACAGCGGCCAGTCACTGTTCAAAGCCGGAAAAAAAGATATTAAAGTCGCCGGCTTCTTAAGTCTTTCGAATGCAACAGTTCTTGCCTGCATGTTGACAAACAGGCCGGGACATGGTATAATAAATATTAGTAATAAATGTAATACGAATACTTAATATTCTTTAGTGGAGGTGAATTATGGCCCTTTATGAATTTGAATGTAAAAAGTGCGGATCAGAATTCGAGAAAATAATAAGCAAAACCCTGTCGGAAAAGCCGGGTGAAGTTAAATGCCCGGAGTGCGGATCCGACGAGGTCAAAAAACTCGTAAGCCTCGTCAGATCCGTTAGAGATTTCTTTTGCGCGCCCTCCGGCTGAAGTTTCTAAAACAAGCGCCGGTCCGGCGTTAAATAAACAGAATGGTGAAGGCGTTTTTTATTTTTTCATGAAAAGCGCCTTTACTTCTGATATAACATATTGAACTTCTTCATCGGTGAGTCCGGCATGCATCGGAAGAGTTATGCACGAATTATAAAAATCTTCGGTGACGGGATATTTAGAAGGGTCTATTTTAAAGCGGTCCGCGTAATACGGATGGCGGTAGACGGGAATGTAATGAACGTTACAGCCTATATGGGCGGATCTGAGATGTTCCACGGCCGTATTTCTTCCGGCCATTTCGGCGACTATGCCGGAAGACGAATCGGTCTTGAGGTATTCGAAATTAAGGTTGATGACATATAAATGCCACGCGGACCGGGCGTATGGTTTTTCGAAAGGAAGGATTATCTCATCCAGGCCGCGCAGGCCCTGTTTGTACATTTTAACGACCTCGAAGCGGCGAGCCTGCATGGCGGCGAAACGCTTGAGCTGCGAGATGCCAAGGGCCGCCTGCATATCCATTAGGTTATACTTGAAGCCGAGCCCGACCATTTCATAGAACCAGCTGCCGCCCTCGCCGAATCTTTTCCACGCGTCGCGGGAGATGCCGTGGTTTCTGAGAAGCTGGCATTTGTAAGCGAACGCGTCATCGTTGGTCGCGATAGCCCCGCCCTCGCCGGAAGTGAAATTTTTGACCGGATGAAACGAAAAGCATGTCGCGAGTGAAGTTTCGTCGGCCGAATCTCCTATTTTATTCCACATATCGATCTCATCGTTATGATATTCGGCGGTGAATGCGTGCGCGGCGTCCTCGATAACGAACAGGCCGTGTTTTTTAGCTATCGCGTATATCTCTTTCATGCGGCAGGGGTGGCCGCCGTAATGGACGGGAACGATGGCTTTCGTCCTGGCGGTTATTTTTTCTTCTATAAGCGACGGATTAAGATTATGCGTTTCCCTTTCAATATCGACAAATACCGGCGTAGCGCCGCAGTATAGCACGGCGTTGGATGTCGCGGCGAAGGTCATGGGAGTCGTTATAACTTCATCGCCGGGACCGATCCCGGCCGCGAGCATCGATATATGAAGAGCGGCGGTGCATGAATTTAACGCGATAACGTGTTTTGCCCCGCAGCCGTCCTTTATTCTTTCTTCAAATTCCGGCACTTTCGGGCCGGTGGTTATCCAATCGGATCTAAGCGCCGTTACTACGGCTTCGATATCCGATTCGTCGAGATTATGCCTGGCGTATGGAATAAAGTTCATGTAAATCACCTTTTTTCGAAAATTTATCAGCGGAATGCCGGCGGAGCGGATACCGCAAAAAATTATAAATGATTTCAATATACTAAAATATTATAACATATACATCATGTTTTAGCCAATAGCAAAACATGCGACATCTTTTTTAATGAACGGCATTTTTGAATTCATTGAAAAACTTATGATTTTATGATATGATAAAAAATATTGAGCCGTTCACAATAATTAATTTTAACCAAGCCTGATCGCTTTAAGTAAATTATTCCGGAGATAAATTGAAAACCAACGTCATTTCAAAAGGTCATATATTGCTTTTATACGTCAACCGTCTGGGCACGGGAAATATGTATCAGAGCACCGAACCTCTCGGTTTGAAAGCTCTGGCTGCATTCGTCGAAGAAAAAGGCTATTCTTCTTACGTTTACTCCGGTCCTGTCCACGAAGCGGTAAAATTGCTTAACCGGAGCAGTTCCGAAAAAACGGTCGACGCCGTGGGGCTTTACTGTGATTTCGAAACGCTTTCGACCGTCGAGAGTTTTTCCAGTTTCATAAAGGAAAATACCTCCGCCAGAGTATTTGCAGGCGGGCCGCAAGCGGTCGCGCTCGATGAGGATTTTATGAAAAGATCCCGATGCGATGCTGTAGTTCGCGGCGAAGGTGAATATCCGCTTTACGAACTTCTTGAATTTTTTTTAAACGGCCGCGGAAGGATCGAAGATATAGCCGGAGCGAGTTATTTTGACGATCGCGGCAATTTCGTGAAAAATCCTGCGCGCCCTCCGATATCAAACCTCGATCTGTTGCCGTTAAGAAAAAGCGGTATTGACGGAACGGCCCGCAAAAATATCAAGGATATTTCAATTCTTACCGGAAGAGGATGCCCTTTCAGATGCGCTTTCTGTTATGAAGGAAGCGTCTCGTCCGGCGTCCGGCTCCGCAGCGTCGGGAACTCTCTTTCTGAGATAAAACAGGCGCTGGACCACAATCCCGAAATTAAATATATCTGGTTCGCCGATGATACGTTTACGCTAAATCCTTCACGCATGGAGGCTTTCAGCAAAGGTCTTTCAAAATTTCGAAAAGATCACGATTTTGTCTGGTTCTGCGAGTGCCATCCGAGCGCGATAATTAAATGGCCCGACACGCTTTCAATGATGATAGAATCCGGGCTTGCCAGAATGCAGATCGGCATGGAGTCCGGTTCAGCGAGAATTTTAAATTTATATAAAAAACAGGCCACTTTAGAAGATATGGAAAAGGTGGCCGGGCTTTCTTATAAAGCGGGCCTGCCTCAGCTTACCGGAAACATGATAATCGGCGGGGCCGCCGAATCAAAAACATCTTTCAACCGGACGGTTTCTTTCGCTAAAAGATTAATAGATATCGGCCCCGGAATGACCGACATTACTTCCACTTTTTTTATTCCGCTTCCCAAAACTGCCATAAGTAATGATCCGGCCATGTTCGACATCAAAATTTTAGACCCCGGCTCGATCACGTCCATCGGCGATATGGCAGTCATTGAAACGAAAAAGCTTTCACGCGAACAAATAATCTCCATGAGGCGCGATTTTACCAGAAAGATCCTGCAAAAGATGATCGATGTTTATAAAAAGGGTAAAATTCCGGTCAAAAGAATCATAGATGAATTTAAGATCAATAAAAATTACGGCCTTGAAAGCAACTGGTACAAGGTTGTATTTTCACAGAATTCTGTCATCAATAATTTTTATAAAAAGTTAGCCGCCGGAGACTTTGTTTTAACCGGCGGCACCCCTTCCGGAGGTCTTATGGGCCTGTATCCGCGGACCGTGATGGATCCGATCGATCTTATCGATATAAAAGGCGATTTTCCAAAGATAGGCGCAAGCGCTCTTTCACCGCTGGAATACCGGATCTTATCGTTATGCGACGGAGGGTCGCCGCTGGCCGCGGTATTGGATAAAGTTTTCGCGGAATATAGCGATCGATATTCTTCGAAAACTGAATTTCAAAGGACGGCGTTAAAATTAATGCGGTGGTTTGAAGAAAAACTCTGGATCGGCTATTCGGAAAAGCCGCGCGGCCGCGAACAAATAGTTTGTCATGATCCGAAATGCAATGACGAAGCTCGTCAAATTGATATAAAACCTGAATTTATATCAATTCAAGGCGCGGGAAGGGTAAATGCTCGAAAATTAAAGAAACTTCAGGATGAGGGCGTCCGCCGGATCATTCTCGAAATGACCCCGGGTACAGGAACAAGTGAATATAGAACCGCCCTGGATGACTGTCTGAAGATCGGTATTAAAATAATCGCCGGAAGGATATCGCCGGAAAATTTTGCCGGAGATATCGAACGGATTTTAAAAACAGCCGATATCGCGCTGGCGCTGATAGACGCCTATCCGGGAGTATTCGAAGCGTATGTGGATGACGGTTGTTTAAGAGCCGGCGGTTTTAATAATGAAACTGAACGCAATGAGCATATCGCGGCCGCTCAACAAATAAACTCGAATATTTCGAGCAGGATGTCGCGAATATTGAGTTCAAGGACCGTGGATTTTGAAACCATTTTATCTCATTTCAAATTGCATGAAGAACAAAATATAGATTCAATTTATTATGCAGGGATTTTTTCACCGGACCCTTTTATTTACAATTATTTTACTATAATATCACGCGGAGCCGCTCAAAGATCGATGGAAATATCCGCCGGTGAATTATCTTCGTTCCGGCCCCAGAGGATAATGGCCGTCTGGATGGCGGTGAATTTCGACAGAGGCTATCCCGCCGTCGGAAATGACGTCCTTTCACCCCTTGAATATGAGCTGCTGCTGCATTGCACGGGCAAATCGATGCTTGGAAATATTTACGATATATTGCATGAAAAATTTTTCCGATGCTTCGAAAATTTTGATGAATTAAAAAACACTGTAAATATGATGCTTTTAGACTTCGAAACGAAATACTGGGTACTTTTTTCAAAGATATGAATTATATTAAAAGACTGAAACAACGGGCCGGATGATAAATGGCGGTTCTATAAACGAATAACTGGAGAATGATTTGGAACAGAATAAAACTCTCGACATATTACTCGTCAATGTTCACCGGGACAACTGGGGCTTTCTGAATGGCGGGCTGACCATAGGGCTTAACCTTCTCGCCGTTTTTTTGAGGGAACACGGCTACAATGCCGGGGTCCATATGGGGTTGGCCTGCGGCGCGGACGAACTTATGAAAATGTTCACATGCGAAAGCGGTCCCCAAAGCGTTGGTCTTTATTGTGATTACGAGAATATGACGCTCGTGTCCGGTCTGGCGGCCGGGATCAAGGAAAAATACAATGTGCCCGTATTCATAGGCGGCCCGCAGGCATCGGATCTCGGCGCTGAATTCATCGAGGCGGCCCGCTGCGACGCCGTGGTTCGCGGCGAAGGAGAATACGCGCTGCTCGAACTCCTCGATTCGATATTCCGGGACGGTAAAAAGTTATGCGACATAGACGGCATTTCTTATCTCGACGCTGAAAGCGGGTTCGTCAAAACTCCTGACAGAACCCCTATAGAGGAACTGGACAAACTGCCCCATCCCGACTTTCGTCTCGAAAAAGGTCATGAAAAATGGAACAGTTTTCCGGTAATGACCGGAAGGGGCTGTCCATACAGGTGCGCTTTCTGTCATGAAGGGGCCGGGATAAAAAAAGTCCGCTACAGAAGCGTTGAAAGCGTTCTTGACGAAATCAAAATTCATTTTTCGCGCCACCCGCAATGTAAATATTTATTTTTCGTAGACGACACCTTCACTCTTGACCCTAAAAGAGTTGAAAGTTTCTGTAACGGCCTGACGAGTCTCAGGCGTGACATCGACTTCGTATGGTTCTGCGAAGGGCACGTTCAGACGCTGGCCAGGGATCCTGAAATGCTTTACCGGATGTCGGCGGCCGGCCTGGCCAAACTCTTTATCGGCGTTGAATCCGGTTCGGACATGGTCCTTTCATTATACCGCAAGCAGACGAACCGCGAAATGATAATAAAGGTGGTCTCGGAATCAGAAAAAGCCAATATCGCGCAGGTCGCCGGAAATATTATACTGGGCGGCCCCGTCGAAAGCCCTGAAACTATCGAAGAAAGCCTGACGCTCGTAAAAGCGCTTTTAAGGGTGGCGCCCGGCAGGTTCGATACGGCGGGTTTTTTCTTCATACCCTACCCCGGAACCGCCATAACGCTCGCTCCAGAAAAATTCGGCATGAAGACTCTCTGCCGGCGTGAAAATCAGGCGCTTGAAGATATCCCGCTTTCAGAGACGGACGCCATGAGATTTGAAGACCTTCTCGCGGCGAGGCTCGAATTCAACAGGAGCGTCCAGAAGGAAATGCGAAAAATTTATAGAAGCGGCGGCATACCTTATGAAACGATACTTCAAAGTTACTCCCTGCTGATAAAATATGGCGTTTATTCGCGCTGGATAGCCCAGGTATATCCCGAGAACGCCGTTAAATACAATTATTATACTCTGCTGGCCGGCGGCGCGCTAAGGCGGTCTAATGAAATAAATCCTGAAGAATTACTTTCATGGCATCCGCAGAGAACTCTGGAAATATGGAACACGGTTTCCTTCGACGAAGGCTATCCGGCAATAGGGAAGGACGTTCTATCGCCGCTTGAATATGAGATGCTTCTTATGTGCGCCGGAAAGACGAAGTTGTCCGAAGTTATGGACAGAGCGTTTCAGAAATTCGGCGGGCTTTTTGACGGCCGCGACGAATTCGGGAAAGAGGCGGCGGCGGTCCTCGGCGAATTTGAACGAAAGGGCTGGATGGCTTATTCGCGATTTTAACCGTAAGGTCCGATTCGGGGAATCTGTCTATAAAGGGCTTTATTAAGGAATTATATATGGCAATTGATATATTATTGATAAACGTTCACCACGACGTGCTCGGCGAGGGCGGAAAATCCAAAGGCATAAATATAGGGCTCGCTCTTCTCGCGGCGCTCGTTAAAAAGAACGGCTACACCGTTAAAATTTTGCGCGGCTACACCCATCAGGCGATGGAATGGGCCGGAACCATCATGCGTGAAGAATGCTTTAAATGCGCCGGTTTTTATTGCGACAACGAAAATTATATCCACGTATGCCGGTTGATAAAAAATTTTAAAAACAACTGGAATATACCGATATTCGCGGGCGGCCCGCAGGCGATCTCCCTCGGCGCAGATTTTTTGAAAATGTCGGGGTGTGACGCTATAATTCGCGGCGAGGCTGAATATACCCTGCTGGAACTTTTGCGCCATTATATCGGCGGCGAAAAACAGCCCGGCCGGATCGAAGGGATAACATTTCTGGACGCCGTCGGAAATTTTATGAAAAATCCTGACAGGGCTCCGATAGAAGATCTTGACGCGCTTCCTTTTCCCGATTATCTTATGGAAAACAACAGCGACAAATGGTATGGTTTCCCAATTATGTCCGGCCGCGGCTGCCCCTACAGGTGCGCCTTCTGTTATGAGGGAAGCACCAGCGGCAGAATGCGTTTTCGAAGCGTCGCGAACGTCATCGATGAGATAAAATATCATTTTGACAATCATCCGCAATGCCGACACTTATTTTTTTCAGACGACACTTTCGCGTTCGATCCGCGGAGAGTTGAATCGATATCGAAGGAACTCGCTAAATTAAGAACGGAGAGAGACTTCATGTGGCACTGCATGGGCCATGTCCAGCCGCTGAAAAAAAATCCCGAGATGCTTCAATTTATGGCGGAATCAGGTCTGGGAAGGATCTTTCTCGGTATAGAATCGGGCAGCGACGAGGTTTTAAAAAAATACGGAAAACAGACGAACGTGGAAATGATAGAAACGGTCGTTATGAAAGCCGTTGAGGCGGGGATCCCTCAGATATCAGGCAACATAGTTATCGGCGGCTATATGGCTGACGAATCGATGATGAAAACGGATCTGGATCTCGCTGAAAGGCTCATGCGCATGGGTCCCGGCCGTGTCGAGATGGTAGGAGGATTTCTTATACCTTATCCCGGAACCGCTATCAGGCGTGATCCTGAAGCCTACGGCCTCAGCTTTCTTTCGGAAAGGGAAGATCAAGCGCTTACCGACATGCCGCTTACCGAAACTGAAAAAATGCCGTGGGATAAACTTACCAACGCCGGTTTTGATTTCAATATCAAATTATATTCCATTATGAAAAAAATGTATTTCAACGGCGAGGTAGCTCCGGAAACGGTTATGCAAAATTACATACTGGCAGTCAAATACGGTCTCGGTTCGGTCTGGCTGACAAGGATCTTCGCAGCCAACCATATAGAGGACGGTTACTATAAAATGCTGGTATCGGATATTATATCGGCTTCAAAGGATGTCCCGGAAGCCGATATTGATTCATGGCATCCGCAAAGGGTTTTTGAAATTTACGGCACGCTGGTTTACGCCGGAGGCGAAGCGTCTATCGCCGGAAGAAAACTGTCGGCCCTCGAATACGAACTTATCCTTCTGTGCAGCGGAAAAAACAGGCTTTCAAAGGTTTATGAGATCGCGCATAAAAAATTTAGCGCCGATATCCCCGATGAATTCGTTTTCGCGGAACGGTTCAAAGCCGCGATGAAAAAATTCGAGGATCTCCGCTGGATCGGTTATACGCGTTTTTAGGAGAATTTAATAAAATGAGCGCTCCATACATATTACTCATGTACGTTCAGCGAATAGTTCACGGAAGAAAATTCGAGCATCTTGGCAATCTTGGAATTTCCTCTCTCTCGGCGTATCTTGAAGAAAAAGGCTATACGGCAAGGGCGTTCACCGGCATAACTACCGACGCGGAGAACATTTTTCGCGATGAATTTCAAAAGACGCCGATCGCGGCTGCCGGCTTTTATTGCGATTATGACAACCAATCCGCCGTCGAAGAAATGAGCCGTTATTTCAAAAAAACTTATGGCGTAAAAATTATCGTCGGCGGCCCTCAAGCCATAAATCTCGGAGAAGATTTCATAAAAAGCTCGGAATGCGATTATATCGTCCGGGGCGATGGCGAATCCGCGCTTTTTGAATTAATGGAATATCTGACGCTCGGGCGCGGAGAACTCGAAAAAATAAAAGGCGTTTTATATATCGACGAAAACGGGGCCCTTAAGATCAACGAGCCGCGCGAACCCGCGGAAGTGATCGATCTTTATCCCTTTCCTGCGGCTTCTTTCGAGCTCGGCGGCAGAAAAAAATATAATCTTTCGGTGATGTCGGCGCGCGGGTGTCCCTTCCGCTGCTCGTTCTGCTTCGAGGGCGGCAACACTAAAAAGCTCAGGCTTCGAAGCGTCGAAAAGGTTATCGGAGAGATAAGACGCGGACTTCTGGAAAACCCCGACGCGAATTACGTTTGGTTCGTCGACGATACATTTACGTTGAATTATAACCGGACGAGCGAATTTTGCCAGGCCCTTTCCGAGCTTAAAAAAGAGCGGCATTTTGTCTGGTTCTGCGAAGGGCACGCCGCGCTTCTTTCAAAAAATCACGACCTGGTTGAAATGATGGTAAAAGCCGGCATGGCGCGCATGCAGATCGGAATGGAATCCGGCTGCGGCAAATCGCTCGAACTCTATGACAAAAAGATCACGACGGATGATATAGAAGAGGTCGTCCGTATATGCTATAAAGCCGGTCTGGCCCAGCTGGCCGGAAATTTTATAATAGGCGGGGCACGCGAGACCAACGAGACGCTCGAACGGACGACGGTATTCGTCGAGGGGCTTCACGAAGCGGCTCCGGGCATGATAGATATTTCGACCACTTTCATAATGCCGCTTCCGAATACCGCCATTTCAAAATGTCCGCGCGATTTCGGGATACGCATCCTCGATCCCGGTTCGATCACGACTACCGAGGATTTTCCGGTAACCGAAACGCAAGAACTTTCGAGATTTGAAATAAGCATGGCGGCGAGAAAATTTTTGTCGCGCTCCGTCGAACGCATGTTAAAGCTTTTCAAAAAAGGTTCGGTGCCGCGAGAGCGCATAAAAAAACATTTCGATCTTTCTCTCAAATACGGCCTTTCAAGCAGCTGGTGTCGTTTTATTTATTCGAGGGACCCTTTCGCCAAGCAATATTACGAAATGATGATATTATCGCGCGGCTCGCACTCCGATGACATCCCGCCCGATAAGATAGACTCTTGCTATCCCTGCAGAACGTTCGGCATAGGTCCGGCCGGCGGTTATATTCAAACGAGACCGGTCATCGATGAAAATAAACTTTGCGGGCTCGAACTCGACATCGCTCTTTTATGCGACGGCAGGAACCGGCTCGGGGCCGTGCTGGAGCTGATCGTTAAAAAGCATGGAGATACTTTGCCGCACACTTTGGAGACGGCCAGGCAAACATTGAAAGCCATGGAAGAAAAACATCTCATTATTTTCATTCCATAAAAAACCACGCTCCTTCAACCCTTTTGTGAGGGTCTATAAGAAGCGTGGTAAAAGGTTACTGATCAATTTCTGACCTTTCTACTTTTTGGCTGTCTGTACGCCTACGAAAGCGTAGTCAACGCCTACCAATGAAAGACCTCCCGCAACTTTCTCGAGTTCATCGTCGGAAAGCTGTCCGCTTTTCGCGTGGGATTTTTTCAGCTCTTCAGTGGCTTTTTTGAAATCGGCGATCGTTACTTCGAAACCGTGTTTTTTAGCTTTTTCCAAAAATTCGGATTCATTTTTCGAATTTTTGAGTTCTTTCGCCAGTTTCTCATCGCTTTGAAGCTTTGCCAGAAGGGCTTTTGCATTATTTGCTGTCATGTATTCACCTCCTTTTGATTGGGATCCGTGTAGATTTATTATATCATATTTTGCAAAAAACTACCCAATATTTCGAGTCGAAATTTTCCAGCAATTGCATCAGCTGTTCCGATAATTCATTCATGCCGTCGAATTTATCGCCGAATATGCCGTAAAGGCCGGTCAATACCTCGTCAAAGGTCAATTTGCCGCTGCTTCGCAATAGAAGTTCAAATTCGAGCGGAGAAAGAACATACCCGTCTATTTCAGGATAGCCGTTCGCCATATTTACGTTACGCCATATTTCGACCGTGCGCTGTGGCCGCCATGCCGCGAATTCAAGGGCGGGAACCTCCGAAAGGCGCTTCGCGGCACCGCCTGATATGAGCCTGAAATATTCGTCCAGAAATATATTCCTTTTAAACACGTCGAGATACCACATGCTTGTCACGCCGTATTCGCGGGCCGCGTTGTACTGCGAAAGCATTGCTTCGTAAGCGACCTTGTTTTCCTTTAAAAGGCCGCGCATTGTTTTTGATATGTGACGGCCTGTTTTTACCCGGTTGATGATTATATCCTCGGCTGAAAGTCCGTCGACCGAAACGGGAGGATAGTCGTCAAAAGATCTCAGTTCACCGTCTTCGAATATTTTAAGGCCGAAGGCCGAAGGGTCATTCGAAATGGCCGTTCCGGGATATGGTCTTAAAAAACCTGTCGTAATGTCGATAACGCCGGGCGCGATATTCAATAATTTTTCGGCGAATGAAATGGTTTCATTCAAAACATTTTCGTTTTCGAGCGGCCCGCCGATTATAAGGTTCGTGGCGATCTGGGGTATTTTGCATCTGACGGCCTCGCGGACCACAAATTCAATTTCGTCTAACGTAGTATTTTTTTTGTAAATATCCAGCACGCTCTGGCACCCTGTTTCGACGCCTATCTGCAGCCTTAAAAGCCCGGCCTCTGACATATTTTTTAACATTTCAGGGTGCTTCGCGAGCGTGCGGACATGCCCCTCGCAATACCACGCGATGTTTCTTTCTTTTCTTAACTTATTCATTTCTAAGCAGAACGATCCGACCCTTTGCGGATCGAGGGTGAAAGTATCGTCCATTACGGTTATATATTTAAGGCCCGGGTTTCTATCGAGGTTTACCGCGATCTCTTTCATGACGTTTTCAACGCTTCTGAGCCGTACTTTTTTCTTGTGGTTGCTCTGATAACAGAAGGCGCATGAAAACGGGCATCCCCGGCCGGTGAAGATGGTCCCGCCGTAAAGCCTGTCGGGACGGAGGGAACGGTGATACGCTGGAAACGGCAGGGAATCAAGGTCTTCGATCGGTTCTGTTTCGCCGCCCGTCCCGAACGTTCCGTCTTTTCCAGCCCAGCAAAGGCCTTTTATAAGTTTTTTGTCGCCCTTTGAAGATATAATGAGCTCAAGAAGTTCCGGAAGCGTTTTTTCGGCCTCGCCCCTTACGACATAATCGCATCCAGACCTTTTGAAAAATTCCGCGTCGAGCGAGACCGCCTGAGGCCCGCCGACTATAACGGCGACGCCGTATTTATTTTTCACGTAAAGGCATAATTCCTCCACGGCCGACCTGTTCTGGTAGTCGCACGAAAAACCGACGACCGCGATATTTTTTTCTTTGATCTGTTTTTCGAGAATGTCCGGAACGTCGCTTGTCAGGCCGTGAAAAACCCATGGCTCGTAACCTATAGCTTCGAGAACGGCGGCAAGGTAGAACAACCCCAGGCAGTCGACCGAACCTTCGGTCGAGTCCGTGACGGGTCTTTTAATATTTAATAACAGGACTCCGCTTTTTTCGTTCACGCTCTTATTCCCTTCTAAAATGGCGCGTACGCCAGCCAGTATTTCCGCTCGAAAGTTTTTAATATATTCATGGCTTCGTTATTGAATTCGGTTTCATCGTCGAACAGCCTTCCGAACTTTTCCCTGACCTTTTCAATTACCTGTCTCAGCGTCATTTTTCCGGTCGAATAAAGCAGCAGTTCGAATTCCAGCGGCGAGAGAACATCTTTTCCAACGGCCGGATAGCCTTCGGAAAAATCGACGTCATGCCACATTTCCATTATTCTCTGAGGCCGCCAGCCGTAGATTTCTTCGGCCGGTATATCCTGCGATCTTTTAACCGCGTTTCTCGCCATTAAAGTGTAATAGCCGCGAACGAACGGCAGGACGTTGTATATCGACAGATACCAAACCGAATGCGCGCCGTAACTGAAATCGCGGAAGCAGTTAACTATGGTTTCGTGAGACACTTTGCCGTCCTTGAAAAGTTTCATCATCTTATTGAGAATATGTTGAATTAGTTCGTTTTGCGCCGCCGCGATATCTTCTCTTTTTAAAGACCCGGTTTCAGTTACGGGAAAATCAGAGAATACGGTCAAACCGGCCGGATCGATTATTTTCAGCCCGAATTTTTCGGGACAGCGCGATATATCGGTCGCGGGATATGGCATCAGCGGGCTTATGCCGAGTATGATCACGCCGGGCGCGATATCCAGAAGTTTTTCGGCGAATTTTTTGTTTTCTTCTATTATCTCGCGGCTTTCGAAAGGGCCGCCGGTAATGAAAAATCCTATCATCTGATGAACGCCTTCCTTGGCGGCCATTTTAACTACTTCTTCTATCTCGGCGGTCGTGGTTTTTTTACCGTAGGCGTCGAGCACCATCTGAGACCCCGATTCTATGCCGACCTGCATCTTTATCATTCCGGCGCGGGTCATTTCCGAGAGGAGCCCAGGATATTTTATCAGCTGCCTCATGTGGCCTTCGCAAAACCATACGAAATTTCTTTTTTTTCTCAATTCCGAAAGTCCGGCGCATAATTCGGACACCCTTTCACGCGACATTATAAGAGTGTCGTCGGCGAAAGCGATATAATTTAAAGCGGGTTCGCTGTCAAGCACCGATTCGATATGTTTGACGACCTTGTCCACGCTTCTCAAACGGACCTTGCGCCTGAGCGAACCCTCGTGGCAGAACGCGCATGAAAACGGGCATCCGCGGCCTGTCTGGATATAAACGCTTTTGCATTCAGGTTTGTTGACCCATCTGTGAAAGGCAGGAAGCGGAAGTTCGTCCAGATTCTCGATCACCGGCGCGGCCTCATTTTTGACAAGCGCACCGTTCCCGTCGGCATAAATGATCCCGGCAAGTTTTTTCCAGTCGCCGGCGCCGTTATAGAGGCATTGCAGAAGTCCCCACAGCGTCAGCTCGCCCTCGCCGTAAACGGCGGCAAGACATCCGCTCGCGGAAATATATCCGGCGTCGAATCCGCTTACCTGCGGCCCGCCGAATATGACGGGAATTTTATATTTTTCTGAAATGAGGCGGCTCATTTCAAACACTTCTATGGTGTTTTCATAATCGCAATAAAATCCGGCGGCCAGTATTTTTGACTCTTTGATTTCCTTCTCTAAAAAATCGAGCGCTTCGAAAGGCTCGCCCTGAAAAGCCAGAGCGTCGCAGCCCTTGCTTTCCAGATATCCTGCCAGATAAAGGATCCCCGGTGATTCATTGGCTATGCTCATCAGGTCATAAGTGAATCTGTGAATGTTTAAAAGGAGGACTTTTCCGTCCATAATAGCTCCGTTAATTATTAAATATTTAAGACAATATGCTATAAAAAAAAATTAAGAAATAGAAATTATTATTCATATATCTATCAACTTATCAGTATTTGTTGAACACGATCCAGTTTTTTTTATCGAAATCGCCAAGCACTTCCAACGCCATATCCTTAAATTCGTCGAAAGCGTCGAAAGATCGAGTGAACATAGGATATACCATTTCAAAAATTTCGCCGAGCTTCAATTTTCCGCTGCAGTGAAGTATCAGTTGATACTCAAGCGGAGATAATACATATCCGGATATTTCCGGAATCATTTCGCGCCACGCGACCGCGTTCCACATGCTGAAAACCCTTAAAGGGCGTAAGTTATTAATTTGCGCTCCGCTTACGGCGCCGATCTTTTCGGCGGAGCTTCCGGTAAGCAGGCTGTAGGTCCTGTCGAGAAAAGGTTCTTTCGAATATACGGCCCTGTGCCAGACGCTCGAGATGCCGTGGCGTGCGCTCAGTTTGTAATGGCTCATTATCAGTTCGTGAGGCACGCGGCCTTCGTTGAGAAGTTCTTTCATGCGCCTGACGAGCTTCACGGTAAAATCGTATTTTGCCTTTGAAATATCGTATATGTCGAGTTCTTTGGTTCTTGAAACGGGAAGGTCCCCGATAGATGTAATCGACGACCTGTCGGTGATCTCGATGCCGAAATCCTGCGGGCATTCGGTTATCGCCGCGCCGGGGTAAGGAGTGAAAAGAGTGAATGAAATATCGAGCATTCCCGGAGCGGCGCTGAGCAGGCGGTCGATAAAGGCCCAGGTCTCGTCAAGTGTTTCGCGTGTCTCGAACGCTCCGCCGATTATGATGTTTCCGCAGAGCTGAGCGAGTCCGGCATCGCGGCAGGCGCGGACGGTTTTTTCGATCTCCGAAAGGTCGGTTTGTTTCCGGTAAAGTTCTATCAGGCGCGCGCAACCGGTTTCGATTCCGATCTGCATTCTGGCAAGCCCTGAATCGACCATGCGTTTGATCATTTCGGGCCACTTTGCGATAAGTCCGGGATGCGCCTCGCAAAACCAGACGAAATCCCTTTCGCGTCTCAGTTTTGAAAGTTCATCGCAGAATTCTTCGAGCCTTTCACGGTTAAGCGTAAAAGTATCGTCGGCGAACCATACGTATTTTATTCCCGGGTTCTCTTCAAAACCTTTTCTGATCTCGGCCATAACGTTTTTAACGCTTCTTAGCCGGACCTTCTTAGCCGATCCGCCCATAAAACAGAAAGCGCAGCGGAACGGACAGCCACGGCCGGAAAGCACCGAAATATTCGATTTGGATCCCGTCAGGGAATAGGATTGTTTCTGATGGGGAAGCGAATCGAGGTCCTCGACAGGTTCGCGCTCTTCGGTCGACACGAGACAACCGTTATCGTCGATAAAGGTTATGCTTTTTATTTGTTTCAGTTCGCCTTTTTTATGAATTATAAATTCAAGAAGTTCGAGAAGCGTTTGTTCGCCCTCGCCGCGCGCGGCGGCCAGACATTTGGAACGCAGGAAAAAATTTTTGTCCAGATCCTGCGCCTGCGGCCCGCCTGCGATAACCGGTATCGAAAATTTTTCGGCGACATGCGCGCCAAAACTTTCTATGAGAGTGACGTTTTCAAAATCGACGTAAAAACCGACCGCCGCGATATGCCGTTTTTTTGATTCCGTTTCGAGCAGTTTCATCGCGTCGACGGACGTTCCGGTAAAGACGCCGGGCTCATAGCCTTTATCATCGATAAAAGCGGCGAGCGACATCAGACCGAGAGGTTCGACGTATTCGAAAGAGTCTTTGAATAGCTGTCTTTGAATAAAAAAAAGCAATACCAAAGGCCTGAAACGGCTTCCGCTTAAAACGCATAAATTTTTAAGATCAATATCATTCATATTTAAGTTAAAGGATATAGAACTAAAGGTTAATATATGATAGACAAAAACTTATTTGTCGTTACAATTCTACCAGTAAAAAAAATAAAAGTCAAACATATACATCACAATTGCAAAACTGATTTTTTGGATATCCGGCCGTTCTGCGATCAAATAATACGGCTGGAATCCGGGCTGGACGCAATAGTTGTAAAATTATAAGAGCGATCCCCGTCATCTCGAAATAAAAAATATATTTGTTACCTGCACCAAAAGGCGATATTTTTTTGCAGAAATTATGGTGCGGCATCGAAAGCAGCAACTGATATTGGCTTTTTCAACATTTCAAAAATAATCAAAACATATTTTAAAATATGTTGACATAGATGAAAATCTGTGTTATAATTACTTCGCTTTGAACAAATGATCGTGTTCAGTTTGACAAGTGAATAGCTCCGACAGTGATCTGCTTCACGCAGAT
>CAZKCG010000023.1:0-71037 GCA_964551445.1 uncultured bacterium | reverse complement strand
CTATCGGGCGATCCGAAAGATATCGAAAAAACGGATGAGGTCATCCTCAAAGAAGTTTCTTATAACAGGAAACTCTGCAAGTGGATCGATATGGCTCAAAAACGCGTTCATTTCCAGGGGCTTCCGGCGCGCATATGCTGGCTCGGTTATGGCGAACGCGCCCGTTTCGGAAAGATAATCAATGACATGGTCAGAAAGGGCGAACTTTCAGCTCCCATAGTCATCGGCCGCGACCATCTCGACTCAGGCTCCGTAGCCTCGCCAAACCGCGAAACGGAAGCAATGAAGGACGGTTCTGACGCCGTAGCCGACTGGCCGATCCTTAACGCCCTTATAAACGCCGTAAATGGAGCCTCGTGGGTTTCGGTTCATCACGGAGGAGGCGTCGGAATGGGTTATTCCATACACGCCGGCATGGTCATCGTCGCCGACGGAACGGATATGATGGCGGAACGCATAGACCGCGTTCTAACTTCAGATCCGGGCATGGGCGTCGCCCGTCACGCTGACGCGGGTTATGAAGAAGCGATCGAATTCGCTAAAAAGAACGGGGTAAAGATACCGGGATTAACTTATTAGTGAATAACGAACAGTGAAGAGAGAATAGAACGCCTTATGAGTATATACAAAAAGACGCTGCTTATAATCGGGCTTACGCTTGGCGGACTTATATTCGTCCTAAGCATAATCGTTCCCACTTTGCTGCTTCAGAGCTTCTCCGAGGTCGAAGAATTAAGCATACGCCAGAAAATAGAGACCATTTCAAGGACTTTTGAAAAAAACCTCGAGGATTTTACCAGCAAACTTTACGACTGGTCATCCTGGGACGACGCGTACGCTTTCATAGTTAACCGCAACAGCCAGTTCGTCGCCTCCAACATAACTTACGACGGGCTTAAAAGCATAAACATAGACATTATGCTATTCGTGAATTCCTCCGGCGAAGTGGTTTTTGAAACGGCCCTCGACCGTCAGAACAAAATACTCGCGCCAATCACCGGCGAAGTAAAAACCGCCGTTATGTCGGCGTCGAAACTTCTCGACGGCGCCGACATAAAAAAGAAGATATCGGGCTATCTGTGCTTTCAGTCTTCACAGCCTTTGATAATATCCGCGCGCCCTATATTAAATAGCCAGGGCGAAGGCCCGTCCCGCGGTTCACTTGTATTCGGAAGACACCTTGACGAAAGCGAAATGGAAAAGTTCAGAGCGGTTTCCGCGCCGGATCTCACACTGAAGCAATTCAACGACGAGAATCCGGGAGACGATTTCGTCATAGCCCGCCTGCATCTTTACGGCGCCGAAAAGATATTCATTCAAACCTTAAACGACTCATACATAGCCGGTTACACCGTATTAAACGATATCTATCAGAAACCTTCAATGATCTTAGGTTCCAAATTCAAGCGCGTTATATACGAACAGGGGAAAAAAAGCGTATATTACTTTATCCTGATATTATGGGGCGTCATATTTATTTCAGGAGCTCTCGCGCTTTCGCTTCTGAATGAATTCGTCATAAAAAGGCTCGACCGGCTCGGAGTGGAGGTCGGAAAGATCGGAGCGAAAAAAGATTTTTCGGCCCGGGTGGCAATGACGGGTAACGATGAGTTCACGGACCTTGCATTCGAGATCAATTCCATGCTTGGAAGCCTTGAAAATTCGAGACATGAGCTCCAGGAGGCGCTTATGAACCTCGACGTCGCCAACCGCGCGAAGAACGATTTTTTATCCAATATGAGCCATGAGATAAGGACCCCTATGACGCCGATGATAGGCTACACCGACCTTTTATGGGACACCAGCCTTTCGGATGAACAGAGGGAGTTTTTGCAGCGCGTCAGATCGAGCAGCAACATACTTCTTTCGACCATCAACGACATACTCGACTATTCTAAGATCGAATCCGGCGAACTGGAACTGGATATGACCGACTTCCAGGTGGACATGGCCGTTATTGAATCAGTAGGAGTGGCGAAACATTCGGCCGATCTTAAGAACATAAGACTTATAACGAATGTCGACAAAAAGTCTTCGGAGAGAGTTACCGGCGACTGCGCCAGAGTAAAACAGATATTGACCAATCTTATAAGCAACGCCGTTAAATACACCAACAGCGGAGATATAAATATCGACGTAAAGGCGTCGGGCGAAGATGATATTTCAATAAGTTTTGATTTTTCGGTCGCCGACAGAGGCATAGGCATTTCGGAAGATAAACAGGTGGCTATCTTTCTGCCTTTCGTCCAGGGCGACGGGTCCTCAACGCGAAGACACGGCGGGACCGGCCTCGGGCTTACGATATCAGACAGACTCGTCAAGCTGATGGGAGGCGAGCGCATCTTCATTCAAAGCAAGGCGGGAGCCGGGAGCCGTTTTTATTTCACCATAAAATTTGAAAAGTTTAAAAATATAGACCAGGACGAAAAATCCGAAAGTTAAAATCAATACCAAAAGGAGTGTTTTTTGTGTTAAAGATAATCGAAACCGTTCCAAATTTTTCAGAAGGCCGCGATGAGGCGATCATCAACAAGATAGCCGATTGTTTTAAGAACGTCACCGACGTTAAACTCCTGGACGTAAAACCCGATCGGGACCACAACAGGACGGTGGTCACGGCCATAGGCGACCCTGACCCTCTTAAAGAATGCGTTTACAAAGCTTTCGAAGTTGCCGTTAAAAACATCGACCTGACCAAGCATAAAGGCGAACACCCCCGCATGGGCGCCGTTGACGTAGTGCCTTTCATTCCCGTCCGCAATTCCGACATGAAAGAGTGCGTTGCCCTCGCGAAAGAAGTGGCGAAAACCGTGGCCGAAAAGTTCTCGATCCCGATATTTTTATACGAAGCCGCGGCGTCTAACGCCGAACGCCAGAATCTGGCCAATATAAGAAAAGGCGAATTCGAAGGTTTCGGCGAAAAAATAAAAGATCCTAAATGGAAACCCGATTTCGGACCGGGCCAGCTCCATCCCACAGCCGGAGCGACCGTTATCGGAGCGCGTGAATATCTCATCGCTTTTAATATAAACCTCGCCACTAATGACGTGAAGATCGCCGACAAAATAGCACGCGCCGTCAGAGGCTCATCGGGCGGGCTTGTTAACGTAAAAGCCATGGCCGTCGAACTTTCAGGGCGCGGAATAGTGCAGGTCTCAATGAACATGGTCAATCACAAAAAAACTCCGCTTTTCAGAGCGTTTGAAATGGTCCGCTCGGAGGCCGAAAGATACGGCGTCAACGTGATAGGCTCCGAAATAATCGGCCTGACCCCGATGGAAGCTCTTATCAGCTGCGCCGACCACTTCCTGAAGATCGAGAATTTCGATATGAAACAGGTCATCGAAAACAATCTCTAAGTTCGCCCCGGATTATAACAGTGGTTACAAAGACCAGCTAAATCAATTGTTCCATCGCTTTTAACTATACAATCCGAACTAATATAAAAAAGCTCCGTGAAATATCCGTTTCATGGAGCTTTTTTATATATTACGATATCATGATATACTTATATTTTAATGTTGATAAGCGCTCCGCGAAGATTCGCCTCGATCATATTTATAACGCTTGCGAGCGAACCGGCTCCTGATCTCGAAGGGCCGTTCTCGAAAAACCGGGAAACGGAATTGCTCGAACCGCCGGAAGGCGGCCGGCCTTCGGAACCGGTTGAAGGCAATGAGTTATCAGCGGCCCCCGCGATATTTCCGAGAGAAGTTTGCGCAAGGCTCATGCCGATGGAAGTAGAGGCGGCTACGACCGAATCCATAAGCTTACTGAGCATATTGAGACTTTTAGCGATCTCAAGAGATGTTATCATGTTTTCAACGCGGGACATCTGTTCCTTTAAAGTGTTGATACGCACCTGAGCCTGACGTTTCCTGGTTTCCGCGGAATCATCACCGACCTTGCCGTTTCCCTGCTCTTCCAGCCTTATCGGCTGCTCATTTGCCGTTTGTTCCGCCGGATCTCGAGTCAGCCCATCCTTAGCCTGCAGTTCGACCCTTCTCAATTCGCCGTCAAGTTTGGCTTTCTGCTGCTGAAGCTGCTGGTTAAGCTGGTCAGCTTTAGAATCGAGCTGTTTGTCGGGTGTATTGATTATATCGGATATTTTGCCTTTAGAGCTTCCCGCATCCGGTGCTTCGCTTTTATCGTTCGCCGCGGCGATCTTTTTCGCGCCGAAATCTTTGATGTTCTTATAACCCGCTACCTGTTTTTCCTTCGCCGTTACCGTGGTCGCTTTTCCGCCCGTCGCAATAAGTTTTCCATCAACGAAAGCATAGCTCATTTCAATTTTTTCCGACACGATAGTATCGCCGGTCATCAGAGCCGTGCTGCGGGCTTCATTAAGATGGCCGCTTTCGTGCCCGAAAACTCCGGCTATGGTCATATTGGCCGGATGATGCTCGATCATTCCGTGCCCGGTATATGCGCGCATTGTGCTAAGATCGCCGATCTTATTTATATCTGTCATGACAACTCACCGCCCCTGTTAAAAGGGCCTTTTAATAACAAAAAAGAACCATGCCATGAAGTTCGTTGATTCATCATGATAATGGAATCGGATCTATGCCTGTATTTACTTTCTCTACATATAATTATATCAAAAAAAACATATTTTTTCAAATCAAGAAAAATTATAGTGGGTAACGAGAGGCAAAACGCTATACCGCACGGTATAGCAAGCGACGAAAAAATTAAAAGATCTTCCGGCGTATTAACGCGGAAGATCTTTAGAACATAGGCATAAAATATATAAATATGGAATTATCAGTGTTTCATATCTTTGATGTTGCGTTTATCCGGCGGAATATCGGCGTAGCGGGTAAAACGGTTCCTGCCGTTCTGCTTCGACGAGTAAAGAGCGACGTCGGCGCATTCGATAAGATCTTTCTTTTCCTTCGCGTCGGTCGGATATTCGGACATGCCAAGCGATATGGTTATGGGAACGCGCTCGCCGTTGACCATGAAATCATATGATTCCATAGCTTTTCTGATACGCTCGGCCGGGATTATGGTATCCTCATTGGATTTTTGAGGGCATATAACGGCGAATTCCTCGCCGCCGTAACGGGCCACGATATCAACCTCGCGGACGCTCTGCTGTACTATGCGGGCAACCTCGCGAAGCACCTGATCGCCAACCTGATGTCCGTAATTATCGTTAAAACGCTTGAAATGATCTATATCGGTAAGAATAAGCGAGAATTTGTAGCCGTAGCGGTCAGAAAGCGACATTTCATTGCTGATACGCTGCTGAAAATATCTGTGAAGATAAAGTTTGGTAAGGCCATCGGTTATGGCGAGTTTATAAAGCACGGCGTTATCTATAGCGATGGCGCACTGAAGCGCGAGAGCGTTGAAAAGATTGAAATCCCGCTCGCTGAAATAGTTGGCGACGGATTTACTTACGTTAACCACGCCAATAATGCGCTCTTTAACGATGAGCGGAACGGACATGAGCGAGCCGGGATAAATATCACCTTTCTTATATTTTTTCAGTTCGTCAGAATTCTGAGCATCCTTTATCAGAACGGGAAGGCCTGTTTGATAAACCGAGCCGCCGAGGCCGTTATTGGTGTCTACGTCATATGTTTCGAGGTCCGAAGCGGTCAATTTCGCGATGTTGGTAGTAAGTTTTCCGGTTTCCTCGTCGAAAAGCATTACCGACGAACGATCAGCGCCGACAGTCTGGATATATTTGGCTAGTATCAGTTTTAAAAGATCGTCAAGATTTAAGACCGAGCTTATTTTCCGGCCTATTTCGTTGATAGTTTCAAGTTCCCACACCTTGTACGCGAGATGCTGGCGCATAAGATCGAAATTATGAGCGAGTTCGCCTATCTCATCATTAGACGAAACACCTACCTCCGTTTCGAGATCGCCGTCGGATATGCGGTTGGCGTCATCAACCAGGCGGGATATGGGGCGCGTGAAATTCCACGCGAGTATGAGTGAAAATATAAGCGCAATGATAAGGCATACGAGCATGAAATAAATGACCTTTTTCTGAAGCAGTTCGGCTTCAAGGAAAGCTTCAGATTTATCCTGTTCAAAAACGACGTACATCGACGGATAGAAAAAGTTCGAAAAATTAGTGGCGGGCTTGAATTTAATAAGGGCCGACGCGGCGTATAACTTGGGTTCGTCAGCGCTTTCAGGGTTTAAGATCGCTTTGAGATCATCCTTGCCGGAGCCGGTTATTCTTTTTATGAGTTCGTCGCTTTTTTCAAGCTTCTGCCCGACCAGGTCTTTGTTGCGGGAATGCGCGACGCAGAATCCGTCCTGATCGAGAATGTAAAAGATACCGGTTTTTCCGAGCTGAATACGGTCGATGATCGGCCTGAAAATACGAAGGTCGAGATCGGCTATAAGCATGCCGCTTACGCTGAAAGCGTTATTGCGCATCAATATGGCCATGGTGAGCGTCGGGATGTTGTTATCGACGAAATAGACCTCGGATTGATGGTACGCGTCATAATTTCCTTTAAGCACGAGGGAATAAAGGATCTGAGAAGTGCGTTGGGATGAATCGTGCAGGGTCGCATAAACCTCTTTTCCGGCTATGTCGATTATGGCCACGCGAGTGAATATTTTAAAGTTCGAAAGAAGCGACCCGAATATGGTTTTTATGGTGTCGGTATCAAAATCGCGGACCGCCGGAATTTTGGCCGTTGAAAGCAGAAGCCGGTTGGCGTTTTCAAATAACTGCCCCATTTCGTGAGAAACGACGTCGGAGATCTCGAAGCATGAATCGGTTATTTTCTTTTTGATGACCTCTTTTTCAGATTCGATAGCGATTGACCCGAGTGCGAGCACCGCGGTCACTATAAGAGCTACGAAAGAGAGAACAAGCTTCAACCGCAGCGAGAATTTGATCTTGAAACCCTGCGGATTTCTGAGATTATCCTTTATGACATTTATCAGGGACCTTTTTTCCGAAGACTGATTTTCACCCGATGACATTTTAATACACCTCATAAAATAATGGCAAAATTTTATCATAATTTTTAAATATTTACAAGTAATAACCGGATAACCGCCAATAAAAAACAGGGACTCATAAAAAGCCCCTGTTTATGGAATGCCTACCCCTTGCCATTAATGTCTTTTTGGCGCCGCCGGTTCTTCGAAACACAGCGTCCGGCGGGCAACAAATAATACCGGTATGTTTCAATTTAATACGCGCGGTTTACCTGACGGCTTTTATTTTAGCTTTCAAAAACATTCCGGCCCTTATACTTTTATCACTATTTTTTATAAGCGCGGTCACTTCAAAAAAATGCGTCAGAGCGTCGCCGACCGGTTTCATCTCAAAGATCTCGCCGGTGAATATCTTTCCATCGACGGAATCGATGGTTATGTCTATTTTATCGCCTTTTTTAACCTTCGATATAAGAAGCTCGGGAACGCGAATCCTGGCTTTTATAACGTCTATATTCACGAGTTCGCATACGGGCTTGCCTTTGTCCATAAAATCTCCGGCGTCACGGTATTTGGTAGACAAGATGCCCGAAATAGGCGCGTACGCGGTAGTGTTTCCAAGCGTGTTCTCGGCGATCTTAAGACTGGCCTGCGCGGAACTCATGTTGGCCGCGGCGGCCATTTTAGCGAATTTGGCGTTATCGCGGGCCTGGCCCGACGCGGAATTGCTTTTGAAAAGTTCCTCGGCTCGGTCATATTCGACCTTCGACTGTTCAAAAGCGACCTGAGCCCGTTCCACCTGAGTTTTAGCAAGATTGACCTGAAGTTCATAGTCATTTTTTTCTATCTGAAAAACGACCTCGCCGGAGCCGACGGCGTCGCCTTCCGAAAAAGGCATCGATTCGATCGTGCCGCCGACCTTCGCTGAAAGATCGATCTTATGATACGGCATAGCCGTTCCGTACACGACGATCTCATCCTCGGCCGTACTCGAAGCTGCAATGTTTGAAACTGAATTGCTTTGAGCTGATGCAAGCCCCGGAAAAGTTAAAAGCATCGCGGCCGCGGCTGAAACAAAAAAACCGCGCATGGAAATGGTCTTCTTTAATTTTTCTGACATTTAAACACCTCTGAATATTTCATGGAATATATCTTTTTTTATTACTTTTAATTAACGGAACATTTATGCCGTCCGAATTCATCCTTCGATCAGCTGATTATTTCTTCGTTTGTCGGAACAAGCTTAAGATTTTCAGGCTTGCTGCCGAAAAAGAACGCTATGACATCGTCAAACAGGGTATAAACAACAGGCACGACGACAAGGGTCAGCACCGTCGAAGTCAAAAGGCCGCCTATAACGCATATCGCCATCGGGCTTCTGGTCTCGGATCCGTAACCGCTGCCGAAGGCTATCGGAAGCATGCCGAACACCATGGCGGCCGTCGTCATAAGTATCGGTCGAAGCCTCGTAGGGCCGGCCTTTATAATAGCGTCGAACCGCCCCATTCCCCTGTCGCGTAATGTAATTATATAGTCTACCAGAAGTATGGCGTTTTTAGTGACAAGCCCCATTAGCATTATTATTCCGATGAGGCTGAATATGTTTATTGTCTTATGCGCAAGCATAAGACCGCCAAGGCCGCCGATCAGCGAAAGCGGAAGGGATATCATTATCGTGAAAGGGTGCACGAAGCTTTCGAACTGAGAGGCCAGTATCATGTAAACTATTATGACCGCGAGAAAGATCGCGAAAAATATATTGTCGAAAGATTCCTTCATTTTATCCGCCATACCCATGAGAGTGCCGGAATATTCCGGGGGCATCTTTATGCCGGCCTTGGCCGCCTTAATTTTATCGGAGGCCTCACCGAGCGGATAATCATCGAGGTTGGCCATTATGGTTATCTGGCGCTGGCGGCGAAGACGGTCGATCTGCGTCGGGCCGGAGGTCTGTTCCATTCTGACGAGATTTCTAAAATCTATGGCCTGACCAGTCATCGAACGAACATAAAAATTGCTTATGCTGTCGAGAGAATTACGCTCATTAAGATCGAGTCTGACGTTGACGTCATACTGGCTTCCGCCGTCTTTAAATTTCGATATCTTTTCGCCGCCTACGAGGGTCCGCACCGATGAAGCGATAGACGCTATCGGAACGAAAAGCTGTGACGCGCGGTCGCGGTCAATATAAACCCTCAGTTCCGGCTTTCCGGTTTTATAGGATGTGTCTATGTCGACTATGCCTTTGGTTTTTTTCAGCTCCGAAACCATAATACCGGCGTATTCGTTAAGCTTTTGAAGGTCAGGGCCCTGAAGCGCGTATTGCAGGGGCGCGTTCCTTCCGCCGCCGATGCTTATATCCGCTACGAGCTCAACCGAAACGCTTCCGGCCGCGAAGTCTTTAAAAGCTTCACGGTATTTCGCCATAAGAACGCCCTGCGGAGCTTCATGCCTTTTTTCCTTGGGAATGAGCTGGACGTAAATTTTTCCGACGCTTGCTTTTTCCTGCGCGTCGGCGGCCACGGTCGAAAAAACGGTTGTGACGTATTTATCTTTTGAAAGTTTTTCCTCGATCTCGCGCATGGCGCTCTGAGTAAAATTAATCGAAGAGCCGGTGGGCGTTTCAACGGCGACGTTGAATTCATCCTTGTCTTCATCGGGCTTGAACTCGCTTTTCATTCCGCCGGCAAGCTTGAGGCTGAAAAATAACATGGCGACGCTGGTTATTACCACGACGAACCTCATTTTCAAACTGAACTTGAGTATGATAACATAAAAAGCGTCGATGGCGTCAAAGATCTTTTCAAGCAGATTATATAAGAAACTATGATTATGTTTAACCCTCATAAAGCGGGAGCAGAGCATCGGCGTCATCGTGAACGAAACGAAAAGCGAAACAAGGACCGAGAAAGCGACGGTCATTCCGAATTCGAAGAAAAACCTTCCAATAAGCCCTCTCATAAAAGCGACGGGAACGAAAACGGCGACGATCGAGAACGTCGTGGCCAGAACCGCGAGCCCGATCTCGGCCGTTCCAAAAAGCGCGGCGCTGATAGGATCTCTGCCCTCCTCGGCCTGATGCCTGTATATGTTTTCTAAAACGACTATCGCGTCGTCGATAAGCATTCCTATCGAAAGCGAAAGCGCCAGCATCGTAAGATTGTTGAACGTGAAATTCATATATTTCATGAAAGCGAATGTCGATATTACGGAAGTCGGTATGGCTACCGCCGAAATAAGGGTCGTTTTGATGTTTCTTAAAAAAACGAAAACTATCAATATTGCAAGCCCGCCGCCGAAAATCAGGTGGAAGAGGACCTCTTCTATTGAAACTTTTATGAATTTCGAAGAGTCGGTAACAACCTTGAGCGCCAGTCCTTTGTCCTTCGGAAGTTGTTTATTGAGTTCGATAACGGCTTTATTTATCGCGTCGGCGACCTTAACGGTGTTAGTTCCGCTCTGTTTCATTATCTGAAGCGCCACGGCCTGTTTTCCGTTAAGCCTTGCATAGTTCTTCTGGTCCTCCATGCCGTCCTCGATACGGGCGATATCGCCTAACTTTACTGTATAGCCGTTTTTTATGGCCACGTTGAGTATTTTAAAATCCTCGAATTTCTCGACCTCGCCTTTCACCTTGACGACGATGTCTTTCGGTCCCGTTTCGATATTTCCGCCGGGTATCTCGATATTTTCGGTTTGAAGAGCGCGCACGACCTCCGCGACGGTTATATCGTGACGAACCATTTTTTCGTTTGAAAGCCAGATCCTTATCTGGCGCTCCATACCGCCTATTATCTTTATGGAACCTACGCCGTCGAGCTTCTGGAGATATTCCTTCACTACGTCTTTCGCGTATTTCGTGGTTTCCTTTATAGGAAGCTCTGACGATAATACCATCGACATTATCGCGGCGGCGCCGATATCTATTTTTTCAACGATAGGCGCGTCTATTTCAGCGGGCAGATCGCTTCTTACGCGGGCTATCTTATCCCGGACCTCCTGGGCTGCCACATCGACGTTCTTGGTGAGTTCGAACTCGATCATTACCTGGCTTATGTTTTCAAGCGAGACCGAACGCAGTTCTTTTATTCCGCTTATGGTGTTTATAGCTTCCTCGATCTTATCAGTGACCTTGAGTTCGAGCGTTTCAGGAGAACCGCCGCGAAGAACGGTAATGACGCTGACCATTGGAAATTCGACGTTCGGAAACAGGTCAACGCCTATCAGGCCGTAGCATATCGAACCGAAAACCACGCACGCCATAATTATCATTGTTGTAAATACTGGTCTTTTTACGCTTACTTCCGAAAGAAACATAGTTTAGAACATCCTTTATAACTTATTCATCAGCGGCCGGAAACGATCGCGAGCCCACTGAACAAACGTTCACTTTCGGTGATGATTATACTATTGAAGCGCTGATTTGTCAATGTTTTTTTCGACAATATGAACAATTGTTCACAAAAAATATCACCGGAGCCGTATCCGGATGCCGCCAAAAATAAAATTCTGAAATATTTCAGAATCGAACGCCCCTCATCCGTAGAATACCTTCGAAAAATAATGCCACGCACCTTGAAAATTTGATTTTATAACACTAAGTATGTTATAATGAAAAAGTCAAAGAATGACCATAGGTAATAATTATGTGCTGATCTTCCATGTTATTGTTCATAAAAACAAGCGCAAGGGATTCATGCTTATCATTGAACCGCCCGTCCGCTCGAAACAGAAAGTAAACGCCAAAAATCATAAATAACGGAGGAACTTATGGATCGCAACAAAGCTCTGGAAATAGTTCAGCAATACGTGAAAAACAAAAACCTCATCAATCACATGATAGCCGCCGAATGCGTAATGAGGCATTTCGCTCCCCGTTTCGACGGAGACGTTGATGAATGGGGCCTGGCGGGACTTGTACACGACATAGACGTCGAAATGACCAAAGAAACGCCTGAACTCCATGGAATAAAGGGCGCGGAGATATTGCGCAAAAACGGATTTTCGGAAACGATAATAGCGGCCGTTGTGAACCATCCAAAAGACAAGCCCGAAGGCGATAACATGTCGAAAATGCTCTATTCGGCGGATCAGATAACCGGACTTATAGTGGCGGGAGCGCTTATCCATCCGGACAAAAAACTTTCGGCGATAGACTTTAATTCCATATTGAAAAGATTCAACGAAAAAAGATTCGCCGCCGGCGTCAACCGCGAAAAGATCAGGGCCATAGAATCACTGGGAATAGAACTCGAGGAATTCATAAGAGAAGCCCTCGTAGCCATGAGCAGAATAAGTCAGATACTCGGGCTGTAATTTTTTTCTTGACTAAATTTATCTTTTTAAATATAATCTCTAAACATATATGGAACTGATACTAACTAAGAATTTCAACAAGAAGGATTCACGCAGACTCTCGACCTACGAAGCTGGCGGCGGATATTCCGCTATCGCGAAATGCCTTAAAGAGATGAAACCGGCCGACGTTATAAACGAGGTCATGAAAAGCGGACTGCGCGGCAGGGGCGGAGCCGGATTTCCGACCGGAAAAAAATGGTCGTTCGTGCCGAAAGACTCCATGATCTCAAAATACCTCGCAGTCAACGGCGACGAAGGCGAACCGGGAACATTCAAGGATAAACAGATAATCGAAAAAGACCCGCACATGCTGCTCGAAGGGATAATGATAGCCTGTTACGCCGTCGGAATAAACACGGCCTATATTTACATCAGGGGCGAATATCACGAAGCGCTAAGAATAATCGAGGAAGCCATAGATGAATGTTATTCTAAAAATTATCTCGGGGCCAAAATTTTTAACTGCGATTTTGCTCTCGATATTCATGCTCATGCTGGCGCCGGCGCCTATATCTGCGGCGAAGAAACGGGACTTATAGAATCGCTCGAAGGCCATCGCGGTCAGCCGAGGCTTAAACCGCCATTTCCTGCAGTATCAGGACTTTTCATGGGACCCACGGTCATAAACAACGTCGAGACGCTCGCGAACGTGCCGGTGATAATCAACCGGGGCGGGGAATGGTACGCATCCATCGGAACGCCGAACAATTCAGGAACGAGGCTTTACGGTATTTCGGGCAACGTTGAAAAACCCGGATATTACGAGCTGCCGATGGGCGTGACGCTGCGAAAGCTCATATTCGATTATGCCGGTGGAATGAAGACCGGCAAAAAATTCAAGGCAGCCATTCCCGGAGGACTTTCAGCGCCGATAATGACCGCCGAAGAACTCGACACGCCGATGGATTTCGATTCTCTCGCGAAGATCGGATCGATGGCCGGATCGGGAGGCGTTATTGTCATCGACGAGGACCAGAGCATCCCGAAGATAGCGGCCCGGACCGCCGACTTTTACGCGCACGAATCGTGCGGGCAATGCACTCAATGCCGCGAAGGAACCAGATGGCTTTCACTTCTCTTCAATAAGATCCATCAGGGGCGCGCGAAAACATCCGACATCGACCTTATTTTAGATATCTGTTCTAACATGATGGGCCAGACGATATGCGTTTTATCCGACGCATGCGCGATGCCGTCGATGGCCTATATAAAAAAATTCAGGAACGAGTTTGAGAAATTATGCCAAAGATAACGATAAACGAAAAAGAAATAAACGCAAACCCGAGCGACACCATACTTCGCGCGGCTGAACGGGCCGGTATCGAGATACCCCATTTCTGTTATCATCCTGAACTTCAATACGTCGGTTCATGCCGGCTCTGCATGGTGGAAGTAGCAAAAGCGCCGAAACTCATGACGGCGTGTTCAACCATGGTGACGGATGGAATGGTCGTTAACACCGAAAGCGAAAAGGTCAAAAAAGCCCGCGCGGCCGTGCTTGAATTCATATTAGCTAACCATCCTCTCGATTGCCCGATATGCGACAAGGCTGGCGAGTGCCCACTCCAGAATAATTATTTCAAATATTCGGCGAAAGATTCCAGATTCGAAGAAAAAAAATGGAACAAGAAAAAGGCGGTCGAGCTCGGCCCGACAATAGTTCACGACGAGGAACGCTGCATTCTCTGTACACGCTGCGTGCGCTTCATGCAGGATATCGCCAAATCGCCGCAGCTGGTCGTGGCCAAACGCGGTTCTAAAAACACTCTGACCACATATCCGGGAGAGCCTCTCGACAACCCTTACAGCTTGAACACCGTCGATATATGTCCCGTCGGTGCGCTGACCTCGAAAGACTTCAGGTTCAAATGCCGCGCGTGGTATCTTAAAAGTTCGAAATCAATATGCCCTTTCTGTTCCACCGGCTGCAACACCGTCATCCAGCATAATGACAATGTCATCCACCGCATACTTCCAGATCGGAACGACGATATAAACGGGCCGTTCATGTGCGACCACGGAAGGCTTTCCAAAAACCTCGTGCATTCAGAAGACCGGATATTCGAACCCGTTATTAACGCCAGGAACGCTGAAAAAAGAACGAAGGCCACGTACGAAAAAGCCTTCGCGGAGACGGCTTCAAAGTTATCCGCCATAGTTAAAAAATACGGCCACGGGGCCGTCGGGGTGATCATTTCACAGTATCTTTCGATCGAAGAAGCCTATCTCGCGGCAAGGCTTTTCACCGAAGGCATAAACACTCCTAATTTCACCGTCTTAGATCAGGAAGACGGTTTCGACGAATTCAAATTTCACGACAATTATTTAATATCAAAGGATAAATCTCCCAACAAAGCCGGTATCTCAGAGATCCTGAAAAAAATGGGCAAATCCCCGATATCTTTCGATACGGTCGAAAAGATATCCGCCGCCGGACGCCTGAGCGCCATTGTATTCATAGGCCCTTCGGCCGGCTGTTCGCAATTTTTCGCGGCGCACCGCGGGATGTTCGAAAAATGCGGTTTCATCGTTTCGATAACCACTCATGAACGCAACATGGCCGCTTCTTCAGATGTTTTAATACCGCTTTTAATGTGGGCCGAAACCTCGGGACATTTCCTTAATTCCAAAAACATGCTTCAAAAATATAATCCCGCCGTATTTCCTAAAAACCTTCACGCCATGCAGAACGCTGAAATGCTCGGCGCGCTGTCGTCGGCATGCGGATTAAAGACACATTACACCTCGGCCAATTCCGTTTTCGACCACATCGTATCGCGCCTCGAAATATTCAAAAAAGGTGATATTAAAAAATGAACGAATACCTTCCGGCATATTTTTTAACGCCGGAATTTTTAACGATATATTTCCCCGTGATCGTAAAGATGGCCCTGGCTATTATTTTTCCGATAGTAGTAATGTCGGGCGTTCCGATACTTGTATGGCTCGAGCGCCGCGGCGCCGGTTTCATCCAGGACAGGCTCGGGCCGAACCGCTCGAATATATTCGGCTTCACTTTCTGGGGGCTTTTACATCCGATAAACGACGCCATCAAAATGGTCATGAAGGAAAGTTTCGCGCCGGCCAGGGCAAAGCTTTTCTTTTATTATCTGGCGCCGGCCATCGTCGTTATTCCGGCAGTGCTTACGTTCGCCGTGATACCGGTCGCGGCTCCCATAGTGATCGGACAATTCAAGATCCCCCTTCAGATAGCCACTCTCGATTCCGGTATTTTATACATCCTCGCTATTTCATCTCTCGGCGTCTATGGCCTCGTCATAGGAGGCTGGGCTTCCGGAAATAAATACTCGCTCCTGGGCGCCGTCCGTTCGGCTTCTCAAATGTTAAGCTACGAGGTAACTCTCGGCCTCTCCCTTGTCACGATATTCATGATATATTCCGGCGTGGAGCCCTACGGCATAGTTGAAAGCCAGGGCGGCCTTCTCTTCGGCGCGATCCCGAACTGGGGGATATTTTTATCGCCGGTCGCGTTCATATTATTTCTCATTTCCTCATACGCCGAATCAAACCGGACGCCATTCGACCTTCCTGAAGCCGACGCCGAGATAGTAGCCGGATATCATCTCGAATACGGAGCTCTGAAATTCGCCATGTTCATGATGGCCGAATATATTTCAATGATAACCATGTCGGCTATCGTCGTCACGATGTTCTTCGGCGGCTATCAGATACCATATCTTCCGACCGCGAAACTCGTCGCTCTGGTCGGCGCGATACCCGCAGCGATACTTCAGATATTTTCGTTCTCGGCCAAGACCCTGTTCTTCGGATGGCTATATATATGGATCCGCTGGACCCTTCCTCGCTTCCGCTACGACCAGGTAATGAAACTGTGCTATCTCAATATGTTTCCGATAGCGATGGCTAACATATTTATAACCGCTGCCGTCATATTATTTATAAAATAATCCAGGAGAAGCCGATAAATTATGGAAGACAAAAACAAAAATAAAGATCTGAGCCCGATCCAAAACCTTTACATAACCGAAATAGCGAAGGGGCTCGGAATAACGGCGAAACATCTTATCTATAACCTTTTGAACCGCGATAAGATGCCGACGATAAGCTACCCTGAAGAAAAGCGCTCCATCCCCGACACATTCAGAGGCCGCCACCGCCTTATGAAACGCCCCGACGGCACGCCGAAATGCGTCGCCTGTTTTCTCTGCTCCACCGCGTGTCCCGCCGACTGCATACACATCGAGGCGGCCGAATACGAGGACGGGCATTACGAAAAATATCCCGCGCGCTACGAGATCGATATCCTGCGCTGCGTCTTCTGCGGCCTCTGCGTCGAAGCCTGCCCCTGCGACGCCATCAGAATGGACACCGGGCTCTACGACCTTGGCGACTACTCTCGCGAAAAGCTTATTTACGATAAGGAATTTTTAATGAAGGACCCGGAAAAATGATAATTAAAGACCTTTTGTTTTTAATATTCGCGGTGATCTCGACCGTTACGGCGGCGCTTGTCGTGGCGCTAAAAAATCCGGTCAGTTCCGCCGTATCCATGATAGCGTGCCTTTTCTCTATTGCGATGGTTTATTTCGTCATGGGCGCGCACTTCGTCGGCACCGTTCAGATCTTAGTTTACGCCGGCGCGATCATGGTCCTTTTCCTCTTCGTTATAATGCTGCTTGAAAAACGCGATATCGAAGAGATCGAAAAGGCTTCGCCAGCCAGGATCATAAATCTGGTCCTGATAACGGCGATGCTTATCTCGATAATGGCCGCCCTCGCCATATCATTTAGCGGCCCGGGTATACAGGCCGCGAAGGTCACGGAAACCTTCGGGACCATCCGCGAGGTTGGAATGGCCGTTTTCACAAAATACGCGTTCGCGTTCGAGCTGCTTTCCGTCCTGATACTCGTGGCGATGGCCGGCGTAGTAACGTTATCCGCTAAGGACGGTGACAGGTAATGGCCCCTTTCGCAATAGACACTTATAATTACCTTATATTCGCCGCCGTGATATTTTCGATAGGACTCATCGGGCTCATAGTCCGGAAAAATATAATAGTTCTTTTCATGTGCGTCGAGCTCATGTTAAACGCAGCCAATATTACAATACTTGCATATTCAAGACAGTTCGGCGATTCCGCCTTTCAAACTGCTTCGCTTTATATAATGGTCATCGCCGCGTGCGAAGCCGCCCTCGGTCTCGCGCTCGTGATAGCGGTCTTCAGACACCGCGGAACGGTAATGTCAGATAAACTCGACCTGTTAAAAGGATAGTTGAAATGATAGAAGTCACTTTCGATCTTATAGGCCTGATACCTCTTTTCCCGCTCCTCGGAGCGGCGTATTGTTTCGCCATGCGCGGGAAAAAACCGGCCATACTCTGTTCCGCGGCCGCGTCGATCATGATACTGCTGTCGTTTCTCACGACGCTTTCATCGCTGTTCGCCTTCTCCGCTTTTTCAACTCAAACGGCCCCGCACGCGCTCGTTTCAGAATTATTCACATGGATAAAGACCGGCGGCGTCGATATAAGCGCGGCGCTCATGTTCGATCAGCTGACGGCCATAATGCTTCTGGTAATAACTTTCGTAGGTTTTCTGATACATATTTATTCGATCGGCTACATGTTTCATGACGAAGATTTCAACAGATATTTCTCATATCTCAACCTCTTCGTTTTTTTCATGATAGTTCTGGTCATGGCCAAAAACATCCCGCTGATGTTCGTAGGCTGGGAGGGCGTCGGCCTTTGTTCCTACCTTCTCATCAGCTTCTGGTGGGACGATATCGAAAAAGCCCGCGCCGGCAAAAAAGCCTTCATAACCAACCGCGTCGGCGACTTCGCCTTCTTATCGGGCGCCTTCATACTCTACTGGCTCTTTGTTTCTTCCGGACTACCGGCCTCTTTCGATTTCCCTATAATGGCTGAAATAACCGATAAGGTCAAGAATTTCGATTTCGCCGGAATGAAGATACTCGATCTGGTCTGCATACTTTTATTCATAGGCGCGACCGGAAAATCGGCGCAATTTCCCCTATTCGTATGGCTTCCGGACGCCATGGCCGGCCCCACGCCCGTATCGGCGCTCATACACGCCGCGACAATGGTGACCGCCGGCGTTTACATGTGCGTAAGAATGAGCTTTTTATTCACGCTTTCTCCGCTCGCCATGAGCGTTATAGCCGCGACCGGCGTGTTCACGGCTTTATTCGCGGCGCTCGTCGCGATGGCCCAGACTGACATAAAAAAAGTCCTGGCTTATTCGACCGTATCGCAGCTCGGTCTCATGTTCACGGCCGTCGGTTCAGGCGCATTCGCGGCGGCCATATTTCATCTGGCCACTCACGCCTTCTTTAAATCGCTTCTGTTCCTGGGTTCAGGCTCCGTAATTCACGCAATGAACGGCGAACAGGAGATAATGAAGATGGGCGGCCTGCGTGAAAAGATCCCGCACACATTCCGCACTTTCTTCATCGGCACCTACGCTATAGCCGGCCTGCCTTTAATGTCCGGATTTTTCTCGAAAGACGAGATCCTTCTATATTCTCTTTTTGGAAAGAACGGCAACGTCGCTTTCTATATAATCGCGAGCGCCGCATCGCTTCTGACCGCTATCTATATGCACAGGCTGTTGTTCCTCGTGTTCTTCGGAGAATTCCGCGGCGATAAAAAAACTTTCGACCATGTCCATGAATCGCCGCTTCTTATGACGATACCTCTTTACATCCTTTCGTTCTTCTCGATTTTCGCCGGTTTTATCGCTTTCTCAAAAACGCTCAGATTCGAGAAGATCCTCGAAGGGATCGTGAAATACGCTCCTTCGTCCATTGAAATATCTCACGCCCGCGAATATTCGACGATGGGAGCGGCGACGCTTCTTGCCTTTGCCGGCTTATTCATAGCCTACAAGTTTTATATCCAGAAGAACAGGCTGCTTGAAAAAACTTCAAAAGCCTTATCTCCCATAATCTCGCTTCAGAAAAACAAGTTCTTCATAGACGAGATATATGAATACACCATATTAAAACCGCTTTATTCAATATCCGTGGCTCTGCACAGATATTTCGACGCGGCGTTCATAGATAACGGCCTGGTCAACGGCACCGCGCGCGTGTTCGGCGAATTCAACCGCGTCATTTCTCACATACAGAACGGAAACATCCAAAGCTATCTTTCAGCGATGGTTTTGGGCTTGTCCGTATTTTTGATCTTTATTCTTTTTTACGCGAGGTAATTAATGGAAACGGTTTTCACGACGCTTGGCGTTAACATAATAACGGTGCTGCTTTCAATGTCGCTTCTGGCCGCGTTAGTAATGGCGCTTTTTTCCGGCACGGCGCCGGGCGAAAAAATGAAATCCTCCGCTTTTATAATGGCAATGGCCATATTCATCGCATCGCTATATACATATTTTAACTTTGACGCTAATTCGACCGGACTTCAGTTCGCCGTAAAATATAAATGGATACCGTCGCTGAATATTAACTACGGCGTCGGAATAGACGGCCTCTCTCTATTTCTGGTCCTTTTGACCACGCTTCTCACGCCGATAGTCATCGTGACCATAGATACGGGCGCTTTCAAGAACCTTAAATATTACATATCGCTTTACTTCCTGCTCGAATTCACCATGATAGGCGCTCTCACCGCGACCGATATGGTATTATTCTACGCGTTCTGGGAACTCATGCTCATACCGATGTATCTGATAATCGGATGCTGGGGCGGGCCGAACCGGATACACGCCGCCGTTAAATTCTTCTTATATACGGTTTTCGGGTCCGTCTTCATGCTCTGGGCCATATTCTGGGTCGTAAGCTATCATCAGAGCGTCAACGGCGTTACGACGTTCGACATATCCGAACTTTCAAAACTCATTTTCGACCCGGTGTCGCAGCGCGTTCTATTCTGTTTCTTCAGCATAGCCTTTATGATAAAAGTGCCGCTGTTCCCTTTCCACACCTGGCTCGCCCACGCGCACGTCGAGGCTCCGACAGGCGGTTCCGTAATACTCGCGGCCGTCCTTCTGAAAATGGGAACTTACGGTTTTCTCCGTTTTTCAATTCCGATGTTCCCGCAGGCGGCGGCCGAATTCGCGCCATACATGATGTTTCTCGGCGCCTTCGGCGTGTTTTACGGAGCGCTCATGTCATACGCCCAGACCGATCTTAAAAAATTAATAGCATATTCTTCGGTGTCCCACCTCGGCGCGGTCACGGCCGGCATTTTCGCGCTTAACGCCCAGGGCATATCGGGTTCAATTATTCAGATGATAAATCACGGAGTATCGACCGGAGCGCTTTTCCTTCTCGTCGGAGTCATCTATGAACGCCGCCACAGCAGGGAGTTATCAGAATTCGGCGGTCTGGCAAAGTGTATGCCCCTATACTCGACTATATTCGCCATAACCACCTTTTCATCAATCGGTCTTCCCGGGCTCAACGGCTTCATCGGGGAATTTTTAATATTGCTCGGAGCTTTCGGCTCTTCATGGGCGCTCGGTTCACTCGCCGCGACGGGAGTCATTCTCGGAGCGGTCTATATGCTCATGGTCTATGAGCGCATGTTCCTTGGAAAAATAACGAAACCTGAAAATGAAAGACTGGCCGACCTTAATTTTTCAGAAAAGCTGGGCCTGGCTCCGCTTATCATACTCATGTTCGCGATAGGCATCTATCCGTCCTTCATAACGAATAAAATTGAAAAAGCGGTCGGAGCCGTTTCGGCGCCCTTCGATAAAAAAATAACTGCCGGATCCGGACCGGATCTTACGAGGTATATATGTCAAAAGAAATATTAATGGCGAATTTTAATTTCCTGACGCCGGCGCTCGGCCTTATAGTTTGCGCCGTGCTTATAATGTTCGCGGCTTCGACCCGCGGGCCGAAAACCCGTGAATTCAAAGAGAGCGTGCTGCGCCAATGCGAAAAGCTGGCGTTTCTGGGCCTCTCGTTCGCGCTGCTCTACTCGGTCCTGCATTTTTTTAAAATTAAAGAACCGATAGCTCTTTTCGAGAACGCCGTTTATTTTGACCGATACACATCTTTCGCCGGAGCCTTCTTTTCTCTTATGGGGCTTTTAACGCTCATTCTGGCCGACCGGGAACTTTTTTCCGCGCCGATGAATATCGGCGGAGAATTCTACGCGATGCTTCTTTTCGCCGCATGCGGAGCGATGATGATGGCGGCAGGCGCCGATCTTATAGTTACGATAATCGCTATAGAGATACTTTCTTTTTCGACATATATAATGGTCGCCATGGACACTAAAAACAGAAGGGCGGTCGAAGGCGTTTTCAAATATTTTTTAATGGGCGCGGCGGCGTCCGCCTTCTTTTTATTCGGTATGGCTCATATCTACGGAGCTAGCGGAACAACTTCGCTTCACGGCATAGCCGCGGCGCTTAAAAACTCGGTTATAGTCAACTCGCATTTCATGACGATCATCATAGGGCTTGGTTTTATAACGGTTGCGCTGCTTTTCAAGGCAGCCGCGGTTCCTTTTCACATGTGGGCGCCCGACGCCTATGACGGAGCCAGCATAAGCGCGGCGGCATTTATGACCTATTTCGTCAAAGCCGCGATATTTATAGCCACCTACAGGATATTTTCAACCGCTTTTTCAAATTTCATCCCATTCATAAAAGACGGCCTGATATTCATTTCAATTATCACTATGACCTTCGCGAATATCGCCGCTCTGAAACAGACAAACTTAAAGAGAATGCTCGCCTATTCCAGCATTTCTCATACCGGCTATCTTTTGATCGCGATCATCTGCGTAAACGGCGGAGGCACAATTTACGCCGGAAACGCCGGGGCGTATATCCTGTTTTATCTTCTGGCTTATTTCGCGACGAATATCGGGCTTTTCGCCGCCATTAACGCCGTCATTCCGAAAACTTCCGAAGTTACGACGATAAAGGACCTGCGCGGAATAGGCTTCAAGCGCCCATATTTCGCGGCCGCGTTTTCGCTCGGGCTTCTCTCGCTGGCGGGAATTCCGGCGACCGGCGGATTCATGGCTAAATTTTTCATATTCTACGACGCTTTTCTCGCCGGCAACATGCACATTATAATGTTCGCCGTCATAAACAGCCTTATCGCCATGTATTATTACATAAAGGTGATAGTCGAAATGTATATGGAAAAACCGGAAGCGCCAGAAGGACCGGCTTTTTTCGGCGCGATGTCCGATTCATACTTCTGTCTTGCGCTCTCAGCCGCGCTGATATTTTTAACCGGAATATTCCCGGATTTCTTCTTAAATATTGCTAAATCAGCTATCGCCGGGATGTTCCGGATTTAAGCGCGAACTCATTTTCACACTGTGAACAGACGATCGGACGGCGGGAACGGCCAGTCATTAATTTATTCGCCGATCTCTATTCAATTAGTATGATTTCCCCCTTGACAGAAGTTAAATCACATTGTATAATTAACTCATTAAAGTCAATATCGATTTAAAAATTATTTTTCGGGAGGATAAATTACCATGAAAAAAAGATTAACTCTTCTGACCCTTTCAATTTCGATAGTTTTAATATTCGCCTTAAGCGCTTCAGCCGCCGTCACATGCGTCGCCGACTCTTTCTTTAACGCTAAGAACTACGGCGAAGCCATGAAACACTACAACAAATTCGCCGCTAAATATTTCGATAACGCCTCGAAACCCGAAGTCGTCAATTATCTTTTCGGATACGAATCCACGAAAAAAATATACGTTAACAGAGCCATTGACTCAGCCAAAATAGCGCTTTACAGCTTCTACATGGAAACGCTCTGCCACATTTACCTTAAAGATTATGAAGGCGCGTTAAACTCAGCCGGATCGGCCATCGCGTGCTTCAACATAGAAAAGGTCCTCACGCCTAAATCGCTCACATCGACCGGCAACCCCGAAACCGTAAGGATCGCGCTTCCCGAGAATATGGTCAACGATTATCTCGCTAAAATAAACGCGCTTCCGCTTCAGGTCAAAGACATGCTCCCCGCCATGGAAAGAACATCACGCGAACGCCGCGCGGTTGAAATAACCCTCGCCGGAACCGCTCAGGGCCCATCTTACGATCAGCTCATGGCTAAATTCATGGCTCTGGTCCGGACCGAAAAAACTTATATCGACTTCATAGTAATGGCTGTTTCACGCGAGCTCGACGCTAAAAACTTCGCTTCGTTCGAAACGCTCGTTCACTTCATGAGAAATTATAACCCTATGGACAGATCAGCCACCTCGCTCGTCGAAGTTTCTGATAAACTGATCAAGAAAATGACGGCTTTAGCCCTTAACAACCAGGGTTCCGATATCTCTACCGCTACCCTCTACAACACCAAAATGCAGCTTTTAATATCAGTTAACGCTTATATCAAAGGTTATCTCGCGACCTCGGGAAGATAATAAAAAAAGAGCTTAACATATAGTTTTAAAAAGACCGTTTGAATTAAGTTTCAGGCGGTCTTTTTAATTATGCCGGAAACGGATAGAAGCTCAGACGAAAAAATAGACGAAACACGCTCTAAATGTCTAATTTATTCAATTTTTATTCCGAAATAAATTACGGCGCCTGGTATTTTCACGGCGTTATTTTAGAATATCAAGAGGTAGAAATGAACAGAAAGCTTATATATTGTATCTTTTCGATCGCGGTTCTGACGGCGGCATTAATTAGACCGGGATATTCCCTGGCCGGAGACGGTGAAAAAAGCGTGCGGGAAATGGTTAAGGATGCGATAAGCTTCAATTTGTCCGCCGGCGCTAAATCGAATCAGTACCAGCTGATAGAGGATTCAAGGAAAGTTTTAGGCGAGCTCGGCGTTTCAAAGGACGATTATTCGATATTATATATCCCGGAAGCCAACCGCGTGATCATTAAAGCAGCCGGCAGAAAAACGCGGGAAATGGTCATGAAAACGATAAAAGACGTCGAGGCCAATAATCTCACCGTGAGAACGGAAGTGATCCCGCTGCAATACGCTAACGCGTCTAACGTTTGCCAGATGCTGGAAAATATTTACAGCAAAAAGATCTATATCCAAAAAGACGACGACAAGATAACCGTGAAAAAAGAAGACGGCAACATAGATATTTCAAAGGACACAAGAACCAATTCTATATTGGTCACGGCGCCGCAGAATCTTATCGGCGGCATGCGCGAAATGATCAAAAAGCTCGACTGCAAGACGGACCAGATACACATCAAGGTCTTAATAGCCGAGGTCACGCTCGACGGCTCCATGCAATACGGCGTCGAATGGAAATTCTCGGACTCGAATTTCTTCGGAAACGAGAACGCGCGCCAGACGGGAACAGTGGATTACGGTTATCAGGCGCAGTCGAAGAAGGACGAACTTCTCGGTTTCAAATACAGTCTGATGTCGGGTTCGAAATTGAACGCGTTCATACAGATGCTGCGCACGCAAAGCCATATAGACGTGCTAGCGTCGCCCGAACTTCTGACATCGAACAACATGAAGGCCGAGTTTCAGGAAACGATAAAGGTCCCCGTCCAGAAGACGACATCGACCGCGAACGGCGTGATTAGCACATCGACCGAATATCAGAACGTCGGCATAAATCTCACGGTCCTGCCGCAGGTGAATATCGACGGATACGTTAACCTTGAAATAGCGCAGACGATACAAAATATTTTAGAAACGCTTTCGAACAACAAGCAGAACGCCCCGACCTATTCCAACAGGGTCATAAACACCAACGTGCTCGTTAAGAACGGATCGACGGTCGTCATCGGCGGACTTTTTAAGAACAACGAAAGTTCGGCCGGAACGAAAGTGCCCGGCCTCGGCGGCATCCCCGTCTTAGGAAAGCTTTTCGGACGCAACGTTAAAGGCAGTATCAAAACCGAATTAATGGTCTTTTTAACGCCCGAAATAACCAGAACGGACAGCGATTTTGATAAAACCGTCGACGAACTTAAAGCCCCTGAGATAAAGGAGCGCCTCAAAAACGCGAAAGCCTCAAAAACGGCCGGATTCGGCCAGAGCGATAAGCCTAAGATAACCGTTATTTCAGTGTCGGACGAAAAGATCGTTATAAACGCAGGCGCGAACCAGAAGTTAAAAAAGGGCGAAGAATTCATAATAGTGCGGCCGGAAAAAGAATATTATCACCCCGAAACTCACCAGCTGGTGTCGGTAGAGGAGAAGGAGATCGCGAGAATAAAGGTGGAGATCATCAAGGAAAAAACTTCAGTGGCCGCTATTATAAATACGGGGTCGAACGAAACTATACTCGCTGGAGATCTCGTGCTCGCAGAAGAATCACAGGTAGTATTTGAGAACTTCAAAATATCGAGCATGAAGATAGAACTTAATCCGGCAGCCGATTACGGCGCGACAGGCCTTAAAATGACCGCAAGGATAAAAAATACGACCAAAAATCCAATGCTCAAAACAAAAATGGTCGAAAAACTTACCGATAAGACCGATCCGAAGATCTCAAAAAAGGTCGTAACCTTTAATCATGAAAAGTCTAAAGTTTATCTCGCCGAGAACGGCGTGGACCATCCGCTGAAATTAACGCAAAAACTCGAAAGCGATAACATTCTTGAGACGGCTATACTTTTCAACAGAATAATAAAGCCGGAAGAGGAGATCGACATCAAGATAGAGACCGTGCTGAAATTCGGGATCTCAGAATTGGAAGGCGTAAAAGCTCAATTCATATCCGACGAAAACTATTCAAGGATAAACAGCTCTAACGGCCCGAAAGATCCTAAAACATCAATAGGGCTTTCAATAAACTTCCCGGACAGGATCATAATCAAAGATTTCAATTACCAGCCGGCGGTCATCGACAACGCCATGGACGGCACCACTCTCATATGGACGCAGGAAGGAGCGCCGCTTAACATAAAAGGCTTCTGGCGGTTCGAGGACGCGGCGGTCGTAAAAACCAGGATAGGCCCAAAAACGGCTGAAAGGAAGGCGAACTAACCTTGAAAAAACACGACGCGCTCACCATCGATATAAAAAGATTTCTGATATATTCCATTTTAGTTATATTTACCGCGGCGGCTTTTCATGCGGATCCCGGCGAGGCGGCAGGAGCGGAGAATTTAAAATTCCCGTTCTCGTATGAAGGAAATTTATCGGCCAGACCCACAAGCGACGCGCAGATAATCTTCAAAAAAATGAAGGATTCGCTCGAGCTGCAGGGCATACACGAGACCGATTACGAGCTGAAATATATCGGCCAGACAAATTCATTCACCGTCAGAGCGCGCGGAAGAGAAGATCTTGAACTGATAAAAAGCACTATAACGGATATAGAAAAGCAATATTTCGAGACGACCGTATCCGATGTCGTCTATCTTCAATACGCCAACGCGAAAGAAGTGGCGGCCGTTTTAAACAGCATATATACGCCAGTCATATTTTTCAAGGCTCCGCCCCCGCAGCCGCAGCGGCCGAATAAACCCGGTCCCGCCGCACTGAAAGCGGCGGACGATCCCAGGTTCAAAGTGATCAAAAAAAGGGATGAGAACATAGATATTTCGGACGATACCCGCACCAATTCAATTGTCGTGACGGCGCCGCAGAATATAATCGACCTCGTCAAGGACACCGTCCAGAAAATTGACCGCAGGACGTCGCTCGTCCACATAAAAGTGCTGATAGCCGAAATAACGCTTGACGACACCAGCCAGTTCGGCCTGGAATGGAAATACGCCGAACAGAATAACATCGGCGGAAAAAGCGTCCGCCAGGACCTTGGCGCAAACTTCGCCAACCTTAACGACCCGGCGGCGCAGGCGAAACTGCAGGGACTTAAATACAGCGTAATCGAAGGAGAAAAATTCAGCTCTTTTTTACAGATGTTAAATTCCAGGAGCCAGATAAACGTAATGTCCTCGCCGCAGCTTCTGACCACTAATAATTCAAGCGCGTATTTCGAGGAAACGATAAAGGTGCCGACGCTTCAGACGACGACCACTTCGACCGGCGTCTCAAGCAGCTCCGTCGAATATCAGGAGATAGGAATAAAACTTAACGTGAAACCCCAGGTCAACCGCGACGAATATATCAACCTCGGAATAAACCAGACCATTCAAAACATCATCGAAACCACCAACGTTCTTAACGCTCCGACATTTTCGCACCGGCTCATAAACACCAACGTCATCGCGAAGAACGGCTCTACCGTCGTAATAAGCGGCTTCATAAAGAACAACGTCAAAAAGAGCGTTTTACGCTCGCCGCTGCTTGAGCGCATACCCATCGTCAGGGATATGATGTCGCGCATGTCGAAGAAGAACGAAAAGACCGAATTAATGGTCTTTATAACGCCTAAGATAGTCAAAGTGGAAACCAGCCTTGAAAACCTGGTCGAAAAAATGCCCGCCGCCCTGAAGGAAAAACTCGCGCCTGTAGCCAAAAATTATAACGATTACGAACAGGAAACCAGCGAGGGAAGATTCGCGATAATAGACGTTAAAGACGATATGCTCATATTGAACGGGGGAAAAAAAGATGAAATAAAAGATAACGACATTTTATACATCTTCAAGGGAGCGGAATCAAGGGCCGCCTCAGGCCCCGGAACGGAGGAATCAGGGGCGCTGGCCGAGGCCGTTATCGCGGTCGTGAAGGACAAGACCTCTTACGCCAGGATCAGCCGAAAATTCAAAAATATCCAGATAAGGGCCGGAGATATCGCCAGATGGCCGTTCGGATCTGCCGAGCATTTCGAGGAATTAAGGCAGACGGGCTACAAGGGCGAGGAGTTTTTAGGGCTGAAAGAAAGAAGATACGTGCGGACCCTGACCGTTCGGAACATAACGAGCGCGCCCATAAACAAAGCGGAGGCGAGCTACGTTTCAATGAGTCCGAACCTGAAATATTTCATGCTTTCCAAAAAAGAATTCGTGCCTATGAAAATGGTCAAAAAATCTGAAAAAGAAGGGCGCAGTTACATAACCGTTTATTTCCCGAGAAGCGTCGCGCCGGGCGAAGAGATAGTCATAAAAACCGAGGACGCCCTGCCCGACGATCTTTTGAATGTCGTTAAAACTCAGGCCGGCGATCCGGCGTTTTATTCCGAAATGGGAAGAGGGGTAACCCGTTTTAATAAAACCAACATGGTGATAATGATACATCATCCATATAAGATAAAGATCAAAAATTTCGATCCCGAACCCGTCGTCACGGACAATAAAATGGGCGGCCACTCGCTCATCTGGACAAAACAGGGAAGAAGTTTCGACGCGAGCGGAAAATGGCGTTACGAGAACGCCGGGGAAATTTTGAAAAAGATAGAGAAGGACTGACGGCAGTAAAGCGTCAGGAGTTGAGTATCTGCAGAACGCTTATTATAAGCTGAATGAGGTTCTCGCCCTTCAGGTCCTGTTTCAGAAGATACAGAAGCGTCGCGCCGTCGTCGGCGTTGGAGAATTTGACGGAACCGGCGTATTTTTTAAGAAGCGCCGCGATCGAATCGGGCTTGATGTGGCCGCCGTCCTGGAACTTGAACAATATGTGTTTTTTGTCTTCCTTGACGCTGCTGGCTTTAAGGCGGCGGCCGAGAACTTTTATCTTCACGACCTGGAAAAGGTTATGGACCGTCTCGGGATATTTGCCGAAGCGCTCGATAAGTTCAGAGGAGAGTTCGTCAAGCTCCTCGAAACTCGAAGCGCCGACCATTCGCTTATAAATATCTATCTTCTGATATGTTGAATTAATATAGGTCGACGGTATATATGCGTTAATGTTAAGATCTATCTCGCAGTCGAAATCGATGCGCTGCTCGATCTCTTCTCCCTTGAGTTTTTTAACCTCTTCTTCAAGCAGGCGGCAGTACAGCTCAAACCCGATAGTGCATATATGGCCGTGCTGTTCGTGCCCCAGAAGGTTTCCCGCGCCGCGGATCTCGAGGTCGCGCATAGCGATCTTGTAGCCCGAGCCGAGTTCCGAGAATTCCTTCATGGCCTGAAGCCGGCGCTTGGCGATGTCGGTAAGGGCAGCCTCGTGAGGGAAGAGGAAATAAGCGTAGGCCTGATTTTTGGCGCGGCCGACGCGGCCTCTAAGCTGATACAGCTGCGAAAGTCCGAAGGTGTCTGCGCGTTCTATTATCATGGTATTGACGTTAGGTATATCGAGGCCGTTCTCTATGATCGTCGTCGAAACCAGAACGTCGAATTCCTTCTCGTAAAAATCCATTATTATCTTCTCGAGCTGTTTTTCTTCCATCTGACCGTGAGCGTAGCGAACGCGGATACCCGGAACGAGAGCGGCTATCTTATTGGCGACGGCGTCTATCGATTCTATGCGGTTGTGAACGTAATAGACCTGGCCCTTGCGCATTATTTCGCGCGTTATCGCTTCCTTTATAATGTCGTCGGAATAGCGCAGGACGAAAGTTTTTATCGGCAGCCTCTCGGCGGGCGGCGTGTTTATTATTGAGATATCGCGGCAGCCTACCATCGACATATAAAGCGTGCGCGGTATTGGCGTGGCTGTCAGCGTTAAAATATCCACGTGATGCTTGAGTTCCTTGAGGCGTTCCTTGTGCTTAACGCCGAAACGCTGTTCCTCATCGACGATGAGAAGGCCGAGGTCCCTGAATAAAATATCCTTTTGAAGAATGCGGTGGGTCCCGATGACGACGTCGACCTTTCCCTCCTTGAGCTTTTCGACGACGACATTCTGCTGCGCCTTGGTCCGAAAGCGGGAGAGAAGTTCTACATTTATTGGAAAAGTCGAAAAGCGCGATACGAGGGTATTATAATGCTGAAGCGAAAGGATCGTCGTGGGCGCGAGGAACGCGACCTGTTTCCCGTCCATGCAGGCTTTAAAAGCGGCGCGGATGGCGACCTCCGTCTTTCCGAACCCGACGTCGCCGCAGACAAGGCGGTCCATGGGCTTTTCGCTTTCCATGTCGCATTTGACCTCCAGGATCGCGTTTTCCTGATCGCTGGTTTCCTTATATTGAAAGGATTCCTCGAATATCTTCTGAAGTTCGTTATCGAGGCTGAACCGGTAACCGTTCGAAACGGACCGTCTGGCGTATAACGTTACAAGATAGGCGGCGAGTTTTTCCACGGACTTCTGCGCTTGCGTGCGCTGTTTTTTCCATGACGAGTCGTTGAGTTTGCCGATCCTCGGCGACGCCCCGTCGACCCCGACGTATCTGTGGAGCATGTGAAGCGCGTCGACCGGAACGTATAATTTATCCGATTCGGCGTACTCGACGAGCAGATAATCGGATTCGCGGCCCCCGGTCGATAAAAGAGTCATACCGCGGTATATTCCGATCCCGTAATTTACGTGCACCACGAAATCGCCTTCCTCGAGCTCGAGATGAGAGGCGATCTTTTTATATCTGTCGCGGGCTTTGGTCTTGCTTTCGAAAACGAGTTCCTTGTTGAAAAGGACCTGCCGCTCACCGTAAGCCTCATAACTTGAAAAAACGAAGAGGCGCTCGGCGGGGACGGCGAACCCTTCGGGCAGGTATCCTTCGTTGAGATAGATCGTTTTCCGCGCTATCGGATTTCTGAAAAAATTATCATTTATAAGCACCGAGAATTTCAGCGGCGAGAGTATCTCCGCCATGCGGTTGATCTGGCCCATGCCCGGAAGTATCATTATGACCGTCGCGCCGTCGTCTATGACTGTTCTTATATACTGGATGAACTGAGTGAAGCGGCCCTGGAATTTCTGGCAGGCGCCGCCCGCGAGATCGTATAAAAGTTCGTCATCATCCGAACTTCCCGGAGCGTCGTAAGGGGTCATATCAAAAATTTTTGTATGGGTGTTTTTTTCAATTTCCTCAAGGACCTTATCCGGCAGCTTGAAATATTTATCGGGCGGAAGCGAGTAAGGATCCTCTTTGATGTTATCCTGATGCAATTTTTCCAGTTTGCCGAAATAGTCGCGGCCCTCGTTAAAAATATCGTCGCGGCCCAGAAAGACAACCGAATAGCCCTTCGAACACCTGTTGAGATAGTCTATAAGCGTCGGCATGGCGTAATCGTACATGAACGGCGCGTATTTTTCGATGTTCGGGATCTTGACGCCGTCGCGGATCTTGTTCACGTCAAGAGTTTTTCCAACCTTCGCTATTTTTTCCATGTTTTTAAAAAGAGAGTCGACCTCGGCAGCCTCAAAAATAAACTCGCTGGCCGGGAGGACGGTGAATTCTTTGATATCGCCCATGACGCGCTGATCTTCGATATTAAATATTTTAATGCTTTCGACCGTATCGCCGAAAAAATCGAGACGCACGGGATAGCGCATGCCCGGGACATATATATCCATTATTCCGCCCCGCACGGCGTACTGGGCGAGATCTATCACGGGATCCTCGAGTGCGTAGCCTGAATTCGAAAGAAGTGCGACAAGTTTTTCGACCTCGAGAGTATCGCCTTTTTTTATCTTCAGGGAAGCTTTTTCCAGAAGCCTCGCGGGACATGTTTTTTGAGACAGGCCGTTAAGCGGCGCGACTATTATGAGTTTTTTATTTTTTGAGCCGGGTTTAAAATCCATAACGCTCTTCAAGGCGGATATGCGGTCCGACAAAAGGTTAAGCGAAGGAGAGAGAAATTCGTATGGCGACCATTCGAGCGATGAAAAAAGGCTTATCACCGTTTCCACGCCGGGGTCGGCGATCTTCGCCATGGTCTCGATCTCGTAAGCCGCGCGCTCCGCGCTGTCCTGATTCGGAGCAACGACGAGAAAAATCTCGCCGGGACGGGCTATGTCGGAAACGAGAAAGCTTCCGATGTTCTCATTCGCGCCCGTAACGGTGACGCGCTGAAAATTTTGCGCCTCGAGACGCCCCGTAAGTTTTTCGAACAGTTTAAACCCTATTTTCTCAGCCATTTTAACGCCTCGCATATAACCGCATAAGCAATATATTTCGGAATATTCATCATTCTAAATATTCTTGAAGGTTCCTGCCATAGCCTGTAAAGCCATTCGAGATAACATTTCTGCATGATGAGCGGAGCCCGCTTCAGGGCGCCCGACATAACGTCGAACGAACCGCCGACGCCGATCATAACCGTTCCCGGAAAGATCCCGCGGATCGAATTTATGGTTTTTTCCTGAACCGGATTTCCAAGGCCGAAAAAAATGATGTCGGGCCGCGATTTCGCCCCGGCCAGCCCCGCGACTATCGAAGAAAATTCCCTGGAATCGAAATAACCGTTGTGAAAAAAAGGGTCGGCGATACCGGGATGATCCGCCCTTATTTTTTCCTCAAGCAAATTTATCGTTTCCTCGCGGGAACCGATGAACGCCACGCGGTATTTTTTTTCGTCCGCCGCGCGTAAAAGAGCCGCGGCGAGATCGATCCCGCTCACCTTATTCTTAATGTGCCGGGGATATTTCATCATCGTCAGAAGCTTCATGCCAGCGCCGTCGCAAGTGACCAGGTCGCAGTTCATTATGCAATCGTGATATTGGGCGTCGAATATGCTTTTGTACGCGCCTATAATATCGAGCGTAATTACAAAAAGAGACGAGACCTTATCAGTTATCGTCTTTTCGGCGAGCGCCGTTATCTCTTCAAAAGTAAGATCGTGCAGACGGACGTTAGCCAGTTCGACCGGTTTTCCCGTTTCGCGCGTACCGTTCATAAGCTACCTTAAACCCGCTATCGCGGCGGCATAGTCGGAACATGAAAAAACCGACGAGCCGGCGACGATCACGTTCGCGCCCGCGTCTATTACAAGAGACTTGTTTTCGGGGGTTATTCCGCCGTCGACCTGCAGCATTATTTCGCGGCCTGACGATCTTGCGATCTCCGCCGCCCGTGCGATCTTAGGAAGCATAGCAGCGATGAAGCTCTGGCCGCCGAAGCCGGGATTGACGGTCATAATAAGGATAAGATCGACCGCATGAATGACATTTTTAAGCATCTCAACGTCGGAGTGAGGATTAAAAGAAATGCCGGCCTTTTTGCCGAAAGATCTGATCTGGCATAAAAGCCGCTCAATATGAAAACTCGCCTCAGCGTGCACGGTTATTATTTCCGCGCCGCCACCGGCGAACTTTTCGATATATTGTTCGGGATTTGATATCATGAGATGGCAATCGACGGGGATCTTCGCGATCTTCGAAACCGAATGCAATATGGGAAGTCCGAATGAGATATTCGGAACGAAATGCCCGTCCATTACGTCAAGATGTAACAGATCCGCTCCGGCTTTCGTCACGCTCTCGATCTCTTCGCCGAGCCTCGTAAAATCGGCGGATAAGATCGAAGGAGCTATTAAAACTTTTTTTTGCGTCATGCGCTATACCCTGCCCGCATCAAATTTGGGCTTTGTGAGCGCGCTCTTACCAGAATATGTATAAGACGAAGCCCAGAAAGCTCATTATCATCATGAGCATAGTATACCAGAAGCCGGCCAATTTTGCAAATATTCCCGAGCCGCCGGATTTTTTATTTTTCCACATAGGGCCTATATTTTCTTTGCCGGCGGTTTTCACTTCGTCCGAAGCGCTGTTTTCGTCTTCATTAGAAACCGCATCGGGCCTTTCCTGACGCGGAAGATCCTGAGGGGCCGCTTCATCGCTGAGCATCGAATATTCGCCTTTTTTCAACGGCTCAACGGTCCTTGTCTTTCCGAACAGTATATCGTAAGGATCATCGGAAATATTTTTCGACTTGTTTTCTTCGCGCGCCTCGTTTTTTTGAGCTTTCGCCGGAGTCGCCAAAGGAGCTCGTTTCGGTTCTTTTTCAGCTTCATTTTTTCCGAGCGTGCCGTTTATTATAGAAGGAGCCTTTGTTTCAGCGCTTTCTTTTTTTTCGTTCTTTTTAAACTTCGAAGGATCGACCTGCATGCTCGTTAACACATCGGTCTTATTGACCTGATCCTGAACGAATTTAACCAGAGCCGAGAGAAGCTCGTCGATCGTCTGGAAACGCGAAGCAATGTCGCTTGTCACGCATTTATAAATTAGTTCCTTGACGCTTTCGGCCTGCGAAGGTTTTAATCCGGGAGTGTTTTTCGCCTCTAAATGAAAATCTTTTATCGTCTTTACGTTACGGACGCTTGCCGTTGAAACGAGCGTTTCAAAGGTCAGTATCTCGTAAAAAAGATTTCCTATAAAAAATATATCGCTGCTCTGGCTCGCGACCGGAGCGACCGCGTTTCTTGACGATTCAAGCCCGAGAGAGGAACTGACGTTACGCGGAACGTGGAACTTCAATATCTTTATCTTTCCGTTATCGGAGAACATTATATCAGAATATGTAAGCGAGCGGTATTTCACGTTCTCGCGCATCGCGTGCCCGAGAGCCTTTGAAACCTGGGTAATTATGTTGATCACCTGGGCGAGCGAAAGTTTTACCCTGTCCTTTATCAGGTCATAGAGCGTTTTGCCTTCGACGTGCTCGGTAGCCACGAAAAATATATTGTTGGAGAAATCGATGTCATAAACTTTTAAAAAGAGCGGCGAATCAAGGGTCGCCATGGTGTGGAACTCCTGAGTGTAGCGCTGCACGAACTCGGGATTCTGCATCCAGCGTTTTTTCAGGGATCTTATATCGACGCTGACGACGGGTTCATGGACGGTCTGCCCTAAAAAGAGCATTACCTTTTCGTCCTCGTCGGTTTTTTCAAGCAGCTTGTATTTGTCTTTAAGTAGCTTCATATTATCTGCCTCCTACCTCAAAATCCTTAAAAAACACGTTGTCAAGATAGACCAGCACTTTCATCGTGCCGTAGCCTGTGACCGTAAGGTCTATTTCCTCGCCGGGATAGTGCAGGTCCTTATATATCTCGCGCGGACCCATGTCGTCTAACAATACTATCTTTATCTCGCGGCTCTTCTGGCCCGGAGGAACTACGAATTTAACTATCTCGACGCGTTTGCCGTCGGCCCCTATCTCATTGGAGGCCGTAGAGGCCGAGCCTTCAGCCGGTTTCTTCTCCGGCTTTTTATTCTCCGGCGCGCCATTGGTTTCAGGCTTCGTTTCAGTCTTGGTTTTAATTTCTATAACGTTATTCGCGGGAGACTCGACCGAAGCGGTATCGGCCGGCTGGAGCTGTTCCGGACCTTCCACGACCATGAACGACACCTGGGATTTATCAGGAACGTTGGTTCCCGGAGACGGTTCCTGCTTGAGCACCAGGCCGGGCTCGGCGCCTTCCTTGGTCTCATAACCGATCTTTCCGGGTTCAAGGTTTATCTTGCTTAAAACGATCCTGGCCGCCTCGATCTTTTTACCGACGAAATTCGGCACCTGGGTCATCTGGTTGTTCTTGCCGAGCGATACCAGAAGGTCTATCTGGGAACCTTTGGGTGCCTGTGAATTACCTTCCGGCGTCTGCGCTATTATAATGTCGGCGGGTATGCTTTCCGACGGAACGTATGATTTTTTGCCGAGCAGAAACCCTTTGTTCTGTATTACGAACGCCACGTCGCGCACGTCTTTTCCGGCCACGTCAGGGCACTCGACCGTTTTCGCGCCCAGCGAGATTATGACCTCGATGACCCTGTTGACCTTTACGACCGTATCGGGCGGAGGATCCTGGCTCATAACGCAGCCCTCGGGAATATTGTTGTCGAATTTTTTTTCCTTGATATCGATCTGAAGACGGCCCTGTTTGCAGAGCTCAAAGGCGTCCTCGATCCTGACCGGATTGCCGTCGCGCGAAACGAGGTTCGGAACCTTCGTCTCTTCCTTGTTGAAGAACGAATTCATCATTTTTATAGAGTACATCTGCGCGAACTTGAACAAAAGGACAAAGAATATAACAAATATTAAAAACTTCAGCAGGGAAACGAGTATATTTCCCCCTGCATTATTTCCCGGCTTAATTTTCATCTATTTTATCCTCCACCCTGTTTTTAAGCTTTTTATAAAGCATTCCGCATGCGGCGTTTATATCCCCGCCCTTGGATCTTCTTACCGTGGCGTTCACTCCGCCGTCTTCCAGAGCCTGCCTGAAAGCGTATATCCTGTTATTGGATGATGACTCGAATCCGCCTTCGGTCCTGTTAAGCCCTATTAAATTAACGTGGCATAACATGCCTTTCAATAATACGACAAGGTTTTTGGCGCAGGCGTCGGAATCGTTGACGCCTTTTATCATTACGTATTCGAAGGTCACGCGCCTTGACGTCTCATCAATATATTTTTTAACCGCGTTTATGATATCGGAAATATTATGTTTTTTATTAAGCGGAACGAGTTTGTCGCGAAGTTCGTCGTCCGCCGCGTGAAGCGATATTGCAAGCGTCATTGGTATCTGTTCGTCGATAAGCTTTAATATGCCCGGCACCACGCCCGAGGTAGAAACGGTTATCTTTCTCATCGAGACGTTAAATCCCGCTTCATGGTTTATCACCCGCGCCGACTTTATAACGGCGTCAAAATTTAAGAAGGGCTCTCCCATTCCCATATATACGATATTCGACAATCCCTCGTTCGAATTCTTTTTTTCAAAAGCTATGCCCAGAAGCTGTGCTATTATCTCGCCCGCGCTCAGATTCCTTTTGAATCCCATCCGGCCCGTCTGGCAGAATGAGCAATCGATAGGGCATCCCACCTGGGTCGATAAGCAGACCGTGTATTTCTCGCGCGTCTCGCCGTCATAAATTTTTACCGCTTCGACGATACTGCCGTCATGAAGTTCGAACGCGAATTTTTCCGTCATGCCGTCCGTTGATTCGGCCTTTTCAATATTTTTCGGCATCGCAACTTCGCATATCCCGGCGAACTTGATCCGGAACGCTTTGGAAAGGTCGGTCATATTGTCAAAATCGAATATTCCGTATTTATATATCCATTGAAATATCTGTCCGGCCCGAAAGCCTTTTTCGCCGTTTTCCTTTACGAAAGCAGTTATCTCATCGAGATCCAGATCCAGCAGATTCGTTTTTTTTTCGTTCTTTTCTTCTTTCATCTCTATCTTGATTCACTCGAAATTCTTTTCATGCGGGCTATAAAGAAGCCGTCGACGCCGTGCGTGTGCGGGAAGAACGTCTGGTAACCGATCGAAGCGGTATCGGTGCTGAACCCGAGCGCCTTGAAGTTGTCTATTACGGCGTCCGGGAACGGCAGATATTGAAATTCCGGATGAGATTTCAAAAATCTGTTTATCAGATTCGTGGTTTCATTAGGTTCGTAAGTGCATACCGAATAAACCAGAACACCGCCCGGAGCGGTCCTGTCAGCGGCCGATTCCAGTATCTGATGCTGTATCTTGGAGAGCGAATCGATGTTCTTCTCTTCGAGGCGCCATTTGAGTTCCGGATGCCGCCTGATGATGCCCATGCATGAACACGGCGCGTCCACTAATATCCTGTGCGCATGGCGCGTATCGGTGAGTTTTAAAACATCCTGCAGCTTTGGCGTTACGCAGGTTATCTCGAGGCGCTTGCAGTTGTCCTTGATCTTTTGTATCTTATGGGAAAAGCGGTCATACGCTATTATAAGCGCCTGATTTCCGGAAAGCTGCGCCAGATGCGTAGTTTTACCGCCAGGGCTCGCGCAGAAATCAAAGACGACCTCCATCGGTTTGGGATCGACGACGTGAGCGACAAGCATCGACGCCTCGTCCTGTATGTAGAAATATCCTTCTTTAAAATAATTGGTGGCCGTTATATCGGCGAAATTTTTCAATACAATTCCGTCCGGAACGATCTTCGAGCGCTCGGGGCCGAAATCCTCGAGGGCGGTCATCATCGCGTCAACGGTCGTCTTAAGCGTATTCACCCTTACGGAAAAATGCGGCGCCATATTGTTAGCCTCGCATATTTTCGCCGCGGCCATCTTGCCGAACTGCGAGGTAAGCCTTTCGATAAGCCACACGGGGTGTGAATAAAAAAGCGCCGACTTGATATTTTCGGGTTCGCCGTCGAATTTTATTATCTTTTCGAAATGTTCGCAGACGTTTCTGAGAACCGCGTTGATAAAACTCGAGGAACCGACCGGCCCGTAAGATTTAGCGAGCTTGACCGATTCGTCGACTGCGCTGTAGTTTGGGACCTTGTCGAGGTAGATTATCTGATAAACGCCAAGCCTCAGGGTCAAAAGCAGCCACTTGTTGATCCTGGCGAATTTTTCCTTATGCTCGATGAACTGAAGAATTATGTAATCAAGCGTATTTTGACGCCTGATCACTCCGTACACGAGCTGGATCGCGAAACTCTTGTCGAGCGTATTAAAGACGTTCTTCTGCACGATATCGTCTATAACGATATTCGAATAGGCAAGCTGCGTCTCGATCTGGTATAAGATCCTGAGCGAGCACTCTCTGGCATTAATCATAAATTAAATCAACCCCGTTTTAAACGTTCACTGTTATAACAATAGTATAAAACCGCCCGTCCGTGAGCGCCGAATCAGCGCGTCAACAGAACGGCCCATAAAATACTAACTGGTATAATTCGTTTTATCGGATAAAATCAGAATTAGTTTAACATATCGCCTGAAGAAATTTTATAACCGCGTAAAAAAGTGTCGTGGCTCTGGGAACTTTTCGACGCCAGCTGCAGCTTCTTTATTGACAGGGCACCGTTCCCGCAGGCCACTATAAGGCCGCCTTTTTCAGACGCTTCGATGACGGTCCCGGGAACCGTCGAAGATGACGACGCGGGCGCGAGGCGGGCTTCGTGTATCTTTATGAGGTTTCCGTTATGGAAACAATAAGTGGAAGGCCACGGGCAGAGGCCGCGGACCAGATCTTTTATCTTTTCAGCGTCCAATTTCCAGTCGATATGCCCCATGCTTTTTTCGATCTTTTTATAGTAGGTGGCTTCCGCGTGATCTTGAGGCGCGCCCGAAGCTTCACCGCGTTCGATAAGAGAAACGGTCTCAGCCAGCATTTCCGCGCCCATCGCGGCCAGTGAATCGTGCAGCGTGCTCGCGTTGTCGGAATCTTTGACCGCGATCTCTTTTTGAAGAATGATATCGCCGGCGTCAAGCTCTTTCGCTATATACATTATGGTCACGCCGGTGTTTTTTTCGCCGTTTATGAGGGCCCACTGATATGGCGCGACGCCCCTGTATTTAGGAAGAAGCGAAGGATGGACGTTGATTATTTTCCGCGGATACAAAGCCAGAAGCCGGTCGCCGATTATCTTTCCGTAAGCGACGACGGCCAGAAGATCCGCGCCGAGGCCTTTAAAAAGTTCGAGATTTTCGGCCGTGTTTAATTTTTCAGGCTGAAATACGGGGATGCCGAGTTCCACCGCGCAGGCTTTTACCGGCGGCGGCGTCATTTTAAGCGAACGGCCGACGGGCTGATCGGGCGTAGTAACCACGCCGACGATCTTATGGCCGGACATACCAGCGAGAGCTTTTAACGACGGCACTGAAAAATCGGGGGTGCCCATAAAAAGAATATTCATAAAAAGTTATGCGACCTTTCCCTTGAAGCCCATTTTCTTGAGTTTTTCAACGACGATCTTGCGGTCTTTTTCGGAAACACGGTCGATAAAAAGAATTCCTTCGAGATGATCGAATTCGTGCTGAATGACTCGCGCCTCAAGTTCGTGAGCCTCGCGCTCGACGCGGTAACCTTCGAGGTCGAAAGCGCGGAATTTTATCGATGAGGGGCGCACCACGTTCGCGTTTATATCCGGAACGGAAAGACAGCCTTCCTCGTATTCGGAGGTTTCCTCGGAACAAGATATTATTTCAGGGTTTATAAGCACCACGCTGCCCGCACCCGAGTCGTAAACGAACATTCGGAGCGGCATGCCGATCTGCGGCGCCGCAAGGCCTATTCCGGGAGCCTTATACATTGTCTGTATCATGTTTTCCGCGAGGGCCGCGTATTTAGAATAAGGCTTCTGGCACGGGGCCGCCTTTTCACGGAGAACTTCGTTGTTGCATAAAAAAATAGGAAGAATAGTCATACCTTTAAAAATCTACCTCTTCATTAAGTTTTTCGGCCGTTATCAGTAGGTATTGTTCGGCGAAACATCGACGCTTATTTTAACATATTGGCGTTTATTTGTAAAACTATATTTTTTCAATATTTCTGAAACGGGGCCGATTCTGACGGTTGCAGAGTCGGTAAAAATGAAGGCGTTGAACCTGTACACATTCTGGCGGCGCGCGATGAGAGCCGGCGCCGGGCCGAGCATCCGTATCAAACCGGGATCGCCGGCCGCCGCCGCTACCTCGGCCGCGAATTTTTTCGCGGTCTCGAAAGCGAGCGTTTCCTGTGCGTGTTCAAACGATATCTTTATCATTTCACGGAAAGGCGGATATTCAAGCGATCTCCTGACCTCTATTTCATTCGCGTAAAACGACTTGAAATCGCTTACGGCGGCTGAAGTAATGGCGTAATTATCGGCGTTATAGGTCTGGATGACGCATTCGCCCTCATCGACGCCGCGGCCGGTGCGCCCTATGACCTGGCACAAGACCTGAAACGTCTTTTCCGACGCGAACATATCGGGCATATTAAGAGCGGTGTCGGCGGAGATTATCCCGACGAGCGTGATGTTATGAAAATCAAGGCCCTTGGCTATCATCTGAGTGCCTATCAAAACGTCTATCTTCTTTTTCAAAAAGTCGTCAAAAATTTTAGCGCTTATGCTCTTGTTCGTCAGAACGTCCGAATCAAGGCGCGCGACGCGCGCTTCCGGGAACTTCCGCCGGAACTCCTCTTCCACCTTTTCCGTCCCGACGCCGAAAAACCTTATATAATGGCTCTGGCATGAAGGACAGAGCATCGGCACTTCGCGGATCTTATTGCAGTAATGACATAAGAGCCGGGGCGGCTCGGAGTGGTATGTCATCGAAACGGCGCAGTCGTCGCACTTTATGACCAGCCCGCACGATCTGCAGAGAACGAAGGTGCTGTGGCCGCGCCTGTTGAGAAACAGCAGGACCTGCTGCCTGCGTTCGAGCCTGTCGGTTATCTTTTCTTCGAGCAGGAGCGAGAACATGGACTTGTTCTTGTTCTCGGAAAACTCCAGCCCCATATCTACTATGTGGCATCTGGGCATCGGCCTGTTCTCGACGCGTTTTTCGATCCTTATCACGCTTCCCGGCCGCCTTCCGTTCTCGAGCGGATAATAACTTTCGATCGAAGGCGTGGCCGAACCCATAACGAGAGCGCCGTTAGCAAGTTCCATTCTCATTCTGGCTATCTCGCGCGTATCGTAGTATATTCCGGATTCCTGTTTATACGACGAATCGTGCTCCTCGTCGATTATTATGCAGCCGAGGTCGGCAAACGGAGCGAATATGGCGGATCTCGCGCCGAGCAATATCTTTATCTCGCCGCGGGCGATATTGGCGTATATCTTTTGTTTATCTTCTTTTTTAACGAGAGAGTGCCACACGGCGAGGCCTTCGGGGAACGCCTTTAAAAACCGGTGTTTCAAATGTTCCGTAAGAGCTATTTCGGGCACCAGAACGATAGCGCACAGCCCGCGTGAAACGCACAATTTCAGTATTTCAATATATACTTCGGTCTTTCCGGAGCCGGTGACGCCGAACAATAAGTTCTCTGAATATTCTTTTTTTAATATATTTTCGGTTATCTTTATTATGGCCGCTTTCTGTTCGTCCGTATAAATTATCTCACGGCTGTCGGCCAGCTCATAATTGAAGGTCGCCGCGCCGCCGTAATCGAAACTCTTTTTATTGAATGACGACGCGATCACCCCGGACGCGGCCAGTTTCGCGATATTATTTTTAGAAACGGTATAATCGAGAAGAAGCGTTTTCTCTATATCCTTCTTTGTCTGAGCCCCGGAATTATATAAGAATTGAATTATAAGCCGTTCGATCTTCGATATCCCGCCGTCGCCGAAAACCTTGAAAACGTCCAATTTTCTGTTGAAATCATAATATTTTTCGACCTCGACGGCTGAAAAAGCCAGAGTAGGCTGAAACACGAGCTCAAGAGCGTTTCCCATCGAACAGAAATAACGCGCGGACACTTTTTCGGCCAGGGCCATGAGTTCTTCCGGGACCGGCTCCGAATCGAACACGTCATGCAGCGGCCGGACGAGCGAAGGATCTATGTCGCATTCCTCGCCCGCGCTTATAACGTAAGCCGCGACCGGTTCGTTCTGATTCTTTAAATTGACGTAGACGAGCTGGCCGCGGGAAACCATGCCCGAAAATTTTTCGGGCACGGAATATGTATAAAGCTGTTCCGACGGAATAGGAAGCGCTACCTTGCAATACATCTAAGCCGGTCTCTCGACGAAAGGAAAATGTTTTTCCATTATCTGCGAGCATTCCGATATGGCCTGCTCGAGTTCCTCGTTTTTAACCACGTAGTCATATTGAGTGGACTTTTCTATCTCTGCTATGGCGTTATTAATGCGGCGTTCGATGACCTCGGGCGCGTCCGTATGCCTTTTGAAAAGGCGCCTTTTAAGTTCTTCTATGCAGGGCGGAACTATGAACATAAGCACCGCCTCCGGATATTTGCTTTTTATGTTAAGAGCGCCTTTGGTATCGACGTCTAAAAGTATGGCGAGCCCGCTCTTAAAAGCGTCGTCGATCTGAGATTTAAGCGTTCCGTAGTAGTTGTCATGCACTTTGGCGTGCTCGATGAACGCGTCTTCCGCGATACGCCGTTCGAAATCAGCGACGGTCGTGAAGATATATTCGCGGCCGTCCTCTTCGCCATGGCGTATCCCGCGCGTGGTCATTGATATGGAATAAGTTATCCGGCCGGTATATTTTTCCAGTATCGCCTGCGCAATGGAACTTTTTCCGACCCCCGAAGGGCCCGATATTACAAATATATGGCTCATGGCAAACCGCCGTAGGAACGGCGCCTCACTTTCTTATTTTAATTATTCTTCCGAAGCTTCCTCTTCCTCGGCCTCCGCTTCAACGCCGGCTTCGCCGCCGAACTTGAGTTCCTTGTCGAGAAGCCTTCCGGCCGAGGTTTCCGGCTGAACGGCCGAGAGGACCACGTGGTTCGAATCCGTTATTATTATGGAACGCGTGCGCCTTCCGTATGTAGCGTCGATAAGCATTCCGCGTTCGCGCGCGTCCTCCTTGAGCCTTTTCATCGGCGCCGAATCCGGGCTGACTATCGCTATGATCCTGTTAGCCAGAACGATATTGCCGAAGCCGACGTTCAATAATTTTATGTTTTCCATCAATCCCTCCGAATATATGTTTTACTGAATGTTCTGTACCTGTTCCCTGATCTTTTCGATCTCCGACTTGGCCTCTATGGCCACTCTCGTTATATCCGTCAGGCTCGTTTTATTCGATATCGTAGTTATCTCGCGGAAAAGCTCCTGGCATAAAAAGTCCATCTTGCGCCCGGCGATAGCGTCCTTTTCATCGCCCTTGAGAAGTTTCTCGAAGTATTTTATGTGCGAACCGAAGCGTTCGATCTCTTCCGATATGTCGGCGCGGTCGGCCATGACGGCCACTTCCTGAAGTATCCTCGAATCGTCGATATCGATATTCGTCTTCTTGCGGAAATCGGCTATGCGCTCTACCATCTTATTGAAATATACTTCCTTTACGCCTTTGGCGAGGCCCGCTATGTCCTGGATGAATTTCTTCAAAAGTTTCAGCCTGTCGGAAATAAATTTGGCGAGACGCTTTCCTTCCCCGGTCCTGAATTTATCGAGTTCGCGCACCCCGTCGGCGACGACGCCCATAACGCTTTCCATATCCTCGAAATTATCGTCCTCGACCGGGTTTAAAACGCCGCTGTGGCGCATAATGACGCTCACGTCGGGTATGTAATTCATGTTGAGTATCTTCGAGACCTTAAGATAAGCGTCGTGATACGACTTTGCCGCGTCGATATCCACGTCGAAAAGCTTTGATTTCAAAGCGCTGGCCCCGCCATGTTTTATCGTGTAAACGGCCCTTACGCTTCCGCGCTTTATCTCGCTTCTCAAGTATTCCGAAATTTCGTGTTCGCAGGCGTCAAGAACCCTGTCAAGCGCGAGTTTTATATCCACGTATTTATGATTAAGTGTCTTTATTTCGAATGTGTGTTCATATCCGTTGATATTTCTGGATACTTTCGCAAATCCCGTCATGCTGTATATCATTTTATTAACACCAAGCCTTATTTAAAATATATCGGATCATCCGCCGCCGTTTCTTAAGACTGAAGGTTGGCCAGCATTACCTTTTTGATAGCTTCGTGGCCGTTCTCGATGTCCATTTCGAGGACCTTCACTTTCGATATGAAATTCGACTTCACTTCGGGGTTATCCCACGATCCTGAAAGATTCAATTTAGCCACGGCGATGGAGCTGATGGCCCCGGCGTAAGCGTTAAAAAGCCCCGTTATCGAATCGGATACGGCTTTTTTGTTGCCGATCTCAACGAGCCTGTTTATTATGACCGAACTTTTCAGGGCGGTTTCGGCTATCTTTATCGGGACCTCGGTCGATCTAACGGTCGCCTCGAATATCGCTTTTTTCCTTATCTCTTTTTCGGGTTCGGTGTCCTTTTTCATTTTAAAAGCGGCAACGACGGAGTCATAAGCCTCTTTGTCGCGGTCCATAAGCGACAGCGCCTCTTTTTTTATCTCTGAAAGTTCAAGAATGATCTTTTGTATATCATTTTGAACCGACGCGAATTTTTCCTTGCCGAGCGTAACGTTAGCCATTAAAAGCGCGCACGCGCATCCCGCGGCCACGTTCATCGCCGCAACCGATCCGCCGCCGGGCGTAGGATCGGAACTCGCCACTTTTTCAAAAAATTCCTTGATCTTTAATTCTGAGAACATAAACAATCACTCCCGAATAAATAAAGTTATAAAGTTATCTGGTTATATATACTAAAAATACATCTGAACAAAATTTCCGCATGATACACATTCACGCTATTTCCCAATGGCGCCTATTTTCTGACCGGCGGTTTAACGGGAGGAACCGCTCCGCCCTTTGACTTTAATCCGAAAAGAGCGTCATTGCCGCCCTGCTGCATGCCATTCATAGGGTCCTTGAAACCCGGTTTTCCTCCCGGCCCCGAAGCCGCCGGCTGATTTCCGCCATAGCGCTTTTTAAAGTCGTCCTTGTTATATGAGGCGGAAACCGCTTCCTCGAAAGTTATCTCCTCGCGGGTCATAAGATCGGCGAGAGAATCGTCTAATATCTGCATGCCGTACTGTTTTCCGGCCAGCATATAATCTTTGATCTGGGATGTCTTTCCTTCTTTTATGAGATTTCCTATGGCGTTGGTCATCGTCATTATCTCGAACGCCGCGACCCTTCCGGCGCCGTTCTTTTTCTTCACAAGCGTCTGCGCAACGATTGCCACAAGCCCCTCAACCAGAGATATCCGGACCTGGGCGTGTTTGTCGGCGGGGAACGCGTCGATCAGCCTGTCTATCGTGTTGGCCGCCGAGGAAGTATGGACGGTTCCGAAAACCAGATGACCCGTTTCAGCGGCCGTTATCGCAAGCTCTATCGTTTCCAGATCGCGCATTTCGCCGACGAGTATTATGTCGGGGTCTTCGCGCAGAGACGATCTCAGAGCGCTCGCGAACGAATGGGTCGAAATATTGACCTCGCGCTGAGTTATCTTCGAAAGTATCGGTTTATGAACGAATTCGACCGGATCTTCTATCGTTATTATATGGGATTTTCTGTTCTTGTTTATGTAATTTATCATCGCGGCAAGCGTCGTGGACTTTCCCGAACCCGTCGGGCCTGTGACCAGAACAAGTCCTTTGTCCTTTTCGGCCAGCGTTTTCAAGATCGGCGGTACGCCAAGAGCTTCAAGCTCCGATATCTCAAACGGTATAACGCGGAAGACCATTCCGATACCGTACATGTCCATATACATATTCACGCGAAATCTCGCCAGATCGCTTATTTCATAAGAAATATCGAGTTCCTTCGAGCGTTCGAACATATCTCTGACCGCGGGCCTTAATATCTGATACGCCAGCGACCGCGTATGGCCGGGCTGGAGCGTCTGATAATATTGCTGAAATTCCATCTCGCCGCTCATTCTGAAAGAAGGCGAATACCCGACCGAAATATGAATATCGGAAGCCTTCATTTCAACCGCCCGCCTTAAAACCTCGTCTATGCTGACCGGATATTCCAGAAGCGCGAGATCCGACGGGACCGCATAAACCGGCTCTTCCTGACCGCGCCTGGATCTTTCGTCGCCGTCACGGCCGCGCTCGCCTGAAGATGCGAAACTCTCCCTGATGGAACCAGTTTCAGCGCCCTCTTTCGGAGAAGCCACGATCGATACTGAGTTGGAATTGACAAGTTCGATTATGACCTCGTTTTCCGGGTCCTCGAGTCCGTGTTCCTGGACCTTGAGCAGAATGTCGTTCAATGTTACCAGCGCGTCCCTGAATTTAACCTTCAGCGGGCCGAATTTCACTACCTGATTGAATGCCGAATTTCTTACCGAATAGCTTTTATCCAGAAGGGCACTCATTAATAAATATGCCTTGCGCCGGTTAAGGGTTATATCGCTTCCGGCGGTGACCGACTGCATTATCTGGATCTTTTCGCGCTTGGCCGCTTCCGCGAAGAGGCCGCACTGCAGATCGAACGCACTCTCCGTCCCGAAGGTGTTTAAAACGTCGAGGAGCCAGTATCTGATGACCTCGTTCCTGGTTTTTTTGAAGGCGTCGCCGATATCCGGCAATATCTTTTCGCCGAGCTGTATCATGAGATTCGCCGCGTGGCGCTGTATCAGGTAGTTATGGTCGGTAAGCGAATCGCACAGAAGCGCCACTGCCGATCTTTCCTGCGTTTCTGAAAGAGCCGATAACGATAGTATCTTCGACTCGTTATCATCTAAATTCAAAGAGTCGCGGATTATTCCGAAAGCCTTTTCCTTCATTATCTTCTGAATTATCTTTATCGATAAAAATTTTTCATCGGAGGATCCGTCCTGAAGCATCTTGCGCAGATATGGAAGCGCCTCTTCGCCTATCTTTTCGAGCACGTCGGAAACCTGGACGCGGATAAGCCAGGACGGATCGGCGATCTTTGCAACGATAGCCGCCGTGGCCTGCGGGTCGCGGATCTCCGAAAGCGCGGAAATAGCGTAATATCTCATTTCCTTGCGCTCGGCCTGAAGCATGTTCTTGAAAAAAGCGTAAGCGTCGCGCCCGAGTATCTGGCCGATGATCCTGGCTATCCAGGTGCGGATCTCGATCTTATCGTTAGCGAAAGCGCTTTGAAGCTGAGGAATGATATTTTTCCCGAAGGTTATAAGCGCGGCGGCCGCTTCCTTTCTGACGATCCAGTTCTCGTCCGCGAGAGCTTCGATGAGAAATGAAACGGAAGCCGTATCGTTTACTCTGGCAAGTGATTTGATAAGGTGCGGCCTGTAATTTTTCGGAAAGTCATCGTTAGAGGCCCAGGACATAAGATATCCGGCGGCGCCGGTCTTTATACCTGACGCGGCCTGTATGGCCCAGTACACCGCGTCCTCACTCTTGAATTTCATCTTTAAAAGCGCGCCGCTCAAAAAATCCATGGCGTTCTGATGGACGATATTTATCCTTACGAACGCGAGAGATGAAAGCTTGCGAACCTGCCATATCTCATGGCCGAAAAGCTCGAAAAGCCTCGTCATCGAATTCGCGTCGCCGGCTTTTTCAAGCCCCGCTATCTCTGTGCTGAACATATCAACCGTATCCGCGTACATCTTTTTTCTGTCGTTTTTCACTTTCGTCATGGCTCCTTACCCGGCCGGGCGCTTCAAATTAACCATTCTGCAGACTAAACGAAGGTTTCGCTGTTAAAAATAGAAGTGTCGTATTTTATAGGATCGTGGACCTTCGCGTCGTTAAAACCGCGAAGCCTTAAAACACAGGATTCGCATACGCCGCATGCCGTCTCGTTTTCGGTATAACAGCTCCATGTGAGTTCGAACGGAACCTGGAGCTCGACGCCGAGTTTTACGATCTCGGATTTTTTCATATTTATGACGGGGGTCTCTATTTTGATCTTCGTTCCAGGCTTCGTACCCATTTTGATGGCTTTTTCAAACGCCTTATAAAACTCCGGCCTGGTATCGGGATAGCCTGACGAGTCCTCTGCGACCGCCCCCACAAATATCTTTTTCGCGCCTATGACCTCGGACCATGAGGCCGCGATGGCCAGAATATGCGCGTTCCTGAAAGGGACGTAGGTATTCGGAATGGCGTCCCTCTTGCTCGCGCCCTGCTTAAGTTCATATTCATTGGCCTTCGGAACGTCGATATGAAAATCGGTAAGCGAGGATCCGCCTATCTGTGAAAGGTGCGTAACGTCGACGATAAGCCTTTCGTCAACCGAATAATTATGGCATAACTTATAAAAACTTTCGAGTTCTTTCGTTTCGGTGCGCTGGCCGTAGTTGAGATGAAGGCAGGCGAGCCTGTATTTTTTAGCTGCGACGGCGGCCGTTACGGCCGAATCCATTCCGCCCGAAAGCAGTACTACCGCTAATTCTTTTTTCGCGTTTTTCGCCGGTTTTTTTTCTTTTTTTTCCTTCATTTTTCAAATTCCCCTTATATCTTATTTGATGAAGTTCCAGTATGGCTGCTGTTTGAAACCGTATAAAAATCTTGGATTTATCGATGTGTTTATGACTATCTCGGTTTTACCGTGCTTTACCCTGAATTTAAGTTTGACGAGCGATATCTTCGAGCGCATAATGCTGTCGTTCTCTCTGTGATCGAAAAGAATAAGATTTTCATCCGGATCGAAAGTATAGGCCTCGAAAATATTGTCGCTGATCGAGTCGAATTTCATAAGCGTTCCGCTGGCGTTGTCGATCTCGACCATTATAGCGTCGCCCGTCTGGCCCGGGCCTTTTTTAACGCACTCGTATTTTACCTTTCTCGTCAGAGTGTCGCCCGAAAGATTGATATGAGCCTGCTCTTCCTTATCGTCTATGAATTTTTTAAGCTCGAGCACGCCCGGTTCTATTCTGATTATTTCCTTGGCCGACCTGAGATCGCCCGCTATATGCTCGATGGCGATCCTGACCTTTTTCTGCACGTCGATCTTGTTCATTCCTTCGGTCGTCGTGCGCAGCGAAAAGAAATAAAAAGTATAGGCGATAGTCATTACCGAAGCCGTAAGCGCGAGAGATATCATCACTTCGACGAGCGTAAAAGCCCTTTTTTTATTAAATTCCGCGGAAAAAAAATTCTTCACTTACTCACCTATCAGCGTATTTATGGTCGCGAACTGTTTTTTGTCGCTTTTCAAATACACGTTGACCGTTATTTTTTTCAGCTTGGGCGGCGTGTTCACCGGATCCACCTTGTCGTCTATCGTTACGGTGCGCCCGAAAATGCCGTGCGTCGGTTCGAAATATTTATAATCGAGTTTGTAGCGGCTCTTATATAGCTGCATGAACTTATGAAAATCAGGCACTTTCTCGGCTTCCTGTTTCGTGTATATGTCGTTTTCCTCGTTCTCGATCTTGTCGAAGGAAAGCATTTTTATATTTTCAATTTTATCGGCCGCCAGATTATAGGCTATGACGAATTCGTTCGCCTCGCGCGTTCCGAAGGACGAAAAAAGTATCAGGCGCGTGATGGGAATGATTACCACCGCGAGCATGACGATAGCCGTCAGGACCTCTATATATGAAAAACCGTATGCGTCACGAAAGTTTTTTGTTTTCATAGTTCTCAATAACCGCTCAAAGTCAGCCGGCAATAAAGGTTAATTATATTATCGCACCCGTATATCATAACGATCATGGTACCCATGGCTATATACGGCCCGAAAGCTATATAATCCCTGCGTTTTTTAATTTTTAAAAGTATCATCGCGACGCCGAAGAACGATCCGATGAAGCAGGCCAGTAAAAGTCCTATCAGAACGGTTTTCCAGCCCAGAAAAGCGCCTATGAGCGCCGCGAGTTTGACGTCGCCTCCGCCCATTCCGCCCCCGCTCAAAACCGAAACCGAATATAGCAGGCCGCCCCCGCTTAAAACGCCCCAGATCGAGTCGTTTAACGGAGTGTAAAAAGTGAGCGATTTCGGATCGGGATAAAGCCATGTCAGATAGGCGATGAAAAGCCCCAGAAACATTCCGTTTATGGTTATCTGATCCGGGATTATCTGCCAGTCCCAGTCGATGAATGAGATAACTATAAAAACACTGAAAAGAAAGAGGTATACGGCGAGTTTGAAATTAAACCCGCAAATTTCATAGGCCATAAAAAAAATGAATGCCGTCAAAAGCTCGACGCACGCGTATCTCGGCGAGATCTTCTGTTTACAGTAACGGCATCTGCCGCCCAGAAAAACATAGCTGAGCACCGGCACAAGATCGACAGGGCGAAGCTGCGTCCAGCATTTCGGACAGTGCGAGTTCGGATAAACCACCGATTCGTTCTTGGCGAGCCGGTAAATGCACACGTTCAGAAACGATCCGACCAGCAGCCCGAACATGACGATGAGCACCGGCATGATCGGCGCAAGTATCTGTAAGGATTCTGATATCATACTTTCGAAATCTATTAGCATAATGCTTGATAATACCAGATTTTGTGGCAAAAGTCAACATTATTGAAACGGACGGCCAATATAATTTTCACCGTCTTTTGAAAGCCGGAAACGGCCATTTTGACGCGCCGTTTTGAAATTATTGACTTTAAACCGCCGTTTATGTTATATTACAGCGGAATTTCACTTTAAAAACGAAGATTTTGCAATATATCAGGAGAGTTGTTTTCAGTGGACACAAAATTTCTAGCTTCATCGCAAAAAAAGATCCGCGCCTTCTTCGCGGGCGAATTTGAAAAATTCGGTTATTCTTATGAATCCCTCAACTGGGAATCGCAGATCTCTCAATACGCCAGATTCGAGGTCCTTTTAAGCATCGGCGAATTCGAAGGCAAAAAGGTCCTAGATATCGGATGCGGCCTTGGCGATCTTTTAAAATATATTAAACTGAACAAGAAAAAAGTGGCCTACACCGGCATCGACATCTGCGAAGAGATGATCACCGGCGCGAAAGAACATTTCAGGAAAACTCCTGACGCGAAATTTATGACCGGCGACATCCTCGAGATCAAAAACCCGCCCAAATACGACTATGTCGTCTCATCCGGCGCGTTTAACATGAACCTGGGCGCCAACGATAAAATGATAAAAGAGGTCCTTAGAAAAATGTACTACATGGCCGGCGCCGCCGCCGCGGTCTCGATGCTCAGCGAATACGAACGGTGCACGGACCCTCTTTATTATTACTACGATCCGTGCGAAATTTTCAAATTCTGCAAAACCATTTGCGAAAAGGTGGTTTTGAGGCACGACTATATGGCCCACGATTTCACCGTCGTCATGTACAAAAGTTAGTTCGGGAAGCGGCGCGCGGAAAACATCATGCCTTAAAGCGCATTACATAACAGGCCGGTTTTATCCTCTTTTCCGTTTTCTTCTTTTCCGGCTTTTTTTACTGCACCGGCCCGCACGGTAAAAAATATGCGTACGCCGTTCAAACGGCCGCCTTTTAACACCCTTCTTTTCCGCGCCGGTTGACTTTAAAGCGCTGAATGTGCTATATTTAAATATATATTTACTTAAAAAATTCACGAATTTTTATATGAAAAAGGGGATATTTTCAATGAAACCATCTACCGATCAGGAAAAATTCTGGAGTTCGGAATTCGGAAAAGAATACAATGACAGAAATTTTTTCACCGTGGAAGCGGCGGACGAATATTTCATAAAAGAGTTCGGCATAAGCCGCACGCAAATGAACCTCGAATTTCTGAAAGACCTCGATATCAATAAGATCCTCGAAGCAGGATGCAATGTCGGCGGCCAGATAAAACATTTAAAACAGATGACCAATATCAAGGATTTTTACGGCATCGACATACAGCAGGACGCCATCGAAAAATCACATTCAAACGTGCCGTTCGCAAGGACCATCCAGGGGTCGATCTTCGACATTCCCTTCAAGGACGCTTATTTCGACATGGTCTTCACTTCGGGCGTTCTTATACATATCGCTCCCGAAGATCATCTTAAAGCCATGTCGGAAATAGTTAGATGCTCGAAAAAATACATCTGGGGATTCGAATATTTTTCGGAAAAATGCGAGCGCTTAAATTATCGCGGACATGAAGGCTTCATGTGGAAAACCGATTTCGCCCGAGCTTACCTTGAAAATTTCAAAAATTTGAAGCTCGTGAAAGAAATAAGATACAAATATGTGAATTGCGCCAATATCGATTCAATGTATTTACTCGAAAAAATATAAAGTTTGGAGAGTTAAACCCTTATGGATAAAAAATTTCTGGCTTCATCAAAGAAAAAAATAAGGACCTTCTTCGCCGCGGAGTTTAAAAAGTTCGGCGATTCCTATGAAGCGGTGAACTGGGGCTCTCAAGCCTCTCAATACGCCAGATTCGATGTCTTATCCGCCATAGGCGAACTCGACGGCTCCACGCTGCTCGATGTCGGCTGCGGCCTGGGCGAATTTTTAAAATACCTTCAGATGAATGATAAGAAAGTGAACTACACCGGCGTCGATATCTGCGACGAGATGATAGAAGGGGCGCAGGCGCGTTTTAAAAAAGCCGCCGGAGTGAAATTTAAAACAGGCGACGTACTGGAAGCAAAAAACACTGAAAAATATGATTATGTGATCTCATCCGGCGCCTTCAACATCAATCTCGGCGTAAATGATAAAATGATAAAAGACATCCTGCAAAAAATGCTTCAGATGTCAAAAAAAGCCGCGGCCGTCTCAATGCTAAGTAAATACGCCGACTTCACCGAAGAAGTCTATTATTATTACGACCCCGCGGAAATTTTCGAATTCTGTAAAAGCATCTGCAAAAAAGTGACGCTCCGTCATGACTACATGACCCACGATTTCACGATCATCATGTATAAATAAAACGACGGAACGCGAGAAAAAGAAAATAAAGAACAGTGAACAAAGAATAGTGAATAGTTGAGGATTTTCTGACAATTTTAAGAGGGGATTTTTGAAATCTTTTCTTTATTTAGTGAAAGCGTACCGGGTGTGCCAGTCTTTAACTTTTCTATAGTTTAACCAAAGCATCTTTTAAAATAAGCGCGGCAAAATGCCGCGCCTACATTAACTCTTCACTCTTCACTTTTATCTTTTCACTAAAATGCCAAACACGTTCGTGTTTGGCATTTTAAATACAATCCAGCGTGACCGGATCGAATTTTTTAATATCTTTTTGCGCCGTGCGCCCTATGACGCTTTTATAATCCGCAGGCGGAAGCCCTTTCGCGGGCCGTTTCAACGATATATTATCCTCGCTAAATTCCTCGCCCGCGGCTATATCGCGCGACGCCACTATTCCGCGCCTGCAGCTGACCCTCATTTCGGCTTCCCGTGCCACGAATTTTTTTACGGGGCTTCCGAGCGCCGCCTCGGTTTCGCGGATACAATCGACCATCAGTTTAAATTCCGCAGGATCGGCCGAGAAGAACTGGTCGGGCCCTTTCATTTTCTTATCGAGCGTGAAATGTTTTTCGATGATCTCGGCGCCGAGCGCGACGGCCGCGACGGAAGCTGAAACTCCAGCCGTATGGTCGGAATACCCGGCCGGATAACCGAAGCATTTTTTTATCGTCTTGATGCACCTTAAGTTACAATCCTTATGGTCGGTCGGATAATTGGAAACGCAGTGCAAAATCCCGATCTGTTCATTGCCGCGTCCCTCTATGGCGCGTACCGCTTCGTCGATCTCGGCCATAGTGGCCATTCCCGTCGATATTATGAACGGCTTTTTCATCCCCGCTATATATTCAATAAGCGGAATATTCGTCAGGTCGTCCGACCCCATTTTAAAAGCCGGCATTCCGAGCTTATTGAGAAAAATTATCGACTCCGGATCGCAGGCCGTCGAAAATATCGTCAATCCTGATTTATCAGCATATTCGAATATTTCTTTGTGCCACTCGAGCTTCGTTTCGACGCGCCTGAAGATATCGATTATAGGCTCCGTCACTTTTTTCCCGTTCTCTTCATAGGTATAAAGAACGCTCTCGTCGGTCACAACATCTTCCGGCTTAAATGTCTGAAGTTTGACCGCATCCGCGCCTGTTTTCGCTATGGCGTCTATCATTTCCTTCAGAGTTTCCTTCGAACCGTTGTGATTTATGCCGATCTCCGCGATGATATAAGCCGGCGCCCCGCCGCCTATCTTTCTGTCTTTTATATAAAATTCGCTTTTCATATCTACCTCTCGGAAAGTTTTGCGCCGCGCGCGGTCTACATTTTTTTGCGGTCTTTTGCCTCTTTTCTCTTTTCCTCCGGCGCCCTCAAATGCTGAGTTTTTATAAGCGCGTTCTCATCCAGGCCGACCTTCAGCTCGCGGTTGCATCTCGCAAGTTCTTTTTTTACGCATTCCTCGAACTCGCTGTCGGTCATTTTGGTCATATTTATCCTCAGGTCCTGACGGTCGCCCATCGCCAGAAGATATTGCTCGATATCCTTTATAAATCCGTTTTCGACGGCATAGTCAAACATCTTCGAACCGGGCTGCGGCAGCAGATATCCAGTGGACGGGTATATATTATTATCGATGCAGCACTGCATTGTCTGATGAATGGTTTCGGGAGTTTCCTGCGGATACCCAAGGACTATGCTCGTGCCGACGGCCATACCCGATTTATAAACCAACTGAGTCTGACGCGTGAATTCCTCAACGCTCATGTGCTTGTTCATTTCCTTCAATATTTCCGGAACGGCCGATTCGAGTGAATAGCCCACGATCATGCATCCGGCTTCCTTCATTTTAAGAAGTATCTCAACGTCCGAATCCTCATTAAAAAGATTGCCGCGGCAGTTCGTATCCCAGTAAAATTTCAACCCGCGTTCAAGAATGCCTTCGGCGAATTCCAGCGCGAGTTTTTTAGTGTGAAAACTAAGTTCGTCATAAAAGAATATATGAGTTAGCGAATATTTTTTTATCAGGTGTTCTATCTCGTCCAAAAGAGATGAAACGGGCCTCGGTCTGAAGGGCGCGTCCTTGAAGACGTGATAGCAGAAAGTGCATCTGGCGATACAGCCGCGCGCCGTATTCAAAGGCAGCACGCGGATCTGTTCGCGCGGCACCGGCAGAGGTTCATTGACCATCAAATTGGAATATTTAAGGTATTCCTGGATGTCGAATATCTCATAATCGACGAATGGAAGCGTTGAAAGGTCTTTAATATACTGTCTTTTAGCCGTATGAAAGACCTTCCCGTCCTTCAAGATGCATATTCCCGCGATGCTATCGACGGGCTTTGATTTTTCTATCGCGTTCAAAAGCTCTACGATGGTTATATCGCCCTCTCCCATAACGGCTATATCGGCTTTGGTCTTAGTCAGCAAAATATCGGGAACGGAGGTGGCGACAGAGTTACCGACGATCGTAACGGCATCCGGGTTGGACTCTTTAACGACCGAACAAAGCCATTTTACGCGCTTATATCCGGTGACGAGACAACCCATGCAGACGACGTCGTATTTCTTTTTATTTATAAATTCGCGGATATGATCATCTGAATATCTGTAAAGATCTATATCAAGAAGGTCAAAGCCGTATCCAGCCTTTTTCATGGCCGTAGCGATATAAGCCAGGCCGAGCGGGAAAAGTTTGAGTTTTGACTCCGGTCTTAATGAAACATTGATTAAAAGTATATTCATCGGGATCTCCTTAATTATTTGATGCTTTTTAAAAATAACCGCTATCAAATAATATCGGAAAAAAAATATGAAAAGTTATATATGATTTATTTTCGCGCTCATCCGGCGTGGAAGTGGAGAGTCCTCAAATAAGCGCATTTTCTGAAACCGCGTCGTTCATAAAGCGAAGCCGCGCGGAAATTATAACTTTGCGTGCCGACCTCGATTATTTTATATCCGCGCCGGAAACATTCATCGGCAAACGACTCCGTGAGAAGTCCGCCCGCGCCCATCCCCTGAAATGAAGAGCTGACGGCTATAAGATAAAGATATATAAAATCCGCTTTACAATGCCCTGAAATAAGTCCGTTCGGGACGCCTATCACAAAACCCGCAAGCTCGCCGTCTTTCTCGGCCGTTATATTTACGCTGTCGCCTTTTTCAAGGAATGCCCCCGCCAGCCTGTCGTAAAAACGATCGGCGTCAGTTTTTTTTACGAACGGATCGTTATAAAACCTCGACTTTAAAAATGATTCACCCGCGAGCCGCTTTATTTTAGCCAGCATATCCGGGCTCCTGCCCGCAAAACCGACGCTCGTATTTATCTTTAATCCATTATCGGAAGCCGTAAACTCCGAAGACCTTGCTTTGTGATCTTTTGCCCGCATCCAGAAAACGTCCAGTTCATCAACGGAGTGGAAACCGCTTTTAACGAATGCATCGCTTATTACGAAGTCGCCGCCGTCGATCCTGGCCGAAATAAATTCGTATCCGCCGTCTTTCGCGAAAGAAACCAATGAATTTATATACGATGCGGCTTCGGCATAGCTCATTTCCGGCGTCCTGCCTAATATGTCGACGCGCGCGCATTTTTTCCCGAATACGTCCGAATCAAAATCGTTCCCCGAAACGCATGCTATCATCTTCGCGCGTCCGGCGTCATACAAAACGACGCTGTCGCACGACGCGAAGCCGAGGCGTTCAAGAAGAAAAGGTCCGTCGAAGGAACTTTCGGCCGCCCCGTTGTTAAAAAGATAATTCTCATATATAAGAGATCTGAATGCCGTGAAAAATTCAGCCGGCACTTCGTCCATGGTTTTTATTTTTAAAATTTTGATCGCCGTTCGAACCATCTCCTTAAATAATTTTAGAGCTCCATAAGGGCTTTCACGAGCATGTCTTTTTTAAAATATCCGGCCGCGGCTTTTTTTATCTTTTTCACGGTTCTTTTTCTGAAGCTTTCATCAAGTAAAAGTTTTATATGTTCTTTAAATCTTTTTTCCGCTCCTGCGGTTATCCTTGCATTTTCAATGTTTCCGCCAATATTGTTCAGCCTGACGGCCGCGCCGAAGCCGGCCTTTTCTATAAATTCTGAATTCAGCTTTTCGTTTGCCGTCATCGGAAAAGTTATAACAGGTTTTCCAAGATAAATCATTTCATAATTAGTTCCGCCGCCGGCGGTCACGGCTATATCACAACCCGCGAATATTTCCGCGAGCCCGGCGCTATCGTCAACGACCGACGCACTGTGCGAAAGGCCCGCTCCGCATAGTTCTAAAAGGCCGGCCCGCCTTTGATTTACAGCCCCGGTGACGACCTTTATCTCGAACTCTTCCTCTATATCGTCCAGCGCCCTGACAAGTTTTCCCGCGACGTTGAAACAATCGGAGCCGCCCATAGTAACGAGGATTTCCGGAACATATCGCGCGCCCCTGCCGTCAGCCCTTGCCGCCGCGCCTTCAAACTCGTCGCGTATCATATAATAGCGGGGGCCCAGAAATAACTTCGTCTCCGTCCGGGCGTATCTTTCGTAAAATCCGGGACGCAGCGAAAAAATATTGGCGTTGATCAAAATATCGCAATCCGCCCTGAACTTGTTAAGATCGTCGAACCACGCTATTTTCCAGCCCGACCGCCGGAATTCTTTAAAGTACGGATTGCGGATGTCGTAACTGCTCGCGGCGAGGACCTTGCCATGACCGGAAAACCCATTCGACAACAATATTTCTTTTTCAATATATTCAACTTCTTCGATATTCGAGACGCCGGAAGGTATTTTTATAATGTCGAGACCCGCCAGATGATGTGAAGCGATGATCTTTGCGTCCGTATCTTTAACCGCGAAAAAGACCGCGCCGCCGGATCTTTTTACGGCTTTAGCCAGTATGGCGAGCCGGTTTAAGTGTCCGAGACCGTTGCCGGCATTGGCGTCTCCTCTGAAAACGAATATTTTTTCCGGCGGCGAATTTTTAAGCGGACGCATTTTTAATTACTCTTCTCACCTGAATAAAAGCCTCGGCCCGCAGAACTCCGCATTCTATTCCGCGTTTGGCGTGATATATCCGGAGAGCCTCGATGGAGCGCGAATGCGGGAACGCCGGCACTTCAGTGATATAATTCGAGTACGCCTTCAATTTCGTTTCAAGCGCTTTTTCGGAAAGCTCGAAATAAAAATTCGGCTGAAACGGAGTAAAGCAGCAAGACGGTATAAAATCGGTCGAAGAAGGCACCTCGAACGAGTATATCTCCGGCACGAATGCCGAAGAATGAGGCCTTACAGCCGTCATTACGGCGTTAAAGCATATCCTGTGGTCGATATTCAGATCATGCCCGTAATGCGTGAAAATAATATCGGGCGAAAAGTTCTTTATGCTTTTTTCAACGATCTTGACCACATCGAGCAGATCCACCGAATCAAAGCGGTTGTCAGGCAGGTCGGCAAACTGCAGATCATTCGCGCCGAGTTCATCCGCGCACGATCCGGCGTTCTTTTTTAAAAGCAGAAGTTGTTCCTCGACATCCGGCGTAATAACGCGTTTTTCGAGCCTGGATGTTATACCTTCGCCCATCAGAAGTATCCTTACTTCATCGCCGGCGAGCCGCCTGGAATATAAAAAACCGCCGCAGCCTAAAACTTCGTCATCAGGATGGGCGGCAATAGCAAGTATTTTCATATTATCAGATCACTCTTTTATTATTTTTTTTGTTCAACCCGTTTGTTCATTTCGTAAATATATTGATTTTCGTTTAAAAGCGAAAGCAGTTCGCGGTAAGTGAAATCGGTCCTGAAATCGAATTTTTTATATATTTCGCATATCGCCTTATAATCGCTCTCTTCGTCGAGCGTGATGCGGTATCTTGAATTATCTTGCGTGTCTTTGACGGAACCGATATTAAACTCGCCGCTGTGAGTGGTGTCGATATAGGTCGTCACATGGTCGCGCTCGTATGGAGTTTCAGACAACTTCTGACACAGCATAAGATTTTCAAACGAGACGACCTGGGTATCGAAGCCGCGCGGATAAGTTCGTTCGACCACGTTAGATACGTAATCAAATGAGTTATCCAGAAAGTATTGTATGGTCCTGGCGGTTATTTCAGGGTCTATAAGCGGGCAATCGGAGGTCAGCCTGACGATCACGTCGCCGCCGGATGCGCCGTACTTAACGGCGGCCCCGCAATAACGGCTCAATACGTCATCCGTATCGCCCCGGTAATATTTAAGTCCGAGTTTTTCGCATACCGCGACTATCGGGGCCTCGCTTCCGTCATTGGTGGTTGCGATAATAAAATCGCATTCGGGCATAAGCGGCCCGAGACGGCCGATCATCATTTCCAGCGCGGTTTTATTTCCGACGGGAAGCATTATCTTCCCGGGAAGCCGCGAAGATGTCATACGCGCCTGAATAATAACGAATATTTTTATCGAACCTTTTTTAGTAAGCATTTTATTTTTTTCGATCAACCGATCTTACGGCCGATCATGAGCACTTTTCTGACGCCGTTGGCGAGCTCGTAAGACCTCTCAACCGCATCGCATATCTGGGAAATGTTTCCTTCATCGTCGGCGCAAATATGAGTGTCGCAAACCATTTTCTGGATCTGGAATCCATGTTTCTCATAAAGCGAAGCGATGTCGCGTATGGAATGACTATATTCCACGAACTCGATATCCGCCGCTTGCGGGACTGATTTGGCCGCTCTGAAACTCAGCCTGCGCCTTATTGTTCTATGGCTCTCGTCGGCCCATGCGGTTTCGACGGAATAATCCACCGTTTCTTTTTCAACGTTGGCGGAGCCTATGCTGGCTTTAAAGAAAAGATCCGTAAAAAAAAGCACGCAAAAGAATCCGTTTGGAAGCACTATTGAAGATACGTTAGCGAAAAGGTTATCGAGACTGGACGGATGGATATATGAAAGCGCGTCGAACATCGTGGCTCCGCCGAACGATTCTTTTACGCTTTGAGCTTCTAAAATATCTCCCTGGATGAAGCGTATCATAGGCTTGATCTTGCTTAAATGAACTTTCGCGTTCGGATCGGCTACCATATATGGATGCTGCATGAGTGTCTGGCGCATATCTTCGCGGCTCGAGTTAAATAATTTAAGCTTGTTTCTCGCGACTATAAGCATGTTCGAAGAAGAGTCAAGCCCCATTACGTTGTAGCCGAGATTTCCAAGATAAATGCCGAAAGTTCCGGTGCCGCAGCCTATATCAATAACTCTATTATTTACGGTGCCGAGCTCCCGGAACCTGACCTCTATTTCGCCATACCAATTCGTCTCCACCTCAAATGAAAGGTCGAGATACGTGTCATACAGAGGAGCTAACTTATCAAAATTTTCGCGATTTGACGCATCGGAATTGATCATCAGTTTAATTCTCCTTCAAAAGCGCGAAAACATTGGCTGGTTTTATAGTGAAAATATTGTCGATATTAGCTGCGATGTCGTTCATATTGCCTGTTATTTTTTTCAGAAGCGATTCAACTTCGCCGTCTTTAATGCGCGTTCCGCCGCTCTTTACGGCCCTTGCTTCGTTTGAAACGGCTTCGCTTTCCTTCGCGCCGCCCTGAACAACTCTGTTTTTCGCTGACGCCGGTTCCTGACGGTCCTTGTTTTTTACTTTACTTTCATTGACCGGCCTGTTCGCGTTACCGATAGTATTATTCATGAAGTCCCCCCAAATATTAATGTTCTTAAATTTTTTATCTATATGTTTTTATCTATGAGATTAGATTTAAAATTGTTGAAGCCGTAATTTTTTTTAATTTTTTTCGCCGTATCGGTTTTTTGAAGCCTGGTTTTTATTTCATTCATTGAGTTTTCAATTTGTGTTCTCATTTTCTCGTCGAGCTTTTGAAGTTTTTCTATCACGCCGGCGGCTTCCCCGCGGATCTTTTTTATTTTGGAGGCATATTCCGGGCTGATCTTATTGAGCTCGTCGAAGCCGGCGTCCTTTAAAAAATTATCCCGGGCGTATTGTTTCGCGAGTCCTTCCGCTTCCTTAAGTTTCAGCTCGGCGGCATAGATATTTTTCTCGCGTTCATCGAACTCGCCCGCAAGTTCTTCAATTTCCTTTTCACCCAATAACGACAAAATCTTTGAAGTTATATCCAAAGATTTTGAATAAAAGTCTTTTATTTCACTATATTTTTTAAATATGTTCTCGAGAATGTCGCGCTTCAGCATGCCAGATCAAGCTTGTCCTTTGAGTTCGGCTGGTTCGCGGGTTTAGCGTAAGTGGCGGCCGGCTGTTTTACGGCAAGTTTGGGAGCCTGCGACGACTGAGGCTGAGGCGGGGCGGCCGTCGTTCCAGCGGGGTTTCTGGCTATGGTGTACCAGCTTTCGCGCAATGGCGATAAAATTTTTATGACGGTCTCGATCTTTACCGCGTCATCGTTCGAATTGGCGTCCATAAGGCAGAAATAAATATAGTCGTATAGTTTGTCGAGGTTTTTAGCGATATCGCCGCCCTTTTCAAAATTCAGTGAAGAACGAAGTTCAGTGATTATATTTTCGACCTTGATGATATTGACGGTCTTTTTTTCGATGTTTTTTTCTTGTATTCCGGCGAGGGCAAGACTGGAGAATTTTATGGCGCCGTCATATAACATACAGATAAGCTGTATAGGTGAAGCCGTCTGAACCTGCGTTTCGAGATATTTATTAAATTGAGCGGTATTCTGGTTTGATACTGCCATAATCAATCTCCTCTTAAAACATCTACTTAAATTACAAAACGAAATTTCCTTGAATCGCCGATTAATAATTCAAAGAAATTATAACACATTTTTCAAAAAAAATGTAGTGAAATTTATTTTTTTATGCTTTTTTATTTAAGGGACTAACCGCTGCTGCTGTTAAGCTGCGACAACGATTGAGTAAGCGAGCTGCTCTGAGCTTTAAGCTGGCTCATAAGCGTTTCCATCGACTGGAACTTCGAACGCAATCCGTCTTCAATGAGCTTTATACGGTCATTCCAATGGACAAGGTCGGCGTTTATACTTGAAAGCTGTTTATTGGTGAGCTTTATAACGCTGTTATAAGTGCCGTCGAGCTTGGTAAGCGAATCAAGAGATCTATTAAGGTTATAGGCTATGCCGTCCGCATACTTATTTCCGTTATTAGAATCATACGCGAAAAGTTTCCGGACGTCCAGCGGATTTAACGACAGGGCTTTTTCAAGTTTTGCCGTGTCGATCTCGAGCTTGCCTATATAATCGTTAGTGAAGATCATACCGACCTTACCGGAAGTTATGCCTATGTCGGAAAGGCTCTTCGCGGTCGATGAAAGACCGTTATCGACGTATCTGTTAACTTCCGCCCTGAGGTTACTGAGCGTGTCGTCCAGCGTGCTATCCCTGTAAAGCGGGCCTTCGGCATCTTTGATCTCTTTGTTTATCTGGGTTATTAGATCGTTATATTTCGTCACGAAATCTTCGATCGATTTTTTTGCCACCGTAGTATCGCCGGCGATCGTAAGATTTATCGAGGTAGTGCTTAAAGCCTGCAGCGTGAAAGAGATGCCCGTTATCTTATCGGCGATAACGTTGGAGTTACTGAAATAGGTGTTCCCGTTCATTTTATATTCCGCGTTACGGCCGAGAGCCTGCGTGTCGTTAATAGACGCCATGCCGATAGCCGACAAAAGATTAGGCCCGGCGTTGGAATCGGTCATTACGAGGTTCGGATCGCCGTTCGAATCGGGTTTAATAATTAATCTGCCGGACTCACTATCGAGCGACGCCTTTATGGAATTACCCGACTGGGTGCCCACGGCGTCAATGAGGTCCTGGACGGTCATCGATGTGTCGTATGCTATATTATAAGTGAAAGGCCCCTGCTTGATCGTAAAAGTGCCGGCAGCCGGAACGGCGTTTTGAAAATTCGCGGTTCCGAGAGTGTCGGTAAGTTTTACCATGCCGACATCCTGAGTGCTTTCGAGAACGGAATAACCGTATTTCACCGTTTCGCTCGACGCGGTATTAAGATTGAATGAATCCAGAAAATTCCCGGTATTTCCAATATCATAAACCGCGGTTATGGGCGTCGTATAAAACTGGTCGCTGGCCTTGAATTTGAATTTGCCGTGCTCGGCGTCATATTCGGCTTTAACGCCGGTGGCGGCGATCTGGGAATTAATATCCGTAACGATGTCGTTTATCGTTTTCGTCGCGTCGATATTAAAAGTCGCCGAACCGGATGTTCCGGTTATTTTTATAACCGAGTTTCCGGCATAGGGCGTGGAAAGTTTCAGCGATGAAAGGGCGGTGTTTGCGTCCAGGTCCGCGGATATCGGAGCGGCGCTCTTAACGCCCGCGACGCCGGCCAGTTCAAGAAAATTAGAACCGGCCGCGACCTCTTCGAATTTTATATTCGAGGTTCCGGTGTTTTTGGACATGAACTGGAATTTATCGGTGGAAGTATCATAGTTGACTATAACTCCGGCCGAGGAGTTGTTTATTTTGTTCATAATATTTACTATTGAATCAGAAATATCGATCTCGATACCGACGCCGTTGATCTTGACCTTACCGGAAGTGGCTACTTTATCGAAATTGGAAGCCGAAAGGCTTTTACTGATATTTAAAGCGCCGAGATGGCCGGAAGAATTAACAACGTTGGTCCCCGACGAAATATCCTGAAAAGCGCCGTTCAAACCGACGGCGGTTAGAAAGTTAGACGTGTCGTTATTGGGGTCGCCGATCATTATGGCGTTTTTATTACCGGCGCTAACGTTCTGAAGCACGAGCTTGTCGTTCGTCGAGTCATAGGATGCGATAACTCCGGTAGCTCCCATGGCCGCGTTGATGTCGCCGATTATTTTCTGCATTGAATCTTTGGACGCGTCAACCATAAAACTTGCGCCGTTGATCGAAAAAGTTCCGCTGATGAGATTTTTTTGAATGGTGCCTGAAAGCTTCTGGGATATGTCGATGAAACCGCCGACGGTTTTAGCCGAAGTTGCCACCGTCGCCGTAGCGACGTTGGTTATGCTGTCGATTATATAAGTTCCGTTCGTGGCGCTCAGATCGTTGACCGAACCGGTCAGAGCGGCAGTGTTAGAAGTCGTGACCTGTTTGGTCGCAAAAGGAGTTTCGTATGTAAGATCGCTCATGACGATCTTTAATTCCAGAAGCTTGGAATTGATCTCCGTTAAAACAGGGAGTTTGTCGGTGACTTTGGCTTTCTCGCTTTCAAGCCTTGTTACAGGGATCTTTTCGGCTTCAACCATTTTTTTTATGATGCTGTCGGTATCAAGGCCGGAGCTTAATCCGCCAATATTAAAACCACTCATACTAAAACCCCCTTTTCATCTTAATGGAAGAAACCGCTTTTTAAAAATTCTATCAGCGCCGTTTAAGCTTTTTTATCTATTATAAGGCCGATGGCGCTTTCTATCGCATCCACGAATTTTCTAATATTTTCAGGCGGTATCTGTTTTATTACTTCGTTAGTTCTATTATCTATAACGTCGATGAATCTTCTGCCGTTTTTTTCGTCGACGACAAATTTTATGCTCTTGTCGAAGATCAAGACAAGATTATTAGCCTTTTCAACAAAACCATTGATCTCTTTAGAATCAAATTTTTCAGCGGGTTTATTATCTATATTTTTATTGTTTTCATTCTTGACATCTTTAGCTAAATGTTGAACAGGCTGAGTAAAATTCGCTTCAGCTGCTTTTTTAATAGCAACGTTCTCCGCCGGGGCAGGCTGAGTCACTTGAATGACATCGCCAGCGTTATTGTTTAAATTGATAGAATTCATTTTACTCACCTTCTTATCCGGTAAAACCAGACGGGCTTCGGCCCGTCTGGTTCTTATTGGTTAGTTTTGTTTATTACTTCAAGAGCTGGAGTATCGTCTGGGGCTTGGCGTTGGCCTGGGCCAGCATCGAGGTTCCCGCCTGCATTAATATCTGCTGTCTCGTGAACGATGTCATTTCCAGCGAGATATCGGCGTCTCTGATCTTCGATTCGGCGGCCGCCATGTTCTCTCTCTGGACCTGGAGCGTCTTATCGGTGTAATCGAGCCTGTTTAATATCGAACCGATCGCTGCCCTGGTGTCGGCGACGTCTTTAATAGCCTGCTGAACGACCTTAAGCGATACGTTGGCGTTAGCGACGCTGTCAACGGCTATCTCGGAGAGCGAACCGAATTTAGAGGAAGCGCCCTTACCGATCGATGTCGAATCCATGGCGTTGATGCTGTAGCTTAAGTTCTGGTTATAGTTCGCGCCTATCTGAAGTTTAAGCATACGACCGGTGTCAATGGTTAAAGCGGCCGAATCGGCGGCGGTCGATATACGGTTCTGAGCCGAGGCTATACCGGCTACGTTGGCTAATACGTATCCGCCCTTGCCGCCGTTGAAAACGTCGGTCATAAGTTTAACGCCGTACGCGTTGGAACCGCTGTTCTTCATTTCGACGATCGTTCCGCCGGCAGCGCCGTCCGCGGCCATAGTGACGTTATTGACCGTAACGTTGGCGTTGGTGCCTGAAGAGTTATATGCCGTGAGCACGCCGGTGTAACCCATGCCGCTCCATACCGAAGCGTTTCCGTTGATCTTGATCGTCTGGCTGGATCCGATATTCATATAACCTATAGCGCTTCCGTTAGCGGCCGCGGAACCCGCGCCGACGACATTCGCGGCGTCAGAATCTATCGTTCCGCTTACGAGGACCACGTTCTGGGTGGTCGATTTAACGGCTATTACGCCGGTTTTAGAGTTCTGGGTGTTTATTTTCGATATTACCGTATCAGCCGTATCGGTAGCAAGAACGTTAATGTCAACGCCGTTCAAGGTTATCGTTCCGCTCGAAACCATGGCTCCAACCTTGGCAACGGCGCCGCTTGAAGACCATGCGGCGGTTCCAGTGCTGACCATTACGACGCTCAATGACGTAACGTTTTTAACGGTGTTGGCGGCGTCGAGAACTTTTATGCTGCCGCTCTGAACGCCGGCGCCAAGCGCAAGACTTGTCTGGATATCGACGCTTCCGTTCAAAAGTTTCATGGTGTTATATTCGGTTTGAGTTGAGATCGTGTCTATCTGGTTTACAAGTTCGTCTATTTCCGAACCTATAGCCGTGCGGTCGGACGCGGTAAGTGTCTGGTTGGCGGCTCTGACGGTGAGTTCTTCAACGCGTGAGAGCATTTTTCCGACCTGAGAGAGAGCGCCTTCAGCGATCTTGAAAAGGGCCGAGCTGTCCTGAGTGTTTTGAATAGCGGATGTCATACCGGATCTCTGAGCGGCCATTTTATCGGCTATGGCGAGACCGGATGCGTCGTCAGCGGCGCTGTTTATACGAAGACCCGAGGATAATCTTTCGAGTGATCTGTCCAGGTCCATGTTTGACTGATAAAGATGCCTCTGAGCGTTTATAGAAGCGATATTGGTATTAATATACATAAAAACCCCTCCTTGAATTTTTTGATCCAATGGCGTCCATGCCATCGGTTATAACATTTAGTCTTCTACTTAATTATCTTCTTTTTCCAGAGTTTCTTCCAGAACCGTTTAAGATGATTTTGAATCGTTTCGGAGTTTTATACTCTTTTTTCTGTTTTTTTCACCATCTTATAACCATTTTTCTTTAAATTTCTTGAGGATAACCCGGGTTCGCCGGGTCACCCTCAAGTCGATCTATGAAAAATTATTTAAGCAGCTGTAAGATACTCTGAGGTTTCGAGTTGGCCTGAGCGAGCATCGAGGTTCCCGCCTGCATCAATATCTGCTGTTTCGTGAAGTTGGTCATTTCGAGCGAGATATCGGCATCCCTGATCTTCGATTCAGCGGCGGCCATGTTTTCTCTCTGGACCTGGAGGGTCTTGTCGGTATAGTCGAGGCGGTTAAGAACGGCGCCCATCTGGGAACGGACCGAAGCTACGTCTTTAATGGCCTGCTGAATGACCTTGAGCGAGATGTTCGCGTTAGCGGCCGTGTCAACTTTTATGTCGGCGAGCGAACCGTATTTTGAAGATGCGCCCTGTCCAATGGATTTCGAATCGGTAGCGCCGAGGCTGTAGTTCAAAGCCTGGTCGTAGTTTGCGCCAACCTGTATCCTCAAGCGTTTATCGACGTTAAGGTTGATCGATGCCGTGTCGAGACCGGTTTCATCGGAAGTATGAAGAATCGCAGCAGTACCGGCAGCGGTGTACATATTCATAACAGCTCCGCCGTATGCGCCGTTGAAGGTGTCAGTGGCCACTTTAAGGCCGTATGCGCTCGAACCCATGTTCTTCATTTCAACTACGTTACCCTGTGTGTCGTCGGCCGTCATAAGAACGCCGTTAAGAGCGACAATGGCGTTTGAACCGGTGGCGCTGTCGGCCGTGAGGTTAAGAACGCCCAATATATTTCCGTCGCCGCTGAGAACTATATGAGCTGATGCGCCGACCGTGGTGTAACCGGTTGCGCTGGCAAGAGTAGCGCCCGAGCCGTTGGCTACAATGTTTCCGGCATCAGCGTCTATTTTTCCGGAAATAAGTGAAACGATAGCGCCGGGTCCCGTGGTATCCTGAACGGCTATAACGCCTGTTTTAGAGTTCATGGCGTTTATTTTGGCGACGACCGTATCCGCGCTGTCAGTGGCTACGATACTGATATCAACGTTATTGATATTGATAGTGCCGTTGTTATTCATTTCGGCGGAAGTGGTGCCGCCTCCGTCCATAACGGCGGCCGAAGCGACCTGGGCAACCGAAAAAATAAGATTTGTACTGTTTTTAACGGTATCGGGAGCGTCGAGTATTTTAATGCTTCCAGCGGCGCCTGTGGATAAAGCATTCATTGTAATAGACTTTTGAACGTCGAGGTTCTGGTTCAAAAGCTTAAGGGTGTTGTATTCGGTATTTTCGGCAATTGAATCGATCTGGCCGGTGAGTTCGCTGATCTCATTGGCGATCGAAGCGCGGTCGGAAGAAGTGAGGGTCTGGTTGGCGGCTCTTACCGCGAGTTCTTCGATACGGTTGAGCATTTTGCCAACCTGGTTGAGAGCGCCTTCAGCTATTTTGAAGAGAGCCGAAGTATCCTGGGTGTTCTGGATAGCCGTCGTAAGGCCCGATCTCTGGGCATACATTTTTTCGGCGATGGCAAGGCCTGATGCGTCATCAGCTGCGTTATTGATTCTTAAACCCGAAGATAATCTTTCTATCGATTTATCCAGGTCGAGGTTGGTCTGATAAACGTGTCTCTGAGCACTCATTGAAGCGATGTTGGTGTTTAAAAACATAAGAATCCCTCCTTGAATTTTTGATAATGGCGTCCTTGCCATTATTCTTTAGAAATAAGAAATGAAGAGTTTTTTCCCTTCTCACTTATTATTATCGCTGACTTCGTTAAATTTAACAATCATCATTTACGGTATTTTAAACCGTTTTATAAAACTTATAGCAATCCAAGTCGTTTTATCTTGCGATAATAACCAATTATCTCTTTTTATCTCTTTTAACATCCAGAACATATCCGTGCACAAACATTTCTTAGCAAAATCATCGTTTTATTGGCATAATTAAATTTCAAAATAAAGTATTCTATTATTTACGGACAAGTTCTAACGGCATTGAATTTTATCAAAACAGTTTTTTTTATTACCCGCGAAGAAAACCGCTTTGTCGATTTCAGTTATGTCAGAATGATTAGAAACGCCGACGGTTACAAACGCCGAAACCGGAAAAAATACCATTCACGAAACGCCGCCGGTAAAACCGGTAACTTTTTAAAAATAAAAAAATCCTCCGGCATTTCGAAGGATTCTTTTATTTTTTCACTTAATTATATTATCTGAAATATTAATTTTATTTCATTTATTTAAGCAGCTGCATTATCGCCTGAGGTTTCGAGTTGGCCTGCGCAAGCATCGACATGCCCGTCTGCATAAGGATCTGCTGCCTTGTGAACGATGTCATTTCGAGCGAGATATCAGCGTCCCTGATCTTCGACTCGGCCGAAGCCATGTTTTCGCGCTGGACCTGAAGCGTCTTATCAGTATAATCCAGACGGTTGAGTATCGAACCGATCGCCGATCTCAGGTCCGCGACATCAACTATAGCCTTTTGAACGACCTTGAGCGAAAGATTCGCGTTGGAAGCCGTGGAAAGATCTATCTGCGCGAGCGATCCAAATTTCGATGAGGAACCATTGCCGATAGAAGTGGTATCCATTGCTTTTATACTGTAAGATAAATTCTGGTTATAATTTGCGCCGACCTGAAGCCTGAGCATGCGTCCGGTGTCGATAGCCACAACGGCTGAATCCAATGAGGCCGTTATGCGGTTTTGAGCGGATGCTACGCCCGCGACGCCCTTTAATATATAGCCGCCTTTGCCGCCGTTGAAAATATCTATGCCGACCTTGATGCCATACGCGTCCGAACCGCTGTTCTTCATTTCAAGGATCGTTCCGCCTTTCGAACTGTCCACTGCCATGGAGACGCCGCCTAAATTAACGCTGGCATTGGTGCCTGACGCGTTATAAGCCGCGAGACCGCCGGTATAACCCATTCCGCTCCATATCGATGTGTTTCCGTTAAGAGCTATGGTCTGGCTGGAACCTATATTTATATAACCTATGGCGCTGCCGTTAGCCGCGGCTGAACCGGCGCCTATGATATTTCCGGCATCAGCGTCTATGGTTCCGCTTACGAGACTTACGAAGTTTGTCGCGACCGTCTTTACCGCTACCACGTTGGTTTTGGCGTTTTGAGCGTTTATTTTAGACACGACGGTGTCGGCGGTATCGCTTGAAATAACGCTTATATCGACCCCGTTCACGGTGATCGTTCCGCTCACGTTCAGACTGCCTGCGTTAGCCGCTGCCAGTCCGTTAGCCGATGCCGGCGTTCCGGCGTTAACGACGGAAAGAAATAGATTGTTGTTAGTGCGGACGGTATTTGCCGTATCGAGAACTTTTATGCTGCCGCTTTGAACGTTGGCCCCGAGCGCGACGCTCGTCTGAATGGCCAGTGTGCCATTCAAAAGCTTGATGGTGTTATATTCGGTCTGGCCGGAAACCGTGTCTATCTGATTTAAAAGTTCGCTGACCTCGGAACCGATAGAGGCGCGGTCCGAGGCTGTAAGCGTCTGGTTCGCGGCGCGCACGCTGAGTTCTTCTATTCGCGAGAGCATTTTGCCCAGCTGATCCAATCCGCCTTCGGCTATTTTAAAGAGCGCCGAAGCGTCCTGCGTGTTCTGGACCGCTTTGGAGATGCCGACCCTCTGCGCGTTCATTTTGTCGGCAATGGCAAGTCCGGAAGCGTCGTCCGCGGCGCTGTTTATGCGTAAACCCGAAGAAAGCCTTTCAAGGGATTTATCAAGGTCAAGATTGGTCTGATAAACATGCCGTTGTGAATTCATGGCGGCGACGTTAGTGTTAATGTACATAAATTGCTCTCCTTAAAAAATGTTTATATTACTTCCATGTCGTCAACTAACTTTTCAGAAGCTGTAAAACGCTCTGAGGTCTTGAGTTCGCCTGCGCAAGCATAGCCGTTCCGGTCTGAGCGAGTATCTGATTTCTCGTGTAGGTCGTCATTTCCTGAGCCATGTCGGCGTCTCTTATCTTCGATTCGGCGGATGCCATGTTCTCACGCTGGATGCGGAGAGTTTTTTCGGTATATTCAAGCCTGTTAAGCGTAGCGCCGATCTCGGCTCTTATGCTGGTTATATCGGTAATTGATTTCTGGAGAACTTTCAATGAAAGGTTCGCGTCTTCGACGCTTATAACGCTGATCTGGCTGAGCGAAGAAATTTTTGACGACGCGCCGACGCCAAGGCTGTCGGGCATTATCGATTTGATCGTATAAGCTATGGACTGGTTATAGTTCGCGCCAAGCTGAAGAGCTGTTTTTTTAGAATCGTCGGTCGTTATAAAAGCGCCGTCCGTAACCTGGCTCGTGTCGACCGTGCATGAAGCTATAGTAGCGGCGCCGGTGCCGGGGCCCGTGATATCATAACCGCCATAAC